>JAVBSC010000107.1:0-21179 GCA_031547305.1 Desulfovibrionaceae bacterium
TCATGTAGTCCTCGTAGCGCTCGGTCATGGGCGACATGTCGTAAGCGTAGCCGGCGCGCAGGATCAGCCAGTCCAGTGGCGCGTACTCCACGCCGAAGTTAAAGCGCCAGGCGTCGTCCCAATCCTTCTTGCTTTCGGCAACAGTGTCCATCGGATCTTCAAGATGGATGCGCAAAGAGCGGAAGGTGCTCCAGCGCGTCCAGACAGCCCCGGCCTCCAGGGAGAGGTTATCCAGGGGGGTCCAGGCAAGGCCGCCGGAAACGGAATCCGGCAGCACCACGGTGGCGTGCACGTCGCTGTCCCGGTAGCTGGGGTTCAGCAACGGGGCCACGGCCGGATTCATGACCGTGAAGTCGTTCTCGCCCTCGGCCCGGTGGGAAACCTGGCTGCGATACCCCAGGCCGAACGCCCACTGCGGGTTAATCTGCCAGTGCAGGCCCAGGTTGAAGCCCACCCCCAGACTGTTGGCCTCCATATCCGAATCCACATCCAGGGGATCCTGGTTGAAATCGACCGGACCCAAATTCGGGTTCATGAATTTCGGGTTGACCCGCTTGTTCAGGCCTATGTCCAGGTACATAAGCTCAACGCCGGCGGCCAGGGACAGGGCTTCGTTGACCTTCCAGGCAATCACCGGGTTCACGGACAGGGTGGTCAGTTCAATATTGTAAACGTTGTAGCGGCCCGGCCAGTTCTTGGGGTAGCCTATGCCCAGGCCGAAGCGGGAAAATTCCCCCACCCCTATGGTAAAGGAATCGTTCAGGCGCTGCGTGTAATACATGTTGGGAATGACCCAGGTGGCGGGCTTAAGATCGTAGCTGCCGTGCACGCCGGCCACGTCGTCGTCAAAGCGCATGGTGCCGGCGGGGGTGATGGCCGTGGCGCCGGCCTGGAACTGAATGCCCGGCAACTGGGTAATCAGGGCCGGGTTGGAGGCGATGGCCGAAGGGTCCGCGGAACGGGCCATGGTGGCCCCTCCCAGGGCTATGCCCCTGGCGCCCCACTCATAAAGGGCGAATCCCTCCGCCCAGGCATGCTTGCACCCCAAAACAATCAGCCCCGCCGCCAGCAACCATACCCGCACTTGTTTCATAATCCTTCCATTGCAAGTAAAATTGTGCTACCCTGAAAAATTAGGCGAATAATAGTGCCACTCTCATTTTTTCTGGAGTGGGATTATCGCAAGAGCGAAAAAATTGCAACCACAGGCTTCTCCCGGCGCCCAAAAAGACGTATACGGGTGTAAAAGCCGCTAAACTCCGTAAAAGACAAGGAGCCGGCCATGACCCTGGAAACCCTGCGCGCATTCCTCGGCTGGGGGGCGATACTCAACCTCGTTTTTGTAAGCCTCTGGTTTTTTCTGTTCACTATGGCCCGCGAATGGATATACGGCCTGCACCGGCGCTGGTTCGACCTGCCGCGCCGGACCTTCGACGCCATCCATTACGCGGGCATGGCCTGGTACAAGATATGCGCCTGGATGTTTTTCATCATCCCCTACCTGGTCCTGCGCTTTCTTGGCTGATGGGCCGAAAAGCAAACCGCCCCGCGGCATCCGGAGGGCGGTTCGCGGCAATGCGGCGGCCACCCGGCCGCGATTCCCGGGCCTAAGCCGCCGCTCCGTCCCGCATTGTCACGGTGCGCCCGGCCAGCCCGGCGTAATCCGGGTTATGCGTAACCATCACTATGGTCAGGCCCCTGGCGTTCAAATCCCGCAACAGGGCCATAATGGAGTCCCCGGTGGCCGCGTCCAGGCTGCCGGTGGGTTCGTCGGCAAAAAGAATGCCCGCCCCGGTGGCCAATCCGCGAGCTATGGCCACGCGTTGCTGCTCTCCGCCGGAAAGCGCGCCCGGCAGGCTGTTTTCCTTGCCGGCCAGGCCAACGGCGGAAATGCGCTCCAGGGCCTGGGCGCGGCTGGCTCCGCTGACCGGGGCCAGGCCGGACACGCAGGGCAAAAGCACGTTTTCCAGCACGCTAAGGTACGGTATCAGGTGATGGGCCTGGAAAATCATGGCAAAGCTGCGGCTGCGCAGGTTGTTGCGTTCCGCTTCGGAAGCCGCGGCCAGGTTGCGCCCTTCAAAAATGATTTCGCCGCTGTCCGGCCGCACCAGGGTGGAGAGCACGTTCAGCAGCGTGGACTTGCCGGAACCGGAACGCCCGACCACGGCCAGAAACTCGCCCCGCGCCACTTTCAGGTTCACCCCTTTGAGGACGGGCGTGGGGCCGCCGGCCCCGGCAAAGGACAAACGAATATCTTTAGCTTGCAACATAATATTTTCCATTACAGCGCCGTCAAAGCCTGGGCCGGGTCCACCAGACCGGCCTTCCAGGCCGGAAAGGCGGCGGAGGCCGTGGCGATCAGCCCGGCGACCAGGCCGCAGGCGAGCATTTCCAGGGTGCTGAAGGGCGGCAGAGTGGCGGCCTCCAGGTGCAGGCCGGTGAGGATGCTTTCCCCGGTCAGGCAGCCGGCCGCGTAGCCCAGAATCCCGGCGGCCACGCCTATGGCCAGGGCCTCGGAGGCGAAAATGACGAAAATGCCGCCGCGCGAATAGCCCACGGCCCGGAGCACGCCTATTTCCCTGCGCCGCTCGTTCACGGCGGACAACATGGACATGGCCACCATGGCGCAGGCGCAGACCAGAATGACCAGGGCCACCAACAGGGCCAGATCCTGGGCGAAATGGATGGCGTACATGCGCTGGGCCACAACCTGGCGCAGGGCCTTGACCTCCGTATCCGGCAGCGCGTTTTTAAGCTCGGCCACGATATCCTCAATGGGGCAGCCGGAACAGAGCGCGGCCACTTCCACAAAGTCCGCCCCGTCAAGGTCGGCGCCGCCGTTAACGCCCAGCAGGCGCTGGGCCAGGCCGAGAGGCATGAAAAGCACGTTGTCGTCATCGCTGCCCGTCAGCTGAAGCACCCCGGCCACATCGGCCGTTTCCGAGCCCAGCCGGAACTTGGCCCCGGGCGCAAGGCCAAGGCGTTCCGCCAGGGCATGTCCGGCCAGAACCTGATTTTCAGACTTATCAAGTCCGATATCTTGTCCGGAAAAAACGCCGTTGGCCGGCATTTTCTCGGACTCGCCGGGAAAAACCCCGTCCACGGCCCAGAAGCGCTTAAGATCCAGTTCCTGGTCAAAATCCACGCCAACCACCGGCACAGGCTTGCCGTCCACGCGCGCCAGGCCCACCCGCTTGGGGGCCACCACGGCTATGCGATCCCGCAGGGGGATGCCGCGAATGGCCTTAAGGGCGGGCCGCACGGGTATGCGGCCCTCGTCCACAAGCATGTCGCCCAGGGTTATGCCGCCATAGCTTATGGTCAGGGTTTCCCGCTTGGGCGAAATGATTATGTTCGCCCCAAAAGCCGCCAGTTTTTTCTCAAAACCTTCGCCCACGGCGGCGGAAACCTTTTGCAACGCCACAATGGCGGCCGCGCCCAACATGAAGATGCCCAAAAGAGCCAGGGCGCGCGGCCATTTTTGCCGCACGCAACGTAAAGGAATGGTCAGAATATTCATATTATGCCTGATTAATCGAAATACCTGGCGCCGTCCACCAGATCTTCCAGGGGAATGACTATGGAACCGTCCAGCAGGCTGAAGCTCACCGGATGGGGGTTGCAGCCGCCCTTTTTGGTGCCTATGCGGGCCACGTTGAAGAGCATGTCGCAGTTGTTGCAGCGAAAAAACTTGCCGTCCTGGGTATAGCCCTTGCCTTCCTTCCAGCAGGCCTCGCAGGCGTCCAGAGCCAGGTGCACCGCGCCGTTGCCGTCGCGCACGGCAAAAAAGACCACGTCTTTGGTCTTCCCGTCCCGGTCGATCTTGATGAAATAATAAGAGGCTTTTTCCGAAACGTTCTTTTCCGGCAAAAGCACCAGATTATCCTTGGCGGTAACAGCGGTTCCCCTGCCGCCCCAGAAAGCGCCGGCGGGAACCGCCAGCGCCATGGCGACGGCAACGCACAGCATGCCGAGAGCCAGAAACGCTTTTTTATTAGAACTCATGCATTTTCCTGTAAAAAATAAACTCAGAAACACGTCCGTTTCCCGGACTCCATATATCCACAACGGTTTTTCTCAATATAAACTCTCTTTATTCCGATCGCAATATCATTAAAAAATAATTTTTATATAAGGTTAGTCAATATTAGATGAATCAACAATACTCCGCTAGGTTTCGCCTGTTTTACGCAGATGTCTTATGCATCGAATAATTGCAATCTCATAAAATTCAGCAAATATACGATCACCTGTAATGTTTTTATAATTCATCCGCTGTATTGAATAAACTTGCCCGGTTGTGTAACTTAAGGACGAATGGATAACTTCCAACCCCAGGGGGATACGGTGAACGCTTTTGTTACCCCGGCTTCCGCCAGGCGGGACGGGCTTCTGGACATCATTCAGATGCTTTCCGGGCTGGCCCTGGCCGCTTTTCTCTGCTTCCACATGCTGATGCTCTGCGCCGTGCTCTTCGGGGCCGGGGCCATGGACAAGGTGGCCGCCGCCTACGAGGCCGTCTACCTGGCCCAGGCCGGCGGGCCGCTCCTGTTTTTGCTCATTCTGGCGCATTTCATTCTGGCGGCCCGTAAAATGCCCTGGGTCCGCGCGGAACAGACCGGCATCTGGCGGCAGGCCCGACTGATCCGGCACCGCGACACCTGGCTCTGGCTCATTCAGGCCGGATCGGCCATGTTCATTCTGCTCCTGGCCGCCGTGCATGTCTGGAGCGTGCTCAGCGATCTGCCCATCAGCGCGGCCAAGTCCGCCGCCAAAATAGAAAAGCCCGCCTGGTTCATTTTTTACTTCTGCCTGATCCTCCTGGCCCAGAGCCACGCCTGGATCGGCTTGTACCGCATCGGGGTCAAGTGGGGAGTAATCGCGGCGCCCCGACGGGAAAAAGCCCTTAAAATCATGTGGATCTCCGGCGGGTTCTTCACCCTGCTCGGCCTGGCGGCCCTGATCCGTTTCGCTCTCTTACAGGCGGCATAACCTATGAATACTTTTTACACGGATCTGCTGGTCATAGGCGCGGGGCTTTCCGGCGAACGCGCGGCCGTGGAAGCGGCCCAGGCCGGGTTCAGCGTGGCCTGCCTGAGCCTGGTGCCGGCCCGGCGCTCGCATTCCTCGGCCGCCCAGGGCGGCATGCAGGCGGCCCTGGGCAACAGCGTCATGGGCGAAGGCGACTCCCCGGACGTGCATTTTGCGGACACGGTCAAAGGATCGGACTGGGGCGCGGACCAGGAAGTGGCCCGCCTGTTCGTGGACGCGGCGCCGGTCGAAATGCGCCGCCTGGCCGCCTGGGGAGTGCCCTGGGACAGGGTGGAGCCGGGCCGCAGCCATTACTTCAAGGGCGGCCAGCGCTTTGAAAAAGAGGAGAAGGCGGAAAAAGCCGGGCTGATCACCGCCCGCTCATTCGGCGGAACGGAAAAATGGCGCACCTGCTACACTTCCGACGGCACCGGGCATTCGGTGATGTGCACCATGGACAACCGTTGCGCCCAACTGGGCGTTCCCATCCTGGACCGCCGCGAGGCCGTTTGCCTTATTCACGACGGCGCGTCCTGCTTCGGCGCGGTGGTGCGCTGCCTGCGCACCGGCGAGTTGGAAATCCGCCTGGCCAGGGCCACGGTCATCGCCACCGGCGGCTTCGGCCGCCTGTATCGGGCCAGCACCAACGCGATCATCTGCGACGGCTCCGGCCACATCCTGGCCCTGGATACCGGCCTGGTGCCCATAGGCAACCCGGAGGCCAACCAGTTCCACCCCACCGGCGTCGTGCCCCCGGACATTCTGGTAACCGAAGGCTGCCGGGGTGACGGCGGAACCCTGCTGGACATTGACGAAAACCGCTTCATGCAGGTCTACGAACCGGAAAAGGCGGAACTGGCCTCGCGCGACGTGGTCTCCCGCCGCATGCTGGAGCACATCCGGGCCGGGCACGGCGTGCCCAGCGACTACGGCGAGCATCTCTGGCTGGACATCCGCCACCTGGGCAACGAACACATATCCACCAAGCTGCGCGAAGTGGACGAGATCTGCCGCCACTTCCTGGGAATAGACCCGCGCTATCAGCTTATTCCGGTACGCCCCACCCAGCACTACACCATGGCCGGCGTGCGCACCGACAAGGACGGCGCGGCTTACGGGCTGAAGGGCCTGTTCAGCGTTGGCGAGGCCGCCTGCTGGGATTTGCACGGCTTCAACCGCCTGGGCGGCAATTCCCTGGCGGAAACCGTGGTGGCCGGCGGCATTGTGGGCAAAAAAATCGCGGAGTTCCTCCATGGCGGGGATTCCGCCATCCGTCCGGCTTTAGGCCATGACTTCGCCAAAAAGCAGCTTGAGCGCATCGCCTCCCTGCAAAAAGCGCCCGCGCCCAAAGACGGCGGGGAAAACGCCTACAAGCTCCGGGCCGCCATGCAGGACATCCTAATGGAACACTGTTTCGTCTTCCGCACCGAAGAAGGGCTTGCCAAAGCCGTCAGCCTGCTCCAGGAGCTTCTGGCACGCTCCGCGAACGTCGGCCTGGCCTCCGGCCCGTCCGGCCCCTGGCCGGAACTTTCCGCGGCCTTAAAAATACGTGGACAGATCCAGTTGGCCCTGTGCATAACCAAGGCGGCCCTGGAACGCCGGGAATCGCGCGGCTGCCACAGCCGCGAGGACTACCCGGAGCGCAACGACCGCGACTGGCTCCGGCGCACCCTGGCCTGCTGGAAGCCCGGCGCGGACCTGCCGGACCTGAAATACGAGGACGCCTCGCCCGGCTTCGAGCTGCCGCCCGGCTCGCGCGGCTACGGCGGCGGCAAAATCATTCCGGCGGACGAAGCATTCATCAACTCCAGGCTGATTCCCAAACAGGCAGGCCCCCAATGAGACTACTGCAATTCGACATCTTCCGGCACAACCCGGCGGACAAAAGCTCCCGCCCGCGCCTCCAGACCTACAGCCTGGCCGAAAGCGCCAACATGACCCTGTTCATCGCCCTGAACTCCCTGCGTGAGGAACAGGACCCCGGCCTGAACTTCGACTTCTGTTGCCGGGCCGGCATTTGCGGTTCCTGCGGCATGGTCATCAACGGTCGGCCCGGCCTGGCCTGCCAGACCCAGACACGCGACCTGCCGGAGCGCATCACCCTGCTCCCTCTGCCGGTTTTCAGGCTTATCGCCGATCTTTGCGTGGATACCGGGGCCTGGTTCCGCCAGATGTACACAAAGACCGAATCCTGGATTCACACCTCCAAACCCTTTGATCCCCAGGCCCCGGAAGACCGCATGTCCAACGCCGTGGCCCAGCAGATCTACGAACTGGAGCGCTGCATCGAATGCGGCTGCTGCATCGCCGCCTGCGGCACGGCCCGCATGCGCCCGGACTACCTTGGCGCGGCCGCCTTAAACCGCATCGCCCGCTTTGCCATTGATCCGCGCGACCAGCGGACCAATCAGGACTACTATGAACTCATCGGCAACGACCAGGGCGTGTTCGGATGCATGGGCCTGCTGGCCTGCGAGGACGTCTGCCCCAAAAACCTGCCCCTGCAGTACCAGCTCAGCTACCTGCGCCGCAAAATGGGCCTGACCGCAATTAAAAGGATTTTTAGGAATAAAAAACCGGCGTGAACCGGATCAACCGCCCCGTCCTGACGTTGCGGCCGGTTTAGGACGGATGTTTCAGACTCCGGCTCATATGCCTTTGCGGAATTCCGCTCCCCCGCCCCATGCGGTGGAGCAACCGTTGCGCGTTTTCGGCGAATGCTTCTCCGGCGCGGCTGCGGAAAGGCCGAGCGCTTTTCTTGATCCCGGAGCTCCCGCCATGTTCGTGCTTCCGGATTCCCCTGGCGCCGGCCGGGCTTCCCTTCTTTGTCCGACTATTCCCTTTATGCCAGCTTGAGCCCCGGCGGCGCCCGGCGGCTCAGCCACGCGCCGCGCCCCGGCACGCTCCGCGACATATATCAATAAACAAATTGACTTGCCGCTTGCCCCATCCGGGTCCGCTGATTTTTCTGGCGCGCCTTTTTGTTAACAGTGTTAATTTTTTTAATCACAGCCGCGTTCGACACGCCGACTTCCAGATTGGGCCAGGGTGGCGACGCGGCCGGAAATCCAATATTTTGGCCTGAATAATATTCACCCTTCCTGAATATTCACCTCCAGGCCGCAGTGGCATGCCTTTTGCTTAACGCAAATCAGTCAGCGAAAATTCATTTCCGGACCAACCAAGGCCAGCCTAAACCGCAACAAAGGCTTTTTGCGGATACATATCGTTTTTTGTCAATTCACTAATACTGCGATATCTTCTCCATAATCGTACATTGCAGAATATATTGCTAAAAATCTTCAGTTTTACTTATTTATTGCATCGACCAACTGGCATAATACATTCAATCATCCAAACAAACGACTCCCGGAGGAAGAACCATGGCTAAAGCAAAGACAGCTCTGGAAAACGCGCTTGCCCAGTTGAATGAAGCGGCTTCAATCATGAAGCTCCCGGACCACGTCCACGAATTTCTCAAGATGCCCATGCGGGAACTGACCGTGCGCATCCCGCTGAAAATGGACAACGGCTCCGTGCGGGTCATTGAGGCCTACCGCTTCCACCACAACTGGTCCATCGGGCCGATCCGGGGCGGCACCCGCTTCCATAAGGATGAAACCCCCGAAGACGTTCGCGCCCTGGGCATGTGGATGACTATAAAAAACGCCTGCAACAACATTCCCAACGGCGGAGGCAAGGGCGGCCTGGCCGTGGACCCGGCCACCCTGTCCTCCAACGAGCTGGAACGCCTGTGCCGCGCCTATATCCGGGCCATCGCCCCCATCACCGGCCCCTGGATGGACTTCCCCGGCGCGGACATCGGCACGGACGCCCGCACCCAGAGCTGGATGCTGGACGAATGGGAATCCATGCACCTTAAGCTGGAGCCGGCGGCCATAAGCGGCAAGGCCATCCCCCTGGGCGGCTCGGCCGGACGCGCCCTGGCCACCAGCCGCGGCGTGCAGTACGCCACCCGCGCCGTAGCCGCCTCCATGAACAAAAAAATGTCCGGCCTGCGCGCCGTTGTTCAGGGTTTCGGCAAAGTGGGCGGCAACCTGGTCCGCCTGTACGACGAGGACAAAGTGACCATCTGCGGCGTGGCCGACGTGAACGGCGGCCTGTACAACCCGGACGGCCTGGACATCAAGGCCGTGTTCGCCTGGTTTGATGAAAAAGGCACCGTGGTCGGCTACCCCAAGGCCAAGGCCGTAACCAACGCCGAACTGCTGGAACAGGATTGCGATATTCTGGCCCCCTGCGCCGTGCAGAGCGTCATCACCGGCGACAACGCCACCAAGATCAAGGCCAAAGCGGTCATGGAGGGCGCCAACGGCCCGGTCACCGTGGACGCGGAAAAAATCCTGCTTCAGCGCAACATCATTGACTGCCCGGACGTGTACACCAACTCCGGCGGCACCCAGGTGGCCCACTTTGAACGCATCCAGAACCTGAACCACGACACCTGGACCGAGGAATTCGTGAACAAGAAGCTGGAAAACGTCTTCCTGGAAGTGTTCAACGAAATCCACAGCGTCTCCGGGGAAAAGAAAATCACCATGCGCATGGCCTGCTGGGTAAAAGCCCTCACCCGCACCGTTGAAGCCATGAAGTGGCGCGGCTGGATTTAACCGTATTGAACCGGGGGAGGCTTCGTCCTCCCCCGGCACATCTTTAACCACGCATGTGAGGCTATATGCAAATCAGCGTAATGCATTACTTAGGCATGGTGCTGGTAATCGGGGTCACGCTCGGTTATTCGATCTACTCGGCCCGCAACGTCAAATCCGCCGCCGGCTTCAGCCTGGTGGGCCGGGCGGCCAATTCGCCGCTGGTGGCCGGCGGCATTGTGGGCGTGATCATCGGCGGCGGCGCGACCGTGGGCACGGCCCAACTGGCCTTCCAAATGGGTTTGTGCGCCTGGGCATATTCCCTGGGCGCCGGCCTGGGCTTTCTGATTCAGGGCATTTTTTACGCCCGGGCGCTGCGCCGCACCAACCTGGAAACCGTGCCGGAATTCTTCGGCCTGCACTACGGCAAGTACGCGGCCCCGGTCATCAGCATCTGCGGCACGCTGAGCATGCTCTGCGGCTGCGTGGCCGGCGTCATCGCGGGCATCAACATCATCGCCGCCATTCTGGGCGTCTCCCATCTGGCCGCCACCATCCTGCTGGCCGTTCTGGTGCTTCTGACGGTCTTCTTCAGCGGCCAGAAGGGCAGCAGCGTAACCGGCATCATCAAGATGAGCGTTTTGTGGGTCGGCCTGATCGTGGGCAGCATCGTGGCCCTGGTGGCCCTTTACGACATGCCCGACTTCTCGGAAGCCTTCCCCAGCCAGCCCTGGCTGAACCTGTTCAGCACCGGCACCGGCACGGTGCTCGGCAACATTTTCTCCACCGTGGTCGGCATCTGCTGCTCCCAAAACTACATTCAGGCCCTGTATTCCGCCAGTGACGCCCGCACCGCCTCGCGCGGCGCGATCATGGCCGGACTGGTGGTCATTCCCGTGGGCCTGCCCATCATCGCCATCGGCATGTTCATGCACGCCCAGGATCCCACCCTGTCCCCGATTCTGGCCCTGCCCGCCTTCTTCTTCAAGTACCTGCCGGACTGGTTCGGCGGCATCGCCATCTCCGGAGTGCTCCTGGCCATCATCGGCTCCACGGCCGGCCAGGCCCTGGGCATCGGCACCATGATTTCCCGCGACTTTGTGGGCAACGTCTTCAAGATCAAGGACAACGAGACAATCCTCAAGGCCAACCGCATCACCCTGCTCTGCGTGACCTGCATTTTCTCCGTCCTGGCCTACACTTACCTTACCTCCACCGTGCTGTACTGGAACTTCTTCTCCTTCCTGCTGCGCGGCGGCGGCGTATTCGTTCCCATCACCCTGGCCATTTTCAAGCCGGGCTGGCTCTCCCCGCCCTGGGCTCTGGCCTCCATCATCATCAGCACCGCTTCGGCCATTATCGCCAAGCTGGCCTTTGACGTGGCCCAGCCCCTTTTCCTTGCCCTGGGCATAAGCCTGGCCATAATCGTGGTGGGCATTCTGGTCTCCGGCAAGAGCTACAACTCCAGCTATCAGCCGCGGACAGCCAGAGAGGCTTAACCCTGAACTTCCTGGCGGAGCCGCGCCCGGCGCGGCTCCGTTGGAAGACTGAAAGGAACACATTTATGCGAGACGCAAAACTGGTGCAAGGCAACGCCGCTATCGCGCAGGGGGCTTTTTACGCCGGCGCGCGGTTCTACGCGGGTTACCCCATCACTCCGTCTTCGGAGATAGCTGAAATAGCTTCCCGCAAGCTTCCGGAACTCGGGGGGGTGTTCATGCAGATGGAGGATGAAATAGCCAGCATGGGCGCCATCGTCGGGGCATCCCTGGCCGGGCGGAAATCCTTTACCGCCACCAGCGGGCCGGGATTTTCCCTGATGCAGGAAAACCTGGGCATGGCCGTCATGGGCGAAGTGCCCCTGGTGGTGGTCAACGTGCAGCGTTCCGGCCCTTCCACCGGCCTGGCCACCAAGCCGGCCCAGTCGGACATCATGCAACTGCGCTGGGGCCGCCACGGCGATCAATCCATCATCGCCCTGACCCCTTCTTCGGTAAAGGACTGTTTCGATCTGACCGTCAAGGCTTTCAATCTTTCGGAAAAATACCGCGTGCCCGTGGTGCTGGCCCCGGATGAAGTGGTCGGCCACATGCGCGAAAACCTGGTGCCGCCGGAGCCCGGCGAGCTTGAAGTCGTGGAAAGGACCTCTCCGGCTTGCGCGCCAGGCGAATACAAGCCTTTTTCCTTCGCGCCGGGCGCGGTGGCTCCGTTGGCCGGATACGGGAGCGAACATGTCTTTCACGTGACCAGCTCCATGCACGGCGAGGACGGCTTCAGTTGCAACACCCCGGACAACGCGGCCAAACGCGTGGCCCAACTCTACACAAAACTGGAAGCCGGCCGGGACGAGATAGTTCTGACGCGCTCCTTTGACGTGGAAGGCTGCGACACCCTGATCATCGCTTCCGGCATCGTCAGCCGCGCCGCCCGCGCGGCCGCGCTTGAGGCCAGAAAGCAGGGCAAAAAGGTCGGCGTGCTCCAGCTCGTCACCCTCTGGCCCTTCCCGGACAAGGAAGTCCTGGCCTCGGCCAAAACCGCCAGGCGCATCGTGGTGGCGGAAATGAACTACGCCGGCCAACTGGCCGGGGAAGTGCGCAAGCTCGTGCCCGATCACTCCATAATCAGGGGAGTGAACACCTGGAACGGCTCCATCATGACGCCCGCCGGCATAACGGCGGCGCTGCAATAAGCGGGAGGAAAACATGAGCAGAACACCTGAACGCTCCCTGCTGAACGCTTCCGCTCTTCCCCTGCTCTGGTGCGCGGGTTGCGGCAACGGCATAGTGTTGAACGCCCTGCTTTGCGCCTTTGACGAGCTGGAGTTGAAAGCCAGGGACATCCTGGTGGTTTCCGGCATCGGCTGCTGGGGCAAGGCGGACGACTACATCAAATCCAACGCCCTGCACGTCACCCACGGCCGGGCGCTCAGCTTCGCCACCGGCGCCAAGGCGGCCAACCCGGACCTGAACGTGGTGGTCCTGATGGGCGACGGCGACGGCGCGACCATCGGCGGCAACCACCTGATCCATTCCGCCCGGCGGAATATGGACCTCACCGCCGTAATCGTGAACAACTACAACTACGGCATGACCGGCGGCCAGTATTCCGCCACCACCCCGGCGGACGCCATCACCAGCACCTCCATCGGCGGCAACCCGGAGCGCAGCTTTGACCTGTCCAAACTGCTCGTGGCCGCCGGGGCCAACTACTTCGCCAGGGAAACCGTGGCCAACGGCCAGGTTCTGAAAAACCGCATCAAGAAAGCCCTGGGCAAAAAGGGCTTTTCCGTGGTCGAGGCCATCAGCCCCTGCACCACCCTGTTCGGCCCCAGGAACAAAATGAAAGAGCCCGTGGCCATGCTGCGCCACCTCAAGGAAAAAGCCCTGCCTCTGGCCAGGTTCACGGCCATGGAAAACGCGGCCGAACAAGGGTTCTTCCCCACGGGCGAGTTCGCGGACTTCGACGCCGAGGATTTCTCCACCCGTTACGAAGCGGCGCGCGCCCGGATTACCGCCAGCAAAGGAGGCGACCATGCCTAAATATGAAGTGCTCATGGCCGGCACCGGCGGCCAGGGGCTGGTCTTCGCGGCCTCCTTTCTGGCCGAGGCCGCCATTCTGGCCGGCCAGAACGTGGCCCAGACCCAGACCTACGGCATCTCCCAGCGCGGCGGCTTCATCTCCGCCGAAGTGATCCTGGACAAGGACGAAATCCTCTTCCAGCAGGTCACCGAGCCCTCGGTCATTCTGGCCCTGAGCGACGTGGTCGGGGCGCGCTACGACAAAGCGTCCGCCCCGGTGGTCTACGACTCCAGCCTGATGAAAGAGCGCGGCCTGGCCAACTGGCTGGCCGTGCCCTGCGCCAGAATCGCCCAGGACATCGGCGCGCCAAAGGCGGCCAACCTGGTCGGCCTGGGCGCGGCCATGGCCCTGTGCCCGGCCGTGGCCTTTGACGACCTTTGCGCCCTGGCCGGGAAAAAAATGAGGCGGGAAGCCGCCGATCTGAACATTGAAGCCATCCGGCGCGGCATGCAAGCCGCCGAAGCCTTCGCGGCAAAGGGGTAGCCATGGCCAAGGAAAAAAAACACTTCACCGTCACGGTCGACTCGGGCGCCTGCAAAGGCTGCGGCTACTGCCGCGAACTCTGCCCAAAGGGCGTCTATGACTTCGGCGCGGAAATGAACCCGTCCGGCTATACCTACATGACCGCCCCCAATCAGGAGGCCTGCGTCGGATGCCTGACCTGCGTTATGGTCTGCCCGGACTTCGCGCTTAGCGTTGAGGATAAATGAACCATGCCATACACCACTCTGGAAGCGCTGGAAGCCCATGTTTTTGCGAAGGCCGAAAAAAAGCGGGTTGTGGCCGTGGCCGAAGCGGCCGAGGAACACGCCCTTGAAGCCGTGCGCGACGCGCGTAAAGCCGGACTGGCCGATGCCGTGCTCTTTGGCCGGGCCGCCAAGGTGGCGGAAAAGCTTGCCGCCATCGGAGAGAATCCGGCCGATTATCAGATTGTGAACGCCGACGCCCCGGAGGAATCCGCCCTTATGGCCGGCCTGGCCGTAAGGGAAGGCCGGGCGGACTTCATCCTTAAAGGCCTTATCCCCACCGGCGCGCTGCTGAAGGGCCTGTTCAAGGAAGAGGCCGGCTTCAGGACCGGCCGGCTGATCTCCCACATGAACATCGTACAGGTGGCCACTTACCCAAAGCTGCTGGCCCTGTGCGACGCGGCCATCAACATCCGCCCGAGCCTGGAGCAAAAGCGCGACATTCTGCTCAACGCCGTGGGGGCGCTTAACCGCATGGGCATAGCCAATCCCAAGGTGGCGGTCATCGCCTCCGCCGAGACGGTCAACGAAAAAATGCCGGAAACCCTGGACGCGGCCGAGCTAAAGGCCATGAACCAGCGGGGCGAAATAAGCGGCTGCATCGTGGAAGGCCCCATTTCCTACGACCTGGCCGTATGCGGCGAAGCCGCCGCCATAAAGGGCTACGCCGGCCCGGTGGCCGGCGACGCGGACCTGCTGGTCTGCCCGGATATCGTCAGCGCCAACGTGCTCATCAAGTGCCTGCGCCATTCCGCCGGCGCCCTGACCGCCGGCATAGTCGTGGGCGGCCGGGCGCCGGTGGTTCTGAACTCGCGGGCCGCTTCCGCGGCGGACAAATACCGGACCATGGTTCTGGCCGCCTCGGCCACCCTGTAAAACGCCAATCAACCGCTTTCGGAGTGTTTGCAATGTCGCAGGAAAAATACCGCATCCTGGCCGTCAATCCCGGCTCCACCTCCATGCGCGTGGCTGTTTATGAAAACGAGGGCCTGATCTTCCAGGCCAAGATTGACCATGACGCCGAGGAGCTGCGCGCCTTCCAGAGCAACGTGGCCCAGTACCCGTTGCGCGAAAAAGCCCTGCTGGACTGCCTGAAAAGCGCGAATGCGGATCTTTCCGGCCTGTCCGCCGTGGTCGGCCGGGGCGGCAAGCTGCCCCCCCTGGAGCAGGGCGCGTATATCGTGGACCAGGGCATGGTGGATTTTCTGACCCGCCGGCCCGTGGACGACCACGCCTCCAACCTGGGCGCGCTGCTGGCCTACAACCTGGCCCGGCCCCTGGGCATACCCGCCTACATTTACGACGCCGTGGTCACGGACCAGCTTGAGGACATCGCCCGGCTTTCCGGCCTGCCGGAAATAAAGCGCAAAGCCTCCGGGCATGTGCTGAACCTGCGGGCCATGTCCATAAAAGCCTGCAAGGAACGCGGCTGGAAGCTGGCGGAAAAAAACGTCATCGCCTGCCACATGGGCGCCGGCATAAGCGCCACGGCGCTTAAAGGCGGCCGCATGGTCGACGTGATCACGGACGAGGAAGGCCCGTATTCCCCGGAGCGCTCCGGCGGCCTGCCCAACCGGCAGCTTATTGACCTTTGCTTTTCCGGCAAGTATGACCGGCTGTCCGCCACCCGGCGCACCAGAGGCCAGGGCGGGCTTATGGCCTATCTGGGCACCAACGACGCGCTTAAAATCGAAGAGCGCATAGCCGTCGGCGACGACCGGGCCGCCCTGGTCTATGCCGGCATGTGCTACCAGGTGGCCAAGAATATCGCCGGCCTGGCCGCCGTGGTCAACGGCCGGGTGGATCTTGTGGTCCTAACCGGCGCCCTGGCCAACTCCAAAATGCTCATGGATCAGATTGTCCCGCGCATCGCCTTTCTCGCCCCGGTGGATGTCCTGCCTGGCGAAAACGAACTGGAAGCCCTGACCTACGGCATTCTGCGCGTTCTAAGAAAAGAAGAGGCGTCCCATCGCTTTGAATGCCCGGCCTGATCCGCCGACTCGCGTTTTCGAACCGCCAGGCCGCCCCAGAAAGCGCGTTTTCCGGATAACCCTCCAAAAGGTGAGGTTTTTAGTATGAAGAAGCTTTTCTGCCTTGCTGCCATATTGTTCTGCGCCGCCTTTTCCTCCGCTGCCCAGGCCGCCGAATTCATCAACGTCGCCACCGGGTCCACCGGCGGCACCTACTACCCGGTCGGGTCCACCATGGCCAACATCTGGCGGGACAACATACCGGGGCTTAAAGCCAGCGCCCAGTCCACCGGCGGCACGGTCAACAACATCCGGCTCCTGGCCGCCGGCGAGGCGGAAGCCTGCATCACCGACGGCATGTACTACGACGCCTACAACGGCCTGAACAACTTCGCCGGCAAAAAGCACCCCTTCCTGCGCGGCGTGGTGGTTCTGTACTCCGACCTGGTCTACTTTGTCGCGGCCAAGGACAGCGGCATAAAGACCCTGGAAGACCTCAGGGGCAGGCGCGTGGCCGTGGGAGCGGTGGGCGGCAGCGCGCCGCTTATTGCCGGGACGGTCCTCAAGGCCGCCGGCATCGACATGCACAAGGACATCAAGCCGGAGTATCTTGGGCATGCGGAATCCACGGCCGCTTTCGCGGACAAACACATTGACGCGGCCATTGCCGTGGGTTCCCCGGGCATTGCCAGCGTGGTGGAGGTCACCACCATCGGCACGGCGCACCTGTTGAGTTTCCCCCCGGAGATCATTGAAAAAGTCTGCGCCACAGCCCCTTATTTCAGCCCGCACGCCATCAAGCCGGACAGCTACAAAGGGCAGAGCGAACCCGTGGCCACCTTCAGCATTCCCAACATCCTGACTGTGCACGAAAAGCTGAAACCGGATCTGGTATATGAAATGACCAGGCAGCTCTTCGCCCACAAGGCGGACCTGGTGGCCGTGGCCGCATCCATGGAAGCCATGGACGCGGAAGCCGCCGGCCAGATCAAAATCCCTTTGCATCCGGGAGCGGAAAAATATTATAAAGAACTGGGCATTCTTAAGTAGGCCGCGCCATGGAAGACGTCATTCAAGAAGTTCCCCGGCAGGAAAGCCCTGGCCCGTTCAGGACGCGTTGCGCCTTTGTCCTTTGCGTCTGCATGTCGCTGTTCCACTTGTACACCTCCGGCATAGAACTGCTGCGCCAGCCGGTGCAGCGCTCCATACACGTGGGCTTCACTCTGGCGATCATCTACCTGCTCTACCCGGTCAAAAACAAAAAACTGGCCTGGATCGACTTTGCCATGCTGGCCGCCTCCGTGGCCGGCTGCGGCTACGTGGCCCTGTTCGTCAACGAAATCGCCCTGCGCGGCGGGGCCATACTGCCCCACGAGGTGGCGCTGGGCATTCTGACCATGGCCGTGGTGCTGGAGGCGGCGCGCCGCGTTCTGGGCAAAATTCTGCCCCTCCTGGCCGGCATTTTCCTTTTGTATTGCTATTTCGGCAGCTACGCGCCGGGCTTTCTGGAAATCCGGGGCTATTCACTCCAACGCATCGTCCAGCACATGTACCTGACCAGCGAGGGCATTTTCGGCGTGGCCGCCGGGGTCTCCAGCACCTACATCTTCATGTTCATCCTGTTCGGGGCCTTTCTGGTGCACGGCGGCGGGGCGCAGTTCTTCAACAACCTGTCCATGGCCCTGGCCGGGCATCTGTCCGGCGGCCCGGCCAAGGTGGCGGTCATCGCCTCCGGCCTTATGGGAACCATCAACGGCTCCTCCATAGCCAACGCGGCCACGGTGGGCACCCTGACCATTCCCATGATGAAAAAGGTCGGCTATTCTCCGGAGGAGGCGGCCGGCATAGAGGCCTGCTCCTCCACCGGCGGCCAGTTCATGCCGCCGATCATGGGGGCCGGGGCCTTCATCATGGCGGAATTCCTCCGGCTGCCCTACCAGACCATCGCCGTGGCCGCGGCCCTGCCGGCCCTGCTCTATTACGTCTCCGTGTTCGTGCACGTGCATTTTGTGGCCCGGCGCGACAACATCAAAGGCATAGACTCCGGCCAGCGGGCCTGGAACATCCTGAAGCGGGACGGCTACCTCCTTATTCCGGTCGTGGTGGTCATCGGCATGCTCGTCATGCGCTATACGCCGCTCAAGGCGGCCTTCTGGGCGATTGTGGCCATGGTCTGCCTGGCCGGCCTGAGCAACCGGGCTCTTCTGCACCCGGCCAGGCTTTCCGAGACCCTGGCCAGCGGCGCCAAAGGGGCCGTGGGCACGGCCGCGGCCTGCGCCGTGGTGGGCTTCATTGTGGGCTCCTGCTCCCTGACCGCCCTGGGCATGAGCTTTTCCGGCAACATCGCCGAACTGACCCAGGGCAACCTGCTGTTCACCCTGCTGGTCTCCATGCTGGCCTGCCTGGTTTTCGGCATGGGTCTGCCCACAACGGCCAACTACATCGTCACCAGCACGATCATCGCGCCGGTGCTGGCCAAGCTGGGCGTGCCCGGCCTGGCCGCGCACCTGTTCGTCTTCTACTTCGGCATCAAGGCGGACATCACGCCGCCGGTCTGCCTGGCCACGCTCACGGCCGCCGGAATCGCCAAAGCCGACCCGACCAGGGCCTCCATTATCGCTTTCACCATCGCCCTGCCATCGTTCTTTCTGCCCTATCTGTTCGTCTATTCGCCGGACATCCTGCTCCAGGGCGCGCTTTCCGGCGCTCTGCTCACCGCCGCCTCCGCCGTGTTCGGCATTTTCGGCATCACCGCCTTTGCCACGGGCTGGCTGTCCCGCAACATCGGCCTGCCGCCGCGCCTGGCCTGCCTGGCCGGCGGCGTGCTTTGCTACTTCCCGCAGTTCCAGATAAAAGCCGCCGGGATGGCGGCGGTCCTTATTCTCACCCTGCTGATCAAATTCGCCTTGAAAAGCGCGCCCGCGGGAAGCGTGCAGGGGGGGAAGCAAGCTTAGATTACCACCCGCAAAAAGCCGCCGGTCCGCTTGGAACGCGCTCCGGCGGTTTTTTGCGCGTTTTTCCCCCGGCCTTTGGTTGTGAGTTCGGCATTCTGGTGATTTAGCCCCGGCGCCTTTCACCCCGCATCTTGCGCGGGCAAAGCTTTGGCACTATAATAGCCGACATCGCCAGGACAAAGCCTGAAAAAGGACGGCCGCCAAAGGCGCTCCACCCCACACCTGCGCGGCCGGAAGCCCCCGCGCAAGGACGCGTGCCCCATGCTGATCACTTCAAAATTGTCCAACCGCGGCGTTGACACCACGCCAAGAGCTCTGTGCATTTCCATATATTCGGCGATGACCGAGGCCATCACCCGCATATCCGAAGAGCTGAACGTGCCGGTCGACGTTTACGAAGGCGGCATCTTCAACAACGGGCATCTCTTCGCGCAGGAGGCCCAGGAGCAATACGACGTGATCATCAGCCAGGCGGGCACTGCCGTGTCCATTCAGCAGTTGGTGCACGTGCCGGTGGTGCCGGTCAGCATCACCGCCCTGGACTTCATCACCGCCTTTGACGAAGCCAACCGGCACAACAAGCCGCTCATCCTCATCAGCTACAAAAGCGAACTGGGCGAAGAACTAAGCGCCATGGCCCGCTTTTTCACGCCGGAGCGCTTCTCCATCATGACCTACTCCAACCGCGAGGAATTCCAGCGGATTGTCGACCAGACGCTCTCCCTGCGCGGCCACGCCATCGTGGGTTTTGGCGGCTGCATCCAGGATCTGGCTGAAGCCAACGGCATCCCTTACGTGCTGGTGCGCTCCAGGCCGGAAAACATCCGGCGGGCCGTGCTCTCCGCCAAGAACATCATTGAGCAGAATGTGCGCGAGAAACGCCACGCCCGGCGGTTGCAGAACCTGGTCAACCATAGCCGCGAAGGCATCCTGTCCGTCAACAACGAACAGGCCATCACCACCTGCAACCTCACGGCCAAACGCCTGCTCAAGCTCAAGGGCGTCAAGGTGCTCGGGCTCAACATCACCCGGCCGGATTCACCGGCCTGCCTGCGCAGCCTTTACGGCGACGGGCGCTTTTCCCTGAACAGCCTCCAGCAGATCGAAGGCACGCGCTTCATCGTCAGCCGCATTCCGGTCATTGTGCGCTCGCGCCTGCTGGAAACAGTCATCACCTTTCAGGAACTCTCGCAGATCCAGAAAGTGGAAGCCCATGCCAGAGCCCAACTGCACCTGAAGGGACTGGTGGCCCGCTATTCCTTTAAGGACATCATCAGCGAAAGCGAACGCATGCGCAAGCTGGTGGGCGACGCCAAGCAGTACGCGGCCACGCAGGCCGCCGTGCTTATAGAGGGAGAAACCGGCACCGGCAAGGAGCTGATGGCCCAGAGCATCCACAACGCCAGCCCGCGCAAGAGCGGGCCGTTCGTGGCCATAAACTGCGCCGCCCTGCCGGAACACCTGCTGGAGAGCGAGCTTTTCGGCTACGAGGAAGGCGCGTTCACCGGCGCGAAAAAGGGCGGCAAGTCCGGCATGTTCGAACTGGCGCACAACGGCACCATTTTTCTGGACGAGATCGGGGAAATATCCCTGAGCATGCAGGGCCGCCTTTTGCGCGTGCTTCAGGAAAAAGAGGTCTTCCGCCTGGGGGGCGACCGGGTCATCAACGTGGACGTGCGGGTTGTTTCCGCCACCAACAAAAATCTGTACAAACGCGTGGAAGAGGGCAATTTCCGCCGGGATTTGTTCTTCCGACTGAACCTGCTGCCCCTGTTCATCCCGCCCCTGCGCCAGCGCCTGGAGGATCTGCCCACCCTGGCCGGGCATTTCATGGGCCGGAGCGGCCAGCTTTACGGCTCCGCTCCGCCGCCGCTTTCCAAGGCCAGCATCAGGAAAATGCAGGCCTATGACTGGCCGGGCAACGTGCGCGAACTGGTCAACATCATCGAGCGCCTGTGCATCATGTACAAAGAGGGCCAGAACGCGGACGCCCTGGCCTGCCAGTTGCTGGAGGACCATATCGCCATGCGGCGCCGCTCGCTGGATTTGCACCGGGAAGCGGGCGGACCGGGCGCAATAACCGTGCCCCTGGGCACCATGAAGGAAATGGAATACGCCATTCTGCAAACCCTGCTCAACCGCGCCGGCGGCAACCAGAAGCTCCTGGCCGAGAACCTGGGAGTGAGCCGGGTCACGGTCTGGAAAAAGCTCAAGGAATTGTCCAAGTCGGAAGAAAGAATCAGCGTGAACTGAAGGAAGATTAAGGGGAGCCACGCTCCCCTTAATCTA
>JAVBSC010000027.1:0-5077 GCA_031547305.1 Desulfovibrionaceae bacterium
AACAAGTCTACCAACATACTTTGCGGATTCAAGGGGTTTTTATTGGACTCAAAGCGGAACTAATTTCCGGTTAATTTGTTGAAATTACATGAAAATTAGACAACGCGAGACTATCTGGAATTAATTGTCTGATTATCAAAGCTAAAATGCTTTAAGGACGTTTTTGAAGGCCGAAAGGCTCCCAGGTGGGGTGATTTTGCGTAATGTCGCCCGGCAGCAAGCACAACGGGGCGTCGGCTCCGGCCGGGTTGCGGCCTTGAAGCAGCAGGGCCAGGTCGTTGCCGGTGGCTCCGGGCAAGGCAAGCATTTCTCCGGCTTCAGAGACATACAGGCTCATGACGCTGGTGCCGCCCTGCAGGCCCGCTAAGGCCAGACGGCGGCCTTCGGGCATGCTGGCCACCGAAGTGGCCGGACCGGATGCCCAGGTCATAAGCTTGGCGTCCGCCCCAAAAAACGCGGCCGCAAGACAAAAAACGATTAGAATTTTGCGGGATTTCCGTTGGCCCATATATCAAGCCGCCGTTTTGTCACGCCGGAGACCGTAATAGCCACCACAATTATCGGCGTTGTTGTCCCGCGAAGCGGAACGGCAACGCCGTAAACGGGGTCTGGGGCTGTGGCCCCGGCGTGGGCCAGGGGTGGAGAGTCCCTGGCGTTGTTTTAATATCACTGCGCCACGCCGGCGCCGCCCCGGAACATATCCTGGCCAGGGTCTTCAGCTTCCAGAATTTCCAGCTTGTCTTCCAGCCATTCCATGACGGCTCTGGCTGTGTAGTAGTTAAGCACCAGGCGGGAGTGGATGTGCCGAGTGATCACTTTGACGTTGTCGTGTGCGGGGGCTTCTTCTTCGCCGTAGCTGCCGTCCGGGCTGATCAGGCGTTCGGAGAAGTTGGGCAGCTTATCGCTTTCGGTGTAAAAATTGAGTTCTATTTCACCCTGTGGGTTTATGCCGCCCCAGACGCCGTGGGCGTAGCGCAGGGAGAGATTTTTATCCTGTTCGTACTCATAGCGGATGCGCAGCATCTCGTTATTGTTCATATCCGCCTCATTTAAAGACTCACGGCGACGAGGGAGCCGCGTTCTATTTCCGGCACATGCAGGGCGCTGCCCCAGCCCGCGCCGGCAAGGTAGCCGGCAGGGCTCTGGCCGGCGTGCAGACGCCCCGGTATCTGGGCGTAGAAGTTTCTGAACACGTCTTCGGCCAGGTCTTTGGTTATGTTTGCCACGTCGTCAAAAAGCGAGGTGTAGGCCGGCGAGGACTGCGGCGGGTCCGCCAGGGGGCTTTCATACATCCGCTGTTCCATGACGTAAGGCTTCCAGGAGGGGTAGGCCTCGGTAACCAGCACATTTGTGGGTATGCTCATATAAATTACCCCACGGTCACCCAAAAAGGTATGCTGTGCAGGGCTTTGCCGTGTTCTTTGGTCTCCCCCAGCTTCCAGCCTTTGAGCGGCCGCCCGGCGGCTTTGGCGATTTCTTCCGCCAGGCGCGCCGCGCCAATAACCGGATGCCGGGCAAAGACCGCCGGCAGCCCGTAGGTAAGGTTGCAGGCCAGGCATTTGCCGGGCCGCTGGTGCAGGTTGAAGGCGAATTCCAGGGAGTCTTCACCAGCCGTTACAAAGGCCAGACGGATATCGTAGGCGCCTTCCTCGGCTCCGCCGAACAACGCTTCAAAAAAAGCGGCCGTGCGTTCCGGGCCGAAAAGCCTGCCCGTGTATTCCGGGGTGAAAATTTCCAAAGCCCTGTTCATCCGTGACTCCGCCGGCAAGTATTCAGTAAACACGCTTTAAGCACTTATAACGATAATCAATATGGCAAAAAAAGCAACTTTTTATCCGACACGGCTTGATTTATAAAAAGCTTGTCCATAAGGTTTCCTACCGAGCCTAAATACATCAGGGCAAAAACCAGCATTTTGAACGATACGCCGGGAGGCAGCGCATGGATCCGCAATTTGAGGGCAAGGTTATAGCCAAAGGCAAAGAATTTTTTAAAAGCATCAGTGGAGAAGCTCCCTCCATCTTCAACAAGGGCTGGTGGACCGGCAAAGTCATGGACTGGTCAATGAAGAACGAGGACTTCAAGGTCCAGCTTTTTCGTTTTGTGGATGTGCTGCCCTACCTGACCAGCTCGGAATCTCTGCTCCGGCACATCCGGGAATACTTCGCCGGGGGCGAGACTGAAGTGCCGGCCGTGCTCAAGTGGGGAGCCAGCGCGGCCGGCATAGGCGGGGCGCTGACCGGCAAGATCATGGGCATGACCATCCGCTCAAACATCGAGGGCATGGGCCGCCAGTTCATTATTGGCGAAAACGTCAAGGAAGCCCTTAAGGGTCTGGCCAAGCTGCGCAAGGACAAGTTCGCCTTTACCGTGGACCTGCTGGGCGAAGCCACGGTCAGCGAAGAGGAAAGCGACGCCTATGCCGCCGGCTACCATGAAATTCTGGACGCCCTGGTGGGCGAGCAGGGCGGCTGGGCGCCTTTGCCCGGCAAGGGCCAGAAGAAGGACCTGGACTGGGGCTCCACGCCCAAGGTGAATGTGTCCATCAAGCCTTCGGCCCTGTATTCCCAGGCCAAACCGGTGGACGTGCGCGGCTCCGTAGAAGGCATCTACAGGCGGCTGGCCCCGATTTACCGCAAGGTCATGGGCATGGGCGGTTTTTTGTGCGTGGATATGGAACAGCTCAAGTACCGGGAAATCACCCTGGCCTTGTACAAAAAGTTGCGCTCCGACCCGGAATTCCGCCATTACCCGCACTTGAGCATCGTTCTCCAGGCTTACCTGAAGGATACGGAAAAGGACCTGGAAGATCTGCTGGCCTGGTCTAAAGCGGAAAACCTGCCCATTGCCATCCGCCTGGTCAAGGGCGCATACTGGGACGCGGAAACAGTTGTGGCTAAGCAGAACGGCTGGGAAGTGCCGGTGTGGACACGCAAGCCGGAAACGGACGCTTATTACGAAAAACTGGCCCGCCGCATTCTGGAAAACCACGAGTACGTTTATTTTGCCTGCGCCTCACACAACGTGCGCACTATTTCCGCGATAATGGAAACAGCGGAACTTCTTAACGTGCCGGAATCTCGCTACGAATTCCAGGTGCTCTACGGCATGGCCGAGCCGGTGCGCAAAGGCCTGCTGAACGTGGCCGGCAAGGTGCGGCTTTATTGCCCCTATGGCGAGCTTATTCCCGGCATGGCTTATCTGGTGCGCCGCCTGCTGGAAAACACGGCCAACGAATCCTTTTTGCGCCAGAGTTTTGCCGAAGGCGCGGAACTGGAACGCCTGCTGGAAAATCCGATCCTCACCCTGGAGCGCGAGCAGGATCAGGCCAGACCTAAACCCCAGGCCAAAGTTCCGGCCGGCCCCCTGCCGCTATTTGTCAACGAAGCGATGATGGACTTCACCATTCCGGCCAACCGCGCGGCTTTTCCCGAGGCCATCGCCAAGGTGCGGACCCGCGGCGGCCGCACGCTGCCCCTGCGCATAGGCGGCAAAAATATTACCACAGCGGACCTTATGCCCAGCCTGAACCCGGCCAACCCCAAAGAGGTCATCTCCCAGGTCTGCCAGGCCGGCAAAGAGGAAATTGACCAGGCCATCAAAGCCGCTTCCGGCGCTTTTGCGGCCTGGCGGGATACCCCGGTCCTGGATCGCGCGATGATCCTGCATAAAGCCGCGGCCATAGCCAGGCGGCGCATGTTCGAGCTTTCCGCCCAGCAGGTTCTGGAGGTGGGCAAGCAATGGGACCAGGCCTACCACGACGTTGGAGAAGGTATTGACTTCCTTGAATACTACGCCAGGGACATGCTGCGTCTGGCCAATCCGCGCCGCATGGGCCGGGCGCCGGGCGAACTCAACCATCTGCTTTACCAGCCAAAGGGCCTGGCCGCGGTCATCGCGCCCTGGAACTTCCCCTTCGCCATTGCCATAGGAATGGCGGCGGCGGCCATAGTCTGCGGCAACCCGGTCATTTTCAAGCCTTCATCTCTGGCTTCCACCATTGGCCACAGCATTGCCGAAATTTTTGAAGAAGCCGGTCTGCCGGCCGGGGTGTTCAATTTCTGTCCGGGGCGCAGTTCGGTTATGGGCGATTACCTGGTGGAGCACCCGCAAATTTCCCTGATCTGCTTTACCGGTTCCATGGAGGTTGGCCTGCGCATTGTGGAAAAAGCCGCCAAAGTCCGGCCCGGTCAGGCCCAGGTCAAACGGGTCATTGCGGAAATGGGCGGCAAGAACGCCATCATCATTGACGACGACGCGGATCTGGACGAGGCGGTGATCCAGGTGCTTTACTCCGCCTTCGGATTCCAGGGGCAGAAATGCTCGGCCTGCTCCAGAGTCATTGTACTGGACCAGATCTACGACCGCTTCGTGCAGCGCCTGGTCCATGCCGCTAAAGACATCCCCATAGGGCCGGCCGAGGACCCGCTCAACTACATGGGGCCGCTGGCCGACGAATCCCTCAAGCAGAACGTGCTCAACTACATCGCCATTGCGGAACAGGAAGGCAAGCTGCTGGTCAAGCGCACGGATATACCTTCTGAAGGCGCTTACGTGCCCCTGGTCATTGTGGACGGCATCAAGCCGGAACACCGCATCGCCCAGGAGGAAGTGTTCGGACCGGTCCTGGCCGTCATGCGCGCCAAAGACTTTGACGAAGCCCTGAACATGGCCAACAGCACCCGTTTTGCCCTGACCGGCGCGGTGTTTTCCCGCAGCCCCCGAAACCTGGAAAAAGCCCGCGCCGAATTCCGCGTGGGCAACCTCTATTTGAACAAGGCCTCCACCGGCGCCATGGTGGAACGCCAACCCTTCGGCGGCTTTAAAATGTCCGGCGTGGGCTCCAAAACCGGCGGGCCGGACTACCTGCTCCAGTTCATGGACCCGCGCTGCATCACCGAAAATACAATCCGGCGCGGTTTCGCTCCGATTGAAGAAGATGACGACTGGGTTGAATAATTGAGGGCGCGCGCTCTGGCGGTGGGGCGGTGGGGGGGGGCGGCTCACCACCCCCCCAGAAAGCTGAAAAAGTACCCCGTTTACCGAAACGGGGCGATTGTTTTTTTAATATAAAATT
>JAVBSC010000034.1:0-20231 GCA_031547305.1 Desulfovibrionaceae bacterium
CACAACGCGGGCGAAATAATGGCCTGGCCGGAAAACATCGCGGCCTTTTCCATCATCTTCCAGGCCGCCGGCATTTCCTGGACCCTTTCCAGCGATCTGGCCGCCTATGATTCCATCAACTACGGCACCTTTTACGACGACGTGCAGTTTGCCCGTACAGCCATACTGCATGCCCAGGCGGCAAAAAAGCTGGGCGTGCAGAAAATCATGCTCGGCGAATGCGGCCACGCCCACAAAGCCCTCACGGTCATCGCGGACCGCGTGCTGCCTCAGGAGTTGAACATTCCGCGGGAAAGTTGCTTTCCGCTCTTGCGCGACATCGTACTTTCCGGCAAAATAGAGTTTGACGTTTCGCGCAACGATTTTCCCGTGACCTTGCACGACCCGTGCAACGTGGTGCGGCTCATGGGCATAAACAAGCCCCAGCGGGACATCTTGCGCCACATCTGCCCGCAGTTCCGGGAACTGGCCCCGCACGGGGCCCCGCACTCCTGCTGCGGCGGCGGCAGCGGGTTCGCCATTATGACCCGCAACAATATAGAAGGCTGGCGCAACAACATAACCGGCCGCAAAAAGATGCAGCAGATCTGCAACGCCTTCAGCGACTGCCTGGAGCCGGCAACGCGCAAATACGTCTGCGCTCCATGTTCCAACTGCAAGGGGCAGATCCGCGAGCTTCTGGAACACAGCAGCCTTTTGGAAAAAAACAGCATCGCCTATGGCGGGATCGTGGAGCTCATAGTTAATGCCATGACCCTGGTTAACCCCGGTTATATCAAATGGGAGGCTGAGTAATCCGCAGCCGAACATAAAATGTGCTGAGCTTTATTAAAAAAGGAGACTAGCGTGGCCCTTGCATCAGAAAAAACGCTTCTCATCGTTGACGACGAACCCGATGTGCGCAACTTCCTTTCCACGTGCGCCGAAGACGCCGGCTTTAAAGTCGTGACCGCCTGCGACGGGGAAGACGCCCTGGTAAAGGTGCAGGAGTGCAATCCGGATTTGATGACCCTGGACATGGTCATGCCCAAAAAGTCCGGCTACAAAGTGCTCAAGGAATTGCGCGCCATGCCCAGGTACGCCGAACTTCCGGTCATTGTCATCACAGCCCACGCCAACGACGAAATGGGCAGCGAAGACATGCAGAAGCTCTACACCACCTTGTCCGGTCCGAGCGCCCCCAAGTTCACCTTGGAAAAGCCCATTACTCCGGGCAAGCTGATGAAGGCCATTGCGGACATCCTGGACGTAAACCTGGAAGAGTCGGCCCCCAAACCGGCAAATGCGGCCGCGGACCTGGCGTCCATTCTGGGCAGCGCTGACGAGGCCACGCTGGAAAAACTGCGTCAGATCCTGGCCGCGGCCAAAGGCGCATAAGACCATCCGTGGAGGCCCGGCCTCCCCGGCCCCTCCGGATGGCCGCCCAGCGCATGGGACGCCACGCCAATTCGTAAATGGTAAATCCACGCCGCCCCGCCTGCCTCCGCCATATTGGGGAGACAGGCGGGGCAGGCGCTACTCTTACCAGCCGCTCATCCGAAAGGAGCACTTCCATGAGTTCTTCCCCGCTTCCCCTGGATACGGATCTGGCCATATGGCAGAACAAGCAGATTTTCGATTCCCTGCCTGTTCCCACCGCTATTCTCAATGCCGAGTATCAAATTGTCTGCGCCAACAAGCGCTTCACCCAGACCTTCGGCCCATGGGAAGGGCGCAGGTGCTGGGAGGTCTACCATAAAACCAATGGCTTCTGCGGCCACAAAAGCTGCGCCAAGACATTTGAAAACGCCGCTCCCACGGTCAGCAAGGGCCAGGGCGTCACCCAGTCCGGCCAGCATATCAGCTACACCAAATACTCCATCCCCCTGTTCGCGGCGGACGGCACCGTGCCTTACATCATTGAGATGTGCATGGACAATACCTCGGCCGACATCCTGCGGGGCGAGTACCAGTCCTTGTTCGACCTGGTGCCGTGCAGCATTGTGATCATCAACAAGGACCTGCGGATCATCGATTCCAACCAGGCCGTGCGCGACATCTACGGCGAACTGGACGGCAAGAACTGTTACGCCGTGCTCAAGGGGCAGGAAGGGGCCTGCGCCAACTGCATCGCCAAAAAAGCCTTCCTCAGTAAAGCGCCCCAGGTGGACACCCAGATCTGGCTGACCCCGGAAGGCGAACTTTGCCACTACCAGGTCACGGCCGTGCCCATCAAAGATGAGAACGACAAAGTCACGGCCATCATGGAAATGGCTGTGGACATCACCGAGCTGACCTACCTGCGGGACCAGAGCGAGCTAAAAAACCTGATGCTGGCCAGCATTGTGGGCAACTCCCTGCGTGGCATCGCGGTTATTTCCGACGACGGGGAGATCCCCATCCTGAACCCGGCCCTGACCAAGCTGCTGGATCTGCCGGCTATAGGCATAAGCGGTCCGGAAGAACTTTACAACCTGCTGCCGGAACAGGCCCTGGAAGCCATCCGGAGCGGCCGGGACCATTTCCGCTTCAGCGAGCTGTCGCTCTTTCCGGAGCGCGGGGAAGACGCCATCCCGATTATTCTTGAGGGCTCGCGACTGCGGCACGGGGTCAAATCTCTGGGACTGCTTCTGGCCTTCCAGGATCTGCGCGAAATAAAGAGCCTGGAACGCGCCAAGGTGGAAGCCGAGCGCATGGCCGCCGTGGGGCAGACCGTGTCTGGCCTGGCCCACGGCATCAAAAACCTGGTCACCGCCCTGGAAGGCGGCATGTATATGCTCACCAGCGGTATGCAGGGCGGCAAGGTGGACCGCATCACCCAGGGCGTGGACATGCTCCAGCGCAACATTGACCGCATCGGCTCATTCGTCAAAAACTTCCTGCACTTCGCCCGCGGCCGGCGCATCAAGGCCAGCATGGGCGATCCGGCGTCCGTGGCCGCCGAAGTGGCCGAACAGTACCGCGTAAAAGCCCAGCAAAACGGCATAGCCATGGATCTTGACATGCAGCCGGATGTGGAACAGGCTTCCATAGACTACGAAAGCCTGCACGACAGCCTGACCAACCTGGTGGGCAACGCCATAGACGCCTGCGTAATGACTGAAGAAGGCAAGGACACCGCCATAACCGTGGGCTTCCGCGAAAAAGACGGCGTGTTGATCTATGAGGTGAAAGACACCGGCTGCGGCATGGACGATAACACGCGCAAAAAGGTCTTTTCGCGCTTCTTTACCACCAAGGGCGAAAACGGCACCGGCATCGGCCTGCTCATGACCAAAAAAATCATCCAGGAACACGGCGGCTACCTGGAGCTGGATTCCGAACTGGGCAAAGGCACCACCTTCCGCATCTGCCTGCCGCGCAAAAACCTGCCCAAGCCGGAACAAGAAGTGGGGGAAGGGCAAGAATAAGGCCACCCCCCGCCAGAATGCGTGGAGGCGCGGCCTCTGCGCGCGCCCTGGCCCCGCAATTATCAACGCCGCCGTCACTCCTTGCGTGACGGCGGCGTCGTAAATGGGGCCTGGGGCCGTGGCCCCAGGCTGGGTTTGGAGCGGCAGCCCCAATTTTCACATAGACTTTACAGCCGAAGCGAATTCAAGAACTTCCTGTTCCGTGGTGTTGAAGGAAGTCATCCAGCGCACTTCCGGCCAGCCTTTTTCAAAGCCCGGCGCGTCGTAGGCGTCCCAGATATAGAAGCTGAAGCTTTTCTGGAGTTTCTCAACGTGCGCCAACGGCAGGCGGGCGAACACGCCGTTTATCTGCACCGGCCTGGTGACGGCCACGTTTTTGGCCCCGCTAAGGGAATCCCTGAGCAGCGCGGCCATGTTGTTGGCCTGGCGGGCGTTTGCCAGCCAGAGATCCCCGGACAGATATTCGCTGAACTGGGCGGCGACAAAACGCATTTTTGACAAAAGCTGCATATTCTGCTTGCGGATGTAGGGAAAATCCTCGGCCAGCGTCTGGTTAAAGAACAGCACGGCCTCGCCGAACATCAGCCCGTTCTTGGTGCCGCCAAAGGAAAGCACGTCCACCCCCGCCTTGCCGGCCAGATCCGCCAGCGGCAGGTTCAGATACGCGGCCGCGTTGCAGTAGCGCGCCCCGTCCATATGCAGATACAGGCTGTTTTTATGGCAAAAATCCGCAATGGCCCGGATTTCCTCCACGGTATAGACCGTTCCCACTTCCGTGGCCTGGGTTATGGAAACGACTCTGGGGCTGGAGTGATGCACTGCCCCCAGGGCTCTTTCCAGGTGCGCCACGCAGTCCTCCACCTTGATTTTGCCGTCATACGAAGGGACGGGCAAAAGCTTGCAACCGATCAAGGCTTCCGGAGCGCCGCATTCGTCTGTATACGCATGGGCCGTTTCCGCGCAAATCACCGCATTGTAAGTCCGGACCAGGCTTTTAAGACCGAGCACATTGGCCGCTGTGCCCAGAAACACGAAAAAAGCCCGGCAAGGTCCGAAATGCTCGGCCAGAGCTTTTTCCGCCGCCGCGGTCCAGGCGTCCCGTCCGTATGCCGGAGCAGGCCCCTGGTTGACTTGCCGCATGGCCTCGAAAACTCGCGGATGCACCCCGGAATTATTGTCGCTGGCAAAAGAAATCATACTTTCAGTCCTTTGTTTGTGTAGGCGCTGGCACAGGATTGGTAAACCTGGAGCGTTTTTTCTAAAAAATCGTCTTGCCCAAGCCTCTGAATACTCTTGCGGCCGGCGTCCCGCAAGCGATGATACCTGCCGGAATCATTGACCAATTGTGCCAGCGCGGTTGACAGGGCCGGGGAGTCGCCGGGCGGCAAAAGAAATTCAATCGGCAGAAGATCCGGCATGACTCCGACATTGGTGGACAGAAGCGGCACGTCGCAGGCCATGATTTCCAGCGCGGCCCTGGCAATTGCCTCGGAGCCGATTGAAGCGAGCACGCCCAGGTCCAGAGCGGAAACAAGGGCCGGAACGTCCGGCCGCCGGCCGGTCAAGCGCAGACCAGCGGAAAGCCCGAGCGCCCCGGCCTGTTCCAGCAATTGGGCTTCGCTTATGCCGGCCGCAAAACCGATAAATAAAATTTTCAGCGGCCGGCTCAAATGGCGCAAAAAGGCGGCCGCCTCCAGCAGGGTGCGGTGTCCCTTGACCGGATCAAAACGGCCCAGAATGCCGACAACGAAATCCTTATCCTCCAGGCCGAATTCCGCCCGAACCCTGGCCCGGCCCGCCTCGTCACGTTTGAACACGTCTTTATCCACCCCGCCCAGGATGGTATGCACCTTGTCCCGGGCAAGGCCCAGATCCTCGGTGAATGCCCTGGCGGTGATGGAATTGGTGGCGATTACAGCGTCCGCTAGTTGGGAGTGCAAAAAACGGTTGGGCGGATTGTTCTTGGGCGGGCGCTGATCCCCCCTGGTGCGGATCAGAACGAAAGGCTGGCCGGAAAATCGTTTGAGCAATCCCCATAAAAAAAAGGACTCCCCCCGGTGACAATTAACCACCTGGGGCCGGAATTTCCTGATCAGTCCGCCCAGCCGCCCGTACAGGCCAGCCAGACGCAGAGGGCCCTGGTCGTTCAGAGGCAGGGCCAGAGGCTCCAGGCCCCATTCTTCGGCCTTGGCAAAGGACTGGGTCCCTTCCAGACCCAGCGTCAGAACCTCGTGTCCGGCCCCGCGCAAAAGCCGGGCCAGATGCAGGCCGTACCAGGCCGTGGCGTTGAACCAACGCACGTTCACCACTTGTATGCAGCGCAGCTTGCTCATGCCGGGGTAATGACAGGTTCGGGCCGGGATTGCAACGCCGCGCTATTTTGTCATCTCTTGCTTTGACGCGCCGGATATGCGAAAATAGAAAATGTTATGACGGCCGCGAACGCCGATCCTCTGAAATTTTAACGTCTTGGCACGGCATGCATTTGGCAAAACCAGCGAATCACAGTACAAACAAACGGACGCCGCAACGGCCCCGGATCCGCGCCTGGCTACTGGCCCTGGCGCTTGTCCTTTTGATCTGGCCGGTCCGGGCGGCCCTGCCCGCCGCGCCGCAGTCCTTTGTCCACGATACCCCGATCTTTTTGCATGATAACGGGGAGTTGCTGCTCAAAATGAGCGTGAACGTGGACGATACCGACGGGTTGATGTACATGCTCAAGGATGGGGCTTCCATCAAACTGGATATAAAATCCCTGGTCGAATTGCCGCGCGCCATTCTGAGCAATATTGCGGTGGCTGAACACACTTTTTCCTCCACCCTGCGCCACGATCCCCTGACCCGCGAATTTTTGCTGACCCTGCCGGGCGAAGAACACCCGCGCCGGGATCTTAATCTGGCCCGCCTGCTCGACTCAGCCTGGAAAAATCTGAGGATCGATCTGGCCTCGCTTGCGACCCTGCGCGCCAAAGGGCCGGACAAGGTGTTCCAGATCTCGGTGACCTTGTCCTTAAGGCATACTGAAGTGCCGCCCTGGCTGGCTAAAACTGTCATGTTCTGGTCCTGGGACATCGTGCCCCCGGAAACCATAACCCTGGAATACCCGCCGGCCTACGATCCGGTCCACAGATTCTGAGGCAGGGCGGTCATGCAGGATCCCCGCGCTCCGGAAAACCCCGAACAGGAAATCCCTTCCGGCATACAGCAAAATGCCCTGCATATGTATGCTCAGGAACGGGCCAACCGAGTCAGGGAGCTTAAGCGCCGCCGCCGGGAAATCCTGTTGGCGGCGGCCATTCTGGTTTTGCTGCTGGTGCTCATCTGGGTGCAGTTGGAGCTGTTCGGCAGCGGTTCCGCCATCTTTCTGGCCCTGTTCAATTTCAACTTCGTGCTTTTGCTGGTCGTGTTGTTTCTGGTTTTGCGCAACGGCCTCAAACTCATCCTGGAAAGACGCCGGAGGGTTCTGGGCGCGCGCCTGCGCACCCGCCTGGTGCTTGCCTTCATGACCCTGACCATTATTCCATGCGCTCTCATGTTTGTGGTTACCGCGCAGTTCGTCAAACTTTCCGTTGATTTCTGGTTCAAGGATCAGGTGGAAACGTCTTTTGAGTCCGCCATGGATCTGGGCCGCAGCATGTACGAAAACGCCGGCAACTCGCTGCGTCTGAGCGCGGAATCCATGCTGGATGAAGTGCAGGAGCGCCGTTTTGCCTGGGGTGGCCAGAACATGGAGACTTTTCTGGCCCGCAAGAAAAAAGAACACCAGCTCGCCCTGGCCGGCCTTCTGGATTCGTCCCGGAACAAACGCATCTGGCAAGCGGACCCGGCCGCGGAGGAAAGCTGGGAGTCGGTAAGGGATGCCCTGGATTGGCAGGCCGTGCGCGACAAAGGCTTCCAGTTCATGCTGGGCAAGGGCACGCGCAGCGACGTGGTCTACGGGGTGCTGGCCGTGGATGCCGGCAAGCGCGGCTACCTGGTGAGCGCCAAAGATCTGGGGGCTTTTTTTAAAACCCGCATGGATCGCATTGCCAGCGGCGCCGGCGAATACAAGCAACTGCGCAACCTGAAGTATCCTTTAAAATGGAGTCTTTATGTAACTCTTGGCGTTCTGACCGGGCTTATTTTCCTGGGGGCGCTCTGGTTCGCCTTCCGGGTGGCCAAGGAGCTCACGGCCCCGGTTATGGCCCTGGTGGCGGCCACGGAACGGGTGGCCAGGGGCGATTTGAGCGTGCGCCTGAACGACAAGGGCACGGACGAATACGGCATTCTGATCCAGTCCTTCAACCGCATGGCCGAGGATTTGGGGCAGAGCCGCCAGGAACTCACGGATGCCAACGAGTTGCTGGCCCTGCAGAACGCCCGTCTGGACGGGCACCGCAGATATGTGGAGACGGTTCTGGACAATATAACGGCCGGCGTGCTCTCCTTTGACGCCCAGGGCCTGGTCACCACGGTGAACAAGGCGGCCCGGCAATTGCTTCAGCTCCCGACCGAAGAGCTCGTCGGGCGGCATGTCTCGGAAATCGTGCCGGAAAGGCACCTTCCTCTGACTGAAGAAATTCGGCGGCAGTTGGAAAACCAGCCGGACTTTCGCCTGAACCGCCAGATCAGCCTGGAAGTGGGCGGCGAGGAACGCCGCCTGATGGTCAACAGCGTCGGCCTGATCGGGCCGGACGGCCATTTGCGCGGCAGCGTGGCCGTGCTGGAGGATATTACCGAACTGGAAAGAATGCAGCGTATGGCCGCCTGGCGGGAAGTGGCCAGGCGCATCGCCCACGAGATAAAAAACCCGCTGACGCCCATCAAGCTTTGCGCCCAACGCCTGCAACGCAAATTCGGCGACCAGGTGCTGGATCCGGCCTTTGCGGAAAGCACCAGGCTTATTGTGCATGAAGTGGAAGAACTGCTCAAAATGGTCCAGGAATTTTCCTCTTTCGCCAAGCTTCCGGAGTTGAGCCTCAAGCCAGGCTTTATCGGCCCCATGCTTGAAAAACTTATGGAAATGTTCAAAAACAGCCACTCCCGCATCAACTGGCAACTGGCCATGCCCACGGAGTTGCCTACCGTATACATGGACGAAAGCGCCCTGCACCGGGCTTTTTTGAACATCCTGAGCAACTGCGCGGAAGCTCTGGAGCATGCGCCGAATCCCCAGGTGCGCGTAAAAGCCGAATATGACGCGAAGATGGAGCTCTTGCGCGTGGAAGTGGCGGATAACGGCCCAGGCCTGAGCGAGGAAGAGCGTTCCAGAATCTTCGAGCCCTATTTTTCCAGAAAAAAAGGCGGAACCGGCCTGGGCCTGACCATAGTCAAATCCATTATCAGCGACCACCACGGCTATGTCCGGGCGGGCAGAAACAATCTGGGCGGCGCCAGCATAACTGTCGAATTGCCCAGGGAATTGTAAGGCGGTACATTTTACCATGTCGTCATCAGGCATTCAAGGCCGCTACGGCGCACCGCTGGATCCGCACGCTTTTTTCGCTCCGGATTCCCCCTCCCGCTCCATTCCCGGCCTGGCCTTCTGGGAATGGGAAGTCGCCAGCGGACGGATTTCCTGTTCGCCGGAATGGAACGCTTTACTCGGTCTGGATGCCGGCCACCAGCCCGGCGTGGATATGGAGTGGTGGTGGCGGCTGGTGCCGGAAGAAGATAAGGCGGAATTGCGCGAAGCATTTCTGGAATGCGCCAGCGGCCGTAAGCCGGTCTTTGAAATCAGCCTGCGTGTGCAGCGCCCAGACACCCGTGTGGCCTGGATGCTGTTTAAAGGCATGGCCGTGAACGACGACAGCGGTCGGGCTCTGCGTATCGCCGGATGCACAGCCGATATAACCAGCCTGCGTACTGACCCGCGCTTTTTACCCCACATGGGCGACAATGCGGCGACCTACCGGGCCATGCTGGAAAACTCGCCGGATCTTTTTTTGCGTTTTGACCGTGATGTTCTGCCCCTGTACACAAACTCCACCATCAGTCGCTATCTGCACGCCCTGCCGGAAACTCTGGGCGCCGCCACCTATGATGAACTGGGCATAACCAAAGAACTGCGGCTATTTTTTCAGCACAACGTGGAGGCTGTTTTTAAAAAAGGAAGCGTAATCAAAGAGACCGTGCATTTTTGTTCGCCGGTTATAGGCGCGGTTACCGGCGAGTGTTATTTCTGGCCGGAATTCAACCCGGACGGCAAGGTCAAGGCGGTTATCTGTCAGGTCCGCGACCGCACGGAGCAGGAGCGGGTGGAGCAGGAAGTGCGCCTGAACCAGGAACGGCTTGATGCCCTGTACCGCCTTACCCAGATGCAGGAAGCGTCAGAGGAATCAATCATAAACTTTGTCGTGGAACAGATTGCTCTTTTGACCAGGAGCAAGCACAGTTATATGTTTTTTCCCGGCGCCGGAGAAGGCGTCCGCGGCCGCGTATACTGGTCGCGGAGCATGCGGGAACTGATCGGTCCCGACGACCTGCCCCTGGACAAAATGCCGCATGATTGCTGTGACGGCGAGCACCCTTTCGACATTCATGGCGAAGTGATCACCCCCAGCATCGTCAATATGAAAGATGAGGAAAGAGGGCACACTGTCTTCAAAATACTCTGCGTCCGCCGCTATATAATTTTACCGGCCATTGAAGACGGCCGTGTGGTCTGCATCGCTTCAGCGTGCAACAAGGACAGGGATTACGACGAGTCGGATCTGCGCCAGATGCAATTGTTCATCAACGGAGTCTGGCTGGTGCTGCGCCGCAACCGCTCCATGCAGGATCTCCGCAAGACCAAGGAAGCCGCTGAAGAAGCCAACCGGGTCAAAAGCGAATTTCTGGCCAACGTCAGCCATGAGCTGCGCACGCCGCTTAACGGCATGCTCAACATGCTGCAACTCCTGCGCATATCCGCCCTGTCCTCGGAACAGCAGGAATACGTGCGGACAGCCAGCCTTTCCGGCAAGGCTCTTTTGCGTATTCTTTCCGATATTCTGGACTACTCGCGCATGGAATCCGGCAAAATGGATCTGCACATCGGCCCGTTTGACCCGCACGCCACGCTGCTGTCCGCCATGACCTTGTTTGCCAGCGAAGCGCAGCGCAAAGGGTTGGATATAGCCGCGCACATTGACGACAATCTGCCCCGGGCGCTGCTGGGCGATGACGCGCGCGTGCGGCAAATCGTCTTTAACCTTATGGGCAACGCGCTGAAATTTACGGAAAAAGGCGGTATCCGCCTCGAATGTTCCCTGCTGGAGCATTCGGCACGCAACAAAACCTGGGTCTGGCTTGTTGTGAGGGATACCGGCATAGGTATTCCGGCCCATGCGCACAGCGCCATTTTTGACGCCTTTACCCAGTTGGACAGTTCCAGCACCCGCAAGTATCCGGGCACAGGGCTGGGGCTTGGCATAGTCAAACGCCTGGTGCGGATGATGGGCGGCACCCTGGCCGTGGACAGCGAACCTGGAGAAGGCACAGCCATCCACTGCGTTCTGCCCTTTGACCGGACAACCGAATTTTTACCGGAACGGCCGGAGTCAATCGGGAAATCGGACGCAAGACTCGACATTCTTGTGGCCGAAGACGACCCGACCAGCCGTTTCGCCATCCAGGCGTTTTTGCGGAACACCGGGCACCGCATCGTCTGTGTGGAAAATGGGCACCAGGCGCTTGAAGCCCTGCGCCTGCATCCTTTTGACTGCCTGCTCACCGATATTCAGATGCCGGTCATGGACGGACTGGAAGCAACGCGCCGCATCCGCCGTGAGGATTGCGCCAGCATAGTCCCCACGGACAAAACAACTGCCATTGTTGCTGAAGCCATCTCCCTGGCGGTTCCGGAACGCCCCCTGGCCGTGCCGAAAAATTTGCTGATCGTGGCTCTTACAGCCCACGCCATGACCGGCGACCGGGAACACTTCTTGAATATGGGCATGGATATGTACCTGTCCAAGCCTGTGAACATGGAAGAACTGCACACCGTGCTGGCCAAAGCCGCGGAAAGGGTTTCGCGCTCGCGAACCTCCAGGGAATAGGCTCCGGGCCAGGCCTCGCTTTTTTCATTTTGCCCTGGCCGAAAATCTGGTTTATACGGTTCGGGACAATAAAATTCGAGGTGGGCATGAGTTCCATGGAGTCACTATTCGACCCAGGTGGGGAAGACCCCGCAAAGGAAAACGCGCCGCTCCCGTTATGGCTGGCTCTTAAGCCGGACGCCCTGCCAGCCCCGCCGGACGAGGAGTCCTGCCGCGCTCTGTGGGACAAATACGCCATGCCGGCGCATATCCGCGACCATTCCCGTATGGTGGCCTCCGTGGCCTGGCAGACAGCTTTTCTGCTCAAAAAAAGCGGCGCGAACATCTGCCTGCCCTCGGTGCTGGCCTCCGGGCTGCTGCACGATTTAGGCAAGATCTACTCCATAACCCACGGGGGCAGCCACGCCCAACTCGGCGCGGCCTGGGCAATGCGTGAAACCCGCAACGGCCGCGTCAGCCAGGGAGTCTTCCACCACGTGCACTGGCCCTGGACTCTGGATGTGCACAACGACGCCATTCTTCTGCCCCTGGTGATCATTTACGCGGATAAGCGGGCCATGCACGATCGCCTGGTGCCTCTGGCCGAGCGTTATGAGGATTTGAAAAAGCGCTACGGGCGCACTCCGGAAAGCATAAGAAAAATCGGTCTGGCCATGCGGCAGGGGCTGGACCTGGAGGCGGCCATAAGCCGCCGCACAGGAGTAAATCTGCATGAACATTCTTTTGATTGCGGGCGGCTGGTCCAGTGAACGCCCGGTGTCTCTGTCCGGCGCCCAGGTAATTGAAAAATTCCTGCTCGGTCTGGGGCACAAAGTTACGCGCTACGATCCGGAATATTGCCTGGACGAACTGCCCGAGGCGGTCAGAGGCCAGGACTTCGCCTTTATCAATCTGCACGGCGCTCCGGGAGAGGACGGCCTTATCCAGGCCATGCTGGAACGCCTGGACTGCCCCTACCAGGGCTCCGGCCCGGCCGGCTCACTGCTGGCCCTGGACAAAACCGCCTCCAAGGTCATTTTTAAAAAGCACGGCATCCCCACCCCGGAATGGAGGCTTCTGCATTCCCTGCCGGATAAGGACTGGCGACCGCCCTGGCCATGCCCGGTGTTTGTCAAAAGCAACACCGGCGGCTCCAGCCTGGGCATGGCCCGCGTGGACAAGCCGGAAGACCTGCACGCAGCCCTGCGCGGCCTGTTCGCCCAAAGCGGCAAGTATCTGATTGAACCGGCCGTCAAAGGACGGGAAGTAACCTGCGGAGTGCTGGCCGATCTGACGCCTGGGCCGGACGGCAAAGCCACGGAAACCCCCAAGGCCCTACCGCCCATTCTGATCCTGCCCAAGCTCAAGGGCGGAGAGTTCTTTGACTATTCCTCCAAGTACGCCCAGGACGGCGCGGAAGAAATCTGCCCCGCCCCCCTGCCCAAGGACATTTACGCCAGGATTCAGGAACTCGCCCTGAAGGCCCACAACGCTCTGGGCCTGGCCGGATACAGCCGCTCGGACTTCATCCTCAAGGATGACGGCGAGCCGGTAATTCTGGAAACAAACACCCTGCCGGGCATGACCGCCACCAGCCTGGTGCCCCGCGAAGTGGCCGCCATGGGGCACAGTTTTGACTGGCTGCTCACCCGGCTAATCGACCTGGGGCTGGCCGCCGCCGCAAATCGCAAATGCCTTGCCTGATCGGCCGCAAGCTCTGGCTGGCCGGCTATTCCCTGCTCTGGAAGGCCGGCCGCCCTCTTTTGCGGCGCAACAAGCGCCTGGCCCAGGGTTTTGACCTGCGCCTGGCCCCGCCGGACTGGCCATGGGCCGCGCCGGACCCGACCGCCCACAATCCGCCGCCCCAACAAAGCCATCCCGGCTTTGACCTGTGGATTCAGGCCGCTTCCGGCGGGGAAGCCTTTCTGGCCGGTGAGCTTATAAAACATCTCCCCCGCGCCCTGCGCATCCTGTGCACCACCTGGACCCTCCAAGGCCTGGACGGGCTCTTGAAAATCCAGCGGGAACACCTTGATCCTCTCCACCCCCCGACACTTACGGTCAACTACTTCCCTCTGGACGATCCGGCCGTCATGCGCCGCGCCCTGGCCCAGGCAAAACCACGCCTCCTGGTCCTGCTGGAAACCGAACTCTGGCCCGGCCTTCTGGAAGCCTGCCGGGAATCAGGCACAAAAACCATGATCGTCAACGGCCGCCTTACCCCTAAAAGCCTGGCCGGGCTGCGCAAAATAAAAACCTTCACCGCCGCCCTGGCCCCGGAACGCATCCTGGCCATCTCCCCGGACGACGCAAAGCGCTTTGCCCAAATCTTCCCCGGCAGCCGCATCTCAAGCATGCCCAACATCAAGTTCGACCGCCTCTCCGCTCCCTCCGCCCCCACCTCACCCCACACCGCTCCGGGCCGGCCGCCGATGATCTGCCTTGCCTCCACCCGCCAGGAAGAAGAACCCCTGCTTGCCCCCATTATCCAAACCCTGCTCGACCAGGCCCCCCAAGCCGCCCTGATCCTGGCCCCCCGCCATTTGCACAGGATCTCCGCGTTAGAAGAACTGTTGGAGAGAACTTTTAGAGCCCTGGGCAACGCCCCCCGATCCAGACCGGCCAAGCGCAGCGATTTCAATATGCTGCCTCCGGAACAAGTGCCTTTTGAAGCCGGGCGGGTGCTGCTTTGGGATTCCTTTGGCGAACTGGAGGCTTTGTACCGAATGTGCGACGCGGTTTTTGTGGGCGGCAGCCTGGCCCCCCTGGGCGGCCAGAATTTTCTGGAACCACTGGGCCATGGCCTGACGCCCTGCATTGGCCCGCATTGGGACAATTTTTACTGGGTGGGGGAGGACCTGTTCCGCCTTGGGCTGGTCCACCGGGTGGACGGCCCTAGCGAAGTGGCCCCGGCCCTGCTGAAGCTTTTAAACAACCTCATGCCCAGGGAACAGGTCCGGCAAAGGCTGGAAGATTACCTGTCGCCCCGCCGGGGAGGAGCTCTCATCGCCGCCAAAGCCATTCAGGCGCTTTTGCCGTAAAGCTCCATAAGCCGGTATTACATCCAGCCTGAACAACTTGCGCTTTTTCCTTATTCCTGGCACTGATTATCAAACAGCCAAACATATTCTTTGCATACTGGAGCAGTCATGAACATCCGCTACGATTTATTGCCCAAGGCCAAACGCGGCACCCCGCCCGCCAAGGTGGAGGACTTCGGCAATTTGCGCACCGACCACATGTTTCTGATGAATTATAAGGACGGCGCCTGGCAGGATCCGCGCATCGTGCCCTACGGCCCCATCGAAATGATGCCCGGTGCAATAGCCCTGCACTACGGCCAGACCATTTTTGAGGGCGCCAAGGCCTTTATGCATGCGGACGGAGAACTCTACGCCTTCCGCTTTGACGAAAACGCCAAGCGCCTGAATCATTCCGCTGACGTGCTCATGATGCCCCCCGCTGACGAAGCCCTGCAAATGGAAGGGCTCTGCCGCCTGCTGGACGTGGAACGCGCCTGGTGCCCCACGGAGCCGGAATCCTCCATGTACATCCGCCCCTTCATATTCGCCACCCAGGACAAGCTCGGGGTCATGCCCAGCAACCAGTACACTTACTGCATCATGCTCTCGCCCTCCGGCCCCTATTATAAGGGTGGATTCTCCAAAGCCATCCGCCTGCTGATCAGCAGCAAGTATCACCGCGCCGTTGCCGGCGGCACGGGTACGGCCAAAGCGGGCGGCAACTACGCGGCATCGCTCAAGCCAGCCGCCCAGGCTTATAAAATGGGAGCGCAGCAGGTGCTCTACCTGGACGCGTCCAACACCTACCTGGAAGAAGCCGGGGCCATGAACCACTACCACGTGCTGAAGGACGGCACATTCATCATCCCCGCGTTCAACGACAGCGTGCTCAAGTCCATCACCTCCCTTTCCGTGCTGGAGCTCGCCAAAACCGGCAAAATCAAAGCCCGCACGGAAACCATCGCCCTCAAGGACTTCCTGGAAGGCCTTAAGGCAGGCGCCATCACCGAAGCCGGCGGCTTCGGCACCGCGGCCGTGGTCAGCCCGGTCGGCTCCTACCTGCTGGAGGACGGCAGCGTGATAAACGTGGGCGACGGCCAGATCGGACCGCATTCCCGCGCCCTCTACGATCTCTATACCGGCATGCAGACCGGCCGCCTGCCCGCCCCGGCCGGCTGGCTGAAAAAGATTGAGAAGTATGGGGCGGAGTAGGCTTTCCGGAGGGCTGGGACGCTTTTTTGCAAAAAGTGTTTTAGTTTCTCGCCCCGCAAAAAACTTTGATAAATGACAACTAAATCGCATCAATAAAATCGGGTCCCTGTTCCGCGAAGCGGGGCAGGGACTCCGCGAATGGGTTGCAGGGGGCAAGCCCCCTGCCGGGGAGTTTAAGGGACGGCGCCCCCCAAATATGAAAATGACAACTTCCACTAAAATCCCGCGTATTTTGATCGCCGGGCTGTCCGGCGGCTCCGGCAAGAGCATGCTCTGCCTGGGCCTGGCGCGCGCTTTGGCGCGGCGCGGCCTGGCGGTGCGGCCTTTCAAAAAAGGACCGGATTATATTGACGCGGCCTGGTTGGGGCTGGCGGCGGGCCGCCCGGCCCGGAACCTGGATCCCTTCATGGCGGACGCTGACTTGCTGCCCGGTCTGTTCATTCACGGCGTGGGGCAGGGCGGATGCGCGGATATCGCGCTTATCGAAGGCAACCGGGGGTTGTTTGACGGCCGGGATCTGGCGGGGTCCTGCTCCAGCGCTGAACTGGCCAGGCGCTTGAAGGCTCCGGTCATTCTGACTTTGGACTGCACCAAAATGACCCGCACAGCGGCAGCCCTGGTCAGCGGCTGCAAACATTTCGAGCCCGGCCTGCATTTGGGCGGGGCAATCCTGAACCGGGCCACCCGGGCCAGGCACCGGGCCATTCTGAAGCAGGCCGTGGAAGAGCTGGCGGCAACCAAGGTTTTTGGGCTGCTGCCCCGGCTGAAGGAGCCGCCCATCGCCGAACGCCATATGGGCCTGGCCTTTGACGGGCAGGGACGGGAAGCTCAAAGCATCTTGGACAGCCTGGCGGACTTGGTGGAAGTCAACTGCGACATCCAGGCCATTCTGGCCCTGGCGGCCGAAGCCCCGCCGCTTGAGGCGGACGGCTTGCCGGAATATTTGCGCCCGCAGAAATCCCGCGCCCACCAACCGCGCATCGGTTACGTCAAGGACGCGGCCTTCTGGTTTTATTACCAGGAAAACCTGGAAGCCCTGCGCCTGGCCGGGGCCGACCTGATCGAACTTTCCCTGCTGGATCCGGCCCCCTGGCCCGAAAATCTGGCCGGACTGTACCTGGGCGGCGGCTTCCCAGAGCTTTATGCCGGAGCCCTGGCCGCTAATCCCCAGCGCCGCGCGTCCGTACGGAATTTTGTGGAGGCCGGCCGGCCGGTGTACGCGGAATGCGGCGGGCTGATGTATCTGGCCCGGAGTCTGCGCGTGGATGGCCGGGATTACCCCATGGCCGGGGTGTTCCCCCTGGATCTGGAATTTTGCCCCAGCCCGCAGGGCCTGGGCTATGTGGAAGCCGGCGTGAAAGCCGCAAACCCCTTCCACCCGCTCAACTCCACCCTGCGCGGCCACGAGTTCCACTACTCCCGCCCCCTGGCCGCTCCGCCGGGCACAGTTCTTCGACTGAAGGAAGGCTGCGGCCTGGGCAACAACCAAGACGGCCTGGCCCATAAAAACTGCCTGGCCTCCTACACCCATATCTACGCTCCCGGCGCGCCGCACTGGGCCAGAAATTTTGTAAAAGCCTGTTATTAGGGAGTTTGAGGGGGCGGCGCCCCCTCAATTGTTCACAAATTATAATTCTTCAAAATAGATTCCATACGGCCACGGGATTTCTCCAGCCGGGCGGCCAGGGCCTGGCGGTAGGTTGCGAGATCCACATTCTTTTTGGCCGCTTTGCTTTGCATGGCGCTTTCGGCCACGGCCCCGGCCACATATTCCATCAGGCGCAAGTCCAGGGGCTTGGGGATAATATAATCCAGCCCATAGGTAAAACCTTTGACTCCATAGGCCCGGCAGACGTAATCCGGCACCGGCTCCTTGGCCAGAGCGGCAATGGCCCTGGCCGCGGCCAGCTTCATGTCCTCGTTGATGCTGGAGGCCCTGGTGTCCAACGCGCCTCGGAATATGTAAGGAAAGCCGGAAACGTTGTTGATCTGGTTGGGGAAGTCCGAGCGCCCGGTGCCCACAATGGCGTCCGGCCTGGCCTCTTTGGCGTCGCTGTGGTCTATTTCCGGCTTGGGATTGGCGCAGGCGAAAATCAGCGGATTTTTGGCCATGCTCCTGACCATCTCCTTGTTCAGCACGCCGGCCACGGAAAGGCCGAGGAACATATCCGCGTTCTTTACAGCGTCGGCCAGGGAGGCGTAGCTTTTATCCGTGGCAAACTCCAGCTTTTCCGGGGTAAGATCCTTGCGGCCGTTATGGACATGTCCGCGCGAGTCGAACATGGCGATATTCTTGGGGTCCACGCCCATCAGGCAATAAAAGCGGCTGCAGGCAATGGCGGCCGCGCCCGCGCCGTTCACCACCAGGCGCAGATTCTCTATTTTCTCGCCGGAAATTTCCAGGGCGTTGATCAACCCGGCCCCGGAAATGATCGCCGTGCCGTGCTGGTCATCATGAAACACCGGAATGTTCATTTCCTTCTTCAGCCGATCTTCAATGTAAAAGCATTCCGGAGACTTGATGTCCTCCAGGTTGATGCCGCCAAAGGTCGGCTCCAGGGCTTTTACGATCTCGCAGAGCTTGTCCGGATCCCGAACATCCAGGTTTATGTCGTAGCAATCCACATCCGCAAAAACCTTGAATAAAACTCCCTTGCCTTCCATGACCGGCTTGCCGGCCAGCGGCCCTATGTTGCCCAGGCCCAGCACGGCCGTGCCGTTGGAGACCACGGCCACCAGATTGCCCTTGCCCGTATAGCTGTACGCCAGCTCCGGATCTTCCTTGATGGCCAGGCAGGCCTCGGCCACCCCCGGACTGTAAGCCAGGGACAAATCCCGTTGATCCCGGCAGGGCTTTACCGGCACCACCTCCACCTTGCCCGGACGCACCATCGAATGATACTCCAGCGCCTCCTCACGTGTGAACAGGGCCATTTTTCACTCCTTTTTTATTTTAGATGTGGATGTCTGCTTGATTGGGGGACTCCGTCCCCCGGAAAATTTTACACTCCCCTGCCTGGCTCGGCGCAGGTGCCCCGCACGATAATGGATGTTGGCAGGGTCTGCTGTATGAGTCCAGAATTTTTTTTGCGCAGCATGTCCAGCATGCCCCGGCCGGCCATGGTGCCCATTTCCTGGGCCGGCACCCGCACGGTGGTCAGGGGCGGCCAGGCGTGGGAAGCGAAGTCCACGTCATCGAATCCGGCGATGCTTATGTCCTGCGGGACTCGCAAACCGGCTTCCCGGCAGGCGGTTAGCGCGCCGATGGCCAGCATGTCGCAGGCGCAAAAAACCGCTGTGGGCGGCTGGGCCAGATCCAGCAACCGGCGCATGGCCAGGTGGCCGTTTTCCAGGGTGGGGGCGAACTCCAGGATGTATTCCGGGCGCGCGGCCTCGCCTTGCTCACGTATGGCGCGGGTATAGCCCTCCAACCGGCGGCGCACACGGCTGACCTTATCCGGCAGCGCGCCGACAAAAGCGATGCGCTTATGCCCGAGCCCCAGCAGATAGCGCGTCATTTTGTAAGACGCGGCCAGGTTGTCTATGCCTATATAGTTGTGGCCTGAGCCTTCCAGGACGTCCCATAAAAAAATGCTGGGCATTTCCTCGCCAAGAGCGAAAATGGCCGGTTCGTTCTCAGTCATGCAACCCACGAAAATGAGGCCGGAAAGCGAGCGCTCCCGGCACTGGCGCAACAGGTCCAGTTCCAGGCGGGGATCGAAAAGCGTGTTGTTGATGATCACCGGGAAGCCGTGACTGTTAACCACGTCCTGCAGGGCTATGACCGTGGAGGAAATTTTGGGGGACTCAGCGGTGGGAATGAACAGCCCGAGCACGGAAGACTTGCGGCGCGACAAATCACCGGCCACAGCGTTGTAAATGTACCCATGCCGCTTTATAACCCCCTGGACCTTGCGCAGGGTTTCCGGCAGCAAAAGTTTGGGATCATGGATGGCCCGGGAGACCGTGGCCGTGGAGACTCCAGCCAACCTGGCTATGTCTTGGATTGTAGGCTTTGTCATTTTGGGCGCACAGCTTCTTCTTGCTAAAATTTCCCTTTTGGCATAGGGAACAAAAAATATTGCAGGATGTGGTTTGTAAAAGGCGATGTATGCGCATACATCGAAGAAAGCGATACTACATTCGGACGGTATGTCAACCCTGGCGGCGCTTTTCTCCCAGGGTTTTTGCAAGGCTGTTGATGTACGCGCATACATTCCCGGCGAAAGAATCGGACAACTTTTGCAAAAGGGCTCCCGCAACAGACTTTTTTGCGCTATATGGGAAACAGTTCGAATACTTATTCACTTTAAACATACAGGAGCATAATCATGGCCAAGGTTAAGGTAGGGGTTATAGGTTACGGTGTAATCGGCCAGCGTCTGGCGGACGGCGCGGCCCTGCAGCAGGACATGGAGCTCGTGGGCATAGCGGACGTGGCTCCCACCCTGTCCATTCGCGCGCTAAAAGAAAGCGGCATGCCTTACAAGCTGTTCTCCGGCAACCCGGACTTTTCCGCCTTCAAGGCGGCGGGCATCCCGATTTCCGGCACCATGGAAGAACTGGTCCAGTCCTGCGACATCCTCCTGGACGCGGCCCCTGGCGGCATC
>JAVBSC010000076.1:0-13059 GCA_031547305.1 Desulfovibrionaceae bacterium
AAGGTGATGTTCCAGAAGGTGCGCATGGCTCCAGCGCCCAGATCCCGCGCCGCTTCAAGCAGCCGTACGTCCAGCTTTTCAATGGAGGCGTACAGAGGCAGGATCATGAAGGGCAGCAGAGTGTAGGTAAGGCCGAAGAAGACGGCGAAATCGCCATACATCAGGGATACCGGGCCTTCCACAATTCCGGTCAGGTTGAGCAGCTTGTTGATCAGCCCCTGGGTTTTCAGGATGATGATCAGGGCGTAGGTGCGGATGAGCGAGTTGGTCCAGAAAGGAATGACCACCAGCAGCATCAGCCAGGGCCGGATGCTTTTGTTCGTGCGCGCGAGCAGATAGGCGAACGGGTAGCCCGCCAGCAGGCAGACCGCGGTGCTGACGCAGGCCAGGTACATGGAGTCCAGGAATATGTTGACAAAGGCCGGGTCCAGCAGACGGCCGTAGTTTCCCACCGTGAAGATCGGAATGAAAAAATCGGTTTCACTGCGATCTAGGAAACTGACCAGGAGCAGGGCCAGGTTGGGCAGAAGCGCGAACAGGCCCAGCCAGAACCAGACCGTGGTCACGCTGAAGCGCTTGAAACCGTTATTCCCCTTCATCGTCCAGCACCACTTCCCAGCCGGCCACCCAGCTCACGGCCACGCGCTCGCCGGGGTTGTAGTTGATCTCCTCGTCGTCCTCGTTAAAAAATTCCGCAGCCATCAGGGTTTTGCCGCTCTCCAGGGTGATCAGCAGATCCACCGTGGCTCCTTTGTACACGGATTGCTCAATACGTCCCAAAAGATGCGGCCCTTCCAGTTCCTCATCGTGCAGGCGGTAAATTTTAAGATCTTCCGGGCGGAGCAGCACCAGGACCTTGTCGTCCGGCTCAAATTCGCGCCGTGTGCGCAGTGAAAAAGCGGTGCTTTCCAACACGGCCTGGTAGGTGTTGTCGCCTCCGGCGGAAAGAATGCGGCCTTCCAGAATGTTAATGTCGCCAACAAACCTGGCCACAAAAAGGTTTTCCGGCTCCTCGTAAATTTCCTGCGGCGTGCCGATTTGCTCAATGTAGCCCTGATTCATGACCACCACCCGGTCGGACATGGCAAAAGCCTCTTCCTGGTCGTGGGTCACAAAGACAAAGGTTATGCCCAACTGGCGCTGCAATTGCTTGATTTCCAACTGCATCTGCTTGCGCAGCTTAAAATCCAGGGCGCTGAACGGCTCATCCAGCAAGAGCATGAGCGGGTTGTTGATTACAGCCCTGGCTATGGCCACCCGCTGCTGCTGGCCGCCGGAAAGCTGGCGCGGCATGCGGTCCGCCAGTTTTTCCATATGCACCATGCGCAGAGCCTCGGCCACCCGGTGGGCGATTTCCTCCTTGGGCCGGCGCTGCATTTTCAGACCAAAAGCAATGTTGTCCCGCACCGTCATGTGCGGAAAAAGCGCGTAGTTCTGAAAAACCGTGTTTACCTGCCGGGATTCCGGCGGCAACTCGTTTACATACTGCCCCTTAAGTTGCACTTTCCCCTTATCCGGCTTCTCAAAACCGGAAAGCACCCGTAAGATGGTCGTCTTGCCGCAGCCTGAAGGGCCCAGCAAAGTCAGAAACTCCCCGTTGCGCACGGAAAGACTCACGTCATGCAACGCGCAGGTGGCTCCGAAATACTTGCTCACCCCATGCATTTCAAAAATATAGTCCTCACCCGGCCCGGCCATGGCAACTCCTGTATAGCGTTAATTTGGCGGATGTAGCCCGCCAAATTAATCAAAAATTTCCTGGAGCGCTTTTAACTGATTGTCGTGGGAATAGAAAGAGGCGGCCAGGCGGGCCTGGGTAAGGGCGTTGTCCAGGGCTGGCGTGGGGCTGGCGATGAGCTTGACGGCTTTTTCCAGGGCCAGGGCCGCGGCCAGGACGTCGCCGTCCGGGCAGAAAAAGCCGTTGCCGCCCCAAGGCAGGGGAGGCAGTGGCAGGGCTGGTTGATAATCTGTGGGGGCGATTTGGCGCATGTAGTCCCAGCCGCCAAGGCCGGTAAAGCCGACCGCCAGACAGCCGGAGGCCAGAGCTTCCAGGGGTGGCAGGGGGCAGCCTTCCGGGAAGCCGGTGATCAGGAAGATTTGGGATGCGCCCAGGCGTTCCGCGACTTCCGCCTGGGCCAGACGGTTTATTTCGATAAACCGGCAGGGCGGCAGGCCTGAACCGGCGGTTCTGGCGGTGAAGATGTGGAAGATCTGCTCGGCCAGGCCTTTATTTTTGCGCGGCATCCAGGCGATGTCGATGGTTTTGGCGCTGATTTTCGGGCGTGGCTGAAAAAGCTCCGGATCCAGGGCTGGGCGCAGGATGCCGGAGCACTTCAGATGCAGAATGTTTTCCACAAACCAGGCTACCGGTCCGGAAACAGCGATGAAGCGCAAGGGCAGCTTACGCCAGAAGCTGCTCGGATCCGGAGGGGAAAACATAAAGGCCCAGTTCTGAACGTAGACATAGCAGGAAGCTTTGCCGAGCAGACCGGGCGCAAGGGCGTTGGGCCAGCCTTCCGGCACCAGCCAGACGTCTTTGGGTCCAAGCTTGAGGCTGGACCATGGAATTACTTCAAGCTCCGGAGGATAAAAATCAGAGCCTGGCGCATTTTCCTTGAACGGACAAAGGACTACCTGACGGCCCAGAGCGGCAAGATTCAGCGCCACTTGGCGCAACACAGCCAGGCCGCCGCTGACGCGGGCAAGCGGGGGAATAAAGATTGCCGTGCGCATGGCCTGTCCTTTTTAGTGTGGCTACTTGCTTATGGGGAACGTCTCGCTGTATTCCGACAGGCCTTCGGCATCTATTTCCACTCGCAGGCGATCAATATCCGCCTGGCTTAAGCCAGGCGGCAGGGTAAAGCTGGTGGTAATCTTTTTAAAGCTGGAAATTCTGAAGCGCAGATCGTCGCGGTTGGCCGTGGTGACGGGTATGTCCGCGTTGGGCCCGACCATGTGCAGAATGATGGATCCGCCGATGGTCTGCGGGTTGTCCTGCTTGCTCAAATCAAAAGAGACGCGCAGACGGGTATTGCCACTGTAGCGTATGGACACATTGCCGATTTTAAAGGGAAAGTCTGTGGGCTGGTCTGTTTTGGCGGCGCCTTGGGTGGCGTTTTGCTGCCCCAGCACGGCGGCCAGTTGTTCGGAAGTTGGCGCGGTGGCGTTTCTGGGGGGAGGTGAGGCGTTTCGCGAAGCCGGCAAAGCGGCCGGGCTGGACAGAGTGGATTCCGAGTTCAGGGGTTCCGGGGCGGCGGGGGGGGATTCTCCGGTTTTTTCCTGGAGGGTCTTGATGTTGCCAAGGCTTTGAAGATCCAGTCGGGCCTGGCGCAGTTCGGATTCCAGACCGCTGGCTTCCGCGCTCAGGTGGTGGTATTTCTGGTGGAAATACCAGGAGCCGTAGCCGCCCAGGCCGGCGGCCGCCAGGAGCAGGAAGAGCAGAAAAAAGAAAAGTTTGATCCAGCCGGCGCGCATCCGGAAGCTGCTGGCCGTGGAATCGTCGCGCATGAGCAGGACGCTGTATGTTCTTGCGGTTTTTATGACCGGTTTCATTCAGCTTTCCAGTCTTCCCTGGCTATAAGCCAATTCTGGCCTTCCTGTTTAAGAACAAGAGTTTTGACGCCTTTGTCGGAGTAGCCGGATTTGTCGCGATAAACCTGGTGCATGTCCGCGCGCAGTTCCGTTTTGCTCACAGTCACGCGCACGTCGGTCAGGGAAACCTTGGCCGGCTTGCCCTGTTCTGTCCAGGTCTTGCGCTTGTGCGCCCGGATGGCTTCCCGGCCCCTGCGGCCGGATTGCACTGCGTCTTTGGCATAGCAGGCGGCGTACTGGTCAATGTTGCCGGATTCCCAGATTTGGCGCCATGATTCCACAAATTTCAAACCTTCCGTGCCCAGGCGTTCAGCACGCTCGGCCTGGCTTTCTGGCTTCTTTGCCGGAGTGCCCGGCTTTGCTGCCTGGAGGCCGGCCGGTTTTTCCGGCGCCGGCGTTGTTTCCTGGACCGGAGTTGGCGCGGGAACGCTCTTTTGCGGCGCTTCAGCAACCATGGTTGTTGTACCGGATTCGGGCGGGGCCGGTGAGGCGTCGGTAACGGGAATGCCGGGCAGCTTATCCAGCCTGGCCAGGGTGACCACGGAATCCAGGCTGGGCAGCCATTCCATGCCCACTATGCGCAATTCGCCCTTTTTGTCAGCCTGCCAATACAGGCGGCGCACACCTTTGGAACTGAGGTTGGGCGCCTTGTAATCCTGAAAAAACCAGGTCACCCAATAGCCCGGCCCCTGGAGCACCTGGATATCCTGCACCTTGGTGTCTATCCAGGGCAGTTGCTTGAACAGACGTTCCTTCTGGGCCTTGAACTGGGCAAAGTCCTCATCCTGGGCCAGGGTATAGGACTGCGGATCATAGTAGTCGAACATGCTGACGGAACGGCTGGTCCAGGCTTTTGCCCACTCCCGGACTTTAGTTTCCAATTGGCGGATGATTTTTTTGTCTTCCGGGGATGGCTCCACTATGTGGGCGACCTGCGAGGCCAGGGCAACAGGCAGGCCTGGCAGCAGACGTCGGCCCAGGATGGCGATATCGTCATTGTTCATGGCCACGCAGCCCTGAGTCTCCATGGGCACAACAGCCTGCCCCCGGCCGTGGATCCAGATGCCGTGACCGGTTTTGCGGCGCAGCTTGTCCACAGGGTTCGGATAGTTCAGGGTGTAGGCTTCCTTTCCGTACATGCCGAAGTCAAGTCCGGAATTCAGGCGGCGTTCCACAAAATATACACCTTCAGGGGTTTTGAGATCCCCCTCCACCTGCTTGTCCCCGGGCATCTGCCCGGTTGTGCAAACAAATTCCCGTCTGATCCTTAAGGGGCTTTTACGTTCAAACACGTAAAGCTGCTGGCGGTTTTTGTCCACAGCAACCAGCATGGGCGGGGCTGCTTCATGCCCGGAGATCAGCGCCTTCCAGCCGGGCGAGGACTCTGGAATATTGCCGGCGGCCCTGGATTCTCCAGCCAAAAAAGCTGTAACGCCAACAAACGCGCAAAAAAAGAATAGAATTTTCAGGGCGCTATTCATGCAGCATTATGCTCCGGTGTTGCCGCCAGAGTGCATGGTGTTGAGGAGATCACCCCTTACAAACACAATCGCCAATGACACCATGGCATTGCCGGTTGTTCCCCCGCGGGGTCGGCCCACAAAAAACGGCAACGCCACCCGCAGCCATTGTTCGTCAGGTCGCATTTCTGGAAAAATCGTATTTTGCGGACCAGGACGTCTTGCTGCCGGCCGTAACGCCGGAGCATTGCAACTTCAAGGCACCCGCTCCGGCGTTTAACCGCGAAAGCAAATTGCGCCTATGCCCGCGCGAGCGAATTAACATTCTCAATGTTGATTCGCCCTAGCGCGCGTGCTTAAGCAATTCGGCACGCGTGAATATAGAAATAAGCTTATATCCGGCCTGTTCTATTTCCTCTTTGCCGCCTTCCTGGCGGTCAAGCACACAGAGAATCGCGCTCACATGCAACCCGGAGTCCAGCACGCTATCACACGCTTTTAACACAGAACCACCCGTGCTGACAACATCTTCCAACATGGCGATATTGGCTCCGGAGGAAAAATTCTTAAGCCCCTCCACAGCCCGGCCGGTGCCGTGTTCCTTGGCTTTTTTGCGCACAATGAGTCCGGGCCAGTTAAACCCACGCTCGCGGGCGGCCAGAGACGTGGCGCTGATCAAGGGATCCGCTCCAAGGGTCATTCCGCCCACGCCCTGAATATCCATACCCCCAAGCAGGCCAACAAACAGATGTCCGATAAGCCAGGCGCCCTCCGGATACAAAGAAGTCTGCCGGCAGTCGAAGTAATAGTCGCTTTTGCGCCCGGAACTTAAAATAAAATCACCTTCCAGATAGGACTTCTCAAACAAAAGCCTGGCCAGGCGCTGTTTTAAGTCTTTTTCGTCCATTTTTTGCTTCCTTTTTGCTGAGCTGAGGTGGTTCCGTGCAAGAGGCACGGTGAACGGAGTCCTACGTTCTATTCAAAGACCCTTCCAAAAATCAGCTCTTCATGCCGCAGATAATAATTCAGATCAAACAGTTCTTCCAGGCGTTCCAGGGTGAGCAGTTTATTGATCTGTTCATCGGCGCGGACGAAGCCGGCGAAAGGCTTGCGTTGATCCCAGCTTTGCATGGCGCAGCGCTGGACCAGGCTGTAGGCTTCCTGTCTGGGCAGTTTGGCTTCTTCGATCAAAGCGGTTAGGACGCGTTGGGAGAAAAAGAGGCCGTAGGAGGATTCCAGGTTGCGGCGCATATTTTCCGGCAGGATACGCAGGTTGGCCAGAAGGCCGGCCAGGCGGCGCAAGCTGTAGTCCATGAGGATGGTGGAATCCGGCATGATCACGCGTTCCACGGAAGAATGGCTGATATCGCGCTCGTGCCAAAGGGCCATATTTTCCATGGAGGCCAGGGCGTTGCCGCGCAGCAGGCGGGAAAGCCCAGCCAGGTTTTCCGCGGAGATGGGGTTCTTTTTATGCGGCATGGCGGAGGAGCCTTTCTGCCCCTTGGCAAAGCCTTCCTCAACTTCCAGCACTTCGGTGCGTTGAAGATGCCGCAATTCCACGCAGAGGCGCTCTATGCCGCCGGCGGCCAGGGCCAGGGAGGTGAAGTAATGGGCGTGGCGGTCGCGTTGGATAATCTGGGTGGAGATGGGATCCGGATTAAGGCCGAGGAGTTCGCAGGCTATGGCTTCCACTTGCGGATCCAGCATGGCGTAAGTGCCCACGGCGCCGGAAATTTTACCCACGCGCACGCCTTCCATGGCCTGGGCGAAGCGTTCGCGGTGCCTTGTGAACTCCGCGTAAAACCCGGCCAGTTTCAGGCCGAAGCTGGTGGGTTCCGCATGAATGCCATGGGTGCGGCCCATGCAGAGCCGGCCTTTGCCAGCCAGGGCGAGCTGCTTGAGCTGAGCCAGAAGAAGGTCGAAGTCCTCCAGAATAAGGCGGCCGGCCCGGATCAAAAGCAAGGCGTTTGCGGTATCCACAATGTCCGATGATGTGCATCCCAGGTGGATAAAGCGGGCGGCCGGCCCGACTTTTTCTTCCACGGCGCTCAGAAAGGCTATGACATCGTGCCGGGTTTGTTCTTCTATTTCCTGAACGCGGTCCACGTCAAAATCCGCTTTGGCCCGGATTTGGGCCAAACTGTCCGCGTCCACGACGCCCAGGCGGTGCCAGGCTTCGCAAACGGCCAGCTCAACTTCCAGCCAGGCCCGCAGGCGGGCTTCCAGGGTCCAGATCGCGCCCATTGCCGGGCGGGTATAACGGTCTATCATATGCGGCAAGTGTTGTGGTTATGGTTTTGCGCAGGGCCGGCGGAGAGCGAAAACAACACAGCGGGCATATCGCCCGCTGCGCTGTAAACATCAGTTGCTGAGGAAAAACACCTTGCGGCTAGGCCGGGGACGCGCCCGGAGCAGGAGTTGCCGCGGCCGGGGCAGCGGGAGCGGCCTGGACGGCGTCGGCCGCTTTGGATTCCCCCGTGCCGGAAGGCGCTTCCGGCTTGGATTCCTTGCGGTTGCCGTAATCGGTCACATACCAGCCGCCGCCTTTGAGCACAAAAGAGGTGTTGGAAACAATGCGATCCGCGTTGCCCCTACAGATGGGACAGGGCTTGGCGTGGGTTTCCTCAAAATTTTTACACCATTCCTCAAAGACCTGGTGACATTCCTTGCAACGGTATTCATAAATAGGCATCTGAATTCTCCAATCCGCAAACCACGGGCGTGCTGTTTAGAGCATCTTACACTTTAAATAGTCGCTTAACGGCGAACTTCGCTCGACTACGGCTATTCACAGAACTCCAATAGAGCAGACAAAGTCCGTCCTTGAATCTTTATAGTCAGCCGCCGCGGTTTGTCAAATTTAGGCTTCAGCTCTTTTTGGCGGCGGCCTTGGCTTCGCGGACGCGCTGCTTCAGGCGTTCGGAGCGGCGTTTACGCTGGCGATCCAGTTCTTTTTTGCGTTCTATTTTTTTGTGGGCCATGATTATCTCCTTGGGAAAATTTACGAAACATTGTTTTTAACCCGGCCTTGGCTTCTTGTAAAGTTTTTATTCGCCGCCCCTGTAGGCTTCTTCGTCAATGAACCAGCAAAGCTGCCCGTTGTGCGGCCGGACCATCTGGGCGGGAAGCACCGGTTCCGCCATCAGGTTCAGGGCCGTATCCAGCACGTGGTGCTTGGATTTGCCGGACGCGATAAAGATGCAGCAACGGGAGTTGTTGAGCACCGGCAAGGTCATGGTCAGACGCGAGGAGTTTGTTTCGCGCAGGTACTGGTCCACCACCAGGCGGCTTTGTTCCTCCAGGGCGGCAGCGCCGGGAAAAAGCGAGGCCGTATGTCCGTCCTCGCCCACACCCAGGACTATGCAGTCAAAACGCGGCATTTCGCCGGGGATGAGACAGAAATGGTCCTTGAGCATGAGTTCGTAGCTGTCCGCGGCTTCAGCCGGGTTCTCCTCACCCTTCATGCGGTAGAAACGGGTGGCGGAAACGCGGGAGAGCAGTTCGTCGCGGGCCACGCGGTAGTTGCTGTCCGGGTGGTCCGGCCCCACGCAACGCTCGTCCACCCAATAAACCTCAGTCTGCTCCCAGGCGATGCGCCGGGCCCATTCCGCGGAGGCCAAAAGGCGGAACAGGGCGATGGGGGTTTTGCCGCCGGACAGGGCCAGGGTGAAGCTTTTTTTGCGGGACACGGCTTTCTGGAACTGGGATTCGATAATCAGGGCGGCCTGCTCGGCCATTTCCAGCGGATCCTTGGTTACGTAAAGAGAGAGATGGGTTGTGCGCAGCATGGCTAAACACCGTTTTTTTAAGATTGAGGCGGATAAATCGGAGAATGGCCGCGTTTTTGCCGCGCGGCATCCGGGCCCGCGCGAATATGATAACCCGCCGTGGTGGGGATTGCCAGCACCAATTTTATCGGGAAAGCCGTTTTTTGCACAAACAAGGTAAATGTGCAAAAAATAGCATAGCCTGAATCGGCGGAGCGCGGCCAGATCTGAATAACACAGCCGCCTTAAAGCATATTTTTATAATTGTAGATTTTGGCACGAGCATTGCTTTAACCCGGATACTTGCACAAGCAAGCCGTACAGAGTTGATTTGTAGCAATATTCCTAATGCCTGGAGGTATATCATGAAAAAGATGTTGGCGGTTCCCTTTGCTCTGCTTATGGCCTTTGCCCTTGCCGCTCCTGTAATGGCCGGCCCCGGCGGGCCGCGCGACGGATACGGCGGTTATCACGGCGGAGATCGCGGCTATGATCACCCGGCCATTCCGCCGGAAAAAATGGCGGCCTTTAAAAACATTATGAAGGATTTTCGGGACAAGACACAGCCGATTCGCGAACAGCTCTGGACCAAGAGAACGGAATTGAAAGCCCTGAGCCGCAATCCCAATACTCAACCGTCTTCCATCACCAAGCTGGCCGAGGACATGAGCGCCCTGCGCACGCAATTGTACAAGGAACGGCAGGCTCTGGACGACAAGCTTGAGAAAGAGGTAGGCATAAACATCTATCATTACGGCGCTGACTTTGGCGGCTATGGGGCTATGGGCGGGCGTGGCTGGCACGACGGGCGTGACGGCCGTGGCTGGCACGACGGACGAGGCTTTGGCGGGGGCTGCGCTTGTTATTAAATATAATGATGCTTGTCTGCTCTGCGGGGATTTGCCTGCAAATCCTGACCACGAGATGGTCGTGCGCGGTGAAACCGTTCTAATAAATTAAGTTGCCCTGATTAATCCCGCTCCGTTCCGGTTTTTGCCTCCAGCGCCACTGGGGCAAGGGCCGAAAGCGGAGCGGATTTTTCATTTTTCGCTTGTCCACGGGCCAATGTCCGGTTATGTACGGCTATGCTGCCCTTAAAAGACTCCACTCCCAGGATCGGACCGCCTTATGCGGTGCTGATCGTCGTATTGCTCAACGTGGCCGCGTTTTTATGGGAACAAACCCTTTCCCGGCGCGAGCTTTACGAGGCCATCCACCTTCTGGGCACGGTGCCGCTGCGCTTCACCAACCCTGAGATGGCGCAGGCTCTGGGATACGAAGGCTCGCCCCTGCCCACGCTGGTTACCCACATGTTCCTGCATTCCGGCTGGCTGCACATAATCGGCAATATGTGGACCTTCTGGATTTTTGCTGACAATGTGGAAGACGCCCTGGGGCATTGGCGTTTCCCGATTTTTTACCTGCTCTGCGGCCTGGCCGCCGTCACCACGGATATCCTGCTTACAGGCAGTCCACGGACGCCCCTGGTGGGCGCCTCCGGCGCCATCGCCGGAGTGCTGGGCGCGTACTTTGTTCTTTTTCCCCGCGCCTGGGTGACCACCCTGGTGGTCATTTTTGTGATCCGGCTGCCGGCTGTGTTCTTCCTTGGTTTCTGGTTCCTCACCCAGTTCTTTTCCGGTCTGGCCGAGGCGGCCGGCGCCCGGAGCAACATTGCCTGGTGGGCGCATTTTGGCGGCTTTGTGGCCGGCATAATTCTGCTCCCTCTGTTTAAAAAAAGGGACTCCTTCCCTCCGCCCGGCCCCAAAGTTTACGTCTACCCCAACTCGCGGAAGGCGCCGCCCGGCGACGACCCCTGGCGGCATTTGAAAGACAGGTAGCAAGAACAGGTAATGGTGAAGAAAAAAGCTGTCGCCTGGCCGCGCCAGTGCCCCTCTTAACTGTTCCTTACCTAAAAAAGGTCCGGGAAGATTGCTCCACCCGGACCACATGGTTTACGCCTGATCAGCGGTTATTTCCATTTCAGATGGGCTTTTTTCATGGCCTTGACCAGGGGCAGTTCGTCGCCGGAGAGAAACTGGACCATGGCTCCGCCCGCGGTGCAGACGTGGCTGATTTTGGACAGGTCCGTATACTTGGCGGCCGCTGTGACGCTGTCGCCGCCGCCCACCACGCTGTAGGCCGGACTTGCTTCTATGGCTCTGAACAGTTCCTTTGTGCCATCCTCAAAGCAGGGATTTTCGTACACGCCCGGAGGTCCGTTCACAAAAACGGTTCCGGCCTTCATGATTTCCTGTTTGTAGGTTTTGATGGTTTCAGCGCCTATATCAAAGAGATCCTCGTCCAGCGGCAGGGCGCTGACCGGCAGCTCCACGCGTTTGCCGTCCCGGGCCACGGCGATATCGGCCGGGAGCAGGATTTTTTCGCCGTACTTGGCGAGCAAATCCTTGGCCTGGGGCAGGAAGCTGTCGTAGCCGCGATCCTTGACGAACTTTTCCGCGTTCGCGCCAGGGCGTTTGCCCTTGGCCCAGTGCATGACCAGGCCGGTCACGCCGCAGGTCAGAATGCGGTGCGCGGAACCATTGGCCAGCACCTGGCCCATCATGCCGAAGGCGTCGGAAATGCGGCTGCCGCCCAAAAGGAACACGGAAGGCTGAGCCGGGTGCTCCATAACCTTGGACAGGGCCGTTATTTCGTTGAAGAACACGAACCCGGCCGCCGAGGGCAGGATTTCCTGGAAAGTGACCAGGGACGGCGAGTTGCGGTGCGCGGCCGCAAAGGCGTCGTTCACGTAGGCGTCCGCCAGGGGAGCCAGGCTGCGCACCAGCCAGCAGTCCAGGAACTTGTCCGGCGGCAGTTTAAGGGCGAACTCAAAGCAGGTGTGTTCTTCCGCCAGGTAGCGCAGGTTGCCCAGGAGCACGGCTTCGCCGGGCTTCAGGGCTTTTACCGCCGCCTGGGCCGTTGGGCCGCAGACGTCGTCCAGGTACGGGATCTCACGGCCCAGGAGCTTGCTCAGAATCCGGGCATGCTCAGCCATGGGGATGACGTTGTGATAATCCTGCACGTCGCCCTGGTGGGCGATCACCGCGAGCTTTGCCCCCTTCTCCATAAGATATTCGAAGGTGGGCACGCTTTTGTTGATGCGGTTGGTGTTCTTCAGCTTTTTGGTAGCCTGGTCCACCGGGCAGTTTATGTCCACGCGCAACAGCACGGTTTTGCCGGACCAGTCAAAGTCCTCCAGGGAGGATATGCCGATGTTTACGCTTTCCATTTGGCCATTCCAAGGTACTTGTTGGTCATAGCCACGGCTTCCTTGCCGGTTTTCTGCATGCCCATGGCCGCGCGCACGCCGTCAAGGGTTTCCGGAATGGTGATGCTTTCCTGCGGAATGTTGATGGCGAACATGATGTCGTCTCCGGAATGGACCAGGGTGTCCTTCCACAGGGCGATTTCGTACATGTCCGCGCGCTTGTTGCCCAGGTCGCGGGCGTAGCGGAACAGGGAGGCGTTGCCCAAAAAGCCTTCGGCAATGGAGACCACGCGGATGCGGTCATGGGCGCGGAAGGCGGCCTCCGCGTCTTCCAGGGAGATTTTCTTTTTGGGGGTGACGGTCATGGTGATGATGTGGCCGTGGGTGACCGGCACGTGCACCAGAATGCCCGTGGCCTTGACGTGCGGCATGATGTGCATGAGGTCCAGGCACTGGTGGGACGGGGCCTTGTCCACCATCATGGCGTTGGTCAGGCCGCGGTGGTAATCGCCGGGGTCGGCCACACGACGGATGATGGTGATGGCCACTTTTTCGATCCCGAAGACGCGATCCAGGCAGTCCACAGTGCGGATGAGGCCAGTGGTGTTGCAGGAGGTCAGCTTCAGATATTTCTGGTTGATGCCTTTTTCATAGTTGGCGTAGCCGTGGAAGAACACGTCGGCCACATCGTCTTTTTCCCCACCCTGGAAAATGGCCTTTTTGCCATGCTTCTCGTAGGTGACCTTATTCTTGGCGCCAATACCGCCCGGCGCGGCATCCAGGAGGATGTCGCTGCTTTGCACCAGTTCTTCGAAAGACCCGGAAATCGGAATATCCAGGGCTTTAAAAGCGCTCAGATCCGGGCTGCCGGAAAACAGTTTGTATGGCATGCCGCTTTCTTTCAGGGCGCGGATGGACAAGGTGGGGGCGACGTCGCAAACGCCAACCAGTTCCATGTCTTTTTGCAGGGCTACCCCGTCGGCCAGCCGTTGCCCGATGACTCCGTATCCTACGACGCCTACTTTCACTTTAG
>JAVBSC010000113.1:0-36609 GCA_031547305.1 Desulfovibrionaceae bacterium
GACGGCGAAAAACAACGCGGCTGTCGAGCCTGCGCCGGCAAAAGAATTTGCGTTCAGCGCTGATGTCGCGCTCGCCGGCGTTCCCGTCCCCGGCAAGAAGGAAGCCGGGCCGCCTGGCGCGCGATTGTCCTTTGCGGCCAACGGCCTGGATGTCCTGGGGATCGGGGTTTCCGGCGGCATGAAGGGGCGGATTGAGGCGGCCGGCGGACCGGACTCACTTAGCCTTACGGCGGATATTTCCGCTCCGGAAATTGCAATCGCTGAAACCGCCCTGCGCGGCCTGGCCGTCAATTTGAACGCGAACGGCAAAAAATCGCCGGACGGCAAATTGGCGTTGGACGGCATGTTGAACGCCTCGGTCTCCGGTAGCCCAGGCGGCTCCGCAACCCTAAAAACCGCCTGGCAGGCCGGGCTTTACGCGGATGGTTCGCCGGAACGCCTCAATTTGTCCGGCCTGCGGGCCGGGGCTCTGGGAGCGCTGCTGAACGGCGACGTTACGGCCTTTTTTACGGCGGGCGGCGCGTCCCCCATTCCTGAGATCGACGGCGAGCTTAAACTGGAAGTGACGGATTGGTCCGGCGCATCCGCTCTGGGCGGGATTGCCCTGAACGGTTCCCCGGCCCTGGCGGTACTGCGCCTGGAGCGCGCGCCGCACGGGCAAAACGCGCGCCTGGCCCTGAATGCGGACTCTCTGGCCGTGAAAGACGCGAGCGTACAAGCGCTGGACATTGACCTCGCGGCAACGGACCTTTGGAACAAGCCGTCTTTGAAAGGGACGCTCGGCGTTGCCTCCGGCAACGCCGGCCCGGTGGCCTGGGGCGATGCTAAGGCGGTTTTGGACGGAGGCCAGGACGGAGAATTCAGCCTGGAACTGCGTGGCGGGCAAATTCCCGGCCTGACAAACAGCCCCATGCCCAGAGAGGCGGACTCCCCCCCTCCCGCCAAGACCGCGCCGCCCCAAGCAAAGAAAGGCGCAACCGCCCCCCAAAAATCCGGGCAAGGCGCAAAAAACCCGCCGCGCTCCGGCGCTGGCGGCTACGCCGCCCTGAGCCTGGCGGGCGCGTACGATCTGAAAAGAAGCGAAGTGACGCTCTCCAGCCTGGTTTTCAATATTCCGGAGCGCAAGGCCGGGGTGCGGCTTCTGGCCCCGCTCCGCCTGAGCTACGCCCAGGGATTGCGCCTCAGCGGGCTTAAGGCCGCGCTTGCGCCAGACGGCGCGCTCACGGGGGATCTGGACTGGCGCAAGTCCGGCGGCCTGGTTCTTAATGCCGCGCTTAAAAACCTGCCCACGGAATTTTTCCGCCTGTTCAGCGATGCGGAAATCCCCCCAGGACTGCTGGACGCCAGCCTGGACTACGCCGAGGCCGCATCCGGCCCCAAAGGCGCGATCAGCCTGAACGCGCGCCTGGGTCTGCCGAAAGGCGCGTCCGCGCGCCTGGGCGGCGATCCCGGTCTGGCCATTAAGCTGGATGCCTCCCTGGCCCGGCGCAACGGCGCGCTTGCGCTTACCGGCGCGGGCGGGGCGGAAGTTCTCAACGCCGGCCGGATAGATCCGGGCAAGTTCGCCTTTTCCCTGCCCATGCGCCTTTCCGGCGGCCTGCCGCTGCCGGACCCCGCCGGGCCGCTCAGCGCGTCTTTTGCCTGGGCGGGCCGGGTCGCGCCGCTGTGGCGTTTTGCGCCCCTGCCCGGCCGATCCCTTGACGGAGCGTTTTCCGTGGAACTCACGCTTGGCGGAAACCTGGCCGCCCCAAGCGTTGCCGGTTCCGCCTATCTGGCCGGCGGGCGCTACGAGGACAAGCCCATGGGTCTGCTCTTCACCAACATGGCCCTTGAAGCGCACGGAAGCCCGGACGCGGGGTTGCGCTTCGTTTTTGCCGCTGGTGACGGACATGACGGAAGCCTGGCCGCCGAAGGCGCGCTCACGCTCGGCGCGGGCGGCCCCAAAATTGATGCGCGCGGCCAGATCAGACATTTGCGGCCGCTGCACCGGGACGATCTGTCCATGACGCTTTCCGGCCTGGTGAGCGCCAATGGAAGCCTGAGCGCTCCGGAACTGGCGGCCGACCTTATTGTGGAACAGGGCGAGCTTACCCTGCTTTCCACCCTGGGCGCTGGAGCCGGGCCGCGCACGCTGGATATAGCCGACGCGGCCGCAAAACCGGCGGAGGCCGCGCAAGGGCCGGTTTGCCGCATGCATGTGGACGTGCCGGGCCGCTTTTTCATCCGGGGGCGGGGGCTGGACAGCGAATGGAAGGGCCGGCTGAATGTTGCCGGCCCTTTGGGACGGCCTTCCCTGACCGGTTCCTTGAGCCCGGTGCGCGGCACTTTTGAGCTTCTTTCCAAAACTTTTGTTTTTTCAAATGGAGCGATCTCCTTTGACGGCGGCGATCGCATAAACCCCGGCATAAACCTGGAACTGGAGTATGCCGGACCGGATCTTACGGCTGTGGCCGTGGCGGGCGGCAGCGCGCAAAAGCCGTCCCTGAGCCTGACCAGCCGCCCGCCCCTGGCCCAGGACGAAGTGCTGGCCCGTGTGCTTTTTGGCAAGAATGTGGCGGAATTGAGCCGCGTTGAGGTCCTCCAACTGGCCAACAGCATGCGGGAACTGGCCGGGGTGGGAGAAGGCGGCTTTTCGCCCATGGCCACGGCCCGCAAGGCGCTGGGGCTGGACGTGTTGCGCATGGGCGGCGGCGATACCCGCAACGAGCGCACGGATTCCGGCATGTCCGGAGCGGCGGACGCGCCCGGCGTGCCGCGTTCGCAAAGCTCCGCCGGGACGGCCCCGGATTCCGGAACGCCATCGCTTGAAGCGGGCAAGTACATCAACGACAGCATTTACGTTGGGGTGGAACAAGGCGCCACGCAGGAAAGCACCGGCGTGCGGGTGGAAATAGAACTTGCCCCGCACCTTAACTTGCAGGGAAAAACCACGCCCAGCTCCAGCCGGGTGGGGCTGGGCTGGAAAAAAGACTATTAGGGGCTGTTTCTGAATACGTCCTTTGAAGAAATTCATTCCCCATCGCTTTCCGCCATGTTATACAGAACGCAAATCCCATGATTAAACGCCCCAACGGCAGGAGGCAGCCATGCGCAGGCGCGATTTTTTAAAATGGCAGATGTGCGGCCTTGCCGTAATGGCTTCCGGCGGCCCGCTGATCTGGCCGGGAAAAAAGGCCCTGGCCGACGGCACGCCGGACGTGGCCGTGGCCAAAGGCGCTCCGGGGCCGGCCGCCCGCGCGGCCGTGGATTTGCTTGGCGGCATGGGCCGCTTTGTTAACCCCGGCCAGAAGGTGGTGATCAAGCCTAACATGAGTTTTTCCCAAGGAGTGGACAGCGCCACCACCACGCACCCGGAAGTGGTGCGCGAAGTGCTGATCATGTGCAAGGAAGCCGGGGCCGCCAAGGTGCGCGTACTGGACCATTCCCTGCAAAACGCGGAAAGATCGCTGGAAAATTCCGGCATTCTGGCCGCCTGCGACGGCGTGGAGCAAGGCATCTGCCGCCATCTGATGGACGCTTCTTTCTATCAGGAAGCGGATTTGCCGAAAGCTCTGGAAATGCGCGACAACGCCTTTATGCGCGACGTGCTGGAGGCTGACGTGATCATTGCCGTGCCCGTTGCCAAAAGTCACAGTTCCGCCGGGGTGAGCCTGTCGCTCAAAGGACAGATGGGACTGATCCTGTCCCGCGGCGTCATGCATTCCCGCTACAGCCTGGACGGCTCCATCGCGGACCTGAACAGCTTTATCAAACCGCATCTGGCGATCATCGACGCCACCCGCGTGCTTACAACAAACGGGCCGGGCGGTCCGGGCCTGGTGATCCGTCCGGGCGAGGTCATTGCCTCCGCCGATCCGGTGGCCGCCGACGCCACGGCCGTGGCCTCTTACGAGTGGTACGGCCGGAAATTCGAGCCAAGTCAGGTCAAATACCTGCGACTGGCCCAGGAGCGCGGTTTGGGCCGCCTGGATATTGAAAACCTGATCACCAAACGGATCGCCGTCTGAGCGCCATGGCCGGCAACTCCGCCAAAACCCCGGACGATTCCGGCAACGCCCGCCCAGGCAAAGCCCGCCGGTTCCGCCGCCTGGTCCAGGCGGCCAGCCTTATGCTGTTTCTCCGGCTGCTCTGGTGGCAGGCCGCGTCCCCGCAAAGCCCGGACGCCCTGATCCCGCCGGATCTCTTCCAGCGCCTGGATCCCCTGGCCGCCACAGCCACGCTTTTGGCCGGCCGGGAATGGATAGCCGCCCTTTTGCCCGGACTGTCGCTCCTGGCCGTGGCCCTGTTGGCCGGCCGGCTGTTCTGCGGCTGGATCTGCCCTTTTGGCGCGACCCTGGACGCGGCTTCCGGCCTGATGCGCCGCCATGCCGGCCCGGTCCGCGAATGCCTCCGGCCTTCCCCGTCCGCGCGCAAAATCAAGTACCTGCTGCTCATAGCCGTACTGGCCGCCGCTCTGGCCGGGGTGAACCTGGCCTGGTGGGCCGCGCCCATCCCCCTGATCACCCGCTTTTACGGCCTGCTCCTGCACCCCCTGGCCCTGCTGGGCGGGCACGAAATACTCGCCTTAAGCCGTCCGGCCCTGAACTACCTGGACTGGCCGGCCCTGAACTACCTGGCCATAACGCCCCGGCGCTTCGCCTCATTGTATTTTCTGGCCGGGTTCTTCGGCCTGATCTTCTGGCTGGAGCGGGTAAAACCGCGATTCTGGTGCCGCTTTATCTGCCCGGCCGGGGCGCTGCTCGGGCTTTTCTCCCTGTTCCCCATCTGGCGCAGGCGGGTATCTTCCTGCATCCAGTGCGGCAAATGCGCGCGAACCTGCCCCGCCGGAGCCCTGCCGCCCCAAGGCCGGCCCTGCCCGCACAGCGAGTGCATAACCTGCCAGACCTGCGCGGACGTCTGCCCCACGCGGGGCACGGCATTTTCCTTTTTCCGTCCCTCAAATACGGCTGATGACAAAAAATCCCCGGCAACCGCTCCACTACCCACGGCTCCCGGCCCATCCGCGCTGCCCTCCCGCCGCGCCTTTCTGGCCGCGGCCGCCGGCGGCGTCGGCCTGGCCGGGCTGGAGCGTTCCGCCCTGGGCAGCCTGCTAGGGCCGGACGCGCGGGGGAATTTGTGGTCAAAAGGCTGCCTGCGGCCGCCCGGCGCGCTGCCGGAAGCCGCTTTTCTGGACCGCTGCCTGCGCTGCGGCCTGTGCATGCGGGCCTGCCCGAGCAACGGTCTGCAACCCGCCTGGCTGGCCGCCGGACCGGAAGGGATGTTCAGCCCGGTCCTTACGCCCAGGCGCGGCCCCTGCGAGCCGGACTGCAACCTGTGCGGCCAGGTCTGCCCGACACAGGCCATCACTCCCCTGCCCCTGACGGAAAAACGCTGGGCCAAAATCGGCGGGGCCGTCGTCCATAACAACCGCTGCCTGGCCTGGGCCGAAGACAAACGCTGCGTGGTCTGCCAGGAGGTCTGCCCCTTCGGGGCCGTGGAATGCGTGCAGACGGCCGGGGCGCTTGTGCCAGTACCCCTGGTCAAGGCCGCCAAGTGCTTTGGCTGCGGCTACTGCGAGCAGCACTGCCCGGCGCGCGTCCCCGCCATTACCGTCCAGCCCCTGAACGCCCTGCGCCTGGCCCGGGGGTCTTACATCCAGGCCGGCAAAGCCGCCGGACTAAGCCTGGAGCCGATTCCCAGAAAAGACCTGGAACAAACGCCCACTCTGCCCGCCGGCAGTCTGCCCCCTGGTTTTTCGGAGTAACGCCGACGCCTTGTGAGAGGGCCGCGATCATTGCCGCGCAACAATCAGGCCGGCTCCTTCAAATTCAGCCGGGCCAGCTTTCTCTGAAAAGTCCGCAAGTTCAGGCCAAGTGCCGCCGCGGCCTTGCCCCTGTTCCAGCGGCATTGTTCCAGAGCCTGCAAAATCATGCTTTCCTCCAGCCGCAGGACCGCCTCGGCCAGGGTTGGCCCCTGGTTCCGGACGGGCAAAAGCTTTTTGGCCTTGCCGGCATCGCCCAGAGAGGCCAGGGCGGAATCCCCGAGCACCGCGTATCTGTCCAGAAAGTTATGCAATTCCCGCACGTTGCCCGGCCAGGAATAACGCTCCATAACCAGGCGCACGTGCAGCGGAATGCTTATGCCGCTCCCGCGCCTGTCCTTCCAGGCGTCTATGAGCAAGGGCAAATCCCCCAGCCGGTCACGCAGCGCCGGCAGGTACAGGGGAAGAACATGGATGCGGTAGTAAAAATCCGAGCGCATTTTCTTTTCTTCCACCAACCTGGCCAAATCCTGGTTGGTGGCGGCAATCAGGTGGAAGGACGACGTCTCGGGAACCGTGCCGCCCACCGGGGTGTAGGTTTTTGTCTCCAGGGCGCGCAGCAGTTTGACCTGCAAATGCGCCGGCAATTCTCCGATTTCGTCTAAAAACAAGGTGCCGCCGTCAGCGGCGTTCAGATAGCCCTTCTTGTTCTGGTGCGCGCCGGTAAAGGCGCCTTTGACGTGCCCGAAGAACTCGCTTTCCAGGAGCGCTTCCGGAATGGCCCCGCAGTTTACCGGCACGTACAGCCCCTTGCGGCCGCTGATGGAATGGATGGCCTGGGCCGTAAGATCCTTGCCCGTGCCCGTTTCCCCGTAAATTATGACGGAAGTGTCGCTTTCCGCCGCCTTGATGATATGGCCGTAAAGCTCCCGCATGAGCTGGCTTTGCCCGACTATATGCTTGAGCCCCAGCATGTTGTCGGTCATGACTTTGAGCTGGCGGTTTTCTTTTTTTAATTCCAGCTCCAGCAGCTTCTGCTCGCTGACGTCCATGAGGATGCCTTCGAGATATTGCGGGCGGTCGTCCTCGTCGTAGACGGCGACCTCCTGCTCCCAAACCCACTTCACTTTGCCGGACGGCAGGATTAGCCGGTAATAGGACTGATGGGGGACGTGGGCGACAATTGTGTCATACATGGATTTGCGAACCCTGGGCAGATCTTCGGGCAGGATCATGCGTTGCAGGGTGTTCCATTTGTCTCTGACCATTTCCTCCGGAGTCAGACCCAAAAGCTCCTGGCTCCCGTTGCTGGCCATCTCAAAAACATAGGCATAGCCGTATTCGTCAGCCGGGTTTGGAACAATCCGAACACGATAGACCATTCCCGGAATACGATTAACCAGACGCTCATATTTTTGTACAATGGCTTTATAGTCATCCATATTATCATCTCTATATTTGTCATTATTCATGACAATATTGTCATAACAAAAATATCTTCCCATAATCCGGTGATGGCGACAAGATATTTTTACAAAGATAATATACTGAAATAACATATTTATTCTGCACAGTTCCTTGCAGGCATTCTAATTGCACTTTAAATCACAAACAGACCCAAAAACAACTTTCACCAAGGAGCAGCGTCTGTGGACAAAACAAAAAACGCCATCGTCGTCATGTTCGACAGCTTGCAGTTCAACTATTTGCGCTGCTACGGCAACGAGTGGATCAAAACTCCCAACATGGACCGCCTGGCCCGCGAAGGCGTGCTCTTTGAAAACAGCTACACCGAGGGCGTGCCCACGGTGCCCTGCCGCCGGGCCATGCACACCGGACGCTACACTCTGCCCGTGTCCGGCTGGGTGCCCCTGAAGGCGGAAGACACCACCATCGCGGACCTCTGCTGGGGCCGGCCCATAGACACGGCCCTGGTTTTTGACTGCCCCAACTACCGTCTGCCCAAATTCGGCTATTCGCGCGGTTTTGACAAAGTCTGGTTCTCGCGCGGCCTGGAAGGCGACAATTTTTACGAGAACGACCCGCTGTACCACCTAAACATCAGCGACTTTATAGAGGCAAAATCCGCCGAGGCTTATGGCAGAATAGTAGGAGAACCGGCCCGCAAAGGCTGCGAGAGCGGACTACAGCCCTTCCTCAGCCAGCGCCAGTACTGGAAGAGCAAGGAAGACCACATGGTGGCCCGCACCATGGACAAGGCCATCGAGTATCTGGAACAGGCGGACCGCAACAAACAGTTTTTCCTGTGGGTCGACTCCTTTGATCCGCACGAGCCGTGGCATCCGCCCTCGGTAACCGAAGGAAGGCCCTGCCCGTACGATCCGGACTATCAGGGCAAGCCGGAGACTTATCCGTATCAGGGCATGGTGGACGGCGTGTACACGGAAGAACAGCTCCACCACATCCGCATGCTCTACGCGGAAACCGTGACCCTGTGCGACGAGTACCTGGGCAAGCTCATGGACGCCATGCGCCGCCTGGGCCTGGAAGAGAACACGCTGATCATGATGGTTTCCGACCACGGCGAGCCGTTCGGCAACGGCGAGCACGGCCACGGCCTGCTGACCAAAGTGCGGCCCTGGCCGTATGAGGAACTGGTGCATACGCCCCTGCTCATGCGCGTTCCGGGCGTGAGGCCGGGCCGGCGCATCAAGTCCTTTGTCCAGTCCGTGGACGTGGCCCCCACGGTTTGCGACTGGCTGGGCATAGGCATACACCCGAACATGCAGGGCAAATCCCTGCTGCCTCTGGCGCGCGGCGAAAAAGACAAACTGCGCGACTTCGCCATTGCCGGCTATTACGGCTATTCCTGGTCCATTATCACCGAGGACTGGAGCTATATTCATTGGATTCAGCCCGGCGAGAAGAACAGCAACAAGATGGCCGCGTCATTCTATAATGAGACGGTCGATGACGCGCACCTGCGGGCCGTTGGCGGCAAGGGCTACATGGACGAGTGGGCGGCCGGATTTGCCGCTGCCACGGGCTGCCAGGCCAACGAGGATAAGGTCAAGGTGCTGTCTTCTCTGGACGGCCAGGACCAGTGGACCTGCTCGCCCAACAGTCTGGCCGACGTGCCGGACACGGACGAGCTTTACGACCGTAAAAAAGACCCCTTCCAATTGAACAATGTCATTGGGAAGCACCAGGATGTGGCTGAGCAAATGCTGAAAAAACTCAAGCTGCATATGGAGGATTTGTCAGCTTCGTAAACAATCCTGTGTACCCCGTGTGGCGCGGGCGGACCTGGATCACCAGCGCCATAGGTCTTACCCAAGGAGTTTCCAATGGCACAACAGACAGCGGAATGCGTTAAGCAGAGCGCGAAGATCCGCGTGCGGGATCTGACCAAAAAGTTCGGAGACCTCACGGTCCTGGACAAAATCAATTTTGAAATCAAAAAAGGCGAGCTGGTCAGCATAGTCGGGCCCACGGGCTGCGGCAAAACCACCTTCCTGAACTGCATGTCCAAGCTTACGGACACCACTTCCGGCAACATCTTCATTGACGGCGAAGTGGCCAATCCGCAAAAGCACAACCTGGCCTTTGTTTTTCAGGAGCCCACGGCTCTGCCCTGGCTGACCGTGTCCGAAAACGTGGCTTATGGCATGAAGACCAAAAGAATGCCCCGGCCGGAGATGGAAGAGCGCCTCAAGTACATCCTTGACCTGGTCGGCCTGGCGGATACGGCCAATTTGTACCCCAACCAGGTTTCCGCCAGCATGATGCAGCGCATTGCCGTGGCCCGCGCCTTTGCGGTGAACCCGGACCTGTTGCTCATGGACGAGCCCTACGGCCAGTTGGACGTCAAGTTGCGCTTCTATCTGGAAGACGAGCTGGTCAAGCTCTGGCAGACCTTGAAGAGCACGGTGCTCTTCGTCACCCACAACATTGAGGAGGCCGTGTACGTGGCGGAGCGCATTCTGGTGCTCAGCCCCAAACCCACCAAAGTCCGGGCGGAAGTGCTGGTGGACCTGCCGCGCCCCCGGAACTTCCTGGATCCGAAATTCATCGAAATCCGGCGCAAGGTGACGGATCTGATCCGCTGGTGGTAACCGAAAAAATTGAGGTGACACTATGGCTTATGAGGAAATCAGCGTTAAGAAGCCGTTGCGCCTGCGAATTCTGCCGGTTTTGAGCGTTTCGGCCTTTCTGTTGCTCTGGCAGGTCTGCGTGGCCCCGCCGGACGTTGAGGACTGGCGTATTCCCTCCACCCTGCTGGCCGCCCCCTGGGACGTGCTCAAGCTGATGTTTTACAAGCTGACCAACGTCAACCCGGACGGCGCGACCCTGCTTACCCACGCCTGGGTGAGCATGCAGGAGGCCTTTCTCGGCTACATTTTAGCCCTTGCCGTAGGCCTGCCCCTGGGCATGGCCATGGGCTGGTTCACCACGGTACGCGGCCTGTTCCGGCCCATTTTCGAGCTGGTCCGGCCCATTCCGCCGGTGGCCTGGATTCCTTTAACTATTTTCTGGTTCGGCATCGGGCTTACCGGCAAGGTCTTCATCATCTGGATTTCCGGCATCGTGCCCTGCGTCATCAACGCCTATACCGGCGTGCGCATGAGCAATCCGGTGCACATCCAGATGGCCCGCACCTATGGCGCCTCGGACTGGCAGGTCTTTACCTCCATCTGCGTGCCGTCCTCCCTGCCCATGGTCTTCGGGGCCTTGCAAATCGCCCTGGCTTATTGCTGGGTTACGCTTGTGGCCGCCGAACTTTTGGCGTCAGACCAGGGCCTGGGCTACCTGATCACCATGGGGCGCATGCTTGGGCGCACGGATCTGGTGGTCACCGGCATGGTCAGCGTGGGCCTGGCCGGGGCGCTCATCGGCGTGCTCATTGATAAAATCGAAGCCAGGCTGCTGGCCGGAATCCGGAGGTAGCCATGGACAATGCACAGGCCAATCTGATGCGACAACAGAACATTGCGCCCATGGATGCGGAGGCGAATCAGGCCGGCTGCGGACAGGACGTCAGCAACGAGGTTGTCAAGCAAACCAACGACAAAAAAATCACCCTGCTCGGAGCGCTGCGCAGCGAATATTTTCTGTACTGCGTTTCCCTGGCCGCGTTTTTCAGCCTCTGGCACTGGGCCGCCGCCTCCAACGTGCTGGGCGGCAGCAGTTCCCTGGCCACTCCGCACCAGGTGCTGCAAAGCCTGATGGATCTGGCGCAAACCCCTCTGGCCGGCCTGACCTTGTGGGAGCACATCTGGATAAGCGTGCTCCGGGTGCTGATCGGCTTTGTGCTGGCCGTGGGCCTGGGCATCCCCCTGGGCCTGTTCATGGCATTTAACGAAACCTTCCGGGCCGTCGTCAAACCTTTGTTCGACATGTTCAAGCCAATGCCGCCCCTGGCCTGGATTTCCATAGCCATTCTCTGGTTCGGCATTGGCGAGGCCCCCAAGATCTTCATCATCGTCATCGGCTGTTTCGTGCCGGCTGTGCTCAACGCCTACAGTTGCATCCAGCTCATCGAGCCGGAGCTTTACGACGTGGTCAGGGTCATGGGCGGCAAACGCTGGGACGAAATCCGCCTGGTCTGCATCCCCGGCGCGCTCCCGGCCATCACCGCCGGCCTGCAGATCTGCATGTCCAGCGCCTGGACCTGCGTGGTGGCCGCGGAACTGGTCAATTCGCGCTCCGGCCTGGGCTTCATCATCGTGCAGGGCATGAAGCTCTCGGACCCCGGCCTGATCATCGGCGGCATGATCGTCATTACCATCGCCTCGCTCGTCTTTACCCAGGCCATGGAGTGGCTCAACAAAAAGCTGACTCCCTGGCAGCGGGACATCAAGAACCTGTAGGAGGTTCATGTGCCAGAAGTAAAAATACGCTGCGAAAATGTCAGCAAAACCTTTGTCCAAAAGGGCACCCAGCGCGTGCCGGTGCTCCGGGACGTTTCCCTGGAGGTCCGGGAGCGTGAATTCCTGGTCATCCTCGGCCCCGGCCAGTGCGGCAAAAGCACGCTGCTGCGCATCATCGCCGGGCTGGAGACCCCGACCAGCGGCACGGTGACCCTGAACGGCCGGCCCATTGACGGGCACGGGCCGGATCGCGGCATGGTCTTCCAGAGCTACATGCTCTTCCCCTGGCAAACCGTGCTGGCCAACGTGGAAACCGGCCTGAAGCTCAAAGGACTCTCCGACAAGGACGCCAGGGCCAAGGCGGATCGCTACCTGGAAATGGTCGGGCTGAAAGGCTTTGAAAACTACTACCCGCACCAGCTTTCCGGCGGCATGAAGCAACGTGTTGGCATTGCCAGAGCCTACGCCCTGGACCCCCAGGTCATGCTTCTGGACGAACCCTTCGGCCAACTGGACGCCCAGACCCGTTTGTTCATGGAACAGGAAACAGAGCGCATCTGGCAGTTGGAAAAACGGACCATGCTCTTTGTGACCAACAACATCGACGAGGCCATCTTTCTGGCTGACCGCATAGTGACCATGGAAGGCAAACTGCCCGGCCAGGTCAAAAGCGGCTACGACGTGCCCCTGCCCCGGCCGCGCGACAACATGGACGTGCGTTTTCTGGAGCTGCGCCGGATTATTACCGAGGAACAGAAGCTTACGCTGTGAGGACGATGTAAAGAAAAAAATGATTATGGAACATGGCGGTTCTAAATGTCAAAACAACAGTCCGGACGCAAAGCCGGACAAGGAGTTCCGAAGCATGAAAAGATTCCTGTCGCTTCCGCTGGCCGCTCTTTTGCTTGTGGTGTTTGCCGCGCCCGCTTTCGCCGCTGACAAGCCGGTGAAAATCAACACCTGCTGGATGGAGGAGTCAGCCGCTTTTAACATCTGGTACGCCAAAAAAATGGGCTGGGATAAAGAAGAGGGCCTGGATATCAACATGCTGGTCTTCAGCAGCGGACTGGCCCAGATGGAAGCCCTGCCGGCCAAGCAATGGTCCATTGGAATGACCGGCACCGGCGGCCAGTTGGTGGGGGGCATCCGCTACAAAATCTACTCCGTGGCTCCGATCATTCCGGATGACTTTATCCAGGCTCTATACCTGCGCCCCGGCCACCCGGCCACCAAAGTCAAGGGCTACAACCCCGGGTATCCGGACGTTTACGGCAGCCCGGAAACCGTCAAGGGCATGAAGATCCTCTACACGGCGCAAAGCAACGTCCACTATTTGATCGGCAGGTGGCTGGAGGTTCTGGGGCTCAAGGAATCCGACGTCACCCTGGTGAATATGGAGCAGCCTTCGACTGTGCCGGCTTTTGAAAAAGGCATCGGCGACGGAGTCGCCATCTGGACCCCGTTTACCTTCGCGGCGGAAAAAAGAGGCTGGTTCAAGGCCGCCGCCAACAGGGAAGTCGGATCCTTCACCTGGGCCTCCATAGTCGGCGACAAGGACTGGTGCGACAAGAACCCTGAGTTGGTGGCCAAGTTCCTGCGCGTCTGGTTCCGCGCCTCCAACATGCTGCGCGAAGAGGGCTCCAGTCCGCGCCTGGTCGCGGAATACCAGAAGTTTATGGTGGACTTCTGCGGCATAAAAATGGACCAGGAAGACGCCAAGAAGGATTTGGAAAACTGCCCACGCTGGAGCTATGATGAGTCTCTGGCCATAATAGACAAGAGCGGCGGGCCGTGCAAGGCGGAAGTCTGGCAGGCGCAAATGGCCAATTTCTTCGCCGGGATCGGGCGTTTTTCGCCTGAAGAGATCGCCAGGCTGGAAAAAAATGACATCATCACGGACAAGTTCATGAAGATGGTCCAACTGCCCATACCGGACTGGAAGAAATAGGATGTAGAGCCTTGCGTCTTTGCCCCCTGTAACAGCGCGCGAACGCTGTTACAGGGGCGGGGCAAGGCAGTAACGACTCATGAATAAAGAAACAAAAGCATCTTTGTGTGTAATGCTCGGAGCGGCAGGCTGGGGCTGCACCGGATTTTTTGTCAACAATTTTTCGCTCCTGGGGCTGACTTCGTTGCAGATCGCCTGCATAAGGGTCACCACAGCCGCGATTATTTTCGTGATCTATCTCCTTATGGTCAATCGGAAAATTTTTATAATATCCCCCGGGGATATTCTCTATTTTGTGGGCACCGGAGTGGTCAGCCTGTCTCTCTTTACCTGGTGCAATTTTAACGCCATTGCCTTGAGTTCCATGTCTGTGGCTTCAGTTCTTCTCTACACATCGCCTGTCTTTGTCTTGATCATGGCTGTATTTTGCTTCGGGGAACGGATCACGGCAAAAAAAACCTGGGCTGTTGCCTTCACTTTTATTGGTTGTTTTCTTGTTTCCGGAATGTTGGAAAGCAGTGAAGCCGCAATCGAGCCAATTGGTGTGTTTTTTGGAATAAGCGCCGGCTTTGCTTACGCTCTATATAGTATTTTTGCCAGAAGCGCCCTTACCAGATATCGACCGGAAACAATCATTGCGTATACGTTTATACTCAGCTCCGCCGCACTGCTGCCTATTTCCAACATTGGCAAAGTCGCATCTGTACTTACAAACGGCCATACCTGGCTGCTGTGCGCCGGGTTCGGCCTTATCAGCGCCGCCTTGCCATACCTTCTGTACACAAAAGGCCTTCAGCATCTGGAAGCCAGCAAAGCGGCTGTGCTGGCCACTGTGGAGCCCATAGTCGCCAGCATCATCGGGGTTTCCGTTTTTCACGACGCCATTACACCGTTAAAAGCTCTTGGCATCGTCATGATCATTGCTTCAGCGCTTACGCTCTCTGTTCGCATACGAAAAAAGACGCATAACAAAACCCTGACAAAAGCATAACACAGATCAAGGGGTCGCAACCCGACCAGGCTGCGGCCCCTTGAAAAATGGTGCCGTGGGAGGGACTCGAACCCTCATGTCTTTTGGACACCGCCCCCTCAAGACGGCGTGTCTACCAGTTCCACCACCACGGCGCGAAAAATGCCGGAACAAATCGCGAATGAAACGCGTGGATTGCCGCGAAATAGTCGTAGGCAAGCAAAGCCGCCTGCGACTATTTCGCGCGTTAAATGCTCTATTGTTTGGCCGGCGCGCCCTGGGTGGAGTTGACAGCGGGAGCGGGAGCGGCCTGGCTTTCAATGTTCACGTGTTCAATAATGCTGGATTCCTTGGGCACCTTGGAAGAAATAAGTATATTGTACCCCAGAGAGGTGCCCAGAAACACCAGAGCCACAAAGGCGGTGAGCTTCACCAGGATGCCGCCGGCGCCGCCGCTGCCGAAAACAGAGGAGCTGCCGCCGCCGAAAATGACGCCCATACCTTCCTTGCCTGATTGCAGTAAAACAAGAATGACAAGAAGCACACAGGCCACGATGTGAAGTATAAGGACTAAATTTTCCAAGTTCCTGCTCCTGATTGGCGTAAAATGTACCGCGCGGGCAAAAGTCCCAGAACGTCCGGCCTCAGGCCGTCACGATTTTGCTGAAAGACTCCGCCTGTAACGATGCTCCGCCTACCAGCACTCCGTCCACATTGTCAAGGCCGATTATTTGCGCGGCGTTCTCCGGCTTCACGCTGCCGCCGTACAAAATGCGCATGCCCCCGGCTTTGGCCCCGAAGCGATCCGCCAGAAGTTTGCGGACCAGCCGGTGAGCCTCCAGTATTTCCTGGGGGCCGGCCACTTTGCCGGTGCCGATGGCCCAGACCGGCTCGTAGGCTATGGAAAGAGAGTCCGGGGCGAAATCCTCCGGCACGTCGGACAGTCCGGCTTTAAGCTGCGTCCGCAGCACCTGCTCCAGGCGGCCGCCTTCGCGCTCTTCCAGAGACTCCCCGACGCACAGGACGACGTCCAGGCCGTTCTTCAGGGCAAAAGCGGTCTTTTGCCCGACAAACTCCGGGCTTTCGCCAATAACGGAACGGCGTTCCGAATGCCCGGCCAGCACAAAGCGGCAGGCGCAATCCTTAAGCATGGCCGGGGAAACTTCTCCGGTAAAAGCGCCTTCCTGGGCCGGGTAAACATCCTGCCCGCCGGCAAAAAAGCCTTTGGCCCCGGCCAAAGCCTCGGCGCAAGCGCCTAAGGCGGTAAAAGGCGCGAAAATCGCCACTTCCCTGTCCGCCGGCAATGCGCCCGCCAGGGCCACCAGTTTTTTGGCGGTATCAGCGGCTTCGGCGCGGGTCTTATACATTTTCCAGTTGGCAGCCATTAACTTTTTCATATTCATCCTCTTGGTAAAACACATTCATAAACCAGGGCGTCTTCGCCGTTATCCGAATAGTAGCCCCGCCGCAGTCCGCAACGGGTAAATCCCAGCCCTTCATAAAGCTTTATGGCCGGCACGTTTCCGGCCCGGACTTCCAGAACGGCCCGGGTAAAGCCGCTCTGCCCGGCCGCCCGCAAAACCAGGCCCAGAAGCCGGCGGGCCAGCCCCCTGCCGCGTTCTTCAGGCTCCACGGCGATGTTGAATATCTCCACTTCACCGGCGGAAGGGTAAAAGCCAGCCGCCACGTAAGCCGCCAGGCCTGACGGGCCGCAAGCCCCGAACAGGCGGCATAACCCGGCGTCCATCATGCCCAGGTACTGAACCTTGGTCCAGGGCACGGCAAAGCAGGCCGCTTCCAGCCTGAGCACCGCGTCAAGATGCCGGGAGGAAAGGCGGCAAAACCTGTGCCCCTCCACCCGATCCTGTCCGTCTTGCCCAACGGGAAACAGTTCTGTAAGATTATCACCGCAAATCATTTTCAACCCTGACGATACATTATGAATAAAATCCGTAAAAAGACAAGCGCATCCGCATCCGGCCCCATATCTGGCGAAGACGAAGAACGCCTTGAGGTGATTGACGCGCGGGATCGTCCGCTCATGATCATGCCGCGCGGCAAGATCCTTCAATTCCGCCTGGACCACCGGATCGTCCTGGTCGGCCTCAGGGACCAGCACAACCGGGTTTATATACAAAAACGCGCCGCGCGCAAAAGTATTTTCCCTGGCTACTGGTGCGTTTCCGCCGCCGGGCACGTGCTGGCCGGGGAATCCCGCCTGGACGCCGCCCTGCGCGAACTTGAGGAGGAACTCGGCGTAAGCGGCCTGGACCTGGAGTGGAAAGCCTCCACCCCGGCCTCCGCCGAAACCGGCCACGCCCATATGAGCCTTTTTTTAAGCGCCCCGGCGGGTGGCCAGGTCCGCCCCAACCCCAAAGAAGTGGACTCCGGCATCTTCATGGACCAGGACGAACTGGAATCCATGCTCCGCGATATGCCGGAACTGCTCACCCCTTCCCTGCTCTGGGCTTTTTCCACCGGATATTTATTTGAATAAGGCCGTTCAAACGGGCCGCGCCCCCGCAATCAGATCTTCAGCAGTTCCGCCGCCAGCTCCTTCCCGTCATAACTGATCTTCACATAGCCGCCGCTGCCGAAAGCGCCGGGATTGATCACCTGGGTATTGCCGATGCGGCACTGGCCGCGCGCTTCATGGATATGGCCGCACAGGCAGAGCGCCGGCTGGACTTTTTCGATGAAAGCGCGCACGGCCGTGCTGCCCACATGCGCGCCGTTCGGCAGGACGTCGCAGACGGTGTCGTACGGCGGGGCGTGGGCCGCCAGAATCAGGCGGCTATACTGGCCGGCCTCGGCCAGGGCCCCCTCCAGCCAGGCGGCCAATTCGGATTCCGGGTACTCGCTTGGGGTATCAAAAGGCGTGGGCGGCGAAGCCCCAAGGCCGATAAGCGCCAGGCCGGGGGTAAGTGCCCGCGCCCTGGCGTGCATGCCGGCGCCTTTGCCTTCCAGCCAGGGCGTGACCTCCGGCTTGTCCATATTGCCCACCTGGGCGAAAATATTCGGGTTATGCCCGGCAATAGCCTTGTAAACCCTGGCCGCGTCACGCACGCCGCCCACAAAGGTCAAATCTCCGGTCACAATAACCCCGGCCGCTTCCCGCAAACCGGGCAGGGACTCCAACGGGCCGATATTGTTATGGATGTCGCCAAAAGCCAACCAGTACAGCGCCGCCATATGCAATCCTCCATCCCCCAACGCACTTTAACATTACTTCAGCCCGTGTTACAATACTATATATGCAGCGCTGGATTATGCACATAGACATGGACGCCTTTTACGCTTCCGTGGAGCGCCTGGACGCGCCTGAACTGGCCGGGAAGCCGGTAATCGTAGGGGGGGCCGGGCCGCGTTCAGTGGTTTCCGCCGCGTCTTACGAAGCCCGGCGCTTTGGGGTGCATTCCGCCATGCCCATGTTCCAGGCCCGCCGCCTTTGCCCGCAAGGAGTGTTCCTGCCGGTGCGTATGGCCCGGTACCAGGAGGTTTCCCGCCAGATTATGGCTGTATTGCGCAATTTTTCCCCGGTGGTGGAACAAGCCTCCGTGGACGAGGCCTACCTGGACGCCAGCGGCCTTGAGCGCATTTTCGGCCCGGTGGAGGAACTGGCGCAAAAAATCAAGTTGGCGGTCCTGGAAAAAACCGGCCTGACCTGCTCCGTGGGGCTGGCTCCGGTGAAGTTTCTGGCTAAAATCGCCTCGGACCAGAAAAAACCGGACGGCTGCACCATAATCCACCCGGAGCGGGTCAGCGATTTTATGGACAAGCTGCCTCTGCAGAAAATACCCGGCATTGGCGGAAAAACGCTGGAAGTTCTGCACAGTCTGGGCGTGCGCGGCTGCCGCGACATCCTCAACCTGCCGCCGGAATTCTGGCAACGCCGCCTGGGCAAGATGGGGCTGGAAATTTACCGCCGCGCCTCCGGCCAGGATGAGCGCGCGGTGGAGCCGTACACGGACGCCAAATCCGAAAGCGCGGAACACACCTTTGACGAGGACAGCGCGGATCCGGAATTTTTAAGCGCCTGGCTGATGCGCCAGGCTGAACGCGTTGGCGCTTCCCTGCGCCGCCAGGATTTGAGCGGCCGCACCATTACTCTTAAAGTCAAATACGCGGATTTTACCCAGATAACCCGCAGCCTCAGCCTGGATTCCCCGACAAATTCGACCCAGACCATATTTGACGCCGCCAGGGGGCTGCTGGAGCAACTCCTGCCCCTGCGGCCCGTCCGGCTGATCGGGCTGGGGATTTCCCGCTTCGGGGAAGACTCCGGCCGGCCCGGGCCGGAACAGCTCAGTCTGCTGCCGGCCCCGGAGGCCGGCCGGAGCAAAAAACCCAGGGACTCCTTAAAGCAGAAAGCTCTGGACAAAGCCCTGGACAAAGCCAGAGAGCGCTTCGGCAACCAGGCCGTGGTGCGTGGCCGGGTGTTTGCCCCCAAAAAGGATTCAAAATAAAATATTTCCATTTTATATAACGGCGGACGTGATAACTCGGAAGAAGCCGGATATGAAAGTCCGCGTGATCGGAGCCGGAGCCCTGGGCGGCCTGTTAAAGGGCCGCATCGCCATGAACATAGGGTTTAGCTTGTAGCAATGCTGGATTCTCAGGATACGCGACACGCTTCGCGTCCGCCTGGCGATTTCACTTTGAAATCGCTCTAAAATGCTTCAGATAAACCCCATTGCCTTAAACGCATAGGCAAATGCGGAAAGCGTGATCAGGCTGAGGCTGATGGTGATGACCACGGACAGGGCGCTTTCTTCCGGCACTATTTTATAGAGGTCCGCCACCACGTAGCTGCCAACGGCCGTACCCGTGCCGGACATAATCACGCACACGGCCAGCCAGACGCCGTCCACCCCGCACAGGGCCAGAAGGCCCCAGGTCAGCAATGGGTGCGCCAGCAGCTTGACCAGCGCAATGCCGGCCTGGTGCCGGCCCTTGCGCGCGCCCTTGGCCGCGAATCCCGCCCGCAGCTTGTTCCGGATTTCCAGCCCCAAAGACAGCAGGGCACAGGGCGCGGCGGTATTCCCAACCATGGCGGCGGCCCGGTCCAGCGGCACCCAGAGCCCTGTGCCGGCCAGGCATAAAGCCACGCCGCCGAGCATGCCCAAAACCATGGGGTTTAAAAACAGCGCCCGAAGCGGAATACGCCACAGCTCCCCGGTTTTGGCCGAACCCCCGGACATTTTTTGGATATCCAGCTGCATTTGGGCCACGGCGATGCCCACTGTCGGGGTGATTGAAAGAATGGCGGCCATGACCATGGCTTCACGGTTGCCGGGCAGAAGGTTCATGATGACGGGCAGTCCGACAAAGGCGCTCAGGCAACAGCTGCAGGACATGGCCGTGATTACGGCCGGCCCGTGGCCGCGCCGCGCCAGAAAAAAATCCCAGGCATAGCCCAGGCCGTAAGCCGTAAACTGCGTCGCCAGCAGGCCAAACCAGAGCCGGCCCTGAAAAAGTTCCCCCGGCTCCGCCCCGGCGATGATGCGCAGCAAAAGAACCGGCAAGGCGAAGCGCAGTATGTAGACGTTCAACACCAGGCTGGAGGTTGGCGGCAAAAAAGCGCCCCGGTCGGCGGCCAGGCCGGCGGCGAGAATCAAAAAAACCGGCAGCATGGCGAACAACACTTCGGTCATGGATTCTTCCCAAAGATCGCAGATCCGCAAAATGGATTTATTAGACTGTCATGCTCAGAATAAACATGCGGCAACCCATGACACAAGCCCAATAAACATGTTTGCTTATTTTTTATTTTGATATAAATATATAAAAATATATGACTATATATCAGCAAAACTTCAGCGCATTGTGCTCCGCAGGCCTTCCTTTATCAGCCGCGCTGATTGCGGCCGGAATTTTTTATGGCAAAAGATAACAACCAGGATAATTTGTCCGCTTCACTTGCGGACGAATTATCCGCGCCAAAGATTTTTCCCACGGTTAACAAGCCGGCTTCATGGGAATTGACGCTGGAAACCGGCACTATAAAATTCTCGCCGGAATGGCGTAAAATCCTTTTGCTCCCGGACGACCACCCCATCGAACCGCTGGCGGCAACCTGGTGGGCCAGGATTCATCCTGAAGATGCTGAGTCACTGCGCGAAAGCGCGCGGGCAATCCGCTCCGAAAAAACTGAAACCGTGGAGGAGGCCTTCCGTATCTGCCGCTACGACGGCAGCTGGATCTGGCTGATGCTCCAGGGCTGGGTCTCGGAACGGCAAAACGGCGTTGCGGCCAAGGTTGCCGGATTCGTGTTTAACATCTCGCGCCTGCGTGTCAATCCCCGTTTTCAGGTTAACGCGGCTTCCAACACCGCCTCCGCCTACAAGGCCATGCTGGACAATTCGCCTGACCTTATGATTCGCTTTGACCGCGAACTGTTCCCCCTGTATGCCAACCCGCTGCTTGGGAGTTATCTGGCCCTGCCGACCACGCTGGGCGGCGAAACCGTGGAAAGCGCCGGGCTTGATGACGGGCATATGGATTTTATGCAGGGGAACGTGCAGGCGGTTTTTGACACGGGCAAGGTTGTGCGCGCCACGACAACCTTCAGAACGACGCGTAAAGGCGAAGTGACTGGCGAATATTCATTCTGGCCGGAATTCAACGAGGAAGGCGCGGTTGTTTCCGTCATTTCCCAGTTCCGCGACCTCTCCGCCCTGGTCCGCTCGGAGCAGTACGCCAGGTTGAATGAAATGCGCCTGGAGGCCCTGCACGATCTTACCGCCATGGAGGACGCCTCGGAAGACGCGGTGCGGCGCTTCGTCGTGGAAAGCATCACCCGTCTGACCGGCAGCGCCAAGGGCTATATTTTCATTCCGGACGGCGAAGGCTCGGAAACAGGACGAATGGAGTGGTCCCTGAGTCACTACATACGCTTCGACAAATCGGATCTGCCGACGGATCGCGTGCCTGGCGACTGCAGAGCGCGACAGAACCAGCCGCTGAGCCAGGCGGAGCTGGTAATCATGAACGGAGACGGACAAAAACCGGTTCACCTGGCCTTTGCCGGCAAGTTCAAGGTCATGCGCTGCATCCATGCGCCCATACGCGAGGAAGGCCGCCTGGTCTGCCTGGCCGCTGTGTGCAACAAGGCTGTGGACTACGACGAAATGGACATGTACCAGCTTGAGCTGTTCCTGAAAGGAGCGATGCTCATGCTGAGGCGGCGCGAATTCGTCCAGGCGCTGCAAAAGGCCAAAGCGGCGGCCGAACACGCCAATCAGTCCAAGGATGAATTCCTGGCCAACATCAGCCACGAACTGCGCACGCCGCTCAACGGAATGCTGAGCATGCTGCAGCTTCTGGAGACCTCGGAGCTTTCCGGCGCGCAGTTGGAGTACGTGCGCACGGCCGGGCAATCCGGAGCGGCTCTGATGCGCATACTTTCCGACATTCTTGATTTTTCGCGCATTGAATCCGGTAAAATGGAGCTGCGTCACGCGCCCTTTGACATAAGAGCCACCTTCCGCTCCACGTTAAGCCTGTTCCAGGTGGAAGCGGAAAAACGCGGCATTCCGCTTTCCGCGGATCTGGCGGATAATCTGCCCCCCCTGCTCATGGGGGATGAGGCCAGAGTGCGCCAGATTCTGTTCAATCTTGTGGGCAATGCCATGAAGTTCACGGAAAAAGGCGAAATCCGCGTGGAATGCGGCAAGCTGCCCGCCAGCCGCAACGGCGACAGCTGGATATACTTTTCCGTGCGCGATACCGGCATAGGCATAGCCCCGGCAATGCACAGCGCTATTTTTAACCCGTTTACGCAACTGGACAATTCCAGGACGCGCAAATACCCCGGAACAGGGCTTGGGCTTGGCATTGTAAAGCGGCTCTCCGGCCTTATGGGCGGCGGCATTACCGTGGACAGCGCGGAGGCCGAAGGCACGACCATACACTGTTCACTGCCCCTGAGCACGCCCGGGCCGGAACAGGCCAGGCCGGTCCTCCGGCCGGAGGCCGTGCCTCCCACCGGCGCATCCCTTGATGTGCTCGTAGCGGAGGACGACCGGATCAGCCGCTTCGCCATGCTGTCTTTTTTGGAAAAAACCGGACACCGCGCCGTGTGCGTGTCCAACGGCCGGGAGGCTGTGGAGGCCCTTTTGCTCCACCCCTTCCACTGTTTTCTGACGGACATACAGATGCCGGAAATGGACGGACTGGAACTGATCCGGCGCATCCGCTCCGGAGACACGCAAGACATAACTCCGTCGGAAGAAATAAAAAAATTGGTCCGCGCCATATTCCCGGACTGCCGGCTCCGCGCCGGAATCCCGAGGAATCTTGTGGTCGCGGCCGTCAGCGCCCATGCCATGTCCGGAGACCGGGAACTTTTTTTACGTAACGGTATGGATCTTTATCTGTCAAAACCCGTGATTATGCGGGAGCTCCGGAACACTCTGGACCAGGCCGCCGCGCTCATGGCCGACAGGGCCGGCGCGCCGGGCTGGACATAACTGGAAATGGAGCGGCCAGGCCGGACAAGGCGGCTTCACTCACAACGCCGTGCCTTTGCCGGGTATAAAAAACCTGGACGTATCAACACCTTCATGTTCGAGCAGCTTCACTTTTTTGCCGATGCCCCCGGCATACCCGGTCAAGCTGCCATTGGAGCCGACAACACGGTGGCACGGGATGATGATGGAAATGGGGTTGTGCCCCACCGCGCCGCCGACCGCCTGGCTGGACATGCTTTTTTTGCCCATGCGGGCGGCCATCTTTTTTGCGATTTCCCCATATGTCGCGCATTGGCCGTAGGGGATTTCACACAAAATGCCCCAAACGGCTTTTCTGAACCCGCTGCCGACGGGCGCCAGGGGCAATTCGGAAATGGCGGGCTTTTTGCCAGCGAAATACGCGTCCAGCCACTTTTTTGCCCTGGCGAAAAACGGCAGGTCTGGCTTTTCCTCAATCGCGCCCTGTACCGTTGCGGCAAAATATTTCTGCCCGTCCATCCACAGGCCGACAAGGTTTTCACCGTCGCTGGCCAGCAGGATCGCTCCTAAAGGGGAGGCATGGGTGGTCGAATAAAACATGGCGGTCTCCTAAATTTCCTGTAAGGAATTCCACAAATTGATCGTCGCGTAGCCGCGCCACGGGCGCCAGGCTTCCGCCATTTCAAGAATTTCATTCCCGGATAGCGGCTCAAGAGCTTTTTTGACGCCGTGATCCGTATGCGGGAAAGCGTCCGGCCAGCCCATGGCCCGCATAGCGATGTATTGGGCTGTCCAGCTTCCGATACCCGGAATGGACAGCAGTTTTTCGATTTCCGTTTGCGGCTGAACGCAAAGGGCGAAATCAATTTCCTTGTTCACGATTTTGCGCGCCAAGGCAAATATGGCGTTCGCCCGCGTGCGCGTTATGCCAAGAGGGCCAAGGCGATCCGCAATGTCGCCGTCCAGAGCGGCGATGTCCTGGGCGGAAGGAAATGTGCGGGTCAGCCCTTCCACGCCCGTGTCAACGGGCATTCCATACGCTTCCGCGAGCCTCCCGGCCAGAACGCCCGCCGCTTTCACGGTCATCCTCCGGCCCAGCGCCGCCCGAACGCTCATTTCAAAAGGCTCGAAACAACCCGGAAGCCTGGCGCCCGGCACGCAAAGTCCGGGTCTTATGTTGTTCATTACGGACAGAGTTTCGTAAACCGCGTCCGGATAGCAATACAGGTCAAACAGGTTGCGGACGCGAGCAAGCATGAGGGGCAGCGCGGGCAACAGCGCTGAGCTGACTGTGACGGCCAGCGCGTTTTTTTGAGGACGGTGACCCACCCGCACCCATCCGCAAACCCGCTGTTGCTCCCCATTCACATAATGGACGGTCCGCATGTAGCTGTCGTCGTTGACGGCTTCCACGCCGGGAATAGCGCGCCCGGCCAAAAAGTCAATCATCGTCCGCCACTGGTACGGCGGGCGGTAGGCCAGGGTCAGCGTAACGTTGCCGTCATTGCCTTTGATATTCGCGGCCTGCTTGCGCAAAGCGGTTGGCGACAGGCGGTATTGCTTCCTGAAAAGATCGTTGAAGCGCCGCAGGCTGCCGAAGCCGGCCGCCATGGCGACGTCCGTCACCGAAAGCGCCGTATCCGTGAGCAGGTTTTTGGCGAGCAGCAATCTGCACGTCTGAAGATACCGGACGGGCGAAACTCTGAACACGGCTGTAAAAGCCCGCCTGAAATGCCGATCCGAACAACCAAGCCGGTGAACGTATTCCTCCATGTTTTGTCCGCTCCCGCAGTTCTCCTCAAGCAATCCCGCCGCCTTGCGGGCCAGGGCGGAAGTCGCGTCGATTGGGGCCGAGCCTGGCGCGAGCTCGGGCCTGCACATCAGACACGGCCGGTATCCGGCCTGCTCGGCGGATGCGGCGGACTCGTAAAAGGTGCAGTTTTCCTCCTTCGGCAGCTTTGCCGGGCATATGGGGCGGCAGTAGATGCCGGTGGATGAAACCCCCACAAAAAAGCGTCCGTCGAACCTGGCGTCTTTTGCTTTGAACGCGGCGTACCACGCGCGGCTGTCAGTGATTTGCATAGCTCGTCTCCCTCTTGAGCAGGAATAGCTTTTCCTTCACAAAACCACTCGCCATTTTCGGACATACATGCCTTTTTAGCAAAACAAATTTTATGCGCCACAATATTAACTGTCTCCCACTGATTTCATAAGCCGGACACCGGACAAGCGCCGCGCCATCGGACGCAAACTCTCCATATTCGCAAACACGGCCCGGAACTATTTTTACCAACCCCGGATACAACGTTTGCCAGCGAACAAATCAACAAACAGCCCCAAGATTGGCCTTGACTTTTGTGCTCCACCCTACCTAAAACAGAACTTCATGTTTTTGGAACAAGGTAATCCATCTGAACATAAAATCCTGATTTGTCAGGATGTTGGACGACTGAAGACTGATGCCCCGGCCGGTCTGGAATCCCTGCCGGGCGGGGAATTACCAACGCTAATTGTTTAAGGGAGATGCTATGTCCAAGGCTGTTGAAACACAAAGAACCTACGCGGTAGTCGGTACGGGCGGTTGTGGAAAAACCACTCTGGCGGAAATGCTCCTTTTCCAGACTGGAGTGATCAACCGGTTGGGCAAGATTGAAGACGGCTCCACCGCCCTGGACTACGAACCTGAAGAAATCAAACGCCGGGGCAGCATTCAGCCCGGATTCGCCACATATAACTGGAACGGTTCCCGCCACTTCATGATGGACCTGCCCGGCGACGGAAATTTTACCGGCGACATGGACATGCTCCTGGCCGGCGTTGACGCAGCCGTTTTTGTTATTGACGCCGTGGACGGCGTGCGCCCCCTGACCAAAAAGCAGTGGGCATCGGTCAAAGGCGCCAAGCTGCCCGCCTGCTGCTTCATCAACAAGGTGGACCGCGACCGGGCGGACTTTACCATGGCCTTTTCCGGCTTGTCCGCCATTCTGGGCATAAAACCGGCCCTTCTGTACGCCCCCATAGGCGCGCACGAGCAGTTTTCCGGCCTGGTGGACGTGCTGGCGGGCAAATCCTTGATTTTTGGAGAAAACGGCAAGGTCCAGGAAGGGGATATTCCGGCCAATCTGAAGGATGAAATGGCCGCCCTGCGCGAATCCGTCATTGAGAACATTGCGGAAAGCGACGAGAGCCTGATGGAGAAATATCTGGAGGAAGGTTCCCTAAGCGACGAGGAAATCCGGAAGGGCCTGCGCGTGGGCGTGCTCTCCGGCGAACTGGTGCCGGTAATCGCCGGGGCCGCCCTGGAAAATAAGGGTGGAGCGCAGCTTATGGACGTTATTTCCAACCTGCTGCCCTCCCCGCTGGATCGGGACGAAATAGCCGGCGAAGACGGCAAGGTCCTGAAAGTGGCCGAAGACGGCCCGGCCGTGTGCTTTGTCTTTAAAACCATAGCCGACCCCTTCGCCGGCCAGCTCAGCATTGCCCGCGTGTTCTCCGGCTCCATTTCCGGCGACAGCACGCTGAGGAACATGACCAGCGGGGAAAACGAGCGACTGGGCACTCCCATACTCCTGGCCGGCAAAACCCAGACTCCGACCAAAGAACCCTTGGGCCCCGGCGCCCTGGTGGCCATAGCCAAGCTTAAAAACACCCGTACCGGCGACACCCTGGCGGATGAAAAAGCCGGTTTTGTGTTCAAGCGCCCGGCTCTGCCGCCGCAGCTCATTTCCTACGCCCTGGCCCCCAAGGAAAAAGGCGACGAGGACAAGGCTTTTTCCGCCGTGCAGAAGCTCCTGGACGAAGACATCACCCTTAAGCTTTACCGCGACGAGGAAACCGGCGACATCCTTGTTTCCGGCATGGGCCAGCTGCATATTGAAATTTCCGTGGAGCGGGCCAAGCGCCGCTACAAAACGGAAATTCTGCTCAAAACCCCCAAGGTGCCGTACCGGGAAACCATCAAGGGCAAGGCCCAGGTCCAGGGCCGGCACAAAAAGCAGAGCGGCGGGCGCGGCCAGTTCGGCGACTGCTGGGTGGAATTCGAGCCACAGCCGCGCGGCACTGGCTACGTGTTTGATGACGCCATTGTGGGCGGCGTGGTGCCGCGCCAATACATTCCGGCCGTGGATAAGGGCATTCAGGAAGCCTCGGCCCGCGGGTTCCTGGCAGGCTACCCCCTGGTGGACTTTAAAGCCCGCCTGTACGACGGCACCTACCACACCGTGGACTCCTCGGAAATGGCCTTTAAAATCGCCGGCTCCCTGGCCTTTAAGAAAGCCATGGAAACCTGCAAGCCCATTCTGCTGGAACCCATTGTCATCATCACCATTTCCATTCCGGACGAATACATGGGCGATGTGATCGGGGATCTTTCAGGCCGCCGCGGCAAGGTGCTGGGTTCCGATTCCCTGGCCGGCATAACGGAAATAAAGGCCCACGTGCCCATGAATGAAGTGCTGCGCTACGCCCCGGACCTGCGCTCCATGACCGGCGGCCAGGGCGTGTTCACCATGGAGTTTGACCACTACGAGGAAGCCCCGGCTCCGGTTACGGAAAAAGTAGTGGCCGAATACCAGAAGACCAAAACCGAAGAATAGAATCACATGTCGCCTTCAACGCCCCCGGAAGCCGCAAGGCGCCGGGGGCTTTTTTTCGCCTTCACTTGACCTGCGGCCGGCCTTGGATTTATAAACGAATTGCTATGATATTCAGGGACGGCCAATATAAGAATAGCCTTATTTATGGGCCGGACGTTACGGAGCAGTCACGCATGGCCAGCCGGGATGCAGGACAGGATCCCCCTGCCCTGTCCGAAAAAGAAAACAATGGGGAAGCTTTTGACGCCGTGCTCGCCAGTCTCACGGCAAACCTGCCGGAGCTGGATGCGGCCCTGGCGGCAAAGCCCGGCGCGAACCGCTCCGGCGGCTTCGCCACCGCGCGGGATCATATGGAGTACGGCAAATTAATTCAGAAAGAAGGACGCGAGGCTATCAGCCAAATCTGCCATCGGGCCTGGCTTCAGGGGCTTATGCCTGGCTTTAGCGGCAATGCCAGCCTGCGCCTGGGCGAAAACTGCCTGATCACCAGAAGCGGCGCGGCCAAGGGAAACCTGCGGGAAAGCGACTTCGCGCTGCTGCATATTCCCAGCGGAAGCCCGCTCAACGAAATCCGGGCCTCCAGCGAATGCTCCATGCACCTGGAAATCTACCGCAACCAACCCCAGGCCATGGCCGTGCTGCACGTGCACGCTCCAAAGCTGCTGGCCCTGAGCCTGCGCGAACCGGCCCTGGATATTCAGGAAAAACTCAATCTGCCGCTTTTTGAATCCGGCACGATCATCCCCAGGCTGGGGAGCGCCCCGGCCCTGGAGCCGGGCACACAGGATCTGGCCAAGGCCGTGGGCCTGAAAGCCAGGCAGTTTCAGGCCGTTCTGATGGAACGGCACGGAGCGGCGTTCTGGGGCGCGGATTTGTTCCAGGCCCTGGCTTTGGCCGAGGAATTGGAGCACCTGGCCGGAATAAGGCTGCTGATCTGAAGGCAATTCAGGGAAACGCCGGGCGGCATGGCCCGGACGCGTGGCGGCGGCGCCCGCGCCGGACGCGCGGGCGGAACGCGAAGCGTTACTTCATGCGGTAAGTGATCCGGCCGCGGGTAAGGTCATAAGGGGAAAGCTCCACCTTAACCTTGTCGCCGGGCAGGATGCGAATATAAAATTTACGCATTTTGCCGGAAATATGGGCCAGCACGACATGGCCGTTTTCCAGTTCCACGCGGAACATCGCGTTGGGCAGGGCTTCCTGTACAACGCCGTCAACCTCTATGGCATCTTCCTTTGCCATGTATCCTCCAAAAAATAAGTTCCACCGGGCGGCAAAGCCGCAAAGCGGTAATAAATCTCACAGATGCCGCCGACTGTCAATGCGGTGGATGGACGGAACAGGGCCAGCGCATCTTCATCCGCCCGTCATCCTGAGTGCAGCGAAGTATCCATCTTCTCGTTTTTTATCACCAAATTGCAAAACCGAAGGATTAGAAGATAGATTCTTCGCTGCGCTCAGGATGACAACGGCAGGGGGTAACGCTCTGATTATGCCGGCTTTGCGTTCAAGTCCAAGCACATCCTGGCCTGGAACGTGATTGGCCGTATGTGCCCCCGGCTGGGAATTTTTGATGGCGTGCTACCCCATCAGGCTAAGAACCATTTTCGGCATGCTGTTGGCCTGGGCAAGCATGGCCACAGCGGCCTGGGCGAGAATCTGGTTCCGCACCAAGTTGGTCATCTCTTCCGCCACATCCACATCGGAGATTCGGGATTCGGCCGCTTGCAGGTTTTCGGCCTGGATCTGCAAGTTGCTGATGGTGTTTTCCAGCCTGTTCTGGAGCGCGCCCAGGTTGCCGCGGTTGAGGGCCACCTTGAGCATGGCCCGATCAATGGATTCCAGGGCATGCTGCGCGTTTTCCTGGGTGCGGATGTTTCTTCCGGCATAGGTGTGAAGATGCAGGAACTGGTTTGCGGCATAAGTGCCGGACCAGGCAATCTCATCCCGAAGGCTCGCATCAACACCCGCGAAAAAATCAACGCCGCCAGGGTTGCCAGCCGGATTCGTAAATATGCTGCCATCGCTGAGACGGTCTCCAAAATTCTTTATGGAGTTACGCATGAAGGCAAGTTGATACTTTTCTTTCTCATCGCCTGTAAGCGCATTGTACGCCGCATACATGGCTGAAGCATCCGCAGCGCCCATCCCATCGAGATACGCGTAGGTAAGACCTTCCGGGCCGATAAACGATGTATCGCGCGGAACGGTTGACGGCCCGAATGTCGCGTTGAAGGCAGACATAAAACTCGCGGCGCTGTCAAAACCATAGGTAGCCTCTCGCATAAAGGCCTCAGTAGCCGCCTTTGTTGCGTCAAAAGCCGCGTCATATTGCGCTTGCGTGATCAATCCCGCATCAATGTCCTCTTGCGTGAGGGGTCTGTCCGACACAATCCTGGACTTCAGGTTAAGCTCAATACCCATAAGGACGGGGCGTGTCATTTCCGCTGGAGCCATTGACTCAAGGCTGAATTCATCGCCCAGGTTGAGGTACATGTTTGTCGTGTCAAAAATCCGGATGTAGTAGTAGTCTTCAGCCGAATCATTGCCGGTGCCGAAGTGGATTTTCAGCATACCGCCGAACAGAAGGTTGTCCGTGCTGCCCCTGGGGCCGGTCCTGGGCCCCATGCGTTCTCCATCATGGATGCCTTCCAGGCTGCCGTCCAGCAGACGGATGCCGTTGAAGTCGGTGGCCCTGCCAATGCGGGTGATTTCCCTGGCCATCTGCTGGTATTCCGCATCGATCATCAAACGCTGGTCGGAATTGTAGGTTCCTGTGGCGGCCTGTGACGCCAGTTCCTTCATTCGGATCATCTTTTCATCGACAATCTGGAGGGCGCCGTCAGCGGTTTGAATGAGGGATATGGCGTCGTTGGCGTTGCGTACTCCCTGGTTTATGGTAGCAATTTCGGCGCGCATGAGTTCGCGTATGGCAAGGCCAGCCGCGTCGTCAGCGGCTGTGCCCACGCGCAGCCCGGAAGAGAGCCTGCGAACGGACGTGGAGAGATGCTTATAGTGGCTGCTCAAATTGCGCGAGGCATTGCGCGCCATCATATTGGTATTGAGGGTAAGCGCCATACTACGCCCCCAATGCCCGGCTGCATCGATAAAAAAAGAATAGGCAAGCGGGATGGAAAAACATCAGGATTGCTGCTTGCAACAGCAAAGATAAGGAACTTACTCTAGAGTCAAGAGAGAGAGAAGCAAGGATTATGCCATCACACGCAAAACGCCGTGCCAAGTCATTGCTTTCTTGGGACATACTCTCGGATTGAGTACGCGGGGTTAAGCGGCAATCTTTCATAATCAATCCCAACTCTCCTAAAATCAAGAGACGGACATGCCATGCTTACAATCCGCTCATCGTCTGATAAAAAAATAACTTTACCCTTATGTTATATTTTAATCTTCCGCAAAGGCCGGAGGCTGACACGCCCGCCTTCCCGGACCGCACTATGCTGGCTCCCCACGCCCAAATCCTGGACCGCTCCGTGAAATGCTCCATGAGTTCTTCCAGATGCCAATCCGGCACCCGCGCACGCGTGAATACATGCCTTTTTCGCCTTCATGCCAGGCTCGCCGCCAAAACAAGAGGCCGGGCGGAGTTTGTCGCTCCGCCCGGCCTTTGGTTTATTCCATGCTTTTTACAGGCAGGTTTTAATGGCCGCCAGCACCTTGTCCACGTTCTCGTCCCTGGCGCTGTGGCCCATAATCCCGATACGCAGGATTTTGCCGGCCAGAGGCCCCAGCCCGCCGCCGATCTCGATGTGATGCTCCTTAAGGAGCGCGGAACGGATCTTGCCCTCCTCCGCCCCTTCCGGCAGCACAAAGGCGCTCAGGGGAATGGCCCTATCTTCCGGCCTGGCCAGAACGGAAAAGCCCATGCTCTCCATGCCCGCCGCCAGCTTGTCCCGCAGGCGGGCGTGCCTGGCGTAAACCTTGGGCAGACCTTCGTCCAGCACGGCCTTCAGGCCGGCGTACAGGGCGTACTCCATGTTGATTGGCGCGGTGTGGTGGTAAACGCGGGTTTTGCCGGCCCAGTAGTTGATGATCATGGACAGGTCAAAGTACCAGTTGGGCACCTTGTCCCCGCGGCTTTGCAATTTGTCCACGGCCCGCTGCGAAAAAGACAACGGCGCGAGCCCTGGCGGGCAGGACAGGCACTTCTGGCTGCCGGAATACATGGCGTCCACCTGCCACTCGTCCATGCGCACCGGCACGCCGCCCAGGGAAGCCACGCAGTCCACCAGGAACAGCGCCCCGCTGGGCCGGACCAGGTTGCCCACGGCCTGGACCGGGTTGCTCACGCCGGTGGAAGTTTCCACATGCACCATGGCCACTATGGCGTAAGGGCCTTTTTTAAGCTGCTCCGCCACCTTTTGCGGATCAACGGCCCGGCCCCACTCGCCTTCCAGCGCATCCACATTGGCGCCCAGGCGGGAAGCCACATCCACCATGCGTTTGCTGAACACGCCGTTTTCCAGCACCAGCACGCGATCGCCACGTTCGATCAGGTTGACGAAACAGGCTTCCATGCCGGCGGAGCCGCTGCCGGACATGGGCAGGGTCAGCTCGTTGGCCGTACCCATGACCTCTTGCAGCTGTTCCTTGATGCCGTCCATAATCCGGACGAAGTAAGGATCCAGGTGCCCTAAGGTGGGCCGGGCTATTGCCTTGTATACCGAGGGATACACGGAGGACGGACCGGGGCCCATGAGCAGGTTTTCAACTATTCCCTCAAGCAGATCAGGCATAACAAGCTCCCTTATTTTTTACGTCTATTTGGTTACAATGGTCGCTTTCTCGATCACAACCGGTTCAACCGGCACGTTCTCGTAAAAACCAGCGGTCTTGGTGGGCACGGACTTTATTTTGTCAACCACGTCCTGGCCTTCCATCACCTTGCCGAACACGCAGTAGCCCCAGCCCTGGGCGGTCTGGCTCTTGTGATCCAGAAAAGCGTTGTCCTTGACGTTAATGAAAAACTGCGCCGTGGCTGAATGCGGATCGTTGGTCCTGGCCATGGCGATGGTGTACTTGGCGTTGGTCAGGCCGTTGTTGGCCTCGTTCTGCACCGGGGCTTCCGTGGGCTTCTGCTTCATGTCCTTGGTCATGCCGCCGCCCTGAATCATGAAGTTGTCAATGACCCGGTGAAAAATCGTGCCGTCATAAAAGCCGGATTCCACGTATTTTTTGAAATTGGCCACGGTCTTGGGAGCCTTGGCATCGTCAAGCTCCACCACAATCACGCCCATGTTCGTTTCCAGTTTTACCAAGGTGTTCCCCTTTGCCCACAGCGGGGCGGCGGAAGTGAATTGAAAAGATACGGCCAAAAATGCGGCCAGCAATAACAAAAAAGTTTTATTCATTATTTTCTCCAAAAACAAAGCTTTAAATAAATCAACGCGATTCGGCAAGATAGCCCTTGCCCCTTTAGCGGTCAAGCCTGACTTCCGCGGTCGGTGAAGGCTTGACATATCCGCCGGGCAAGTTATTATCCGCTACGATATCCATCGCGAAAAAGCGGAGACAGAATGCTGCCAGCCAACATCAGACGCGGCGCCGCCATTGTGGCCGCGTATTATTACTACAAACCGGGACCTCTTGAGAGGAGCTTGGTCTTGTAGTCTTTTCTGACAGGCGCCATTCCTCGGTTTTCAAGAGGCCCCTTTACCGGACGCGTAAAGGGGCCTCTTCTTTTTTTCACCTTTAACCGTAACTTGGGAGCGCAAATCATGAGCCAGATCAAATTTTTTGAAAACGCCACATTCCCCCTGGAAATGCACAAGGTGCGCATAGTGCAGAAGCTGGAGCTGCCGCCGGTGGAAACGCGCCTGGCGGCCATTCGGAAGGCTGGCAACAACACCTTTTTGCTGAAAAACGAGCATATCTTTTTGGACATGCTCACCGACAGCGGCGTGAACGCCATGAGCGACAAGCAACTGGCCGCCATGATGCAGGCCGACGACAGCTACGCCGGCTCCATGAGCTTTGAGCGCCTGACCGCGGCCGCGCGCGGCGTTTTCGGCAAAGAGCTTCTTTTGCCGGTGCATCAGGGCCGGGCGGCGGAAAACATCCTGGCCGCCGTGTTTGTGAAGCCGGGCGATATCGTGCCCATGAACTACCACTTCACCACCACCAAAGCGCATATCGGCCTGCGCGGCGGCGCCGTGGCCGAGCTGATGAAAAAGGAAGGCTACGCTCTGGAAAGCGCCGAGCCATTCAAGGGCGATATGGACCTGGACGCCCTGCGCGTCCTGCTGGAAAAAGAGCGGGGCAGAATTCCTTTTGTGCGCATGGAAGCCGGCACCAATCTGGTGGGGGGGCAGCCCTGGTCGCTGGAAAATCTGGCCGGGGCAAGCGCCATATGCCGGGAGTTCAGCATCCCTCTGGTGCTGGACGCCTCGCTGCTGGCGGACAACCTGTACTTCATCAAAGTGCGCGAAGCGGCCTGCCGGGATCTGTCCATACGCGAAATCACCCGGCGCATATCCGATCTGAGCGACATCATATACTTTTCCGCCCGCAAGATGGGCTGCGCCCGCGGCGGCCTGATCCTGACCAACGACAAGGCAAGCTTTGAACTGATGCGGGAACTGGTGCCGCTGTACGAGGGCTTTCTGACTTACGGGGGCATGTCCGTGCGCGAAATAGAGGCTCTGGCCGTGGGGTTGGAGGAAAGCATGGACTTCGATATGGTGCGCCACGGTCCGGAATGCATCCGGTTTATGGTGGATGAGCTGGTCAGCCGCGGCGTGCCGGTGGTCACGCCCGGCGGCGGGCTGGGCTGCCACCTGAACGCCAGGGCCTTCCTGCCGGGAATACGACAGGAGGAATTCCCGGCGGCCTCTTTGGCGGCGGCTGTCTTCATCGCCGGCGGGATACGCGGCATGGAACGCGGCACCCTTTCCGAAGAGCGCAACCCGGACGGGTCGGAACACCTGGCGGAGATGGAGCTGGTACGACTGGCCCTGCCGCGCCGCGTCTTTACCGTCTCGCAAATCAAATACGCGGTGGACCGCCTGTACTGGCTGTTTGAAAACCGCGCTCTGGTCGGGGGGCTGGAATGGGACGAGGAGCCCAGGATATTGCGCTTCTTCACCGGACGCTTAAGACCACGCTCCGATTGGCAGGAAAAACTGGCCGCGAAATTCCGGGCGGATTTTGGCGAGAGCCTGTAACGGCCGGGCCCGTGCATCACTGTGGTGGGCGGCGGGGCGGCGCGCCGCTCTGGAACCTATCTCCCAAAATGCCGCCGCGGATGCCCAAAGGCTGCTTTTGCAGCCAAGGGCTTTGGGAGATGGGTTCTAATCCGACTCTGGTTGCGAAAGGGCGGGCCTTAACGTATAGATCTTCTGGCCTCAAACTTTATTCCACTCTTCCAAGGCGGCCGGCATGGCGGAATTCCGCGCGCACATCATAAACACGGTTCTGGCCCGGCTTTCCCGCTCCCCGGAGCGCCGGGCCGAGGCCCTCAAGGATTTTCTGGCCCTCAACCTGCCCCTGGGTGAAGACGCGGCGGCCGAATTATCCAATCTTATCCCCCAGGCGCCGGACACGCTGTATCAAAAATGGGCCGGGCTGTTCGCGGACCGCCTGCTGGAAACCCTGCCGCAAGATCAGCTTGCGGAGCTTTGCGACAACAGCCCGGACAACAGCGCCGCCCTGGTTTTGACTTACCTTATGTTTATGGAATCCGCGCGCATGGAGCGGCAAATCGCGGATGACCTGCGCGCTCTTGGCCCGCATGCCCAGGATGACGGCATGGGCGCGTTGCCGGCTTCACGCCTGAATGCCGCGATTTCCTCACCCGATAAACAACGCTCCCGCTAACCGGAGGCCCGACCATGCCCACGCCTTGCGACACACTTTTGAACGCCGCCTGGATAATCACCCAGGACGAAGACCGTTCCGCATTGCGCGACGCCGCTCTGGCCGTAAAAGGCGGAAAAATCCTCTGGATTGGACCAAAAGCGGAAGCCGCCGTCCTGTTCAGCCCCAAAACGGGACTGGACCTTGGCGAAGCCCTGATTATGCCGGGCCTGATCAATTCCCACACCCACGCGCCCATGACCCTGCTGCGCGGCTTCGCGGATGACCTGCCGCTTATGGAGTGGCTGAACTCCTATATTTTTCCGGTGGAAAAGGATCTTACCCCGAAACTCCTGACCCTGGGCACGCTGCTGGCCTGCGCGGAGCTGGCCCGTACCGGCTGCACGGCTTTTTCCGACATGTACCTGGGCGAGGAGCACGTTTACCGCGCCGTGGACAAGGCCGGACTTAAAGCCCAGGTCGGCGAGGTGCTGTTCTCCTTCCCGTCAATCGCCTACCCGGACGAGGACGCGGCCTTCTCGCTGGTGGAGCGCCAGGCGGACGAGCTGAAAAATCATCCTCGAATCAGCCTCTGCCTGGCCCCGCATTCCGTGTACACCACCAGCCCGGCCCTGCTGGAGCGCTGCGCCGCCTTTGCGGAAAAACGCAATCTGCCGCTGATCATCCATCTGGCGGAAACCCGCCAGGAAACAAAAAACTGCCTGGAGGCGCACGGTAAAAGGCCGCTGGAACTCTGCCGCGCCGCCGGTCTGCTCCACCCCCTGACCACCCTGGACCACGCCGTGGATCTGACAGACGCGGAACTGGACGAGCTGGCCGCCAGCGGAGCTGCCGTGGCCCACAACCCCAAGAGCAACATGAAGCTGGCCTCCGGCGTGGCCCGCGTGCCGGAGATGCTGGCCCGCGGCATTCCGGTTGGCCTGGGCACGGACGGCGCCGCCAGCAACAACAGTCTGAACATGTTTTCGGAAATGAACGCCTGCGCTCTGCTGCACAAGGTGCACGCGCTTTCCCCCACGGCGGCCAAGGCCCAGGAAGTGTTGGACATGGCCACCCTGGGCGGGGCCGCCGCCCTGCACCGGCCGGAACTTGGACGCCTCAAACCCGGCGGTCCGGCGGATCTGATCGCTCTGGATCTTGAAGCCCCAAACCTCCAGCCGCTGCATAATCCGGTTTCCAGCCTGGTCTACGCGTCCAGCGGGCATGAAGTCATGCTGACCATGGTGGATGGTGAAATACTCT
>JAVBSC010000031.1:0-47767 GCA_031547305.1 Desulfovibrionaceae bacterium
CGGCAGTAAAATCTATGTCCAAAGCCGACGAATAAGCCATAAGTATTTTTCGCAGACCGGGCAGCACACTCTGAGTAATTCATTTGTCAATTGCTCCACAAATGTAAAATTGATACTTGTCAGGTTTGCCCCCGGTTAACCTTTGGTATCGGGCGATTGAGAAACGCCTCATCAAAGCCCCGAGAATGAGCGTTATTTCGGCACGCTGGAGCGTATTGAAGGTTCAAATTCATGCCCGCTGCCAGTTTTTCAAATAAAACAGCCAAGTTATGATAATATAGTTTGGTTGTTTTATTTGTGCCGGGCGACGGCGCCGGATTCGCCGTCACATTGCGGTGCGGCGCGAGCCCGGCGGGTATTGTGCGCATTGCGTTTATAGCCTTAGCGCTTATTTTACGTTATACTCAAGCCATGAACGCACTTGAACGTTTGTTTTTCGTTAACGGTCGCCCCAGGCGCTGGCTCATGGTTCTGGCCGGCCTGCTCATCATCTATCTGGCGGGCGGGGCCTGGGTGTTGCCGGGCGTGTTGCGCGGGGTTATGGAAAAACAACTTTCCGCCCTGACCGGTTCGTCCTGCACCCTGGAGAAAATAAGGTTCAACCCCCTGAACCTGCGGCTGGAGCTTTTTGGCCTGCGTGTGCCCCACCCGGACGGCAGTCCTTTTTTATACCTGGAAGCGCTGGATTCCCGGCCAGGCCTGCCTCTTATCTCCCGCCTGGCGCCCAGTCTGGGCGAACTCAAGCTGATCAATCCGGAAATCCATCTGGTCCTGCGCAAGGACGGCCGCCTTTCCATGCATGACTTTATTCCCGCCCGGGCGGCGGAGGAAAACCCGGAGCCCGCCCCGGTTTTTCCCTTTATTCTGACCAACCTGGCTGTTTTCGGCGGGAAAATCCACTTTACGGACGAGTTGTACGACCAGAAGCACGAAATAACAGATCTTTTCCTGCAAGTGCCTTTTACTTCCTCTCTGCCCTCGGACCATACCGTGGCCGTGGAGCCACGCCTGGAAGCGGTGGTGGACGGGCGGCCTTTTGTCCTGCGGGGGGAAAGCACGCCGTTTGCGGACAACCCGCGCACCAGTTTTGAGTTTAATATCGACAATCTTGATCTGATCCCTTTTCAGAATTACCTGGCCGGTTTTTCCAGCCTGGTCGTAAGCCAAGGGCGTTTTTCCACCCGGATTGGCCTGGAGTTTCAGCGCCCGGCCGGAGAGCCCCTAAGCCTGACCCTACGCGGGCAGTTGAAGCTGGATGAACTGGCCCTGGACTCTCCGGCGGATGGCCGGGTTCTGGCTCTGGAATCCGCTGTGCTGGAACTGGAGAGCCGCTTTTTGGATCGCCCGGAATTTACCGTGGAATCTCTGACCTTTACAAAAGTGGAAGTTCTGTCTCTGCGCCGCAAAAACGGCGTCCTGAACTGGTCTGAATATTTCACCCCCAAGCAAGCGCCCGGATTGCCGGCTCAGCAAGAAACAACCACTTCGTCCGGGGCGGTGGAAGAACCGGGCGCTGGTGCGAACGCTGTTTTAAACGCAACCGCCCCCGCGCCGCCGACTCCGGAACAGGTCTCGGCCCCGGACGAGACAAAGACCGCCCATGCGGAGGAGCCGGGGGCTTTTCAGGGAATTTTTCCCGGCCTGCCGCCCTTTCTAATCCGCGAAGTGCGGCTGGAGCGGAGTTCTCTGCGCTTTAAGGACGAAACCCTGGCCGCGCCGGCCGAATACGCTCTGGCCGGAATAAACGTGACCCTGCATAATTTCTCCGCCTTCAAGCCGGAACAGCGGCCCGGCAATGAAGCCTTGCCGGCGGCCGCCGGCGTAAACGCCACGCGGGGCGCTGGACCGGCCGCCACCAACGCGGCCGCGCTGCCGGAATATACCCTGGCGGTGGCGGATTTGCTGGGCGGCAGCCTGGCGTTGTCCGGCCGGGTGAATTTGACGCCGACGCCGGAAGGCCCGCCCCTGCCGGGCACGGAACTGGATTTTACGCTGGACGGGCTGGATTTGCGCCGCCTGAACGCCCACCTGGAATCTTTGGCCGGCTGGCAGGCGGATTCCGGGCTGCTTGGAACCAGAGGCCAGGTGAACCTGGAGATTAAAAAGGACAAGAGCCTTGAAGCGCGCCTGAGCAAGGGCGGCCTGTCCCTGGACAAGCTGGCCCTGCGGCCGCGGGGCGCCAAAGAAGCCCCCCTGAGTCTGCAGCGCGCCGCGCTGGAACAGGTTAGCCTGGATTTGGCGAAACAGACTCTGAGCGCGGCAGCCCTGCGCCTGGATGCCCCGCAGGTTCGCCTGGTCCGCCTTGCGGACGGACGGGTTATTCTGGACGGCCAGGCGGCCGGCCAGGCCGGGCCGGGGGCGAAAGCCTCCTCTACCACGCCCAAAACCGCCTCTCCGGCCTGGAAGCTCAACCTGGCCGGGGTGAACATGAGCGCCGGGCGGGTAAGCTTCGCCGACGCCGGCGTGGCGGCGCCCGGAGCCGCTCCCCTGGTTCTGGACAAGCTCAGCCTGAAAACCGGGGCGGTGTCCTCAGACATGGGCCGGTCGATAGATTTCGCGCTCACCGGCGCCCTGGACAGCGGAATCCTGGATTTGAAAGGCAAAGTACAGCCGGAGCCGCTCAAGCTGGACCTGAAGGCCGGGGTGGAGCGCCTGTCCCTGACCCCCCTTGCTCCCTACATAGCCCGGCAGGCCAAACTGGAGCTGCAGCGCGGCGGGCTTTCCGCCAACTGCGATTTAAGCCTGGCCGGGGATGATGTGAAGGTTGACGGAGCGTTTCGTCTGACCGGCCTCAGCCTTACGCAAAATAAAAAAAGCCTGCTCGCCCTGGGCCTGCTGGACGTGGACAAGTTCAGCTTTGACAGCCGAAGAAAGCGCCTGGAAATCGGCGCGTTGAAAATGAACTCGCCGACCGTGGATTTTGTGCTGCTAAAGCAGGGCGGCAGCAATTTCAGCCGCATCGCGGGCGAGGAAAAGAGCGAGGCGGACACAAAGCCCGTCTCTAAGGCGGATGCCGCGCCCGCTAAACGAGAAGCCGGTGTGGTGGGCGGCTTTTCTTTTGTCAGCGTAAAATTTATCCAGGTGGAAGGCGGCACTCTGCGCTTTACGGACGAGCGGCTCTCTCCGCCCGTGACCCTGAAGATCAACGATTACAAGGCTTCTTTGAGCTCCTTCACCTCAGAGGCGGGCAGCGTGTCTTCCATTCGCACCGGCGGCAAGCTGGACGGCGTGCCCCTGGCACTGGACGGGGAAATGAATCCCGTGCGTCTTCCCTTGAGCGGCGAGGCCAAGTTTGCCATGAACTATCTGGATTTGGTTCCACTATCGCCTTATGCGGCGCGCTACCTGGGGTACCCGGTGGAGGGCGGCAAGCTTTCCCTGAAGCTGGAGGCCAAATTCGACCAGGACACGCTGGACTCCCGGAACAAAGCCGTGCTTACCCGTCTGAGGCTGGGCGAGCGCAGCAAGGAGCCGGGCGCGCCGGATCTGCCCGTCAAGGCGGGCCTTTCCCTGCTTCAGGATTCCAACGGAAACGTCGAGCTGCTCCTGCCCATCAGCGGCAACCTGGACGATCCGCAGTTCAAGATCGGCAACGTGGTGGGCCAGGCCATCGGCAACCTGATGCTGAAGATTATGACTTCACCCTTTTCCCTGCTGGTCAACATAATCACCCTGGGCGGCGCACTGGGCGGCGGCCCGGATTTGCAGTTCATTGAATTCGCTCCCGGCGACGCGGTTTTGGACGCCAAAGCCCTGGACGTTATGAAAACCGTGGTGGAAGTCCTGCAAAAACGCCCGGAACTGCTCATGGATCTGACCGGCATGTCCGATACGGACGAGCGGGCCGCCCTGTTGGAAACGCGCCTGAAGAGATTCATGCAGGAAGAAAAATATAAGAGCCTTTCCCGCCAGGAACGCGCCAAGTCCAAAATTGAAGACATGCGGGTGGGACCGGAGGTTGACGCGGAGGAGTACGCGGATCTGCTGTTTGAGTTTTACGCGGACCAGCCCTTTGATAAAGAACGCAACGCCATCGGCCTGGTAAAAAAGCTGCCGCCGGAAGAAATGCTGCGCATCATCCGGGAAAAAGCGGAAATAACCGACCAGGACTTGAACAACCTGGCCCTGCAGCGGTCCAGGAACGTGCGCGAATACCTGATCCGCGCGGATGAAAGCCTGATCCCGCGTACGGACCTGGGCACGCCAAAAGGCCCGCTGCCGCACAAGGAAGGAGAGAGGCCCAACCGGGCGGTGCGGATTGGAATAGGGAAGTGAGGGGCCTATGGCCTATGCCGCAATAGCATAGAGGACCGTCTCTATGTCGCTGACATAATGGTGCTTCAGGTAGAATTTATACCCCAAGCCAAGATCTCGAATCATTTGAGGGATGGTGCTGTAGTCTTCCGGCTTGTGGTAGACGCAAATAGCCAGCTTCGGCTTGAAGCGGGACAGGGTTTCCCGCGCGCCATTTAAAGCGCGAAGCTCCGCCCCTTCTATGTCCATTTTAATGAAATCCACTTTTGGAATATTTTTTAGTTTCACTTCGTCATCTATAGTCGTTGTTACAGCTGATATTTTATCTCCTGATGTGTTCCAGGAATGACATTCGGTAGCCGAACGATCTCTATCTATGAAAAAATCTATTTTTTCTCCAGAATTATCGTAGAGAATTTTTTCTATTATTGATATGTTGTTTTTTATATGATCATTCATGTCTATATTATATTTCATCAACTCCAGGTATAATGGATGCGCCTCAAATGTAAATACAGCCCCAGTTTGCTTGGCCTTTGACGCAAAATATATTGCCGTATCACCAAAGCATCCTCCACAATCAAGTACATAATCTCCGGGTGTTATATTGATATTAACATTTTGGTATGTGTAACTGTACACATTCTCGCATATGAATAAATATAAGCAAAAAGGCAATGTGTATAATTTCGCGTCCATGCCGAGCGGAGATGTATTATAAAAAAACAATCTATATCCTGTGCCAAAAGCATCCTGCGCTATTCTTTGATTCATATTTTCATCACTGTTAATTGATAGGGCCTTATTGTGTAGTAGATTTTGTTTGTCATAAAAATCATCTACATAAAATGGAAATTTTACAAATTTATGACCTAGCAAGCCATACGCCGCAACTGTTATGAGCGTGTCCTTTGATAAATCATCAGAGAGCATATCGTACAGTTCACTCTTCGTCTCTATATGCTTGGCAATATCACCTTTTTTGTGATATATAAAATCTTTGAACGAAGGTATCTTATTCCTTCTGAACCATTCTTCGTCCCGGCATTTTAGAGAGTCCAGTCTGGCATGGAAAAATCCAGGATCGTTGTCCACATATCTATATTTGTATGACTCCAGGTGGAGTTTTAATTTTTGCATTAAGCCGGCTCGAAATGCATTCATGTCTATTTTCCGTAAAGGTTAGGTGTGCTTGGGCTTTGAGCGTCGACCAGGTGTTTTGCCTTTTGCGATATTTTGGGGCGCCTGGATTATAGGCCGCGTGCGAGGCTCAAAACCTGGGGGCTGATTTGCGCAAGGAGCGAAATATAATATTTGTAAAATTGCCCCAAGTCCAAGGGCAACAATTTATTGTTAACAAATATAATATTATACTGTATCCCGTTAAATTCATTGTCACGTAAAAATGGTGTAAACCCCAGGTCTGCCATGTGTGAGAGGATATCCGTATCCAGCATTTTTTGTTCTGGCCACAGTCTTTCAGATTCAACTTCTATGTATACTGAATTTATTATTCCCTCCGCGAATGAACGACTGAATGAGGAGAGAACTTCTTGTTGGGCGCCTTCCACATCAAGCCACAAGGCCACGCTGCTTTTGGTTTTATATCTGCCTTTCAGCAGTGTGTCGCCCCGGACGGCTCGCACGACCGTTTTTGATTTTCTGAGGTTATGCCGTTTTGTGCTGTCCCGTACGTACATGGATGACATCCCGTCGGCGATATTCGCCCCAGCGTCAATATACTCATAGAAAATTGCCGGTCCTTCGGAATCTGATATCAGGGCATTGATGTATTCGATACCTTTTGCCTCAAGGCTTGCATGCTCAGAAAAGTAGGCGTGCGTTCTGGGAGAAGCCTCAATGGCGCAAGCGGCGATGGCGTCACCGTGCTCTTTTTTCATTTCCTGAGAGTATGTCGCTTCTCTTGCGCCGACCTCCAGGCTGAGGTCGGTTTTTAGTGCGGCATGCATGGCTACATAAGTATGCCTAAGGCAGTTCGCGGATTGCGATAGGAAACCTTGTGGCAATCTGCCGATATTGAATATTTCATCTATGTATTTGTAGTATAGAGCAGATTTTCTATGCATAAAATTTCTCTCAATTAATGGGATATTTTTGAATATCAAGATTTTTTCAGAGTTGGCCGGCCCAATAAATTTTCTAATATTGCTCGTAATAGGTTAATGTTTACTGTAATATTAGCACTATGGCCTTTTTGCAGATAGTCAGTCGGGCAAAGTCCGCCTGAATATGGGGTATCGCTGGACAACATGTGGTAGCGAAGATTCAAGGCAAGTACTATATGCATATTCAGCATGGCTATATAGGCATGGTTGAATATTTCTATAAATGTGGATTTTTCTGGTTGCAGTAGCGCAAGAGCGCAATTCGCGCCATGCGGCATGATAGAGCATGACACGTTGGTCATAAACGACAATTGTTCTCCGACTGAGTAATCTTCAGGCACCATGACTTCAAAATCGTAAAAAGATAAAAGGCGAAGAACCTCATCTTCGTTTTCCACTCTTCTGCGCTCGCCGATACGTTTTATATAGCAATGCTTGGCGCCATCCAGAATTTTTATACCTTCGAGTAATTTGCAGCGGATAAGCTTGGTCAGTTTTTTATTTGTAACTAACTGGCTGCATTGATATCTCTGGGGCACAATAAGTTTTTTTACATGGTATGCGCCACTATTTCTGATTATTCTATCTTGCGGTATTGATAAGATATCAAATATTCCATTTATAAATGTACAGTCATCCGGCACAATATATGGGCCGGAATACCCATATGTCTCAAGGACAAGTAATTTAGAGATCGATTCAAAAATCCAATGCCAGAAATTTAGCGGAGTATGGATTGAGTTTAGCGCGACCACTTCATCCAAGACGATCAAGTCGGGTTTTTCGGCCACAGCCGCGGCAATGCTCTGCAAAAGGCCTTGCTGGATATAAAAATTATCTTCGTTTACGGATTCCTTAAGCATCCATGCCGAGCCGTCAGAAGAGTCCTTTGCGCAAAGAAGGCTCGTGCCTTTGCCGAATACCTGCACGTCATTGATTGAATAGAACCGCATGCCGAACTGGCGCACATCGATAATGCCGCCCCGTTCCGGATACTTAGCCAGGAAGTTGCAGGCGCTCACCGGCGTCATATTCCGCAGTATATTGATATCCATATACCAGTGCTCCATTATCTGGCGTCTGTTCCTTGCGGAAGCATGCGGTGCTGGTTTTTATGCGGGCTGTGTTTGGCCAGCTCCGCCTTTGAACGACCTTCTCCCCACGATGTTTCTCAATCCATCCGCAAAGGAGATGGAGGAGAACGCCGCGAATCCGGCTTCCGCCTGTTTTTTTCTGGCTTTTCCATCCGCAAGGGTTTCACCTACGGCGTCGGCGAGTCTATTGTAATCGCAAAAGCAGCAGGCTTCTGTGAGTTCCGGATAGATTTCCGTGTCGGGCCGCAGTTCGGAGACCACTGCTTTTTTGTTGGCCCACAGGTAGCCCAGGCGGGGAACTTCCAGACTGGCCGGCGCGTAATGGTGCACGTTGAGTATTACTTTGGACCGGGCTATCCAGGCGTCCCGCTCCGCGCCGTAGACGCCCTGCAATATTTTCAGGTTTATTCCCGCCTCCGCCAGCTTTTGCAGGGCGAGCTTGCGGCGTTCGTTGACGGAGCCGTAAAACAGAACGTCCACGTTCTGGGGAAGGGCTTCGTTCAGCCGGGTCATTTCCGGCACGTAGCCCAGGCGGATTCCCGTAACGTTGGACAGTCCCAGCTTGTCCTTTAAAAAGGCCACGTTGCGCGGGCTGTAGTCCCAGACGGGAAAATCCGCCAGATGCCGGGCATAGGCGCTGTTCACCCAGGGGCTGCCTTCGGTGAATTGTTCCAGATTAAAAACGATGGAGTTGCGGGGAAGAGCCGCGCTGGCCGCTTTGGGAACGTTGCAGCTGCCGAAGATAATATTGCGGCTGTGCGGGTTGACCTCGTTGACCTTTATTTCCACGGCAAAGCCCAGACGTTCCAGGGCATAGCGGAGCGGCAGGATCACGTCGTCCAGGCCGTTCACCGCAAGGTGGCCTTCGGGCATCAATTTTACGAGGCTGAAATGCATGTGTGTTCCTGGCGGACGATTTTTTGACGCAATTTATGCCGTCGCTAGAAATAGCAGCAAAATACATGCCAGACTATGTTGAGCTGTTCATGCGGACAACTCAATAATTCATTGAAGGGATAAGGCGGGTGGGGGCTGTTGTATATAAGACGATATGACGAACAGGAGTCAAGCCGCGAATTCCCGGTACAAATCCAGCAGCAGCGCAAAGGCTATCCACCAGACCACCAGGCAGACCAGCAGGTTAAGCACGCGCCAGGAGGCCGGCTTTTTAAAAAGCGGGGCCAGTGCCCGGCCGCATTGGGCCAGGCCGAAAAACCAGAGCAGCGAGGCCGTGCCCGCCCCGGCTCCGAACAGCCAGCGCCCCGCGTCGCCATGCCGGCCGCTCAGGGCGCCCAGCATAACCACGGTGTCCAGGTAGACATGCGGGTTGAGCAAAGATACCGCCAGAACGGCGGCCAGGGTTTGCCGGAGAGAGGACGGCCCGTTCCGCGCCTGTTCCAAAGCCTGGCCGGAAAAAGCGGATTTTAAGGCCTTGCCGCCGAAACAGAGCAAAAAAGTCCCGCCGCCCAGGCTGGCCGCAACGTGCAAAAAGGCGCTCCTGGCCACCAGGGTTCCTATGCCTGCAACACCAACGGCAATGAGCAGCAGGTCAATAATAGCGCACAGTCCGGCCACGGCCCAGGGATGATTGCGCCGGATGCCCTGGGTAAGCACAAAGGCGTTCTGGGCGCCGATGGCGACGATCAGACTGGCTCCCAGGCCAAGTCCCTGCAAATATGAGGAAAAATCCATGGTTTTCTGTAATCGCGCCGGCTGGGCGCGGCTCCTCGCTGGCTATCACGAGATAAAAAGATTATTATACATCGCGTCCCAGCCGCAGGTCAACGATTTGAGCATATTGGGCTATTGACTTTTGCCGCGCATGGTATAAAAGAACTCTTCGCAATTTTATGGTTCAGCGCTAAATGCGTGAAGGAGAAAAAAATGGCCGCGAAACAAATAAACGCCTTTGAGGGCGCTTCTTTAACCCCGGACGGTCTGCTTTACAACGGCTTCATCTGTAAGCCGATCATTGATAAGTGCGAAGGCTGCGAGCGCGTCCAGCCTTTTGAGGGGCAAAGCTTCTGCTCCAGCTACCCGCTCCCGGCCAGCAAGTGGTCCCTCGGCCGCTGCAACTTCGCCACCCACGTCAAGGTGGAAGCCCGCGCCGGAGCCAAGGTGAACCCGCTCAAGGCCTCCAAACGCGCTTCCAAGGGCGGCAAGAAATAGTCGTGGAAGGATTCTTCCTGGCCAGGCCGGCAACAGCGGGTCAGGCTTGTGCTATGCATGCGAAAGAACCGGGTTGCGACCCGGTTCTTTCGTTATTATCCGGATTCTTCATCCGCAAAAGGAGCATGTCGTGCGCGAGCGTATTTTTGAATTTCTGGACAGCCAGGCCGCGAGTGTTATCGAGTGGCAGCGCGCTCTTACCGGCCTTGTGGCTATCGGGCCGGACAACGGCGGTCGGGGCGAGCGGGCCAAGGCGGATTACCTGCGCGCCGAACTTGAAAAACTCGGTTTTTCCGATATTCGGGAAATCAACGCCCCGGACAGCCGCGTGCCCTCCGGGCACCGGCCGAACATAGCGGCTTGCCTGCCCGGCAAGCTGGAGCGCCGCATCTGGATTATGGGGCATATGGACGTTGTTCCGCCCGGCGACCCCGGCCTGTGGCAATCCGATCCCCACAGCCTCAAAGTGGATGGCGACACGCTGATCGGCCGGGGCGTGGAAGACAATCAGCAGGCCATTGTCAGCGGCCTTCTGGCGGCCAAAGCCTTCACCGCTCTGGGCGTGACCCCGCATTTCAGCCTTGGCCTGCTCTTTGTTTCCGATGAGGAAACCCACAGCGCCTACGGTCTGACCCATGTTTTGGAAGCGGAGCCAGGGTTGATCTGGCCGGAAGACCTGGTCCTGGTGCCGGACAGCGGTTCTCCGGACGGCTCGCTGATCGAGGTGGCGGAAAAAAACATCGCCTGGCTGAAAATAACCGTAACTGGCCGCCAATGCCACGCCTCCACCCCGGACGAAGGCATAAACTCCCTTAAAGCCGCCTCCGCCTGCGTGCTGGCCCTGGACAAGCTGCATGAGCTTTTCCCGCTCCGCGATCCCCTGTTCCGGCCGGAATACTCCACCTTTGTGCCCAGCAAAAAGGAGCCAAACGTGGAGAACATAAACACTGTGCCCGGTCTGGACGTATTTTATATGGACTGCCGCCTCATGCCCGGAGTGAAGCTTGACGATGTGCTCAGGGAAGCCCGCCGCCTGGCCGTCGAAGCCGTCCGCCCCTACGGCGCGGAGGTGAAAGTCGAATCCCTGCTTCAGGACTCGGAAGCTCCGCCCACGCCAACGGACTGCCCGGTGGTGACCCGGCTTCTGGATTCCCTGGCCCGGTTGCGCGGCATCCAGGGCAAGCCCCTCGGCATAGGCGGACAAACCGTGGCCGCGGTGCTGCGGCGCAAAAATCTGCACGCCGCCGTCTGGTCCACCATTGAAGGCAATGCCCACGCCCCGAACGAGCGCTCCAGCATCAAAAACACCATCGCGGACGCTAAGATCTTCGCTGATATGGCGATGGAAGAATAGAAAGTTCACGGCTGCGCCGGAGAGGGCGTGCCTTTACAAAACCCGGTCCAGCGTGGTTGTCATCAATCCGGGGGGACGGAGTCCCCAAAATCTTGACAGAAGCCTTTTACTTTGCCATGCCTGCCGGTAACTTAAAAATCGGAGCGAGCTTTATGCCTGTTGTGGATATTGAAGTCCAGATGGCCCAGATCAAGCGCGGGTGCGCCGAGTTGATAGAAGAGGGCGAGTTGCGCAAAAAAATACTGCGCGGCAAGCCCTTGAACATCAAGGTCGGCTTTGACCCAACAGCCCCGGATCTACACCTGGGGCACACGGTGGTCATGCACAAGATGCGGCATTTTCAGGAACTGGGCCACAACGTGGTCTTTTTGATAGGGGATTTCACAGGCTTGATCGGGGATCCTTCCGGCCGTTCGGACACCCGCCCGCCGCTGACCCAGGAGCAGCTTAACGCCAACGCGGAGACTTACAAACGCCAGGTATTCAAAATCCTGGACCCGCAAAAGACCGTGGTGGACTTCAACTCCCGCTGGCTGGGCGCGCTTTCGCCGGCGGATTTCATCCGTCTGACCTCGCGCTGCACTGTGGCCCGCATGCTGGAGCGCGACGATTTTGAAAAGCGCTATCGCGGCAATATTCCCATTTCCATCCACGAATTTTTGTATCCGTTGATGCAGGGTTACGATTCCGTGGCCCTGAAGACGGACGTGGAAATGGGCGGCACGGACCAGAAATTCAACCTGCTCATGGGCCGTCAGCTTCAGGGGCAGTACGGACTGGAGCCGCAGTGCATCCTGACCATGCCTTTGCTGGAGGGCCTGGACGGGGTGAAGAAAATGTCCAAGTCCCTGGGCAACTATGTTGGCATAGACGAAGCTCCGTCCGAAATATTCGGCAAGCTCATGTCCATTTCCGATGAATTGATGTGGCGTTACTTTGAGCTGCTCTCCGCCAAAACCCTGGATGAGATCGCCTGCCTTCAGCGGCGGGTGGAAAGCGGCGCGGCTCACCCCAAGGCGGTCAAGGAAGAACTGGCCTCGGAAATTGTGGCCCGCTACCATGGCGAGGCGGCCGCCCAGGAGGCCCGGCAAGGATTTAACGCCGTATTCGCCTCCGGCGGGGTGCCAGATGATGCCCCGTCTTATGCCTGCGCGGAAGGCGAAGCATCGGCTCCGGCCTCTTTTCTGGCGGAGTCCGGCCTTACCGGCTCCAAAGGCGAGGCCAAGCGCCTGATCAGCCAGAACGCCCTGAGCGTGGACGACAAGCTGTGCGCCGACGCTCTGACCCCCCTGCCCAAGGGCGAATATGTGGTCAAGTTGGGCAAGAAGCGTTTCCTGCGTCTGACTGTGAATTAAAAAACAAGTTATAACGTTGAGCTTTGTTGAGCCGCCCAAGCTGTTGGGGCGGCTCAACATTTTTATGGAGAGGCGGTCAGGGGCGATTGCCCCCTGCGGGGCGCAACCTTAATGCTTGAACGATCTTTGGCCGGTAAAGACCATAGCCACCTGGGGGGTATGTTCGTTGACGGCCTGGATGACTTCGTGGTCGCGCAGGGAGCCGCCGGGCTGGGCGATGGCGGTTATGCCGTGGGCCATTGCCGCGTCCACGCCGTCGCGGAATGGGAAGAAGCCGTCGGAGACCATGGCGCTGCCGTCCAGGCCGCCTTTGGCTTGGGTGGTGCGTGCTTCAATGTCCGCGAGCCGCTCGGCGGCTTTGGCGTCGGATTCCGCCTGCTGCCGCAGTTCGTACAAAGAGAGGTTCAACTCTTTGAAAGCCAGAAGATCCGCGTACTTGGTATAGGCTTTATGGATGGTCAGTTCCACGCAGCCCACGCGGTCCTGTTCGCCGGTGCCGATGCCCGCGGTTGCTCCGTTTTTGACAAAAATGATGGAATTGGAGGTTACTCCGGACTCAACGGCCCAGGCAAAGAGCAGATCTTCAGCTTCCTGTTTTGTGGGCTTTCTGGCGTTCACGCTCAGGCCGTCTTTTTCCGCGCTGGCCGGAATGAAGTCTTCAACGCTCCGGATGCGGTTCATGAAGGATTGCTGGAGCACCAGGCCGCCGTCGCACAGGGCTTTTATATCCAGGAAGGGGCTCTGGTTGATGGCGCTCAAGTCCGCCAGGCCGGGGATGCGCAGGATGCGCAGGTTTTTTCTTTTCTTAAGTGTTTCGACCACGCCCGGCTCAAAGTCCGGAGCGGCCACCACTTCGAAATAAGCGGAGTCGATGATGGCCGCGCAATCCTTGTCCAGGGGCCGGTTGATCACCACCGCTCCGCCAAAGGCGGCGATGCGGTCGGACCAGAAGGCCTTGTCCAGGGCTTTGGCCGGACCGCCCAAATCCCAGGCCGCGCCGCATGGGTTGTTGTGCTTGAGTATGAGCGCGGCCGGCCTTGCGCAGAGGTATTGCAAAATATTGACGGCGTTGTCCACGTCCGTCAGGTTGGTTTTGCCCGGATGTTTTCCGGCCTGGATCATCTGCTCTTCCGTGATGGCGGAAACCAGCGCGCCGTCCGGACCACGAAAACGCACCCCGCCCACGGTCAGATCTCCTTCCGCCAGGCGGTAGAGCGCGGCCGGCTGATCCGGGTTTTCACCGTAACGCAGGCCCTTCTTCTCGCCATCCAGGGCCCAGGTGCGCTTTTTATACACCAGCTTCCGGCCGCCCAGATCCAAAGTGATCTCGTCCGGAAAAGCGTCCTTAAGCAAAGTGCTGTACATGCTTTTTAGTGAACTCATAAATAACTCCACGCGTGTTTGCCCGCGCATACCACGAACCAGCCCGGACGGCAATTTTCATTTGAACAGCAAAAGACTTTAGAGTAAGTGGGACGAAGAATCTTTTTTGATAAACGGGGAGTTTGAGGCGCGGAATCCCTCAAATCCAATACAAAGGTGCAACTATGGAACGGATGCTGCGTAAAATGGCGGGGCAGTTGAACGCGTTTGACGAACCCTCGCTGATGGCTTTGTGGGAGCGGTACGCGGAGGAAGTGAGCCGTTTTGAGCCCACGAAGCGCTGGGAGGAATCCGCGCTGGTTTTTTGCATGATTCAGGGGTTGCGTTGGAAGAATCAGCTTTTTGACTACCATTTGGCCGCAACGGTCAAGGCGGACAAGGGCGATTTGCCTTTTGAGCCGCTTTTGCCGGGTTCCGGCGGGCACGGGGGGCGGGCGAAGCGCGGCGAATCAGTCCCCAAGCGGGATGAGGGAAAAAAGTCCTGTAAAATTCTGCATTTCCGGCCGGGCGATGGAAGCTAGCCCGGTAAGTATGTAATAATAGTAGCGCACGCTTTCCACAAAATCCACGGCTTCCCGCCCCCGGCAGTTGTACAGGCGGCTGATCTGGGGGTAAACGTCCTTCAGTTCCCGCCAGGTTTTGCCGCCGTCGCCCTGTTTTTCGGAATAGCGCATGGCGGCCTGAAGGTTGCCCGGTCCCTGGTTAAAGGCTGCCAAAGCCAAAAACCAGCGATCCCATTCAGTCAGGTCCTCGTCTTCCAGTCCATCCCAGATGGCGCGCAGGTATTTTGCGCCGCCCATGATACATTGGCCGGGATTGGTGCGGTCCACCTTGAGCATGCGGGCTGTATCCGTGGTGAGCTGCATGATGCCGCGCACGCCGGTGCGGCTCTGGGCTTTGGGATCAAAGCGGGATTCCTGATAGATCACGGCGGTCAGGAACAATGGATCAAGGCCACTGGCCGCAGCCGCCTTGTTTATGGCTTCCGCGTAGGGTGCGATGCGCTCGTCCATGGCTTTGGCAAGATCCAGAATATCCGCCTGCCGCGGCTTTTTAGGCAAAAAACCATAGTAGCGCTCCGTCATTTCCAGGATCGTTTCGTTCAGGGATTCATCAGCCCAGAACAATTGCAGATCGTGGTTAAGCTCCACATCGGATTTGCGCCAGAACCAATGATAGGACAAGGAACGGTTCAGTGTGCGGCCCGTGCGCAGGCCGTTTTCCGCGGAGAGCAGCAGCGCGTAGGCGGCGGGATCCACCAGCCGGGCCCTGGGTTCGTCCAGGGAATGGCTTTTAAACCCTGTCACGTCCAGGAGCAGGGCCTGGGCCTCCCGCGTTTTTAGCGCCTCGCTCGCGGATTGTTCCGGCTGGTAGACCACCACAGGGCGGAAGTGCGCGTAAGAACGGCCTTGGACAAAATAATCCCGCAAATCCGCGGGCAGGTCTCCGCCAAATCCGGCCAGCAGGTCGGCGCGTTTTTCCAGAACGGCCCGAAGGCCTTCGCTCCTTGTGGCTACATTGAGCCATTGAATCCGGTAGCCGCGACGCTGGGCGAAGTCACCCAGAAGTTCCTGCTCAAAGCCTGGACCATAGGGAGAAAGATGGCTGGGCATGCGCTCTGGACGGGGAGCGGCCACGATCAGAAGTTTCGGGCCGGTAAAAACCGGGGGGGCGATTGCCGGCGCCTCATCCGCGCTGGCGGTGCTGGAGGTAAACACGTAACCAAGAAGCGCGATTTGGATAATACACAGGCAGAACAGCAGGAATAACTCGCCCTTAAGCAGGTGCCTTTTCACTGTCATGGGCGCTTTTTACACTTATTCGGGCCAGACCGGAAGCATTTATTTGCAAAAAAAGCGCAACTCGCCCATAATGCCTCGAGAAACCGGGGTTATTTTTTTATTTTGATCGCAATATGCAAAAGAAGGATTTCAATGCCAAATAAAATATTATGGGATACACAGTAAAGATAAGGAACGGCGTCATCCACCGAGTGGAACCGTTGTCCTTTTTTCGTGCGTGCCGGCGCGTTGCGGCCGAATTTTTATTTCGGACTGTTTGTACATGATAGTTGCATGAATATCTGAATGGGTATACGGAGGTGCAAAACTGGTTCCGCTTGAGGCGGCGCTGGCCCGCCGGGGCCGGAAAGGTTTTTTCGACGCGCGGGCAGGGGGGTTTTCGGTGGTTTTTTTGCCAGATGTGGTGGGCCGAGGTGGGCATGAATCGCATTTTAGCATGGAATGGACGTATGAAACGCTGTGTATTTTGTATCGTTTTGCTGTGCCTTTTTTTGTCAGCCTGCTCATCAAATTTGGACAAACTTGACGGCACATGGATTATGGATGCCGCGGAAACGAAAAAATTGATCGCTGCGAATGCCACAAGCAAGATAGGCAAGACTGTTGTGGATGAGCTTGTTACTTCTGCAGCCCCAACTACTCGTTTTTACTTTAATAGTAGAGAGAAATCTTGTTTTATACAATCTTTGGGAATAAGTATTGTAAATGAGCAGAAATTTGAAGTGGTGGAAGAAAAAGGCGATTCCATCATATTGAAAGTACAGGGCCATCTGATGACTTTCACTTTCATTGGTAAATTTCTGCAGTGTAAAAAAGAAGGAACACCAGCCATAGTGCTAAAAAAAGAGTCCTGATATGCTTGCTGTACAATTGCCGCCGGGAGATCCGGCTTTTAACCTGGCTTTTGAGGAAATTCTTCTGGATTCCATAGAGCCTGATTCTCCAGGCTATTTCCTGCTCTGGAGGAATCTGCCTTCAGTCATTATTGGCAGGCACCAGAACGCCGCGGCGGAAGTAAACCGCTCCTTTCTGGAGGAACATTCCATACCGGCCGTGCGGCGCATCAGCGGCGGCGGGGCGGTGTACCATGACGCCGGTAATCTGAACTACTCCTTTCTCTTGCCGGTCAAGGGGCAAAAAAGGGAGACCCCGGCAGCGTTCGGAGCCCGCCTTTTCCCTCCGCTTTTGATCGCTCTGGCCCGGTTCGGCGTAAAAGCCGAGCTTTCCGGCCGCAACGATCTGAGCGTTGACGGGCGCAAGATTTCCGGCACGGCCCAGGCCCGCCGGGGCGGCGCCGTGTTGCTGCACGGGGCCATGCTGGTGGATGTGGATTTGGACGCCCTGGCTTCGGCCCTTAACTGCGACCCGGCCAAGTATCAGTCCAAGGCTCTGCCCTCAATCCGCAGCCGGGTGTGCAATTTGCGGGAAATCAACCCGGAAATCAGCGTGGAGGCCCTCAGCCAGGCTTTTCTTGATTTGAGCGGCGCACAGATTTTTAGACCGTTGCCGGTGATGGTTTCCGCGGCTCAGGAGCTTGCCAGGACCAAATACCGCAACTGGGATTGGAACTATGGGGCCTCGCCCGCGTTTACAGAAAGCCGTAAAAAGCGTTTTGACTGGGGCGGCGTGGAATGCTGCTACCAGGTGCGGAACGGCCGGATCGCGGCCTGCCGCATTTATGGCGACTATTTTTCCCAGCGGGATATAGCGGATTTGGAAAAAGCCCTGATCGGCCAGTCCCGGCAGACGGAGTCCCTGTTCAGAGCCATTAAGGCACTGCCTTTGGTCGAGTATTTCAGCGGCTGCCAGCCGGAAGAGCTGGCCCGCTTTTTGGCGGAATAGCTTTTGGATTTCCTTAAGCGGTTCAGCTTTTAAACGTTTGAGGCTGCCGGCAAGGCCGGTAGCCCGCCGCGAAGGCGCGTGGCATTCGCTGGCGCCGGAGCTGGCGTGCCTTTACAAAACCGGCTTTGCTGGGTTTGCCATCAATCTGGAGCATTTCAACTTTGAAACGCTCTATGGGGAGCCACCCTGTTAAATATACGATTGATAAAGCGTGAAATTACATGTATTATGTAAGAATATGTCCTTAAAACGCATATTATTTTTAGCCCCGGCCCAGTCCGTGACTCGGGTGTTCCCGGAATTGCGGGACGCCGGCTTTGAGGTCGGCATTGCGGAAAACTTGAAGGGCGCTTCCGCCTTTATCCGTAAGTCTCCGCCAGGGCTAATCTTTTCTCGCCCATTTTTGCCCGGCTACAAAGTGGAAGACCTTTTGAGCGTGGGCCAGGAGGACCCGGCGTTCCCGCCGGTCATCGTGTTTTCCGACAAACCAGCTCCGGAAGAAGCCCAGCGCGTTCTGGAGCTGGGAGCCCGCGATTACTGGCCCGAGCCTTTGGATTTTGAAAAAATCTCCGCCGCCCTGGCGCAAAAAAAAGTTCAAACCCCGGCTCCGGCCTCCTCCACCCTGGGGGGGCATAAGCCGGAACCCGGCCCCAGCATCGTGGGCGATCACCCGGCCCTGCGGCGCGTGCTTGCCCTGGCCAGGCAAGTGGCCAAGTCCAAGGCCACGGTGCTTATCTCCGGCGAATCCGGCACCGGCAAGGAGATGTTCTCCCGTTTTTTACACCAGATGAGTGATCGCGCTGACAAACCCTTCATCGCGGTCAACTGCGCGGCTCTGCCGGAACATCTTCTGGAAAGCGAACTCTTCGGGCATGAAAAAGGCGCTTTTACCGGGGCTATTGCCCGCAAACTGGGCAAGTTCGAGCTGGCGGACGGCGGCACCATGCTGCTGGACGAAATTTCCGAGATGGCCCTGCCCCTGCAGGCCAAGCTGCTGCGCGTGCTTCAGGAGGGCGAGATAGACCGTGTGGGCGGGCAGGAGACCCTTAAAATCGATGTGCGCGTTCTGGCCACCACAAACCGCAACCTGGAAGACTGGGTTAAGGAAGGCAAGTTCCGCCAGGATTTGTTCTTCCGCCTGAACGTGATCCCCCTGCGCCTGCCTTCGCTCAGGGAGCGCGGCGACGACGTGCTCACCCTGGCCCGGTTTTTTATCGATATGTACCAGCGCGAATACAGGCTGCCGCGCAACGCTTTTTCGCCGGAAGCCGTGGAATGGCTTAAGAATTATGACTGGCCCGGCAACGTGCGCGAGTTGCAGAACCTTATGGAGCGCGCGGCCTTGCTCTCCGGCGGAAAGCCTGTCACGCCTTCGCACTTCCTGCTGGATGAAAACGCCTGGCCACTGTTTGCCGGGGCTGAAGATCCCGGCGTCGCGCCGGAACTGGAAGCGCCTGGGGAATCCGGCGCCGGAGCGGAAGCCGCGGCCGGGGAAGAGCCCTTTGCCGGGGCGGTCATCCCGCTCCATGAGATGGAGCGCATGATGATCATGAAAGGCTTGGACCAGACCCAGGGCAACCGCACCCAGGCGGCGGATTTGCTGGGTATTTCCGTGCGCACCCTGCGTAACAAGCTGAATGAGTACCGGGAGCAGGGCATTATTATTGAATAGGCGAGCCGGGCCATTCAGAAAAACATTTGACGCGGAAGAAATTGCAGATTATCCGATTTGGCTGCAGCTTGGAGCGATTTATGAGTGAATGGAGTGAATCGTTCCGCAAGGATTAACAAGTAAATCCTTGCCGCGAAATAGTCGCGGGCGGGCTTGGCCCGCCGTCGGCGGCTATTTGAAGCGTAAATTGCGTCAGGTCGGCAATTTTTTGAATCGGCTTCCCCTGGGGCGAAAGCCCGGCGCGAAGCGAAGTCTACGGAGTGCGCATGCTGGACATAATAAGGCAGAACGCCCAATCCTGGGCCGTAAAAGTGGCCTTTGGGATTATCATAGTGGTTTTCGTCTTCTGGGGCGTCGGCTCGGTGAACACTCCGTCCGCCGGAGTTGTGGCCAAGGTTAACGGCAAGACCATCGCCACCCAGACTTTCGCCCAGGTGGAAAAACAGCAGGTTGAAGCTTTACGGCGGATGAACCCCAACATCAACGCTGAAGATTTGCGGACAGCCGGATTTAAGCAGGCGGTTTTGCGGGATCTTATTGTACAGGTGGCTCTGAGTCAGGAGGCCGCCCGTCTGGGTCTGTTCATCTCTCCTCAGGAAAAAGCCGCTTATGTGACTTCCATGTCCGCCTTTCGCAACGCCGAAGGCAAGTTTGATCCGGAAGTGTACAAACGGGTTCTGGCCGCCCAGGGCCTGACTCCGGGCGCTTACGAGCAGCGTATCGAGACCGCCATGCTTATTGAAAAGCTCAAGGCCTACGTTGCGGAAGCCGCCGGGGTGACCGAGGCGGAAGTCCGGGCCAATTATGAATTTGAGCGCGAAGAACGCGCTGTGTCCTATCTTTTGTTCAGCACCACGGATTTTATGGACCAAGCCAAGGTAACGGACGAACAGGCGCAGGCTTTTTATGATTCCAATAAGCAGGAATTCGCTACTCCGGCCCAGACCAACCTGGACTATATTTTGTTCAGCGTGAACGCCCTGGCCGCCCAGGAGCAGGTGAGCGACGACGATATCAAAGCCTATTACGAAGAACACAAAGCCGGCGAGTTTTCCGTTCCGGATCGCTTCCATGCGGAACATATCCTGATTCTTGCCCCGGCTCCGGATTCCAAACAGGAAGGGGACTGGGAAAAAACCGCCAAGGCCCGTGGAGAAATCGAGGACATCGCCGCCAAAATTAAGGCCGGTGGAAGCTTTGAAGACCTGGCCAGGGAACACTCCCAGGATCCGGGCAGCGCCCTGCAGGGCGGGGATTTGGGCTGGGTTGCCAAGGGGCAGACCGTGCCGGAATTCGATGAGGCCGCCTTTGCCCTGAAGCCCGGCGAGGTCAGCGGCATTGTGCAGACCCGCTTTGGCTTCCACCTGATCAAGTTGTTGGAAAAAGAGGCGGCCCACGTGCAGCCCCTGGACGAAGTCAAGGGTTCCATAAAGACGACCCTGGCGGAAGACAAAGCCTCGCGCCGTTTTGCGAAGCTTCAGGAGGAAGTTGAAAACGCTTTGGGAGGCGGTACCACGCTGGAGGCCCTGGCCGCGAAATACAAGGTAAGCCCGGAATCCACCGGCCTGGCGGATCGGACCGCATTGCCCGGCCTGCTGCGCCTGCGCGGCAACGAGGAGACCCTAATCGCCAAGACTAAGCCGGGTCTGATGCTGCCGGACATTGTGGAAACCCAGGACGGCTTTTTAGTGGCCAAAGTTCTGGAGCAGAAAGAATCCGTGGTGCCGCCCCTGTCGGAAATAAAGGACCGGGTGGTCCAGGCCTGCAAGGAGAACGAGGCCCCCAAACTGGCCGCTGCCGCCGCTGATGCGGCTCTGGCGGAAATATCCAAAAACGCCGGCAAGTTGCCGGAGGCTTTGGCCGCCAAGCTGGCCCAGAGCGAGGCAGTGCGCCGGGCCGGGCCTGTGTCCGGCCTGGGCGAGGTTCCTGGCCTGAACGAGGCCATTTTCGCCGCTACCCCCGGTGCCTGGCTGGATAAGAGCTACACGACCGGAAGCGGTGTCGCCCTGCTGCGCCTGGACGAAATCAAGAAGCCCGGCGAGGAGGAGTGGAAAACCGAGGCCGAAACCATGAAGAACGCCATGCTGGAATTCCGGCGCAACCGCATGTTCGCGCTGTTTCAGGAACAGCTTATGGCTGACGCCAAGGTGGAGGTTATGTCGGACAATCCTTATTTGAAGGATTAAGGTATTTCAACTTTGAAGTGCCGCGCCATGGCGGGCGCCGTCCCGCCATGGCCGCCGCGTGGGCGCGGGCGAAGCTTATTCCGCCGTTAAACGCCGGCGCTGGAGTCTCAACGTTAAATTGCTTTAGGGCCAGTCCTTTATAGAGCATGTTCATTAGTGTTTTTTCGCCGGAGATTCGCAATGAGCGCTAATCGTTATCAGAAGACTTTTCCTATCTCCTGGGACCAGATGCACCGCGATTCCAAGGCTCTGGCCTGGCGTCTGCTGGAACTGGGGCCCTTTAACGGCATAGTGGCCATTGCCAGGGGCGGGTTGATTCCTGCGGCCGTGGTGGCTCGCGAACTGAACATCCGCCTGGTGGAAACCGTGTGCGTCACCAGCTATGCCTGGCAGGACCAGACGGACGAGTTTAAAGTATTGAAAACCCTGGAGGGACCGGGCGAAGGCTGGCTGATTGTGGACGACCTGGTGGATACCGGGCGCACGGCCCAACTGGTGCGCGAAATGCTGCCCGGCGCGCACCTCGCCTCACTGTACGCCAAGCCGTCCGGCCGGCCCATGGTGGACACCTACATCACAGAGGTGAGCCAGGACACCTGGATTCTGTTCCCCTGGGATTCCGAAGTCCAGTATGTGGAACCGCTGGCGGACAAAAAGCCTTAGGTCTGCCTTGGCTGACTTCAGGCGTAATCCGGCCGCCTGGGCCGCGGGCATAATAATCCTGTCCACCTGCGCGCGGCTCTGGATTATCGGCTCCGGCCAACTGGACCTGGTGCAGGACGAAGCCCAGTACTGGGACTGGTCCCGGCATCTTCAACTTTCTTATTATTCAAAAGGTCCGCTGATTGCCTGGGCCATCCATCTGTTCACCGGTCTGTTCGGCGTCACGGAATTCGGGGTGCGCTTCGGTGCGGTGCTTTGCTCCTGCCTCTCCCAAATTCTGCTCTACAAAATAATCGCCCGTTATTTGCGCCGCCCCGCCCTGGCCGCGCTGACCCTGTTCATTGCCAACACTACGCCGCTGTTCCTGGCTGGCGGCATTTTAATGACCACGGACAGCCCCTTGTTGTTTTTTTGGATCGCGGCCTTGCTCTGCCTGCTGGCCGGCCTGGAAAAGCCGGCCGCGGTCTGGCCCTGGACGCTTCTGGTTCTGTTTCTGGCCTTTGGCGTGCTGGCCAAGTATACCATGCTGCTCCTGGTCCCGTTGGCTTTGCTTCACGCCCTGTGGCTGGCCAGGCGTTCCGCCCTGCCGCCCCTGTATCTCAGGCGTCTGCTTCCCACCCTGCTTGTTGGCGGTATGCTCGGGCTGGCCCCCATTCTGCTCTGGAACGCGCAAAACGATTGGGTCGGATTCCGACATGTGGAAGCGCTCTCCGGACTCAGCAAATCCGGCGCCTGGCTGCGGCCGGATCGCTGGCTGGAATACCTGGGAGGGCAGTTCGGCCTTTTGCTGCCCTGGTGGCTGATCTTCTGTCTGATTGGAGCTTGGCGGGCGGTCAGGGCACTCTGGAAAAAGTCGTCCTTTGACCACGCCGACTCCCAAAACGCCCTGCTGGTTCTGCTTTTTTGGCCACTCTGGCTTTTTTTCGCCCTTTGGAGTCTGAAAAACCGGGTCTACATAAACTGGTCCGCCCTTAGCTACGTGCCCGGCCTGATCTTTGCCGCCTCAACCTTTGAGCGTGTTCTGCAAAAACGCTTGTCCGGTCTGAAAAACCCGGCCGCCCGCCTGGCGCCTCTGTGGCTTGGCCTCAGCCTGTTCTGCTTCGTTCTGATCTACGGCCAGGACATCACCCTGCGGCACATTCCACTGCCGGAAAAATACAATCCGACCGTCCGCCTGAAAGGCTGGGAAGACCTGGGCCGTAAGCTGGAAGAAATCCGCCTTGGCCTGCCGGATCCGGATAAGGTCTTCTTTTTTTCCGATTCCTACGACATGACCGCTGCCCTGGCTTTTTACGCTCCAGGCCGTCCCGTAACCTATTGCGCGGACTTTGGCCGCCGCAAAAGCCAGTACGACCTCTGGCCGGGACCGCTGGATAAAAAAGGCTGGGACGCCGTCTACGTCAGCCGCAAACCCAGATTGGAGCCTCCAGCCCAACTCCAGCGCATGTTCAAACAAGTCGGCGACGTCTGGGCTTACCTGAGCAGACACCGCGACGGTCCGGGCCGGGAATTCGGCATCGTCATCCTGCGCGACTTCAACGGCTTCTGGCCGGAATCCGGTAAAAATGAATACTAGAGCAATGTCACTTTGAAATTGCTCGGCAGGCGCGAAGCGTGTCGGATATTTTGAGAATCTCGCATTGTTGCAAGCTAACCCCTATACCGCTTGCGAAACTTGTATTGTTTAACTTCAAAGTTACAATGCTATAGATTGGGGGGTCCTGTCCCCCGATAATTGCGGGCCCGGGGATCACGTCCCCCGGCGGAGGGGATTGAGGAGGCGAAGCCTCCCCAAATCTAAAAGGACGACACCCCATATGAGTTCCAACAAAAAGAAAACCCTGGCGGACGCCTTGGTCTGCGTGCGTTGCGCGACTTTGGGCCCTACATGTTGTTCGATGGATCCTGATGAGACCGGCGCGTGTTTTCCGCTATCCCGGGCGGAGTGGGAACGTCTGGCGCCGCATGCGGCCCAGGCCGGGAGTGGAGTGGAAGAAGCGCGGGCCTGGGAGGATAACAGTCCGGAGTTTTTGCGGATCATGAAAAGGCTGTTCCCCGGCCAGTCCGCCAGGCTGGAGGAGTTGTTCCCGCCCGGTAAGAAGCACGCCCGTCTGGCGCTGAAGGGGGACGGCTGTTGTTTTCTGGGGCCGGAGGGCTGCCGCTTGCCCAGGTCCGCCCGGCCGCGTTATTGCCGCATTTTTCCCTTCTGGGTGCAGCACGGCCGTATGGATTGCTTTTTGCCGGAAGGTTGCCTGGCCGTGAAGGAAGGCCGGGGCCTGAAGGCCCTGCTGCAAAGTCTGGGCGCGGATGAACAGGAGATTAAGGAACTTTACCTGGAGTTACGCAAAGATTGGGGGCTTGATTAATTTCGGAGCATGAACATGGAGTAGCGCTCAACCGGCGCATAATCGTCCACCAGGGGCGGCAGATCCTTTGGCAGCGGCCCCTGCCACTCGGTGCGCAGCATGGCCAGGGCCGTGGCTTTTTCCTTGGCTTGCCAGGTGGACGGCGCGGTCTGGGACGGGGAATCGCGAAGGGATTTTTCCAGATTGAAGGCTTCTTTGCCTTTGGCCGCCACCAGCATGACGTTCTGGAGGGCGTCGCTGTTGAAGGGCTGGCTGGGGAACAGGCGCACTTCGGGAAAAACCTCGGCGCAGGCCGCGTGCATGGCCCGCAAAAAACGCCCCTGGTCGCCGGTGATTCCGGAAATGACGTTGCAGATGTAGATGCCGTCCTGGGCCAGAGCGTCGTTTACCGCCTGGAAGGCCTCCCGGGTGGCGATGTGAAAGGGGATGTTGTAGGCGGAATTGAAGGTGTCGCCCAGGATCAGGTCATAGGCCGGGGCGGCGCTGTTTTTTTGCTTTTCCCGGCTGATGGCGTTCAAAAAGGTCCGGGCGTCCTCATGATGGATGCGCAGGCGCTCGTTTTTGGGCAGGGCGAAGTGGCGCCGCGAAGCCTCGGTTATGCCCGGGTCTATTTCCACCACGTCAAGGGTCATGCCCGGCCGTGTGGCCAGCAGGTATTTGGGCACGGAATATCCGCCCCCGCCCAGCATCAGGAGTCTTTTGGCCTCCGGCCGCAGGCTGAAGGCCAGGGCGTAGTTGCGCGTATAGGAAAGGGCCAGTTCGTTCGGGGCGTCCAGGTACATGCCGGACTGGGTCATCTTGGGGTCGGTCACCATGACCCGCATGGCCCGCGCGCCTTCTTTGGAGGGGTAGATGCGCAGGTGGTTGTAGCGGGTGTCTATTTCCACCAGGCCTTTGTCCTTTTCCAGCCAGGCCGCGTAAAGGTGCCCGGCGTACATGGAGGCGAAGCACAGGGTGATGCCGGCCAGGCACAGGGCGATCAGGCGTTTGGCCGGCCGGGGATGCTTATGGTCGGCCCGGCTGGACAGCAGGCATAAAATGACCGCCGCCAGGAGCAGGGCGGCCACGGAAAACAGGATCACCCCGCTGCCCAGCCAGGCTATGAGCACGTAGCCGCCCATGAAAGTTCCGATAATCGATCCCACGGAGGACAGGGCGAAAAAACGCCCGATGAGCGCGCCGGAATGTTTGGCCTCCACTTTGCGTTCCTGAATGGCCACGCGGATGATGTAGGGCGAAACCATGCCCAGGAGCAGGCTGGCCGGGGCGAACAGGATTATTGCGCCCAGGGCGCTGGAAACTTCCAGAGGCAGGGGCAGCATGGCGATAGCCCCCAGCAGGAAAGGGCTTACCAGGGCCACGGAAAAAACGCAGATCGCGGCCCCGGCGATGATGGAGGCCAGCTTGCGGGAACTCGGGTTTCTGTCCGCCGCCTTGCCGCCCAGCCAGTAGCCGGCGGAAAGCGCGGCCAGGATCACGCCGATCAGCGAAGTCCAGACCAGGATGGACGTGCCCAGGTGCGGGGCCATCAGCCGGGAGCCGGCCAGTTCCATGATCATTACGGCCGCGCCGCAGACAAAGGCTACTAATTCCAGCATGTTTATTCCTTTTTACTCCCGGCCGCGTCGCGCATAAAACCGGAGTTGCGCAGCTTGGGAAAATATCCGTCCTGGCCGCAACAGGCAAAGAGCATGCCGGCCGGCCGGCCCCAGGCATTGATTACGTCGCCGCTCCGCAGGGGCACGAGTTCCTGGCCGTCCACGGTGATGCAGGGCTCCACCCCGGCCTCCCGCACGTGGATGCGCAGGCGGGTGTCCGCCCCCAGCACCAGGGGCAGGAAGTGCGATAAAAACGGGGAAATGGCCGTGACCGCGTAAACATCCAGACTGGGGTGGATGAGCGGCCCGCCGGCGGAGCCGCAGTAGCCGGAACTGCCGGTTGGCGTCGAAAGGATCAGGCCGTCCGCCCGCAAATGGACCACCCTGGCCTCGTTGGCAAAAAGCTCCAGGCTGATCAGCCGGGCCAGGCGGCCCCTGGTGATGACCACGTCGTTCACCGCCAGGCCGGAGTATATTTTTTGCCCCCGCCGCAGCACCTCAAAATCCAGTGTCAGGCGCTTTTCCAGGCTCAGGCCGTTTTTCAGAAGTTTTTCCAGGTGCTGGGGCCAATCTTTTACGGACAGGGCGGCCAAAAAGCCCACTTTGCCAAGATTCACCCCGGCCAGAGGCACTCCGCCGCCGGCCAGCTGCCGGGAGGCGTTGACTATGGTGCCGTCCCCGCCCAGCACCAGGACCAGATCCGGGCGGCCCAGAGCTTCCAGGTTCAGGGAGCCGTCCTCGGCGCAACTTTGCGCAACGCATGGAATATCACGCTCCTTAAGCCAGGCCTGAATCTCCAGGCTCAAATCCTGGGCTTGGCCGTGGCCGTGCTTTCGCACCAGGCCGATGCTCCTGATTTGTTTTAAATCCATCACTCCGCCACACCCTCGCGTATCAGAATTGAAAATCCCTGGGCACATCCAGGCCGGCGTTCTGCTTGCCCTTGGCGCCCTTCATGTTCAGATCCGGCAGTTGCTCCGTCTGGGCGGAGCGCTCCAGGGCCGGCCCCAAATCCAGCGGCGCCCGCGCGTTTTCCAGCAATTCCCCCAGGCTTCCCCCGCCAGTGTCGTTATCCGCCGCTCCACGTCCGGCGCGCGTGGAAAAACTGAGATCCGCCATCTGGCGCTCCAGGTCGTTAATAGCCAGAGTAAATTTTTGCCGGGTGTCGTCCAGGTTGCGCTGCAAGGATTCCAGGTTGCGCATGATAAAGACGAACATCACCAGCAAGGCGGCAAAGCCTAGAAAAAACAAAATCATCAAGGTGCTTGCGGAGTCCGTGGGCATAATTTTAATTTGCGTTTACTGGTTTATTTTCCGGGCCAAGTCGCGTAAAGCAGCCGCAGAAACGGCTAACATAATTTTGCGCGCAAAACAACGCAGCCAGGCAGGTTCAAAATGGCTTCATCCTCCATACGCCCGCGCCTTCTGATGGCGGACCGGGAGGGCCGGATATACGATCACCCGGATCTTCTCATGCTTTGCCGGCGGGGTGCGGACCTGGCCCTGCCCAGGCCGGACGAGCTGATGCCCATGCCGGAGGAGAGCGAGCTTTTTTTGCTGCCCGGCCGCCATGCTCTGGGCCTGAACCCGGAAAGCGGGCAGGTGGAGGAGCTGGAAGACATTGCCGTGGCCGCTTTTGTGGCCCCGGCCCACACTCTTACGGCCCATGCCGCCTATAGTGCGGACGATGGCGCGCCCATGCTGCCGCTTTTTGCCTATGGCGCCGTGGGGTTCGCCAATGACCGTTTTTACGTGTGCGCTAAAAAAGTGGACGAGGACACGCGCCAGGTTTTTACGGCCGTTCCGCGCCGCAAGCTGGAGCAGAGAGCGGGCGAATTGATGCGCGCCTTCCCCAAAAACCGGCTGGTCCAGCACCTGGCGGCCAAGTGCGCCCTTACTTATTCCTGCCCGGCGGCGCGCAACTTCTGCCTGGGCCGCTACGAAGCCCCCCTGCCTGTCTCCCGGTCCTGCAACGCCCGCTGCATCGGCTGCATATCGAAGCAAGAGGAAGGCTCTCGCATCTGCGCCACCCCGCAGAACCGCATGCATTTTACGCCCACGGCCAAGGAAATCGTGGAGGTCATGCTCCACCACTCCGCCAACGAACAGGATCGGCCAATTTACTCCTTTGGCCAGGGCTGCGAAGGCGAGCCTTTGACCGAGGCCGTCCTGATCGCGGAGGCGGTGCGCGCCTTCCGGGCCAAGGGCGGCCGGGGCACGGTCAATCTGAACAGCAACGCTTCGCTGCCCCCGGCTGTGGAGGCCATTGCCGAAGCCGGCCTGAGTTCTTTGCGGGTCAGCCTGAACAGCGCCCGGCCGGAAACCTACGCCCGCTATTACCGGCCGCAGGGCTATTCTTTTGCCGACGTGCGGCAAAGCATAACCACAGCCAAGGCCAAGGGCGTGTTTGTATCGCTGAACCTGCTGTTTTTCCCCGGCTTTACCGATACGGAAGAAGAATACGCCGCCCTTGAGGACCTGGTGCGGGACACCCGCCTGGACTTCATCCAGTTGCGCAACCTGAACATTGACCCGGAATTTTATCTGGAACTGATGCAGGGCATGGAAACCGGCCCTATCCTGGGATTTGCCAACTTCCGCAAGCGGCTGCGCAAAAGCTGCCCCTGGATTGAATTTGGCTATTTTAATCCCTACGTGCCGGATAAGTAGACTCAGGGGCGTATTTTTTCGGTCAGGCTTTAACAAATACAGTTGACCGCCGGGCCGCTTGCATATACTTTGCGAATTCGCGTCGGCAAGCTGGACTTGCCGGCCGTATGCGCGCTCGTAGCTCAGTTGGATAGAGCGTTGGCCTCCGGAGCCAAAGGCCGCAGGTTCGAATCCTGCCGGGCGCGCCAAGGGAATACAGGTGGTTACGGTCAAAGCCGTGACCACCTTTATATTTTTATCCCACGCGGCCTCCAGAGCGACTAAATTTAAGGCGCTTTCTCCGGCGCTTAACGGCAAGACTCATTTCGTCCACGCCTACGCGGCGGGCGGCGGTTTCCGCCGCCAGAGCAAAGAAACATTTTCAATGTCAAGTTGCTTTACCCCTCGGCTTTATCCACTTCGTCAAACAAATCCTTCACCTTGCAGCCTAAAGCGCGGGAAATGGCCTCCAGGGTGGAAAGCCGGCATTCGGCTATCCGGCTGTCTCTGGCCCGGGTTATGGTCAGCGTGGCAAGGCTTGTTCTTTTGGAAAGGCCGCGGATCGTCACTTTTGAATGGACCATTAAGTTCACTAGGTTGCTTATTAGCATATGTTCTCCTGTGATAATATATGTTGACTTATAATTGATAACATATATTATCACAAAAACATCCTGGAAGGGAAGCTCCACTGGCATCAAGAGTATTTTGCCATAAGACGCCCGCTCCAACATTTAGCAACGGCGATTAATGCCGCTTGTGCCCGCGCGGCGGGTGGAGGATCCGCCCCACCAGGGCAATATTTTGCGTCTTGTCGACGATTCCGCCTTTGAAATAGCCGGCCGGCCGGTTGGCGAAAGAGAGTGAACATGCCGACGAAAAAAACTTATGACTTGTGCGACAACGCCAACGGCCTTACTCCCATGATTGTGGTGGAAGATTGCATAGCCCGGCTGGACCTTCTGGCCAGCGTGGTCACCCTGGTGCTCAAGCAGCCGGCGGATTTTCCGGATGAGCCGGACTTTGCCCTTAATCTGATGATTTTTGACGTGGTTGACGAATTGAAAAGCATCATGCCGCATAAGGCGTTGCCGATTCAATAGATTACGCAATACTCGGTTTGGATATTTTCATGCGCTGTTTTAAGGATCCCGCATGGACTCGTCCAGAGTGCGGATGAGCGGGTAGGTGAGAAAGGTGATGACGCGCCGGGTGCCGACCTTTATTTCCGCCCGCAGGGACATGCCGGGCATAAGGCGCATGTTTTCCGGCACGTGGGCCAGGTTCACCGCGTCAAAAGAAATGCGTCCTTTGTAGGCCGGGGGCTGGTTGGCCTCGGTCCGCACGGCGTCGTCGCCGATGGTGCGCAGGGTGCCGGAAATGGTGCCATGCTTCTGGAAGGGGAAGGTGTCCAGCTTCAGGCGGCAGGTATCGCCAATGCGCACGTAGCCGATTTCCGAGGACTGGATGAAAATTTCCGCCTCCAGGGGCGCGTCTAGGGGCACCAGGGTCATGACCGGCTCGCCTTCACGGGCCACCGAGCCTTCGGAAAAGGCCCCGAACTCCAGAACCACGGCCGGCCTGGGGGCCACCAGCACGGAAAGATCCCGCAGCCGGGCGGCTTTGGTCAGCTCCTCGTTTACCGCGTCGTATTCTTTGCGCGCGGCCACCAGTTCCGTGGAAATATCGTTGTGCCACTTGCTGAGAAAGGCGCTCTGCTCCGCACCTACCCGGGCGATGCTCTGGCGGCGTTCTTTTATCTCGTTTTCCAGCCGGGAAACATCCGCCTGCTTGGAGGCCCTCTGGTATCTGGAGTTTAAAAGGTCGGCCAGGCTTTGGGCCTTGCGGTTGTAAAGATCTTCGTAAATTTTTTCCAGATCTTTGATGATGCCAAGCTGCTTTATATTTTCCTGATACTGCTGCTCCGAGGATTTCAGAGCCGCGGCCAGTTCTTCCGCGCTTTTGGAATACGTTTCCATACGGCTGTTGTACTCGGCGCTCCTGCCCCTGAACAAAATCATCTGGTTTTCCCGATCCTCCGGGGACGCCTGCGGGGAAGGCTGAAAGTCCGTATGCTTAAGTTCCGCCTCCAGGCGGGATATCTGGAGCAGCAGGCTGTTTTTGCGCGCGGCCAGCCGTTGCGCGTCCGCCTGGGCAAAGGTTGGGTCCAGGCGCACCAGCACCTGCCCGGCCTGTACGGCCTGCCCGATTTCCACCTCGAATTTTTTAATTATGGATGTGCCGAGGGGCTGGATTTTGACGGTCTGGGCCGTGGAAACCAGCCGGCCCGGCGCGGCCACCACCTTGTCCACCTTGGAGACATAGGACCAGACGAGCGCCGCCGCCACAATGGTCGCCAGAATATACATAGTCAGGCGCAGGGAAGGCGGCAGGGGGGCGGTTTTCCAGTTCCGCCTGGTCCGCGTGGAATTCCATCAGGGCCAGGCTGGTGTCCTGCCTTATCTCAAAAAGGTCCGTGATTTTTGTATAAAGAGCTTTGAGCATATCATCCCTGGCTCAGGTGGCTGTGCTGCTTTTCCCAGAGTTCCCGGTACAGGGGGCAGTTGTTCAGCAGTTCGGCATGAGTGCCCTGGGCCACGATACTCCCTTTGTCCATGACAAGAAGCCGGCTGGCCAGCCGGAGCATGGCCAGCCGGTGGCTGACGATGAGCAGGGTGCGGCCCTTGGCGATGGCGGAAATATTGTTCTGCACGATGCTTTCGCTTTCCGCGTCCAGGGAACTGGTGGCTTCGTCGAAAATAAGGATGCGCGGCCTGGTCAGGAGCGCCCTGGCAATGGCCAGGCGCTGGCGCTGCCCGCCGGACAGGTTGGAGGCGTTTTCCGTAAGCTCGGTGTCGTAGCCCTTGGGCAGGCGCTGAATGAACTCGTCCGCCCCGGCCAGGCGGGCGGCCCGGACGATGTCCTCAAAGGTGGAGCCGGGGCTGGCCAGGGCGATGTTCTGGCGCACCGTGCCCCGGAACATGAAGCTTTCCTGCAGCACCACGCCGATGTTGGAACGCAGGTGGGCCAGGTCCAGTTCCCGCTGGTCAAAGCCATCTATGCGGATCAGGCCCTGCTGGATGGAATACAGGCCCTGCACCAGGCGGGTCAGGGTGCTCTTGCCGGAACCGGAACGGCCCACAATGCCGACGACGTCGCCCTGGCGGATGCTCAGGTTGATGTCCTTGAGCGCGTATTCGCCGTGCTGGCCGTAGCGGAAGCTCAGGCCTTCGATCTCGATGTTGCCGCGAATGGCCGGGGAAAGCCCCCTGGTTTGCAGGGAGCGCTCCGGCGGCGCGTTCATGATGTTGGCCAGCATGCGCAGGGACAGGCCGATCTGCTGGTATTCGTTGATCAGGGTGACCAGTTGCACCAGCGGGGTGCTGACGCGTGAGGCCAGCATGTTGAAGGCGATCAGCGCGCCCACGGAAATGGAGCCGTCAAAAACCAGGGACACGCCGGCCCAGGGAATGGCCACCTGCATAAGCTTGTTCAGCCCGGTGGTGATGGTTTTTGCGGACATGCCCAGCTTGCCCACCTGGAATTGCAGCAGGGTGGTTTTGGCGGATCGGCCGCCCCAGTCCCGGTTCAGCAGCGGTTCCAGAGCCATGGCCTTGATGGTGGATACGCCGTGCAGGGATTCCACCAGCAGGGCCTGGCGTTCCGCTTCCGCGCCGTACAGGCGTTGCAGGCCGTTTCTGTAGGGACGGATGATTATGACGAACACCAGGGCGATGGCCCCGGTAAAAGCCAGTGCCAGGGCGGTCAGCCAGGCGCTGTAAAAGAACATGATCGGCACCAGCACCACGAGCACCGTGACCTCGAGCAGGGTCATGAACAGGCTGCCGGTAAGAAAACCGCGTATCCGCTCGGTCTGCTGCATGTGTTTGAGCAGCACCCCGGCGCTGCCGCTTTCAAAAAAGGTCACCGGCAGGGAGAGCAGATGCCCGAAGGTGCGCTTGCTCAGGCGCAAGTCGATTTTGGTGGTGGCGTGCAGGAGCATGTAGCCCTTGAGCCAGGACAGGATGCTGTCGAACAGGACCACCAGGAGCATGCCGCCCACCAGGGCGTAGAGCGTGGATTCCGCCTTGTGCGTAAGCACCTTGTCCACCAGGATTTGGAAAAAGAACGGGCTGGCCAGGGCAAAGACGTTGATGATCATCGCGCCAACGGCCACGTCCCGGAAAATGCGCTTCTGGCGGAGGATTTCCGGAAAAAACCAGCGCAGGCCAAAGGGCTGGTTTTCGTCATCCAGGCTGTATTCCCGCCGGATCAGAAACAGCGTGCCGCTGAATTTTTCCGCCCAATCTTCCTGGGTGGCCCACAAAAAACCGTCCGAAGGCGTTGTGGGGTCCAGGTAGGCCAGGCGGCCGCCCTGGTCCGGGGCCTCCAGGCCGGATATGATCACCGCCCGGCCGTTTTTGAGCAGGGCCAGGGCCGGCCAGATCTGGCCGGCGGCGGTCATGGCTTCCCAGTCCAGCTTTTTTTCCACGATGCGAAAACCCAGTTCCCGGCCGATGCGCATAAGGAAGGTGCCGGAAATCTCCGCTTCGCGGATGGCGTATTTCTGCACCAGCAGCGGCAGGGACAAGTCCACGCCGTGGTGCCTGGCCAAGCGGATGAAGGAGGCCAGCAGGGTGTGGCGCGGCTCCTGGCCGGTGCGTTCCGGTTCCGGGGCGGTTTGTGTCGCCGGGGGCGTGGTTTCGCTCATGAGTTTTTCTGGGTTTCCCCGCGGGCCAGGGACTCAATAAGGTTCATCTGGCGGGGCAGGCAGACGGTACGCAGGTCGTAGTTTTCCACAACGGTTTCGCGGGCCGCCTGGCGCAGGCCGCGCAGGCGGTCCGGGCTGGAGAGAGTCCGATCCACGGCCCTGGCCACTTCATCCGGCGAGAAAAAATCCACCAGCAGGCCGTTGCGCTCGTGCTGCAGCACTTCCTGCACCGGCGGGGTTCTGGAGCCGATGACCAGGCAGCCGGCGGCCATGGCTTCCAGCATGGACCAGGAAAGCACAAAAGGGTAGGTCAGATAGACGTGCGCGGCGGAGACGCGCAGGATGGTCAGAAAATGCTCATAGGGCACGCGGCCCAGAAAATGCACTTTGGACATGTCCAGCTTGTCGCGCACTTCCTTCATGAACATTTCCCGGTAGGTCGTGCCTTTGGGCGGCGGCGCGCCGTAGCTTACGCAGTCCTCGCCGATGATCACAACGTGGGCCCTGGGCCGCAACTTCTGGATGAGCGGCAGCGCGCGGGCGAAGATGTGAAAGCCCCGGTAGGGCTCCAGGTTGCGGTTGACAAAGGTGACCACCTCGTCGCCGGCCTTGAGGCGCGCGCCTGTGGCCAGGGTGCAGCGCGCCGCCGGGTCCGGCCGGACCAGGTCCGTATCGATGCCGTCGTGGATCACGCTGACGCGCTCCCGGATCATGGCCGGGTACTGGGCGCGCTGCCAGTGCGTGGGGCTTATGCCCCAGTCGCTCCCGGCCATGCTCAGGAGCTGGGTCATGTTCCGGGTGCGGGTAAGCAGGCGTTTGTCCAGGGGGAGGGGGTCCCCCCGCGTCTCAAAGGTCACGTCAGAGCCTTCCGCGTTGTAGTAGAACTCGCAAAAGACCAGCACGCGCGCGTCCGGAAAAATGTCCTTAAGGTACAGGCCTTCGCCCCAGCCGCTGTGTACACAGATCAGGTCCGGCTCAAAGCCGCTTTTTTTTATTTCCAGAGCAGTGCGGGCCACGGCCTGGCCGCGCCGCACGTTTTCGTCCTGGCCGGCCAGGTAGGGGTGGAGATCGCTTTTTTTGTCCGGCGGCAGGCTGTAGCCGTGAATGCGCACGCCCTTGACGCCCGGCCAGCGCATCAGGTTGGCGGATTCGCCGATGCAGGCCGCTTCCCAGCCCGGCAGGCCGGAGCAGTGCTTTACCAGATGGCGGTACTGGGCGGGAAAATTCTGATGCACGAAAAGGATGCGCATGGAACCAGCCTTTTATGGAGAATCGCACGCGGTACGGCAATATTATTCTATATTTAAGTCTCTATAATGTCAAAGAAATGCGTAATGGCGAAGCGGTCTGAATACCTGGAGGAATAAAGGCCGCCGGACAAAGCGGAGTTTTGCCCGGCGGCCTGTGGTCACGGCGCTTATGCCGGCGCGGGTCAGTACTTGAACGTCATGCTGATGTCTGCGGCCGTTATGTTTGTGGTGTTCCGCAGAATAATCATGTGGTCATGCCCGCTGGGGCCGCCCTGCCAACCGCCGTCCCTGTTTATGTCCACATAGAGGTAGCTGTCACCGGCGGCAGTGCCCTTGACCGGCACGGCGGAGTGGACGCCCCCGGCAAACGCGTTGTCCTTGGAATCGCCCCAGTCTGTGCCGTTGACTATGGACAGGGTTCCCCTGCCGGCGTGGTTGTTGCCTATGCTGGACAGATTCGACAGCGTGACGCGGTCGCCCTGGGCGCGGCTGAGGCCATTGATCGTATCCATAGTGCCTTTATTTGGGTCACTATACCAGTAGAGAAAGCGAAACTCATCCGCGCCGGCCCCGCCGGTCAGCATATCATTGTCCTGGTCGCCCACAAGTATGTTAATGCCATAATAGAGAAAATCCCCGGACCTGTTTCAAGTCCGGGGATTCGCGATTATTCTATCATGCTGTTTGAGAACGATATATCCGTGGCGTTTATGTTACGGTTGTTCTGCACGGTAATCATCTGATCGCCTATCTTCGTGAAGTTCCCATCCGCATTGTTGTCCACGTATATGTAAGAATGCAGCGAACCCTGAATTACGATGGCGTTGTTCGATCCGAAGACCTCGAGCGCGGAATCGCCAAGAGCGGTTCCCTGGGAAACGCCGAGCTTCCCGATGCCGCTTTTCACGTACAGGATGATTTTGTCACCTTGGGCGCGGCTGAAATCAGTGATGACATCCTGGCTGGGGGCGGTAATTTTATATCCCACCGTCTGGTGATCGTTGAACATGAATTGGTCCGCGCCGCCGCCGCCGGTAAGGGTATCGTTGCCGTCGCCGCCGATCAGCCAGTTATTGGCCGTGTTGCCGGTGATTTGGTCACCGTAATCGCCGCCGATTACTCCTTCGATTGAGATAAGGGTATCGCCGTTGGCATGCCCGCCAGCGCCGACTCCCGTTGCGAGATCAACTGTAATTGCCGAAGTGGACCCGGCATAATCCGCTATGTCAAAACCGTTCCCGCCATTCAGGTAGTCTGGGCTGTTGCCCTGGCCTAGGAGCCGGTCGTCGCCGTCTTCGCCATAAAGCACTTCACCTTCCAGAGTGTCGTTGCCAGCCCCGCCGTATAACGTATCTTTTTCCGACCAACCGATCATGCTGTCATTGCCGCCGTGGCCGTAAAGCAGGTCGTTGCCGTCTCCGCCGTGCAGCCAGTCGTTGCCGTCGCTCCCCGCGAGCGTGTCGTTATATTCTGAACCTCTGATTCCTTCGATACTGACGAGCGTGTCGCCTTCCGCCTCGCCGCCCGTTGCGGTCCCGGCTTTCAGGCTCACGTTGACCGCTTCCGGAGAGTAGTAATAGGAGACCGTGTCCAGCCCAGCCCCGCCGTCAAGATAGTCCCCGCCGTCACCTGTGATCCACGAGTGGTTGCCGCCGAACAGCGAGTCGTTGCCCGCGCCGCCGTACAGAGTATCGCTGCCGGAGTCGCCGTACAGGGTATCGTGGCCTATTCCGGCGCGGAGGAAGTCGTTGCCGTCCCCGCCGTACAGGCTGTCCGACTGGGTCGCCGCTGTGGACGCGCCAATGATCGTGTCGTTGCCGCCGTTGCCTTCAATCCAGTCGCCGCCGCCGTTGCCCACGAGCGACTCGCCAAGGGCGCCGCCGATGATGGTATCCCAACTGGTGGAGCCGATTACTCCTTCAATGGATATAAGTGTGTCGTTCTTGGCATGAGAGAAACTTCCCAGGCCTGTGCTCAGGTCCACTTTGACGAACCCGCTGGACGACGCGTAGGAAGCGATATCAAAGCCGGCCCCGCCGTCCAGGTAATCCGCGCCGTCTCCGCCCTCAAGGGTGTCGTTGCCATCGCCGCCGTAAAGTTTGTCGTTGCCCGCGCCGCCGATGAGGCGGTTGGCGGCCGCGTCTCCCCAGAGCGTGTCGTTGAAGTTTGATCCGATGATCACCTCGATGTTTTTGAGCGCGTCGCCCTGGGCAAAACCGCCGGAGTTCACGCCGGAAGTCAGGTTTATGTTAACGGCGGCGGTGGAGGCGGCATAAGTGACGGTGTCCGTGCCGTTGCCGCCGTCCAGTATATCCGCGCCCAGGTCTGTGTTGAACCAGTCATTGCCCGCGCCGCCGATGAGGCGGTTGGCGGCCGTGTTGCCTCTGAGGGTGTCGTTGAAGTTTGATCCGATGATCACTTCAATGTTTTTAAGCGCGTCGCCCTGGGCAAATCCGCCGGAGTTCACGCCGGAAGTCAGGTTTATGTTCACGGCCGCGTTGGAAGGAGCGTAAGAGACGGTATCGATGCCGCCCAGGCCGTCAAAGGATTCAGCTTGAAGGGCGGCGGTGAAAGAGTTGTTTCCGGCCGTGCCGGTGCGCAGTTTCAGGGCCATGGTGAACTCCTTTGGGTAGCTGTATCTTATTTTGATTGCGAAGGAGGAAAGCGCAAAAATGCCCGTCTCACATCCGGCGTCCTCTCACAAAATCAGGACGACCTGGCGCGGTGGCGCAAGTTATAGTTGAGGGAAAAATAGCCTGTAATGGGTGGTGTTGAATATTACCCCGAGGGTGATTTTAGACGTTAAAAATTTCGCGGCCATAGCTGAGCGGATCACCCTTGGGGTGATAAGCGGCCGGATGCCGTGACGGGAGTGGAAAAGGCAGAGAACGGCGTTACGTTGGGCGCGCCCTTTTTGCCGGTCCGCTTTTTTTCTGTCCTGTGTGCGAAACATCGCACAGTGTGGGCAAAATTTCTCTTTCCCGCTTCCCTGGCGAAAAATTCAAGGTTTGCGTATCCCAAGGGCTGGTTCGCCGCTGCGTGGTTGTTTTTGACTGTGTTCCATGCGGCACAATAAGAAGGCTCACTTCTGGCGGTCTGTGGAGCGGATAGGCTTTTCTGTCTGTCTGGCCGGGGGTTTTCCTCACCTTGCGCTGAAAGGCACAATTCTTGCTGTATGCGGGGAGACTATTTTATCCCCCATGACAAGGATATGCCATGAGTAACAGCATTCTACGCCAATGTTTTCTGGTCCTGCTCATACTCCTGTTCGGGCTGGCGGGTTTGCCGGCCTGGGCGGCGGAAAGGCCCCACGGCCTGGAGCCGGCGGACGACATGCCTTTTATTCCGGATTTGGGCGGCCTGCGCACCAAGAGCTACAAAAACCAGTACGGCCAGGTAAAGCGTCTGGCTGAATCCGTGGTCCTGCGTCAGAGCAATGCCGAGGGCGGCAAGGTGACCGTGCCGGCCGGAGGTCTCTACTACATTTCCGAGGTGGCGGACGACGCCGCGCCCCTGCGCCGGGATCCTTTCTTTGTGCTGGGGGAACACGCTTATCTGGTGGACTTCAAGGTCGGTAAAAAGACCGTGAACAACATCAGCCTGAAAAAAGGCGATAAGCTTCTTCTGGGCGACGCCGGCTATCGCCTGTGGTTTGACTACGCCACGGACCACTACGACCTGCCGTACATTCAGCTGGCCCTGATTTCTCCGTCCGGGCACTGGCCAAGCGAATTTCCCATTTCCGATCGTTTTCCCGGCATGCACGACATTGTTAAGGAGAAACTGAAGGAAAGCGCCACGGAACCCCAGGTGGACGCCTTTTACCTGGACAAGGTCTATGAATACGGCGCCAGCCGCTTCGAAGCGGACAAGGTGGACTTTACCGAGGCCACCATGAAAAGCCTGACCTGGCCGATCATTGAAGAGGCCACTTTTTCTTTTTCCCGCCCTTGGGTCATGGATCTGCGCCAGGAAGACTACCGCTTTTATAAAAACAAGCGCATTTACGCCTTCCGCAAGCCGGAAGGATTCCTGGTGCGGGTGACCAACTTCAGCGGTTCCGAAGTGCTGGCGGAGAAGCTAATCCGTCCGGTCACCGCCCAGGGCTATAAAGACCGCCCGGATCAACTGGACAAGTACGGCCTGAACATCCCAAAAGAGGACATGCGCGTGGAAATTTTGCTTCAGGGCGAATACCTGAAGCATTCGGACTTCACGCCCTGGTCCAATGACGTGCCCTACGGCTGGACCGACGGCCTGCTCAGCCTGGTGGTGTACAGCGACCTTATGACTGTGAAGAACGGCCAGGCCTGGCCCCTGGACGAGCGCTACAAGGTGGGCCTGGAGGCCAACCTGATGACCGGCAAGCTCCAGCGCCTGGTTCTGGAAAACGCCGCGCCTTTCACCCTGGACTCGGCCAGCAACAGCTACGACGGACCGCTGAAACGCTCGGACATCTGGGACCGCAAGTTCTTTACCCTGGTGGTGAACGACATTCGGGAAGTCGAGGCCAAGGGCGCTAAAGTCACCACCGTGTATGACTATTACCTGCGCGACTCATTTTTTCAGCGCACGGACAACCTGGTTTTTGACGCTAAAAAGGGCCGCCGGGACATCGACTTTTTCATAGGCCGGGCTCCGACGTTCATCCCCATCCTGGAAGATACCTTCCTGACCCGCCTGGCGGATAACTCCCTGGGCACGGTGGTGGAGCCTTCGCACTTCACCAGCTTTCCAAAAGTCAACGACAACGTGGCCTTCCACTCCCCGGATCCCACGGCTCCATTTGGCGGCCTGCTGCGCGGCTTCGCCCGCGAAAACAACACCAACCGGCGGGGCGAGAAAACAACTTCCGCCGAGGGTCTAGTCATCCGCGGCAGCTATGTGGACTGGCGGAACAAGCGCGTGGTCATCCCGCCTTCGGGGCTGTTCTACACCTCGCGCAACTCGCGCAACGTGCGCACCACCCAGGGCGAGAGCTTCCTGCTCCTGGGCAAGCGGGCCTATATAGCCACATTCGAATCCACCACCTTTGTGCGCAAGAATTTTGACCTGGATTTCTGGAAGGTCCAACCCTCCGGGGACATGAACCCGATCTTCTGGCAGGTCGAACCCCTGGGTGAAAACAACAAGGTGCTGCGCTACACTCAGCGCGCGCTGCTGGACGATCGGCCAATGTCCATGGTCAACATAGTCAAATATTCCGGCAACAACTTCGGCGCGCCCTTTATCATGGCCCAGAATCTGGACGCGGACGATTCGGGCAACCGTTACGGCCTGCCGGACCTGTTCGCGGAGGGAGCCACCTGGATCCGGCCGGAGTTCATCGGCGAGAACTACATGCGCATCAAGGAGTTTGTCACTCCGGCCATAGCCAACGTGCAGTTCACCTACGAAAAACCGGAGCGCGTCCTTTTGGAAGGCGGCGCCGCCGCCCCTCTGGGCGACTTTGTGCTGGCTGTGACCGCCGTGGATTCCCAGGCCGCTACCGTGGCCGTGGAACTGCGGGACAAGGCCGGCAAGGTGCTGGAAGCCCGCACCCTGGGGCCGCTGAACGACGAGGCCAAGGCCTTCCTGCCGCAGCACCAGAAGGTGCTGCGGACCATCCAGTTCCAGTACGGGCCGGAGGGCAACAAGGTCATGGCGGAAATGGACGTGAACAAGCCCTTTGAGGGGGCCAAGGCCGGACTCTGGCTGTACGTGAAAATGCAGAAGCTCGAGCACGACAAGCCGCTGTACACGGACCACCGCTTCACCGTGCGGCCGGACGTCTGCGGTCACTGCTACCAGCTCAACGAACTGCTCTTCGACAACCCAGAGCCGATTGTGCTGGACAAGAATAACCCGCGCTTTGACGGGCCCAAGGGCGAAGACGGCAAGCCCATTTTCTCCATTGTTCTTGATTCCTTTGACGGCGAGATGATCCACGCCTGGCATATTGAAACCCTGTATCGCGGCCGCCTGTTCAACAGCGCCAACCTGGCCTTTAACCCGCGCGCCAACGTGGACTGCCTGATGGGGGTAAACGGCACGGTGGAAGGCTTTTTGCGGGCCGCCATGCTGGAACGCTCCGCCTACCGGGAATACTGGCGGCGTGGCGTGCATGCTCCGGTCCTGCGCGGGCTGGACGCCTGGATAGCCCATAAATTCCAATAATCCGGAGCTGGAGTTAATAAAAATGAACGGTTACGCCATACCTTACGAAGATCGCCGCGACTCCTTCCGGAGCTGCCTGTATACCCTCAAGGAAGTCCTGCCTGGCCTTCTGGCCATGTTTTTCATCGCCATATTCAGCAACAACCTGGCCGGATCCCCCAACCCCCTGACCCTGGAAAACCTGTTCCTGTATCTGGACAATGTGATCGGCCCTATAAACGGTCAGCGCTTCTTCCAGATTATGAACAGCAACTTCGTCTGGAACGCCTTTCTGCTGGGCTTTCTGATCAGCAACATCTTCGGAGTGCATGATTCATGGAAGCGCGGGCTTTCCTACATCCACAAGTTCATGCCCCTGGGCATCATCATGCTGGCCCCGCACTTCGTGTTCAGCCACGCCACCAAGCTGGGCTGGCCGGTCATCTTCTTCGCCATGGCCGTTCTGGTCATCTCTTGTTTGATCACCATCGGCCTGGGCCGGGTATTCCGGGTTGACGACCGCCACAGCGGAGACATCGCCGGGGCTCTGGCCACCGGGGATCCGCACGTTTGCGCCATTCTCATGCCCATGCTCAAGGCTAAGGGCGGTCAGGTCATCAACGCCACGGCCTGCGTGATTCTGTTCGGCGGCCTGGCTTCCATGCTGCTGCCCTGGCTGGGGGGGCTGCTCGGCCTTTCCGCCGAAGCCTTCGGACTGGCTTCGGTTCTTTCCGTGGGCAACGGCGCCCAGGCTTTCAACGCCGGATTCGGCTACAGCCTGGAAGCCGGCCGCTACGCCCTGTATACGGACGCGGTGCGCCACGCCATAATGCCTATGGGCTTTTTGTTCGTATTTCTGTTCATGTTTCTGCGCAAAAAGCGCAATGAGCACAACCCGGAAGTGCGGGCCACCCGCGGCGTGGATAAAGTCCCGCCTTATGTGATCGTGTTCGTGGTCCTGTGGATTGCGGCCCAGTTCCACATATTCAAGGAGCCGGCCCATCTGGCCATATTTGACATGGTCAAGTGGGACTTCTCCCTGGCCGCCGGAGCGCTCGGCCTTTCCCTGCCTCTGCGCGAAGTGCTGCAATGGGGCGTGCGCGGCTTCGCGCTGACCTGCGTGTCCGGGGCAATCCGCATGGCGCTGGTGCTGGGCGGGGTGCTGCTGCTTTCCAAGTTTGAACTGCTGGCCTTTTAGGAGTTTATCATGATGCAACAAAGACATCCGCACACCACGGACAGGACCGGCTTTGACTATATGGCCAACTCAGGCCGTGAAGAACAGGATCGCGACACCATGGGCATAATTCTGGCCGTGGGGATCATGGCCTTCATTACCGTTTGCCAGTACCTTGGCATGTTGTAGGAGCGCGTTATGATGCTGGGAATTTATTTCTATCTGCAAATATTGTTCTGCCTGCTCATGCTCTGGGCTTTTGGCGCGGCTTTCTACATGGGCGTGTTCCACGCGCACCGGGGCGAGGCCAGCGTAAGGCGCAAGCTGCTCGGCGGGGCGGTTTCCGCCTGTCTGTCCGGCGGCATCTGCTTTTTGATGTACACCTGGACTTACTTGAGCTGGTGATTATATTTTGTCAGAGAGGCAGTGTTTTTTAGCCGTAAAATTTATAAAACCGCTTCACGGGAGCCTGATATGCGGAAAAATCTTCTGATTTTATTTTCCCTGATGTTCATGACCTTTATCGCGGCCGCGGCTTTTGCGGCGGATGCCGCCAACCCCGAGGCCAACAAGCTGAACGTCAACACCGCCTCGGCCGAGGAGCTGGCCAAGGTGCCCGGCATCACCCCTGAAATCGCGAAGGCCATTGTGGCCTACCGCGAGGAAATGGGCGACATTCAGAACCTGGATGAGCTTACGGAAGTCAAAGGCATCAGCAAGGAACTCCTGGGTAAGCTTAAGGAATTTATCAGCACGGACGCCATAGCCGGATCCGAATGCACCTGCTGAGTCACGGCCGTGTGGGCAAACTCCGCCGCGGCCTGAATTGACGGCGGTTTCTTAGAAGGGCGCCGCTCGGCAAAGAGCGGCGCTTTCTTCAATCTTTGGGCGCAACTCTCGCTTGCTTTTTCATATGAAGGCCTGCTAGAAATTCCACATGCGCACCAAGTTGCTAATAGTGGATGACGAACAGGAGTGGCTGGACATCCTGCAGCATTTCTTTTCCCGCAAGGGATGGGCCGTGAGCACGGCCCGTTGCGGGGAGGAAGGCTGGAGTATGCTCAGCGAGTCTGTTTACGATCTGGTTCTTTGCGATTTAGCCATGCCGGACATCAGCGGCATAGAGCTGCTCAGCCGCCTGCGGGCCGTGGACGGAGTCCTGCCCTTCATCATCATGACCGGGGTGGGTTCCATTCAGAGCGCGGTGGAAGCCGTGCAAATGGGCGCGTACAGCTACATAACCAAGCCATTTAAAACCCAGGAACTGGAAGTTCTGGCCACTCGGGCCGCGGAGCACGGCAGCATGCGCCGCCGCCTGGAACTTAGCCGGGTCAAGGAAGAACAGCAGACTCCGCCCATGATCGTGGGTTTTAACAAAGCCATGCTGGATGTGCTGGCAACAGTGAACAAGGTGGCGGATTCCACCGCCCCGGTGTTGATCCGGGGCGAGACCGGCACCGGAAAATCCATGTTGGCCGCGCATATTCATAACGCCAGTTCTCGCAGCGGGCAGTCCTTTCTGACCATAGACTGCGGCGCCCTGCCGGAAACCCTGTTGGAAAGTGAACTTTTCGGGCACGTCAAGGGCGCGTTCACCGGGGCCATCGCGGCCCGGCGCGGTCTGCTGGAAGAAGGCCAGGGAGGCACGGTTTTTTTGGATGAAATCGGCGAACTCACCCCGGCCACCCAGGTCAAGCTGCTGCGCGCCGTGCACGACCGGGAAATCCGCCCGGTGGGCGGCAACAAGAGTATTTCCATTGACGTGCGCTTCATCACCGCCACCAACCGGGTGCTCTCCGAAGACATCGCCACTGGACGGTTTCGCGAGGATCTGTATTACCGTCTGGCGGTCATCCCCATAGAATTGCCGCCTTTACGCGAGCGTATGAACGATTTTGTGGCCTTTGTGGGCTACTTTGTGCAAAAGTTTAACACCCGCTACAACAAATCCATAGTCAACGTCACCCCGGCGGCCATGCGCCTGCTTATGGAGCAGCCATGGAAGGGCAACATCCGCGAACTGGAAAATGTGCTGGAACGGGCTGTGCTTCTGGCGGACAGCAACGAGATTACCCCGGACATTCTCGGGTTGCACCTGGGGGGGAACTCCCGGCGCGAAGTTTATTCGTCAACGCCGGTCTCTTTGCAGGACGCCGTGCGGGAAGCGGAGCAGCGCGCCATTATGCAGGCCCTGGCCCTGACCGAGGGCAACAAAACCCAGGCCGCCAGCCTGCTGGGCATAGGCCGCCGCACCCTCTACGACAAGTTGGAAGAATACTCCATAAGCGCGGATGGTTGAAGTTTGCCGGCCAGGCAGTTGGACTGCTTCAGCGGGCCAGGGCCGCGTTATTATGCGCTTTCTTGCAACAGGCAGGAAACCGCCGGAAATTCCAGAATCATGCTGGCGCCCCGGCCGGGTTCGGACTCCGCGTAGAGTCTGCCGCCGTGGCGTTCGGCGATGCGGCGGGAAATAAACAGACCCAGGCCGAAGCCGTGGCTTTTCTGGGTGGTGAAGAAAATATCGAAAATACGTTCCAGGTTGCCTGGTTCTATGCCCTTGCCGGTATCCTGAATTTCCGCGCAGACCAGCGGGCCGTCCTGGCCTTCTTTGCTATAGCCGCGCACGGTCAAATGGCCTTCGCCGCCCATGCTGTCCAGGGCGTTCAAAAACAGATTTATGCACAACTGTTCCAGTTGAATGCGATCCCCGTTCAAAAGCAGGGGGCTTTCCAGGCCGCTCAGGTCCACGCTGATCTTTTGCAGTTTCGGGTGTAAAAAAGATAAGGATTCCTGAATAATATCACTCAGGTTCTGTTGCGCGTTGTTAAGTTCCTGAGGCATGGCCACGTTCAGCAGGCGGCGGGTGGTGGCGGCAGCGCGGTCCACGTTGCGCTGGATGGCCTCCAGGTAGCGCCGGATTGGCGTGGACTCGGTTTCTTCCAGGGCCATGTCCGTGTTGGTCATGATGATGCCCAGGGGGTTGTTTATTTCATGGGCCACACTGGCGGCCAGCTTGCCCAGCACGGCCTGGCGCTCCACCTGCATAAGCTCGTGCTCCAAATGGCGGCGGGCCGTGGTGTCCCGGCCGATGCAGCAAACCAGAAGATCGCCGCCTTCGCTGGCGTCGGTTTTGGGAGCCAGGGTTGGCGCGGCAATAAACTCTATATAACGGGTCTTTTCCGTGTCCGGGTGGATGGTCACTTCCTCTCTGGCCAGGTCCCCGGCCTGGGCCTGGTCCAAAAGGCGCCCCAGGCAGGTGCGCCCCTGGCCGCACATGGCGTGCAGCAGGGCGGAAGAGGCTTCCGGATCCTGCGGGTTGATGCCCAGAGTTTCGCGGGCCGTGCGATTGGCTAGTTGGATATGCCCGTTCGGGCTGAGCAACAGCACCATGTCCGGTGAAGCTTCAATAAGCTCGCGGTAGCGCCGTTCCGAATTTTTCAGGCGGCGGGTCACCCGCACCACCTGGCGTCGCAGGGTCACCACCCAGACCATGACCAGAATAAACAGGGCGAGGCCCCCCGCGAAGGTATACAAAATAATGATTTTGTATTCCTCAAAAAAGTTTGTGGCGGTCAGGGGGCGGCCCAGCCACTTCTCGCGCAGGATTTCCAGTTTGCCGCGCTGCTCCAGGTTCATCAAAGCGTCGCTGATGTGGGCGGAAAGATCGCCGGTGATCTTGGGGTTAACCAGAACCACAATGGGGATGCGCTCAAGTGACAGGCCCATGATGCGCACCTGGGAGAGCCCTTTGCGCTGGGCCAGGTAAGAGGCGATCTCGCCGGATCTTGGAACAAAGGCGTTGACCTGGCCTTCGATCAGCAAGTCCAGGCCTTGGTGATAGTTATCCACAAAGGTCACGACGGCCCCGGCCTGCCTGGCCGTAAGCGCGTACGGGTCACCCCTGAGTATGGCCAGGTGCTGATAAAGGAAGTCTTTTTCACAGGTTATGTGGGTACTGTCTGAAGCCACCAGAATGTGCCTATTGATGGCAAACGGGGATATCAGGCTCAGGAACCCATGCGTCGGCGGATCCGCCACGCCGCAAGCCAGGTCAATGCTGCCGGACGCCAACAGGGATTGAAGTTCCGCCATAGATCCCTGGCGGAGTTGGATTTTCTTTTTCAGTGATGCTCCCAAAAAAGAGGCCAGATCCACAGACAAGCCCCGCACACCGCCTTCGGCGCTCATGAAGGCCAGCGGGGGCATATCTCTGGGGATGCCCACGACTAAAGAGTCGCCGGATGCGGCCAGAGTGGAGGCGCGGGGCAGGAGCAGGGTGCTTGCCACAATAAAAACAAGCAGGGCGGGTTTTTTTATGAACATTGTCTCGTTGTTCCATAAACTGTGCGCTTTTCCGCGCAGTGAGCGGGTAAAAAAATAAATCTGAATATATTATGCTATTTTATCTGCTTACGTATTAGCGTCATGCTGGACGGGCAAAATCCAGAATGCCGGCCTCCGGAGTTTTTGGGAAAAACTTCACATGTGAAAGAATCTTCGGACGAATTTATCCATCCTATCCCCGTGGGCCTATTTTACTCTGAAAAAAGATGTGCAGCAAGCCGCACAATGATTGGGAAATAAGAGCTCGTTCGCAAAAGGTCTAGTAGTATAATATATTTATTTCATTCAAATTATTTTTGGTCATCGCAAAAAAAATCCACCGGTATGAAATTTGCTGTGAGTATATTTTAAAGGCATCTATTTTTTTAGTGTTATCTCCCCCATTTCCGGGGCAGCACTTAATCCGGAGGATTTTATGAAAAGAAGAGATTTCCTGGCTGGCATGGCTGTGGGGCTTGCCGCGACGGCCTTGCCCAAGGCGGCTTTCGCCTTTCCCACGGTATTTCCGCACGGCACGACCATATACAAACCGGCTAAATGCTGGAGCGGCTTCACCGTGTTCGGCACCGAATCCAAGGGCGAAGGCTCCGTGCTTATCGACATGAACGGCAATGTGGTAAAGCAGTGGAAGGAAATGAGCAACCTTGAGCACCCGGTCAAGATTCTCAAAGGCGGCTACATCATGGGCGCCACCAACTCCGCGCCGGACAAGGTCGGCCGCACCTGGGCGGATCCCATGTCCGCCGATTTGTCCATCATGGACTTTGACGGCAAGATCGTGCGCAACATTCCCCTGGCCGGCATGCACCATGACTACCAGGTCGCTTCCAGCCCCACCGGATACTTTGCGCCGGGCCTGGACATCCTGAAGGATGACGGCAACATCATCATTCTGTCGCACAAATTTTCCGAAAACGCGAAGATCACCGACCGCAAGCCTCTGGACGACGACTACATCGTGGAAGTGGACAAGGACAACAAAGTGGTCTGGGACTGGCTTGCCAGCGATTATTTCGACCAGATGCCCTTTCCGGAGGACTTCAAGGCCACAATGCGCAAATACCCCACCTGGCAGCAGACCCGCACGCCGGGCGTGAAGGCCGCTGACTGGATCCACATGAACTCCATGTCCAAGCTGGGCCCGAACAAGTGGTACGAACAGGACCCGAAAAAATACGCCGCCTTCCACCCGGACAACATTATCACTTGCAACCGCCAGACCAATACGGTGTTCATCATTGACAAAAAAACCAAGAACATCGTCTGGCACATCGGGCCGGTCTTCTACAGCGATGTGAAGTGGAGCTTCGCCGGCAAGGAGTATCCGAGGGCGCTCAGCAAACTGGGTCAGATCGTCGGGCCGCATCACGCCCACATGATCCCCAAGGGACTGCCGGGCGAAGGCAACATTATGATTTACGACAACGGCGGATACGCCGGCTACGGTCCGCGCAACCCCGGCGCGCCCTTCGGCTGGAGCGACGCCAGACGCGACTATTCCAGGGTCATTGAATTCAACCCGGAAAGCTTGGAAATGCAGTGGGAACACTCATCCAAAACCATGGGGCTGCGCGAAGGCTACAAGTTCTACAGCGACTATGTCAGTTCGGCCCAGCGCCTGCCCAACGGCACCACGC
>JAVBSC010000075.1:0-35457 GCA_031547305.1 Desulfovibrionaceae bacterium
TCCTTAAATGAAAAGCGGGGGAGTTTGGATCTATTTATTCAGATTCAGACAGGATAAATTTTTGTTGCCATTTTCTAAAAGTTTAAATATCGAACTTGTGTTTAGTATTTCAAAATTAGACTCCCCTGTCAAGGAGCCCACTATTATGGCAATATCCTCGGTTAATGATTACGGGAGCATGGGCGGGGGCGGATTGACAGAATCACGGTCTGGACAAATTTTTATTAAGTTATAAGCCAGATTCTGAAATTGCGGAGGAAAGCCCTATGGAACTCGGCCTGCGGGACAAATGCGTTGTGATCACCGGCGGGGCGCGCGGCATCGGCAAGGCCCTGGCCCTGCGTTACCTTGAGGAAGGCTGCAAGGTGGCGGTGTGCGGGCGAACCGGCGAAGTTCTGGATCGCTTTGCCGCTGAATGCGCCGCCGCCGGACATGGCGAAGCGCTGCTCGCCAGGCGTGCCGACGTTACGGACAGCATGGCCATGCGGGATTTTGCGGACGAGGCGCTCAGACGTTTCGGCGCTTTGCACATCTGGGTGAACAACGCCGGAGTGGTTCGCCGCGGCCCGCTTCTGAAGGCCACGCCCGAGGAATGGGACCGGATGATGGACGTGAACCTGCGCGCGGTCTGGCAGTGCTCGAAGCTGGCGGCCGAGCGCATGCCCGGCGGCGGCGTCATTGCCAACGCCTCCTCCTATGCCGGGGTTATTCCCAAGGCGGGAAGCGGCGTTTACGCCGTGAGCAAATGGGGGGTGAACTGCCTTACCCGTTGCCTGGCGGCGGAACTCGCGCCCATGGGCATCCGGATTTTCGGCTACATGCCCGGCGTAATAGCCACGGAAATGACCGAGGCGCTGCTGCACAACCGCGCGAATCTGGAGAAAGAAGTGGCCATGCGCCGCCTGGGCGTGCCGGAAGACATCGCTCCGACCGTGGTTTTTTTAAGTTCCCCCCTGGCCGGTTACGTCACCGGGGTTAATATTGAGATTAGCGGCGGCAAATTCTGCATCCAAAACCCCCAGGCTGTCTGGGATCAACAATAATAAATGAGCGCATGGCGGAAATCATGACGAGCAAACGCGACTACACCGTGCCGGCCGTGGCCAAAGCCCTGGATATTCTTGAGTATGTCTCCATGCACGAAAGCCCGACCCTGGCTGACATAGTGCGGGATCTGGAACTGCCCAAAACCAGCGCCTACCAGATCACCCGCACCCTTTTACAGCGCGGCTACCTGCGCGATACCCGCATTCCCGGCGGGCATGCCCTGGGCATACGCCTCTTTGGCCTGGGCAGCCAGGCCCTGGGCCAGATCGACATCCGCAGCGAAGCCATGCCCCTGCTTTACGAACTGATGCGCGCGGTGCAGAAAACCTGCCACCTTGGCGTATTGGAGGGCAACGAGGCTGTGTATCTGGCCAAAGTGGATTCCCCCGCCTCCACTGCCGTGGGCTCCTGGGTGGGTAAACGCTTCAGCCTGCAAAGCACGGCCATGGGCAAAGTGCTCATGGCCTGGCGCCCGCCCCAGGAAGTCCGCACCCTGCTCCTGGGCAACCCGCCGCCCACGCCCACGCCCAATACCATCATGAACGTGGACGACTACCTGTCCCATCTGGCCGAAGTGCGCAAACGCCACTGGGCCATGGACGACCGCGAAAACGTGCCCCACGTCCGCTGTCTGGCCGCGCCCGTCTTTGGCGCGCGCGGCAGCGTGCTCGGCGCCATAAGCATCACCGCGGCGGCTGAGGAAATCAACGAGAACACCATCCCTCACTATACGGAAAAACTTCTGGAAATCACCCGCCGCCTTTCGGAAAAAATCGGCTACTCCTCGCGCGGATAACGGCGCCCGCAAGCCCGCATTACAACGCCGTCGTTCCCGTTTGGGAATGACGGCGTTGTAATGCGTCGGTTGGCCCCGCGAATCCGGCTTGGCTACGGGTCAGTGACCCCCGCGGTATCATCCGTAAAAATTCAAATTGGCCAAAAAAGTGCGCAGATAAGCGAACACGGAGTTCAACTTGTCCGTATCCGTTTGCAAGGCGTTTATATCCGGCAGGGTTATGAGCAGGCGGCCGGCCAGCATATGCTGCACGTAAGGCAGGCTGTCCAGGTTGGGGAAGCCGGCCTGGGTAAGATCCGCCGGGCCGAAGAAAATCAGGGCTCTGGGTTTGAGGCGGTCCAGCCCGGCCTGGAACATTTGCGGTGTAGCGGCGTAGGCTCCGTTTTCATCGCGCAGCTTAAAAGGCCAGAAGGCGCTGCTGCCCTTGGGCAGGCGCAGGCGCTGGATTAGTTCCCGCAGAATGCGGCCGCGCTCCGGCGAGCCCGCGCCGCCAAGGTCCAGGCCTAACTCCGCGTATGTCCAGGCTATTGGCGCGGCCGGGGTTTTGGCCAGCATGGCCTGCCAGAGGGGAGAAAGTGCCGGTGGGCCTGGAGCCGCGCTTGGGAGTATGGGTTGCGCCGATGCGGGAGGGGCCGCCGGAGCCTCCCTGGGGTGGAAGCGCCGTGCCCGCTGGCCGCCGGATGCCGGCGCCAGGCCGGGACGGGGCCGGATTGGCTTTTCCGCCTGGCTCAAGTCCAGCGGCGAGTCCGCCAGAAAATGGGTGATCCCCGCGTAGCTCCAGGGCCGCAGGGATTCCGCCAAAGTTACGGGTGCAACAGGCATTCCCATATCCTCCAGGCCAGATCCGGCTTGGACAGCAGCGGCCAGGCTTCTTCCCGGCCGTCGGAGGCGGCCACAAAGGCCTGATTGGTCTTGCCGGCGAATCCGGAACCCGGCTGGTTGATCAGGTTGCCCACCAGAAGATCCGCGTTTTTCCCGCGCAGTTTCTGCCGGACCTGGTTTTCCAGATCCGAGCTTTCCGCGGCAAAGCCGATGACGCGCTGCCCCGGCTTTTTACGCCCTCCCAGATGGGCCAGAATATCCCGGTTCGGCAAAAAGCGGACGCTGAACCCGTCTTTAGCCTCGCTTTTTTTGAATTTGGCCGCGCCGTGAGGCTCTGGGGAAAAATCCGCCACAGCGGCCGTGAACACCCCTATGTCGCAACAATCCCACAGGGAATCGGCCTTCTCGAACATCTGCCCGGCGGACTCCACATTGTGGCGAACCACGGCGGCGGGCAGCCAGGGGCAGCCAGGGCCGCAGACCGCTTCCACCCTGGCCCCGCGCAGGGCCGCGGCAACAGCCAGGCAGGCGCCCATAAGGCCGGTGGAGGGGTTCGTCCAGTAGCGCACCCCGTCCCAGCGCTCTTTTGTGGGCCCAAGGGTGACCAGCACGGTTTGCCCGGCCAGATCCTGGGGCGCAAGGGCAGCCAGGGCCGCAAAGAATATTTCGCGCAAATCCGGCAGCCGTCCCTGGCCGGTTTCGTTACAGGCCACCAGACCGCATTCCGGATCGACCAACCGGTGACCGCGCTCCTTAAGTCGCGCGCAGTTGGCACGGGTGGCCGGGTTGGCCCACATGCGCGGATTCATGGCCGGGGCCAGCAGCAGCGGGCCGGTAAAAGCCAGAGCCTGGGCGGCCAGCATCTCGTCGGCCAGGCCGCCGGACAGGCGGGCCAGGGTGGTGGCCGAAGCCGGGGCGATCAAAAAAGCTTCCGCTTCCGCGCCAGGGGCCAGATGCCCAAAAGGCCCGTCGCCGGGGCTTGAATCCGGAAACATTGCCGTGTACACCTGTTCCGCGCCCAGGGAACTGAAGCTCAGGGCCGTGACGAACTTTTGCGCCGCCGGGGTGAGGGTTACGCTAACCCGCAGTCCCAGGGAGTGAAAAGCGCGTAGCAGCTCCAGAGCCTTGAAGGCCGCAATCGATCCGCAAACGCCCATATGGAGCCGGCGCCCGGCAAAAAAACCGAAGTTGAGCTGGGTTTCCATAAATTACTGGTTCAGGGGCTGCGATGTTCCACCGGTCCCTGTGGTCGGGGTGGAAAAATTGTTGAAATTGGTATCGCCTTCCGCAAGCTTCATGGTCACAAAAATCTGCATGGTGGTGGTAAAGGTGCCGTCTTCAATATAAACCGTGCATATCCGGTCATGCTTCTCAAATACCATCACGGATTTGGCGGACCGGAAAGCCGAGCGCAGAGTCCAGCCGTTGCGGGACATGTTGCGGGACATGACCGAGGTGAGGGAAGCCACTTCCACGCGGCCGCTGGCCTGCTCCACCCCGGCCTTAATGCCGCCGGGCGCGGTGGCTATGGCGGTTTCCCCGCGTTCAATGCTCATGCTGCTGGGAATGGGCACATCCGGGAAGCCGTCAAAATAGTAATCGCTGCCGCTGCTCGAAGTATCGGAAGAAAAAGGATTTTCCATCCCGCAGGCGGTCAGGCCAAGAACCAGAATCAACAGAACGGCGCGTGAAATGCTGCGCATAACGTGCTCCTTGAGACGATTTAATTTGCATGCGGCCCGGGTTTTGCAAACCAGGCAAATAGTCAAGACTTTTTTTAGAAACAGTTTACGTACTATAGTAAAATGAAAGCAAACCGTCAAACAGAGCCGACACCGTCCTCGGAAGCGTCTTTGGACACCCCACCCCCGGATTTTGATCTGGAAGCTTACGATTTTGAGCTGCCGCCGGACCTGATTGCCCAGGTTCCGCCGGAACAGCGCGGCGCGTCCCGTCTTCTGGTGCTGGACCGCCGGTCCGGCGAACTTGTTTTTACTGAATTCTCCCGCCTGCCGGAGCATCTGGACCCGCAAACACTGCTGGTGGTCAACAATTCCAGGGTTATCCCGGCCCGTCTTCACGGGCTGCGGCCCAGCGGCGGCCGGGCCGAATTTCTTTTGCTCACCCCCCTTCCGCTGCTCCGGCCGGCCCCCCACCCACCGGGCGGCCTGGTCTGCCGGGCGGAAGGCCTGCTGCGCTCTTCCAAACGCATCCGGGAAGGCGAAACCGTCACCTTCAGCCCGGATCTGCAACTGTGCCTGGAAAAACGCGGCGAATACGGCCGCTGCCAGGTCAGCCTGCGCTGGCGGGGCGATTTCGCGGCCATCCTGGACCGGCTTGGCAGCCTGCCCCTGCCCCCATACATCCGCAGAGCGGCAACCGACCTGGATGCGGAACGCTACCAGACCGTTTACGCGGCCAGAAGCAAAAACGGCTCCATGGCCGCGCCCACGGCCGGGCTGCATTTTACCGGAGAAATGCGCGAGCGCCTCACGGCACGTGGACACTCCTGGGCCGAGTTGACCCTGTATGTGGGGTACGGCACCTTCAGCCCGGTGCGTTGCCGGGATATCCGCGAGCACCAGATGCACAGCGAGTATTTTGAGCTTTCCCCGGACGTTGCCGGACAAATCCTTGCCGCCAGGGCGGCCGGCCGCAAAGTGCTGGCCGTGGGCACCACAGCGGCCCGCTCCCTGGAAAGCGCGGCCCTGGCCGTCCCCCCAGGCCAGGCGCTGCCGCGCGGCCACGCCGGCTGGACCGATATATTCCTCTACCCCGGCCGCCCCGTGAACATTACCGACCAATTGCTCACCAACTTCCACCTGCCCAAATCCAGCCTGATCATGCTGGCCGCAGCTTTTGCCGGCCGCGAACGCATCCTGCAAGCCTACCGGGAAGCCGTGGCCAGAAAAATGCGCTTCTTTTCCTACGGCGACGCCATGCTGATTAAATAGGAAAGCCGGGGCTCCACCCCGGCCCACCAGGGAAGTGATTTACCCCGCCTCTCTCGGCCCCGGCCGGACTTCGCTCGGTAAAGTCCGGCCGAAACGCCGGCATATTTATAAAGGACTGTGCTGGACTGTTGCTTTATGGTTTCACCTGCATGGAAACAGCCGTATCAACGTACGATCCGAAAAAGAGACGCCCATGGAAAACAATAAACCCGTTTACGCCATAGAGCGGATAGAGAGCCTGGACGCGGCCACCAGACTGGTCATCCTGGATTTGTGGGAAGGATCGGTCCGGGGCACCCATCATTTTCTGCGTGAGGAAGACATCGCCAACCTGCGCCCTCTGGTGGGCGAAGCGCTGAAAGGCGTGTCCCTGTACGCGGCGAGAGAAGGCGACGGCCGGATAGCCGCCTTTGCCGGCGTTGCGGAAGACAAGCTGGAAATGCTTTTTGTCCGCATTGAAGATTTGCGCAAAGGGATTGGCGGCCTGCTCCTGCGGCATCTTCTGGACAAGGGCGTCACCCGGGTGGATGTAAACGAACAGAACCCGAGAGCCCTGGCCTTTTATCGGAAAATGGGCTTTGCCGCGACCGGACGTTCCGAGCTGGACGGCCAGGGCAGGCATTTTCCGTTGCTGCATCTGCAATTACGGCCTTAGCAGCGCGGCGAACTCCTTGCCATAGCGCTCGTTTTCACTGAACAGGCAACCGCAGTACTGCTGGCGGTACAGGCCCCATTCCTTGGAAACGCGCACGCCCTCATTCCAGCCCTTGCGGAAATCCCGGTACAAAAAAGCCGGGCCGCCCGGTTGCGCCCCCAAATCCTCGCCCAGAGCCTTGATTTGATCGTGCGGTTGGAAGCGCGAATACAGCAGGCTGGTGCTGAAAGCTTGAAAACCCCGCTCGGACGCTTCATCCCAGGTACGGCGCAGGCGCTGGCCCCAACACGGAACGCAGCGCTCCCCGGCCCTCTGCCGCCCGGCCACCATGTCCATCCAGGCCGCCGTGTCATAGGCCGCCGCCCCCCATTGCCGATCCGGCCAGATCATTTCGATTCCCAGGCGCTCGGCGGCCTGTGCCGCGCCCTCCCGGCGCAGCAGGTATTCCTTCATGGGATGGATGTTCGGATTGAAAAAAAAGCCCGTAACGGCGTGCCCCTCGTCCAGCAAGGGGTGCGCCGCCATAATCGAGCAAGGGCCGCAGCAGATGTGCAGAAGGACGGTCATGCCAATGCCTCAGGCCGGCTTACTCAGTGCCTACCCAGGCGCCGCCCTGCCGGTTGCTTTCCAGACATTGCTGGACAAAGCGCACCCCCATCAATCCGTCCTCTATGGTAGGGAAGGCGTCCAGGGGATCTTGCGGCTGGTTGTCATGACGGGACATCAGGGTCCGGCAAAACCCCTTGTACAGGGAGCCGAAGGCTTCCAGCACCCCTTCCGGGTGCTCCAGGGGCAGGAAACTGTGCCGTTTGGCCAGAGGGTCCAAGTCCGGATCGCCTTTACGCAGGATTTGCTCGGGCTGCCCCAGACGGTGCAGGATAAGTTTGTCCGCCTCATTGTGCCGCCACTCCAGGCCGCCTTTGCTGCCCACTATGCGCAGGCTTATGTCGTTATGCCGGCCCACACTCACCTGGGAGCACCAGATATTTGCAAAGGCCCCGCCGCCGAGATCTCCCATGATGAAAGCGTTATCGTCCAGGATATGGCCGGGGGTATAATTTTGCAGCCGGGCGGAAAGGCTTTTCAGGTTTTTGCCGGACAACCAACGCATCAAAAATTCCGCGTGCACGCCAATGTCGCTCACGCAGCAGGAGGGGCCGCCTTCCTTGCCGTCCGCCCGCCAGAAGGGGCTTTTGTCAGCGGCCGGCTCAAACCGCCGGGGCATCCAGTCCTGCTGGTAGTCAATGCGCACCAGGCGCACCTCGCCAAGCTCGCCGTCCCGGATGCGCCGGCGGGCTTCCGCGATCATCGGATAGCCCCCGTAGGTGTAGGTGACCATAAAGTCCAGGTTGCGCGCCCCGGCCAAATCCCGCAATTCTTCAGCCTCCGCCACGGTGAGAGCCACGGGCTTGTCGCAGGACACGGCAATGCCCGCCTCCAGAAAAGCTTTGGAAATGGCGTAATGGCTGGATGAGCGTGTTATGATGACCACAAAGTCAAGCTTCAGGCTTTTGGCCTGGGTGGCCAGAACCTTGTAGTCGGTGAACAGGCTCGCTGCCGGCAGACCCAGCAAATCGGCCATTTGGGCGTTGGCCTCGGAGCGCCGGGAAAAACAGCCGGCCGCAAGCACGGCCCCGGTTCCGGACATGGCGACGGCCGCGCGGTGCACCGGCCCCATAAAAGAATTCGGGCCGCCGCCGATCATGGCGTAGCGCAATGGAGCGTATGACATGTTTTACCCCCGCGGTATAATTTTAAGGTGCTGCGGTTCCTGGCTCGCTCACGCCGCCACAGGCGGCGCTCGTTGCAGCCGTTGGCGCCGAAGTGGGCGCGCCTTTAACACCCCGGCCTTGCGGGGTTTGTCATCAATATGAAATGACTTCCGGCAAGTATGCCCTCATACAGTCTTTATGTCCACATATGGGCGCGATTTTCCCACCGTAAGGCAACAACAATTTTAAATGAATACTTAAAAAGTATATAAGAATCACCTTGTTGATAATGATGAAGGGGCTGAAACACCCCCCCCCTGCATGCCTTTGGCGCAAAGGGAAAAGCGCAAGCGTCCCCCGATCGGCTCAGGCATGATGCGGAAAAGACAACCGTTTATTTATAAGTCTACATTAAAAAAACTGGACACTTCCTGGCAGGTGTTGCTATATGAAAAGACATTCGTAATTTTCTTCACAGCACCAGCAAGTGCGGGTGCCGTTTTTGTTCAAAACCGAAAAGTTTAAAACCCAAGGGGTTAGTAGCCGTGGCAGAAGTTATACTCAAGAATGTCGCCAAACGCTGGGATAATTTTGTTGCTGTCCATAATTTTGATCTCACCATTGAAGATGGCGAATTTCTAGTGCTGGTCGGGCCTTCCGGTTGCGGAAAAAGCACGACCTTGCGCATGATTGCCGGCCTGGACGATCCCAGTGAGGGGCATATCTTAATCAAGGGCAAGGATGTAACCGATCTCGAGCCCAAAGATCGCGATATCGCCATGGTGTTTCAAAGCTACGCGCTTTACCCGCATATGAATATTTACGACAACCTGGCCTTTGGACTTAAACTGAAAAAGCTTCCCAAAGAGACCATTGATCGGGACGTCCGCTCCGTGGCCGACATGCTTGGCATAAGCCCCCTGCTGGAGCGTTTCCCCAAAGCCCTTTCCGGCGGCCAACGCCAGCGCGTGGCCCTTGGCCGGGCCATTGTGCGCAAGCCGGCCGTGTTCCTCATGGACGAGCCGCTTTCAAACCTGGACGCCAAGCTCCGCGTGATCATGCGGGCGGAACTTATAAAACTGCACCGCCAGCTCGCTTCCACCTTTATTTACGTTACTCACGACCAAACCGAGGCCATGACCATGGGCACGCGCATCGTGGTCATGAAGGACGGCATAATCCAGCAGATCGGCGCGCCATCGGAAATATACCGCCACCCGATCAACGCCTTTGTGGCCGGATTTATCGGCTCGCCCCCCATGAACTTCATCAACGGCTACGTGGAAGGCGCGGCGGATACGGCGCGTTTCGTTTCCCCCGGCCTGGAAATTCCCCTGCCCTTGCAGCTTTGCCACCTTACAGGCACCTGCAAGGGCGGAGTACGCCTGGGCATACGGCCGGAAGACATGACCTTCGCCCCCTGCGGGCCGGATTCGCCAAAAGCCTTCAAGTGCGAAGTTGTGGAGCACATCGGCGCCAACTATATCATTTACGCCTCGCATCCGGAATGTGGGGAAGTGGTGATTTCCATGACCGGGCGCAACATGCCCCCAGCCCCGGGCGACTTTATAGAAATAGGCGGCGAAAAAGAATGCCTGCATATTTTCGACCAGGATACGGAACTTTCTCTGGATAAGCCTTTTTCAGCATAGCTTGTGGGTGAGGCGCGTCCCCTTGTTCCTTGTCAACCGGATGTTTTGACCACAACAGAGGATTTTATGCGAAAACTACTTTCCACGGCCTTGGCTCTGCTCATGGTTTGCCTGTTTGCCGCTCCGGTCTTCGCGGCGGAAAAAGTGGAAATATCTTTTCTGAATTTCTCCTCAACGGAAGAAGTCACCAAGTCAATCTATCAGGTTATCGAGGACTTTGAAAAAGACAACCCGGACATCAAGATCAAAAATCTGCCAATTGGCGTGGGCGAAATCCGCAACCAACTCGTGGTCATGGTCATGGGCGGCAACCCGCCGGACGTGGCCCAACTGCACATAGCGGACTCCGTGCTGGTCTACACCATGGGAGCGCTCTACCCCGCAGAGGAATTGTACGACCAAGCCTTTATAAGCAACACCGTCGAGAAGTTCTACGACGAGAGCCTGTCCGGCGGCAAGCACGCCGCCGTTCTGCAGGGCCCCAACCCTATGAACTTCTACTACAACAAAAAACTGCTCAAGCAGCTCGGCTACGACGCCCCGCCCAAAACCCTGGAAGAAATGGAAGCCATGATGAAAAAGGGCAAGGCGGAAATAAAAGATCTGATCGGCTTCCAGATTGACACCACAGTGCGGGCGGTGGGCTTCACGCACGCCTGGAACTACATGAACATGTTCGAGTACGAGGTAATCAAGGGCAACACCGTCAAGTTCAACACCCCCAACATGGTCAAATTCGGCGAATGGATCCGCCGCATGGTCAAGGAAGGCTACACCCTGCCCGGCAAACGTTTTGGCGAGTTCCGGCCCATGGCCGCCCAGGGCCGCCTGCTTTTCGCCCTGGACGGCACCACGCACCGCGGCCTGATCAAATCCTTTGACAAGAACATGACCGATCAGGGCTATGCGGATACCTGGGGCGTCTTCCCCTCCCCCCTCGGACCTTCCGGCAAGCATGTGGCCGCCCCGGACGATCACACCCTGGTGGTGCTGAGGAGCACCAAACACAAGGAAGCGGCGGTCAAATTCGTCAAATATCTTACGGAAAGCAAATCCGTTCTTACCAAGTACCTGGATCCCGTCGGCTTTCTGCCCCCGGTAAAAAATTACAAGGAAACCGCCCCTGGAACGTTCTCCGATCCAGGCAGGCAGGACACCATACGCCTTACCGTGCCCAACATAACCAACCTGCCTTATGGCCCCAACTACGGCAAGGTGGCCATTCTGGCCATGACCGCCCTGCAGGAGATCATCACTTCGGATAAACCCGTACAGGGCATCCTGAACAGCTACCAGGCCAAGTTGGAAGGAGTGCTGCAGTAGAGAAAAGAACTGTTTCAGAAAATACGCGATTTATTTTGTTCAGACTGGTTTATTAGAAATTTAGGAGCGAGTTATGCGCAGGTTATTTTGTCTTACTTTGGCGTTGTCAATTTTTATCGGTATTTCCGGTCAGGCTTTAGCCGCGGAGAAACCTATAGAAATCAGCTTTCTGAACTCAGCGACCACGGAAGACATAACCAAGCCTATATATAAAGTTATTGAGGATTTTGAAAAAGACAACCCAGGCATAAAAATTAAAAACCTGCCCATCGGCGTGGGCGACATCCGCAGCCAGCTTGTGGTCATGGTCATGGGCGGCAACCCGCCAGACGTGGCCCAGTTGCATATTGGCGACGCCGTGACCGTGTACTCCATGGGAGCCCTGTATTCCGCCGAGGAACTGTACGACAAATCCTTCATCGATAGCACCTTTGATTTTTTCTACAATGAAGGAAGAATCGGCGACAAGCACGTCGGCATACTCTGGGGCCCCAACCCCATGAACTTCTACTACAACAAAAAACTGCTCAAGAGGCTTGGCTACGACGCCCCGCCCAAGACCCTGGACGAGATGGAAGCCATGATGAAAAAGGGCAAAGCGGAAATCAAGGACTTCATCGGTTTCCAGCTTGACACCACAGTGCGCGCCCTTGGCTTCACTCATGTCTGGAACTTCATGAATGCGTTTGAATATCAGCCGATTACAGATAAAACCGTAAAGTTCAACACCCCCAACATGGTCAAATTCGGCGAATGGCTGCGCCGCATGGTTAAGGAAGGCTACACCCTGCCCGGCAAGCGCTTCGGCGAATTTCGCCCCATGGCCGCCCAGGGCAGGCTGCTCTTCGCCATTGACGGCACCACGCACCGCGGCCAGATGAAGGCTTTTGACAAGAACCTGACTGATCAGGGATATGCTGACATGTGGGGAGTTTTCGCCTCGCCGCTCGGGCCTTCCGGCAAACATGTCTCCACCCCTGACGACCACGCCCTGGTTGTTCTGCGCAGCACCAAGCACAAGGAAGCCGCGGCCAAATTCGTACAATACCTTACGGACAGCAAGTCCGCCCTGGTCAAGTTTCACGACCCGGTGGGCTTCCTGCCCCCGGTTAAGAACTACAAGGAGCTGGCCCCCGGCTGCTTTGAGGATCCGGGTCGTCAGGATACCCTTAAAATCACCGCGCCAAACATAGTCAACCTGCCGTTCGGGCCGAATTACATAAAGGTTTCCACACTGGTCATGACCGCCGTTCAGGAGATCGTCACCTCCAACAAGCCGGTGAAGGACATTCTGGACGATTACCAGGCCAAACTTGAAGGCGTTGTGCAATAGGACGAAAAGGATTACTCGGATTACTGTTGTTATTTCGGTGAGTTTGTATAATTGTGATTCACTTTAACGGAGGAGATTATGCGTAAACTGCTTGCGACGATTTTGGCCTTGTCCATGTTCTGCGGGGCCGCCAGCCTCGCCTTTGCCGCCGACAAGCCGATAGAGCTGACCTTTCTCAACTGGTCCAGTACAGAAGACGTGATGAAACCCATATACAAAGTCATTGAAGACTTCGAAAGGGACAATCCCGGTATAAAAATAAAGAACATGCCCATAGGCGTGGGTGAAATACGCAACCAGCTCACCGTCATGATCATGGGCGGCAACGCGCCGGACGTGGCCCAACTGCACATAGGCGACGCCGTGACCGTGTACTCCATGGGCGCCCTGTACCCCGCCGAGGAACTCTACGACCAGAAGTTCATAGACAACCTCAACCCCACCTTCTACAACGAAGGCAAGGTGGGCGACAAGCACGCCGCTGTTCTCTGGTCTCCGGCCACTATGACCTTCTTCTACAATAAAAAGCTGCTCAAAGAGCTCGGCTACACTGAACCGCCCAAAACCCTGGATGAAATGGAAGCCATGATGAAAAAGGGCAAGGCCCAGATCAAGGATTTGATCGGCTTCCAGCTTGACACCACCGTGCGCACCGTGGGCTTCACCCATGTGTGGAACTTCATGAACTGCTTTGAATACAAGGTGATCGACGGCAACAAGTCCAAGATGAACAGCGACAACATGGTCAAGTTCGGCGAATGGCTGCGCCGCATGGTTAACGAAGGCTACACCCTGCCCGGCAAGCGCTTTGGCGAATTCCGCCCCATGGCCGCCCAGGGCCGCGTGCTCTTCTGCATCGACGGTTCCCAGCACCGCGGCCAGATGATGGCCTTCAACAAGAACATGACCAAGGAAGAATATGCGGAAACTTGGGGCGCCGCCCCGTTCCCGCTCGGTCCTTCCGGCAAGCACGTGGCCACCCCGGACGACCACGCCCTGGTCATTACCAAGAGCACCAAGAACAAGGAAGCCGCGGTCAAGTTTGTGGAATACCTGACCGCCACCAAGTCCGCACTGACCAAGTATCATGATCCGGCCGGCTTCCTGCCCCCGGTGAAAAACTATGAAGAACTGGCCCCCGGCGTGTTCGACGATCCGGGCCGGGCGGGCACCATGAAGTATGCCGTGCCCAATATAGTTGACCTGCCATTCGGCCCCAACTATGTTAAGGTTTGCACCCTCGTTATGACCGCGGTGCAGGAAATCATTACGTCTGACAAGCCCGTCAAGGGCATTCTGGACGGTTGCCAGGCTAAGCTTGAAGGAGTGCTTCAGTGAAATTAAAATCCACGGTCCAACGGCCGCTGGTAAGATTCGGGGGAGGGCTGGCCCTCCCCCTACATGTCCTTTTGCTGGCGCCCGCGTTATTTGTGCTGCTTCTGGTTATTTTGTATCCCATTGTCAGCAGCGCAATTCTGGGTTTTTTCAATTATGATCTGACGGATCCCATGGGCATGGGCTTTGCCGGGGTAAAGAACTTCACCTCCCTGGCGGTGGACACAAATTTCTGGCTTGCCCTGCAGAACACCCTGGTGTTTACCTTCGGTTCCGTGGTGGTAAGCCTGGTGCTGGGACTTATAGTGGCTCTTGCCATTGACCAGCTTTCCGACAAACACGGCTGGCTGCGCGGCGTGGTGCTGCTGCCCTGGATTATCCCCACCGTCGTCGTTGGCTATCTTTTTCTGTTTATTTTCGACGTTGATGTGGGCCTGGCCAACTTTCTGCTTAAACGCCTGGGCCTCATTAAGGAATATCTGCCCTGGCTCATGCGCGGCAACCTGGCCATGACCGCCTGTATTACGGCCAACGTCTGGAACCAGGTGCCATTTTACATCCTCATGTTCGCGGCCGGCCTTAAAACCATCCCCACGGACGTGAAGGAAGCCACCATGGAAATGGGCGCTTCCCGCTGGCAGGAATTCTGGTATGTCACCCTGCCTTCCCTGCGCGGCATCATGGTCATCACCAGCCTGCTCATGGTCATCCGAAACTTCAACAACTTCCCAATAGTCTATACCATGACCGGCGGCGGCCCCGCCTACGACACCACCACCTTTGTGGTTTACATCTACCGCCTGGCCTTTGAAAACTTCTCTCTGGGCTACGCGGGAGCGGTTGGGTTCATCTGGTGTATCGTGCTTACCATCCTAGCGTCTTTCTATGTGAAAGCGCTTACTAAAGATTTTTAGCCGGAGTTTATTATGGCAGACGTGCGCAAGGCTACAAAGGTCTGGAAAATCACCATCTGGAGCGTCGTCGGGGTGGCGATTGTCTGGAGCTTGTTCCCCTTTTACTGGATGTTCAGCACTTCCCTGAAGACGGACCTGGGGGTGTACGCCATTCCGCCTGAGTTATTCCCCAGCGAAGTAACCATGGCGAACTTTGAAAAAATATTCATGCGCGATTCGCTGATCGTCCAATTCTTCATCAACTCCCTGGCCACCTCCCTGGGTACGGTCCTGGTCACCGTATTTCTGGCCACCTTCGCCGGTTATGCGCTCTCGCGCCTGCGCTTCAAATTCCGTTACAACATCCTGATCGGCGTTCTGATCACCCAGATGTTCCCCATGGTGGTGCTGCTCATCCCCTTGTACATTCTCTACGTCAAAGCCCACCTGCTGAACACTTACGCGGGCCTGATCCTCGCCTTCACCTCATTCGCCCTGCCCTTTGGCGTATGGATGATCAAAGGCTTTATCGACTCCGTGCCGGTGGAAATTGAGGAAGCGGCCATGGTTGACGGCTGCAGCCGCATCCGGGCCATGTTCAAGGTCGTGTTGCCCCTGGCCACGCCAGGCATTGTGGCCACCGGCATTTTCGCCTTTCTGGACGCCTGGAACAACCTGCTCTTCCCCCTGACCCTGGTCACGGAACTGCCCATGAAAACCCTGCCCCCTGGCATGATTCTCTACTTTACAGGACAGTTGCGAACAGACTGGGGCGGCATGATGGCCACCAGCTTTCTGACCACCCTGCCCATCGTGCTTATTTTTGTCCTGGTCCAGCGCTATCTGGTTGAGGGCCTGACCGCCGGCGCGGTCAAGGGCTGAGCCATCCCCAAAACTCTTAAAAAGTGAAGCTCCTGCCATGAGGAGCTTCACTTTTTTGTCTAAAAAAAATTTCCGCCCACGCCTGTGCGGCGGCCGGGGCGGCCAAGCCAGCCCGCCAAAACCAGACCACCTGGCTCTCACTGAAAGTGCGAAAAATTCCGGACACTACCTTTAGAAATGTCAGAACCAACCGGCATAGGCTCTACTTTGAACAGCTACTGAAAAAGGGATGATTCCCTGGCGCCTCAACGGGCACAAAAAAGACGTTTGCGCAATATGGCAACAAAAGGCTGCCTTGAGCAAACGTCTTTTTACTATCTTAATGGAGGCGGCATCCAGATTTGAACTGGAGATGGAGGTTTTGCAGACCTCTGCCTTACCACTTGGCTATGCCGCCCAAAAAAATTTGGAGCGGGAAACGAGATTTGAACTCGCGACTTCAACCTTGGCAAGGTTGCACTCTACCACTGAGTTATTCCCGCTCGTGTGGAAGGGAACATTTACGCCAGGATGCGCCGTGCTGTCAAGAGCATGGGAAAAATTTTGCCAAGACAGGCCAAAACGGATAATATGAAGACAAGTTCGCCGCACAAGCTGGACAGTTCAGGGTCTGTGCTTATTTAAGAAGACAACCGTTGCGAATTTTTGCTTTACTTCCAGCGCTTTGTTTTTTATGTTCGCGCGGTTTAGTGGGCATTGGCCGGCAGTAGCTCAAACTGCCCCAGGAGGTTTGCCATGGAACAAAAAGATCTTGAATACTTCCGTAATCTTTTGACCGAGATGCTGGAAGAGGCCCAGAAACAGGGCGATCTGACCATTGAAGACATGACCGACAACAACGAGCTGTGCGCGGACCCGGCTGACCGGGCCACCGTGGAATCGGATCGTGCTTTCACCCTGCGCATTCGTGACCGTGAGCGCAAACTTATCAAAAAAATCCAGGCCGCCATTGGCCGCATGGATGACGGCAGTTTTGGCGTCTGCGAAGAATGCGGCGAGGAGATAGGCGTTCCTCGCCTGAAGGCCAGGCCGGTCACCAAGCTGTGCATAAATTGCAAAAGCAAACAGGAAGAAGACGAGAGACTCCGGGGCGATTAATCCCCCTCCTCCTCGAAAAACCACAGGTTTTTTGCGGCAAAGTCCCTTTGCGCAAAAAACCTGTTTTTATTATCCGGCGCCCTTAAGGGACGCTGCCCCCTCCCCGCCGGGAGTGCGTCTCCATGACTTCGCAATCATCGAACAGTATTCACTTTGGGCGAAGCCCGTCGGCTAGTTGCCGAATCTTCGGACAAAAGTGAGAGCGGCCAGAAGGGAGCACAGGAGCCCTTACCAGGAGGATTGGCTCCTTAGGCCGCACCGCTGGCGCGGTGGCGCCAGGAAGTTACGCGTGACGCGCGAAGTGGGCTTTGCTATTTTAGCGTCTATGCGGCCGGGGAGTGAAAAAAGCCGAGGCGGCGCCTTCCTCCAAAGGAAAAAATATGGACGCGCATGTGTTTCGCCTTCTGGGCGATGACCTAAAGCGGCTGCTTTACCGGGCCAGGGTTGAAAAGATTCACGCTCCGGCGGAGGATCTGCTGGTCCTGCGCGTTTTTTCAGGCGGGCTGAAGCGCAACCTGGCTTTGCGCTTTGGCCGCGCCTCCTGGCTGTACCTGGCCGGCAGTCCACCTCCTAACCCCGCCGCGCCCCCGGCCTGGGTGATGCGGCTGCGCAAGCACGCGCAGGGGCACAGGCTGGGAACGCTGAAAATGGACTGGGCCGGCCTGCGTCTGGCCCTCAGCCTGCCTGGAGCGCTGCTGGAGCCGCCCTTGTGGATGATTCTGGACCTGCGGGAAGGTCCTTCCTTAAGTTTGGAATTGCCGGAAGGTTTTGAATCATCAGTAGCCTGGCCGGATCCGGAAACGGCTCTGAAGAGCTTGCAAGAGGCGGATCAGGATTTGTGGCGGACCTTTCCGGCATTTACTCCGGCCATGCGTAAAACGCTCGCCAACATGGACAGCCTGGAAGCCAGGGCGCTGCTGCTGGATCTGGAGCTGGACGCGGAGCAAGGCAGGGGAACGCTTTACTTTTACGCCAGGGCAGGGCGGCCCCCCATGGTCAGCGCCTGGCCGTTGGCGGAGCGGGATTTGTCCCCCCTGCCTCTGCCGGCATCGGAATTGCCATATCTGGATGCTGTGAGCCTGGCGGCCGAGCCGGAAGTGCTGGCGACTCTGGGCCTAGCAGCCGAAAAAAGCGCCCTGGAGCCGCAAAAGACTCAAAGCAAGCGTCTGAAGCGCCTGAAAGCCAAATTAGACGAAGAGGAAGCCAGATTGACAGGCCTGCTGGCGGCACGGGAAACCGCCCGGCTTATTCAGGCGTCCCTATGGCGTTTTGATCCGGACGAAAAACTGGCTGAACTGGAGCTTAAGGGCGAAGCCGATCCGGAAGCCCCGCCCCTGCGACTCAAGCTGGATCCCCTGCTCTCGCTCAAAGAAAACATGGCCGCCATGTTCAAAAAATCCGCCAGGGGGATTAGGGGGCTGAAAATCATTGAAGAACGGCGTAAACAAGTTCAGGCGGACGAAGCCGCCCTGGCCCTGGGACAAACCACCCCCCGGGCCAGGGCTCACACCCCCAAGGACAAAGAAACCGCGGCGCAAAGCCGGAGCTATGACCCACGGCTGGTGCAACGGTTTATATCCTCGGACGGTTTTGTCCTGCTGCGCGGCCGTAGCGCCCAAGGCAACCAGGCTCTGCTTAAAATGGCCTTGCCGCACGATCTCTGGCTGCACGCGGAAGACGGCCCCAGCGCCCATCTGATCATCCGCCTGAGCCACGCGGCCCAGGAAGTGCCGGAACAAACCATGAACGAGGCCGGCATTCTGGTAGCCCTGAAAAGCCGCTACCGCGATGATTTGAAGGCCAGAATCATGTGCGCGCGGGTGGCGGATGTAAAATCCGTAAAAGGCGCCAAGGCCGGAACCGTCCAGGTCAGACGCGCCCTGCCGGGCCTGGTTGTCGCCGTTGCCGCCGACCTGGAAGCCAGATTGGCGCAATAATTTAATTATGCTATACTTACAGGCAGCCCGTACAAATTCATAAAGGAGTCCTCATGCATGTTCTGGTCACCGGCGCGGCCGGTTTTATAGGCTTTCATCTCAGCCGGCGGTTGCTCAAAGACGGGCACAGCGTGGTTGGTTTGGACAATCTTAATGATTATTATTCAGTGGAACTTAAGGAAGCGCGCCTGGAAATATTAAATAAGGAAAAGGGCTTTCACTTTGCCAAGCTGGATCTGGCCGACTCTGAGGCCATGGGGGAACTTTTCGCCCAAGCAGGCTTCAGCCATGTGATCAACCTGGCGGCTCAAGCCGGGGTGCGCTACAGCCTAAAAAACCCCATGTCCTACGTTCAGTCCAACCTGGTGGGATTTGCCAATATTTTGGAAGGTTGCCGGCATAACAAGGTTGAGCATCTGGTGTTCGCATCCTCCAGTTCAGTATACGGCCTGAACAGCCGGATGCCCTTCAGCGTGCACGACAACGTGGACCATCCGGTCAGCCTGTACGCGGCCAGCAAAAAAAGCAATGAACTGATGGCCCACTGCTACAGCCATCTGTATAATCTACCCTGCACCGGCCTGCGCTTTTTTACCGTCTACGGCCCCTGGGGCAGGCCGGACATGGCGTTATTCCTGTTCACCAGGTCCATCCTGCGTGGACAGCCCATAGACGTGTTCAACCAGGGCAAGATGCTGCGTGACTTCACTTACATAGACGACATCGTGGAGGGCGTTGTCCGGGTCTGCGCCAGGCCTGCCGGACCAAACCCAGCCTGGGATTCCGAAAGCCCTGACCCGGCGAGCAGTCCCTCGCCCTATGCCGTATATAACATCGGCAACAATAACGCCGTCAGCCTGGAAGACTTCATACACACCCTGGAAGATGTGCTGGGCAAAAAAGCTCAGTGGAATCTACTGCCCATGCAACCCGGCGACGTGCGGGCCACTTACGCGGACATTGAAGATCTTAGGGCCGCCGTTGATTTTGCCCCACGCACGGCCCTGAAAGAAGGCATATCCCGCTTTGTGGAGTGGTATCGGGGATACTACAGGGAATAGCCCCTCCCTCCGCACAATGCCGCGCCTTCCATAAAAAGCGCCTTGCAAAAAAGTAAGCGGCAGTCCGATGTTTCACGTGAAACTTGAACTTTTTTGCGTTGACAATTTTGCGCGGACTGAAGTAAACAGACAACGGTTTGTTTCATGTGAAACAGGGCCGCTGGCCGCAAAAAAGGACTTAACGTGGCAAGAATAATAGCAATCGCCAATCAGAAAGGGGGCGTGGGCAAAACGACCACGGCCATCAACCTGGCGGCCTCGCTCGCGGTAATGGAAAAAAAAGTTCTTTTGGTGGACTGCGATCCGCAAGCCAACAGCAGCAGTGGGCTGGGCCTGGAGCCCAAAGAAATCACCAACCATCTTTATTCCGTCTTTTTTCACCCGGAGCGCGCCCTGGAAGCTGTCCACAAGCTGGCCGGAGACTATTTGTCGATAATTCCGTCCAATACGGATTTGGTAGCCGTAGAGCTGGAGTTGGTGGACAAAATCGGCCGGGAATTTTTTCTGGATGACTTGCTTAAAGTGCTGGCGCCGCGCTATGAATATATCCTACTGGACTGTCCGCCTTCCCTGGGCTTGATTACCCTGAACGCGCTGTGCGCGGCCAAAGAACTTTTAATTCCCCTGCAGTGCGAATTTTTTGCGCTGGAAGGCATAGTCAAGCTCCTGCAAACCTATGAACTGGTCAAAAAGCGCCTGAACCCCAAGCTCAATCTCTTAGGGGTGGTCCTGACCATGTTTGACGTGCGCAACAAACTGGCCCGCCAGGTAAAAAACGAAGTGCGCAAATGCCTACCGGATTATCTGTTTGAAACCGTGGTCCCGCGCAATGTGCGGGTATCTGAAGCCCCCAGCCACGGCAAATCCATAATCCACTACGATATAAAATCCAAGGGCGCGGATGCTTACCTGGCTCTGGCCAAGGAAGTGGTGCTGCGCCGGCCGCGCCGGGACGCGGAAAAGTAATTTTTGCAAAAATGGAAAAGACCGGTTCCGCACGCGCCTCTGCGGCTGGCGGCGGTTCCCGCTGCCAGAGCCGATAAGGATGTTGACCGTCCGGCAAAGCTCAGCGGCAGGCGCAGCCGGGCCCGGCCGGGCTGAACTCAAAGCAGACGTGATCTTTGAAATGTTTTTTGCGCACCGTGGCCTGGCAGGTCAGGCACTCAAACACCGCCAGCCCGCCGAGTTGGGCGGACTTCAAGCGAAACAGCCTGGGTTCGTCCGCCTGCCAGTCAACGCTTTTAGAACCGCAGCCAAGGCATTGCACCTCGGCATTAAATGGATACTTGAAGTCCCAGTATTCGCGGAACTCTCGCCATTGCTCCAAGGGCTCCGGAGCCGGAGGGCGGGGGCAAAGCTCTTCAAGCGCCAAATTCAGAACAGGAAGCACCCCGCCCTGGGCCTTCCGCCAAAGTTCCGCGCTGAGCACCACGGAATGCAGTTGACCGTCTTTGTCATAAAGTTGCAGCAGATGTTCGGACTTTTCAGGCATGCGGGCCTCGTTGCTGGTTTGTTTTTTGAATGGGCCCGCCCCCCTCAAATTCCCCTGGCAGGGATTCACTCTCCTGTCCCGCCATCATCGGCCACACTTTACTGCGCGAAGGCTGGCCGTGATGTGGGCGGCATGGGGCTCCGCCCCTTGCCGGATGGGGTTGGGGAAGCGGAGCCTCCTCAAAGAATACACCCTACTGTCCTTTATTTTTTTAGGTAAAGCCAGGAAAAAATCGGGAACGGCTGCAATGCCGGTCCGGGAGTGGAATCAGAATGAGTATGAAGCAAAAAGGCCTGGGCCGGGGATTGGACGTTTTATTCAAAGGCGGACGGGAATTGGAGCAGGAAACCGAGCCCCAGAAGCTGCCCCTGGCGGCCTTGCTGCCCAATCCGGCCCAGCCCAGACGGCATTTCGCCGAAGGGGCGCTGGAGGATCTGGCCGCCTCCATCCGTAGCCAGGGGGTGCTTCAGCCTATCCTGGTGCGGCCCGTGGGCGGCTCCATTCCACCGCGCTACGAAATAGTCGCCGGGGAACGGCGCTGGCGCGCGGCCAAAATAGCCGGCCTTGTTGAAATTCCGGCCCTGGTGCGCGAACTCAGCGATCAGGAAACCCTGGCTGTTGCCCTGATAGAAAACCTGCAGCGTGAAGGCCTGAACCCTTTGGAAGAGGCCAGGGGTTTTTTGCAGCTTAAGGAACAGTTTGGCCTGAGCCAGGAAGACCTGGCCCAGAAGCTCGGAAAAAGCCGGTCCTCCATTGCCAACAGCTTGCGTTTGATGAATCTTTCCGAAACCGCCCGGCAGGATCTGGCCCTTGGACGCCTGAGCGCCGGGCATGCCAGAGCGCTGCTGGCCGTGCCGGATCCGGAGGATCAGGAAAGCCTGCGCCAGAAAATAGTCGCCGAGGGACTTTCCGTGCGCGATGCGGAAGCGCTGGCGGCCTCCTTCAAAGAAAGCCGCCCGAGCGGAGAAGAGGCGGAGTTTGCCGGGCCGGAGAAAAAACATTCCCAGCCGGGCAAACCCAAACCGCAAAGCGCTTTGCTGATGGACTGGCAGGACAAAGTAAATCAAGCGACCGGTATTACAGTAAAAATAAGTGGAAAAGAAACAAAGGGCCGCATCAGCCTTTGCTACGCTAGCAAAGAAGAGTTTCTCCGGCTTCTGAGCCGGCTCGGAGTGGAAGGAGTTGCCCGGTGAACGGCGAATTCAACATTTCGCGCCTTCAGTCCCGGGTGGAGGCACTCAGTAGAGGCAGGGTTCTAATTGTGGGTGATGCGCTTTTGGATGAATATCTGCTTGGCGATGCTTCGCGCATTTCACCGGAAGCGCCGGTCCCGGTGGTGCTTGTTGAGGAAAAACGCTTTTTTGCGGGCGGGGCCGGCAACGTGGCCAGAAACATCAAGGCGCTGGGCGGGGACGCCAGGCTGATCGCCTGCGTGGGCGACGACCAGGACAGCGTCAAATTGCGTTCCGTTCTGGCAGAGGAAAAAGTGGATTGCGCCCTGCTGACCGTCCCGGGCCGGCCCACCACGGTCAAAACCAGAGTGGTGGCCAGGCAGCAGCAAATGCTGCGCATCGACCGTGAAGATGCCAGCCCCCTGCAAGGCGAAGCTCAAAGCGGGCTTATGGCGGAGGTGGAACGCGCGCTTCCGGACTTTGACGTTGTTGTCGTTTCCGATTACGGCAAAGGCGTAGTCACACAATCTTTCATGGACGGCCTCAAAATTCTTTGCGCCAACAGCCGGCATTTTCCGCGTATTCTGGTGGATCCCAAATCCCCCAATTTTCCGTCTTATGCCGGAGCGTTCCTGCTCACCCCCAACGCCAAGGAAAGCAGCGAAGCGGCCGGCCTGCCAGCCGGGACCGACGCGGAAATAGTAAAGGCCGGCCAAACCATTCTGGAAAAGCTGCAAATCCGGCATCTTCTTTCCACCCTCGGGCCCAGAGGCATGGCCCTGTTCCTGAGCCGCGACGAAATCTGGCATATCCCCACCACCGCCCGCAAGGTTTATGACGTGACCGGCGCGGGGGACACGGTCATAGCCACCACCGCCCTGGCCCTGGCCGCTGGCCTGGATCTTATGGACGCCTGCGTCCTGGCTAACTACGCAGCGGGCATTGTTGTTGGCGAACCAGGAGCCGCCACCGCTTCCGGGCGGCAACTTCTGCTGGCCATCTCATCCCTGGAGCCGCCACACATCAAACGCTGGATTTGACGGCGATTCGCTCACCACCAAAACACCCGCCTTGACGAGCCCCGGACCTTGGTGCAAGGTTATTCGGCTTGGGAATTTAAAGTGACATTTTACAAATACAAAACGTGTACTTCAGCCTGATTTTAAATAAAAATATAAGTAAGCCATGCGAATAATAGCGGGAGAATTCAGGGGCAGGACATTGCGGACCGGTGAAGGCCCCGGTTACCGGCCGGCCATGGCCAAGGTACGCGGGGCCTTGTTCTCCATGTTGGAGGCGCGGGGCCTGCTGGAACCCGGCTGCCGGGTATTGGATCTTTTTGCCGGGAGCGGCAGTCTGGGGTTTGAAGCCCTGAGCCGTGGGGCTGGATTCGCCTGCTTTGTGGAATCCTCCGCCCCGGCGGCCGCGATTATCCGCAAAAATGTGGAACTGCTGGGCCTGGATGCCTCACGGGCGCTGATCCTGGGCGAGGAAAGCGGCAAGATGTTGGGACGCGGGCCGGATCTGCCCTATGATCTGGTGTTCATTGACCCGCCGTACAACCAGAAACTTCTGGCACCCACCCTGTCCCGGCTGATGCAACGGGGTTGGCTTGCGGCCGGCGGCTGCATCAATGCGGACGTGGAGGCCCGGCTGCGCTTTGATCCGGCCACGGCGCACCCGGAACTGGAAGTCATTGCGGACAGGGCCTACGGCCAGACCAGGGTGGTCTTATGGACGAGAGCAAACATAAAGTAGCGGTTTATCCAGGCACCTTCGATCCCCTGACCAACGGGCATGTCAGCCTGATCCGCAGGGGCTGCGAGGTCTTTGAGCAGCTTATCGTGGCCGTGGCCAATGATACCCCCAAAACTCCGCTTTTCACCATTGAAGAACGGGTGGACATGGCCCGCAAGATCTTTGCGGATCAACCGCAGGTGCTGGTGGAGCCGTTTTCCGGCCTGTTGGTGGACTACGTGGAACGCCGGGGCTGTAGGGTAATCCTGCGCGGTTTGCGCGCCGTATCCGACTTTGAATACGAATTCCAAATGGCCCTGATGAACCGCAAAATGAAACGGCATATCCAGACCGTGTTTATGATGACCGACTATCAGTGGCTGTTCATCAGCTCCACTATCGTCAAGGCAGCCGCCCAACTGGGCGGAGACATCAAAGGCGTGGTGCCGGAAGAAGTCTACCGCCGCCTGCGGGAGAAATACGGCTACCCCTACCCGCTCAACGAAAATTAATTGAGAATACGTCTGGTGGCATGGGGGGACACCGCCCCCCCCATGCCCACCCGCCAGAGAGCGCGGTGCCCTGGACAAGCAATTAGCGGGGCACGCTCACTTTGCCAAAGGCTGATTCAAAGCGTTACCAGTCAGAACGAAGTGAACGCGGACAGTAAAAGGAGTCTGGGCCAGTGGGCCAGCGTGGTCCGGAGGCGGACTCCATGGTCATCTGGATCAAATTACGCTTGAGTTTTTCGCTTAACAACTGGCAAAGCCCTCTGCGAAAAGCTTATGGACGCTGCTACGCCACGCTACGCCGCCAGAGCATTTTACCGGTCCAAAAAATCTTAAAGTTAAGATGCTCTAAGATATAACGAAATTATGAAAAAGAGTCGCCAAAAACAGGCCGCAAAGCGCGGCGGGCCCAGACGTACCGCCGGACGCGGGGAGACGGCCGGCCAGGCGGGCGGACGCTTATTGCGCGGGGTTCTCAGCCTGCAACATGGGGGCATGGGTTTTGCGCGGCCGGCACAGGGAGCGGATATTTACATCAGCCCGCATCATCTGGCCGGAGCCTGGCACGGAGACCGCGTGCTGGTGGAGCTTTTGCCCGCCCGGCACGGCAAAAAACCGGAAGGCCGCATCGCGGAAGTGCTGGAGCGCGGGGTTAAAAGTTTGCCGGTGCGCGCCATACGTCCAGCGGGCCACCGGCCGGATGGAGCGCCGGCCTGGATTTGCCGGGCGGTGGACCCGCGGTTGTCCGATTTGCTGCTGGCGGATTGCTCCGCCTTGAGCGTGGAGCAACTGGCCGAGCTAAAAGAGGGGGATCTGATCCTGGCCCGGCCGGTGGCGGAAGAGGCCGATGATGGCGCCCGGCGCTGGCGGCTGTACGCGCAAAGCCTGCTGGGCCGGGAAGACAAGGCCGGGGTGCAGGAAGCCATGGTCAAGGCCAGCCACGGCATAGCCCAGGTTTTTCCCAAATCCGCGCTGGATGAAGCCGAACGCCTGGCTTTGAAAAACCCGCTGGATTGCTTGGCCAGGGAACCGGAGCGCCGGGACTTGCGGCATCTGAGTTTTGTGACCATTGACGGACGCCGGGCCAGAGATTTTGACGACGCGATATTTGTGCGAAAAGAAGATGCCGGATTCCGCCTGTTCGTGGCTATAGCGGACGTCAGTCATTATGTGCGCCCCAAAAGCGCTCTGGATGCCGAAGCTCTGCGGCGCGGCAATTCCTACTACTTCCCCCAGTCCGTGGAGCCCATGCTGCCGGAAGCTTTGTCCAACGGCCTGTGCAGCTTAAATCCCGGCCAGCCGCGCCTGGTACTGGCGGCGGAACTGCTTTTTGACCAGAATGGCAAAAATTCGCGGGCGGAGTTTTATGCGGGCCTGATCCAGAGCCAGGCCAGGTTGACTTACGGCCAAGTGCAGCGCGCTTTGTGGCTGGACAACGCAACGGAACGGAAAAACCTGGCCCCGGCGCTGCCCATGCTGCAAGAGGCCGAAGCTTTGGCCCGAATTCTTACTCTGGCGCAAGAGCGGCGCGGAGGACTGGACTTTGACCTGCCGGAGCCGGAATGGCTGTACAACGCGGAAGACAACGTCATCGGCGTACGGCCAAGAGAAAGGCACTTCGGGCATCGAATGATCGAAGCCTTTATGGTGGCCGCCAACGAGGCCGTAGCCCGCTATCTGGGCAACTCCGGGCAAGGCTTTTTGTACCGCGCGCATCCGGGGCCGGCCCCGGAAAAACTGGAAAACCTGGCCGCCCTGCTGAGCGGCTTCGGGTTGTTGTCCGCCCTGCCGAATCCTTTGACCCCGTCCGCTTTGCAGAGTATCTTGAAAAGCGTGGCGGACGGACCAAAGGAATACCCGGTGCATCGCCTGGTGTTGCGCTCCATGATGCAGGCCGGCTATCAACTGGAAAAGTCCGGCCACTTCGGCCTGGCTTCCGCGGCATATTGCCACTTTACCTCGCCTATCCGGCGCTATGCGGACCTGACTGTGCACCGCGCCCTTAAAGCCGCCCTGGGGCTGCAAGGCGGGGTGAGCGCAAGCGGCCGCCGCCTGCGGGAAACGGCTGAATCCCTGAATCGCTCCGAACGCACGGCAGCCGAAGCGGAACGGGAAACCACCCGGCGCATGGGGGTTTTGCTGCTTTTGAACAAGCAAGGGGAACAATTGGCCGGCATTGTTGCCGGACTTTCGGAATTCGGCGTTTTTGTGGAGCTTGGCGATTACCTGGTGGAAGGCCTGCTGCGCCTGGAAAACCTGCCCGATGATTTTTATGTGTACGTCCCGGAGCGCCAGGAAATCCACGGCCGACGCACGGGACTAAGCTTCAGGCTCGGGCAGAGCCTGGATGTTACGATCAGCCAGGTCAGCCTGGCCAGACTGGAAATAGATCTGCTGCTTGCCGGGAATAAGGCAAAACCCGCCCGGCGGACAACGGGGAACAACCGCGCCGGACAAATTAATAAAAAAGGCTTGAAACATGCATCTGGACACGCAAAAAACAGACGAAAAACATAAACAATCGGACGATCATCAGCACGGCCATGCCCACCATGCGCATGACCATGAACATGCGCGGCACGAACATAATCACGAACACACCCATGAAGCCGGCCACCATTGCAATCAGCAACAGCACAACAGCAACCGCTGCTGCCATAACCCAGCACCCCTGAGCGGAAGGATCCTGGTGCTCAGGCCCCAGAGCGGGATTTCCGGAGACATGTTCCTGGCCGGTCTGGCCTTCCTGTGCGGCGCCGGCCAGACGGAGCTGGATCAACTCTGCGCGGATCTGGGGCTTACGGAGCTCAAGGGGGCCGCGCAACTGGCGGAGAAATCCGTCAACCAGATCTTGGGCCTGCATTGCCGCGTAACCCTGCCGCATGAGCACGCCCATCGCTCTCTGGCGGATATTCTGCGCATAATTGCGGACAGCCCCCTGGCGGCCAAGGAACCCAGGGCAGCGGAACTTGCCAGTAAAACCTTTGAGCTGCTGGCCCAGGCGGAAGGCGCTGTGCACGGCAAGCCGGCGGCCGAGGTGACTTTTCATGAAGTCGGCGCCCTGGACAGCATCCTGGACATCTGCCTGGCCTGCGCCCTGTTCAGCCGCCTGGCCCCGGACCACTTTATCTGCGGCCCTCTGCCGCTTTGCGACGGGCAAATCTCCTGCGCCCACGGCCTAATACCAAGCCCGGCCCCGGCGGTGCTCCGGCTCCTTGAAGGCTGCGCCGTGCGCGGCCTGGACTGCCGGGGGGAACTGGTCACCCCCACCGGCCTGGCCCTGCTCAAAGCCTTTGGTGCCACCTTCGGCCCATGGCCGCAAATTGTCGTCAGCCGGCAAACCCTGGTCTACGGCAACAAGGAATTCCCCAATATCCCCAACGGCGCTATTTTCGCGCTTGGGGAAGGGGGCGGGCACAACCGGTTTTTATGAGCAGAGAAAAATATAACTACGCGCAGGAGCAATGCATCCGGAGCGCCGGCAAATTAATGCAGAGCACCGGCATGCTGCGCCCTGGGGCCAGAGTGGGCGTGGCGGTGTCCGGCGGGGCGGACAGCTGGGCTTTGATCAAGGTGCTCAAAATTCGCCGGGGCATTGTGCCTTTCCCTGTGGAGCTGATGGCTCTGCATCTGAATCCCGGCTTTGATCCGCAGGGGCATGCGCCTTTAGCCGAATGGCTGCGGGAGCAGGGCATCGCCGCCCACCTGGAACTCACGGATTACGGCCCGCGCGCCCATTCCGGGGAAAACCGCAAAAACGCGCCCTGCTATTTCTGCGCCATGCTCAGGCGCAAACGCCTGTTCGAATTGTGCCGGCAATACGGCCTGACCCATCTGGCCTTCGGACACACGGCCGAGGATCTGGTCAGCACTTTTTTTATGAACCTGTGCCAGACCGGCCGGGTGGATGGCCTTAACATGAAAGAAGCTTTTTTTAACGGACGGCTCACAGTCATTCGCCCCCTGATGCTGGTGGAAAAACCGGTCATCCTCAGAGCCGTGGCCAAATGGGCTCTGCCGGTACGGGCAAACCCCTGCCCTTCGGCCGGGCATACGCGGCGCACCGGCATTTTGGAGGAACTGGACGCATTTTGTGGAACACGAAAATGGATGCGCAAAAATATTTCCAACGGACTGATCCGCTGGCAGCACGCTCAACATGCGCCGGATGAAAAAAAGACTAGTTCATCGGTAACCCGCTGATAGTCAAAACAAATCCAGAAAAAACGCTTCTTGACAGCGGGCATAACTATAATTTATATATGCTTGTAAAGAAAATCACAACCTGGATCGCCGCGTTGCCTCCTACTCGCGCCGCTTCAGGTGTTTTCATCTTTTCCGGCGACATGGCGTCTGGCGAGTGAAAATGATAACTGACTCCGCCGGAAAAGACCCTCGGGACCGCCCGAACCCATTCGCTTCAATTTACTCCAGCGCCGCGCTGCCGGGCAATTTCCATCCGGAATAGTCATTTGGCGGCGAGCCAGGCTTGCCGCGACTACTGGAATGTCCGCGGCTTCGCAAAGCTCAGGCCCATTAAAAAGGACCAGCTTATGCTTTTCAAAAAATACCAGGTAATGATTTTTAAAGAGCGGGAAGGCCACGTCGGCGGGCTCAAGCTGCGCGGCTGGTTCGGCGCCGTGCTTGTGCTGGTGCTTTTGGGCCTTACCGCGAGCACGACCTATTTATGGACCTTTTATGACAAGTCCCGCCTGCTGACCAGCCAGATCCGCGAAGCGGAAAAAACCATTCAAGAGCAGAACAGCCAGATCGTAAGCATGGCCGGAAAATTGCAAAGCTTGCGGGAAGACATAACCAGGATCCAGCAGTTTGACTCTAAGCTCCGGGTCATGATGAACCTGGACAAAGACCCTACCGATATCGGAACAAATGCCGGCGGACCGGCCGCCCCAGGCTTGTCCCAGCCTCTGCCCCTATACAGGCAGGAGCTTTTGTCCCGCCGTGTGCATAGCCTGCTGGATCAGTTGAGCGCGGATTCGCGCCTGGAAGAGCTGCAACAGCAAAACCTTCTGCATATTTTGCGGGAAAACCGGGATTTCCTGGCTTCCACTCCTTCCATCTGGCCAGCGGAAGGCTTTTTGTCCTCCACTTTTGGCGGACGCTCCTCGCCTTTTGGCGGCGGCGGCGAACTCCATAAAGGCCTGGACATCGCCAACCGGCCCGGCACTCCGGTACGAGCCCCGGCCAAGGGCACGGTAATTTTCGCCGGCTGGGACGGCGCTTACGGCAACAGCATCATCATCAACCACGGTAATAACATAACCACCCGCTACGCCCACATGAACAGCCTGCTGGTCAAAGAAAAACAAAACGTGAACCGTGGCGACGTCATCGGCTCAATCGGCAATACCGGGCGCAGCACCGGCCCCCATCTGCATTATGAAGTGCGCGTCGGCGGCGTGGCCGTGAACCCGTTACGATATATTTTGAACTGAGCATTTCCCGCAACCAGCTTGCGCCGGAGCTAAATGCAGCCGCGCCATCCAGCGGAACGGAATGGCGCGCTGATAATTTTTGCGGCATGGGCGGCGCCACTTCGCTCAGATTCTGGACAACAAAGCCAGCAGTTGCGAATTGATTTCCAGAGTCTGGTCGCGCAATTCGATCTGGTCGGACCAGGGCTGCTTCTGAAGGTCGCCCAAGCGGCCACGCAGGGCGGCCACTTTGGCTTCGGTATCCTGAAGCAGCATTTCCCAGTTGACTTTGGGAGCGGCCTTTTTCAAATCCGTCTGAACCAGGGGCGCATGGCCTGGGGCTAAAATGACTTCCTCCAGGTAGCCGGGGATGTTCACTTCCAGGCTGAAGCGTTGCCGGAGCAGGCCGGCCAGAGTGGCCTGGGCTTTTTCCTCGCCGTGCACCAGCATGATCTTCATGTGCGGGTGGGCAAAACCGCCCACCCAGTCCAAAATTTGTTTTTGCCCGGCGTGGCCGGAAAATCCGCCGATAGTCCAAATTTTGGCCTTAATGGCCAATTCCTCGTTAAACAGGCGCAGAGTTTTCGCGCCGTCCACTATTTTGCGGCCCGGCGTGCCAACACCCTGATAACCCACAAACACTATGCTGGCGCCGGGCTTCCAGATGTTGTGGCGCAAGTGATGCTTGATGCGGCCGGCGTTGCACATGCCGCTGGCCGCAATAACGATTGCGGAGCCCGGCAGTTCGTTAATGGCCTGCGAGTCCCTTGTATCCAGGGTATAGCGCAGATTGGGCAGGGAAAGCGGATCTTCGCCCTCGGCCATGAGCTTGCGCATGTCCTCGTCATAGCATTCCGGGTGGCGGCGGAAAATTTCCGTGGCCCGGATAGCCAGAGGGCTGTCCACAAAAACCGGGATGTCCGGCAACTTGCCGGCGCGATGCAGCAAGTGCAGGGTGTAGATAACTTCCTGGGTGCGTTCCACGGCAAAGGCGGGGATGATGATTTTGCCCCGGTTCTTTAACGCATAGTTGATAGCGGACACTAATTCGTCCATACTGGATTCCGGATCCTTGTGGTCGCGATCTCCGTAGGTGGATTCCATAAACAGGTAGTCCGCCTTGACCGTTGGTGTGGATGGATCATTGACGATCAGGGAATTGGACCTGCCGAGGTCACCGGAAAACAACAGCGTGGTGGGGCGTTCCGCCTCCGTGACGATAATTTCCAGAAAGGCCGCCCCCAGAATGTGCCCGGCGTCGCGGTAGGTCACCCGGATGCCTGGGGCCGGCTCAAAAGGCGTGTTGTAGTCCACAGACCGCAACAGCGAGCTTGCGGCAACCGCGTCCTTCTGGGTGTATAAAGGCTCCTCCGCGCTTTCCGCGCCCCGGCGCTGGTGCCTGCGCGAAGCCCACTCCGCCTCCATTTCCTGAATATGGGCGCTGTCCAGGAGCATAATGTCCAGAAGATCCTTGGTCGGGGCCGTGCAATAAATCGGCCCTTTATAGCCTTCCCTGGCCAGCTTTGGCAAAAGCCCGCTATGATCTATGTGCGCATGGGTTACCAGCACAAAATCCAGAGAATCCACCCCGTAGGGGGAAATATCCCGGTTCCTCTTTTCCACCTCGGAATTGCCCTGGTGCATGCCGCAGTCCACGGCAAACCGCTTGCTGTTGGCGCTGATCACATAGCAGGAGCCGGTGACGGTCTGAGCGGCCCCCAGAAATTGAACTTGCATATTCGCTCCTTATAGTAAACCCAGGGGATCCACCCCAAATTAAATCCAATCCACCGGCGCTTTGGCGCGCTGTGGGATGAAGGAGGGCTTGAGGGCCGGCCGGCCAAGCATCAGGGCGCCGCCAAGCAAATCATTGTCCTTGAGGCCACTTGCCTGGCGCAGGGCCGGGCTGTTTTCAATCCCGCTCATAAAGTAGCCGGCCCAACAGGTTCCCAGGCCGTGCCCGTGGGCCAGAAGCTCCAGAGTGGTCCCGGCAATGGCCGCGTCCAGAAAACCCCAGCGCGGCACGGCGCTGACCGCCAGAACCAGGTGCGGCGCGCTTCGGAAAAAAACGTCGTCGCCCTTGCGCCAATGCTTGGCCAAAGATTCCGCCTTCAAAGCCGCGGCTAGTCGCGGGGAAGCGCTTTCCAGACTTTCCATCCAGTCCGCCAGCAAATCGCCAAGTTCCAGAAGCTTTGCGCGTTCATAAATCACCACCCAGCGCACGCCGCGATTGTTGCTGGCCGTGGGCGCGTAACAGGCGGTCTGGATCAGGGCCTCCAGCTCTTCCCTGGGCACAGGCGCTTCTTTGTAGACGCGGATGGAACGCCGGCTTTTTACCAGCAAATCCAGAGAATGCGGAGCCGGCAGGTCTTTGCGGATGAGTTTTTCCGCATGGCCGTGAACGGCGAGTTTATCCACCGCGCAGGCCCCGTGCGGGCAAAAAGCCACGCACTGCCCGCAGGCCAGACAGCGTTTGCCAAAGCCTTTGCGTTCCTCGGGTAATTCCCCTTCGGACCAGGAAATGACGTGCACCGGGCAGACCCGGGCGCAAATGCCGTCCCGGCGGCATATTTGGGCGTCAACTTGAAAAACCGACATAAAAACTCCTCCGCTTGAAAATACTCACCAACGCCGCCTTTCCAACAGACAGACGGAAGCCGGCTCTATATACAGATAAGCCTTGTCGTCCGGCACATGCCGGGCCGAAGGCATAAGGTTGGCCAGAGGCAGTTCATGAACCGCGCTTTTGTCCGGCGTGGCGTCAAACAGGCTGATCACGCCTCCGCGCCTGTGCCGGGCCGTACTCCAATGCCGGACTATGGGCTCGTCCAGGCGCGGCAGAAAGCGGAAAAAACGCAGTACAGCGGTCCTGGGGCGCACGTCTTCATGGTTTCTTTCGTCCGGCAGCCAATCACAAAGGGTTTGCCAAACCGTTTTCAAGTCCGGTTCCGGCTCCGGCGGAGAATGATACAGCCGCACCCCGTCCGCCTCGCGCGGGTTTGGCACGAAAAGATTGACTGTCGGCTCAAAGGCGTCAGGGGCAAAGGGCCAGGAGGCGCGCAGAAAAAAACTCCCCTGCCCTTCCAACGCTTTGAGCAGAGCACGCACCAGCCAGTGAAAATCGCTCTGGTTGCGCAAAGTGGCCAGCCACAACCCGCTATGGCTGGAAATCCCGGCCAGGCTTTGTTCCAGCAGCTTTCTGGCATCTTCCAGGCGAATCCCGTAACAAAGAGTCAACGCGTTGATGATCGCATAAACAGCGCAAAAAAAATCCAACTGCCCCTGATGGTAAGCCCGCATCGCATCCCCTTTTGATCAGAAATGCCCTTATAGCAAACAACGGAATTGTTTGGAATGCATATAGCGCATTGAAACGGACTTGCCTTGAAAAATAAAGTAAGATATAAACTTGGGCAAATAACTATATACGGATTTATTGATATGCTTAAAATCGGCGATCCCGGCGCCTTGCAACACCACTGCGCGGAATGGCGCTGCCAGGGAAAAACCCTGGCCCTGTTGCCGACCATGGGGCATTTCCATGCCGGGCACGAACGGGTCATGCGCCGGGCCAGGGAACTGGCTGACAAGGTCATTGTCAGCGTGTACGTGAATCCCGGCGAGTTCGCTTCATACGAAGATCCCGCCGTTTATCCGAGAAATCCGCAACTGGACTTGTCCATTGCGGAAGGCAACGGCGTGGATCTGCTTTTTACGCCCGCGGATAGCGACATGTACCCGGAAGGCTACGATACCTGGCTGGAAGTGCCAGGCCTTTCAGAAAATTTTTGCGGCATCAGCTGCCCGGAATATTTCAGAGGCGTCGGCACTCTGGTGCTCAAGCTGTTTATTCTGGCCATGCCCAGTTTTACCGTATTCGGGCAAAAGGATTGGCAGCTCCTGGCCATTATCCGGCGCATGGCCACGGATTTGCATTTACCTTCGCGCATCGAGGCCGTACCCACAGCCCGCGAGGCGGACGGCCTGGCCATGAGTTCGCGTAATACCATGCTTGGCCCGGCGGAACGCGCGGCCGCCCCGCACCTGTATAAGGGGCTGGGCCGGGCTCAGGAACTATACGCGGCCGGAGAGCGCAATCCCGCCGCGCTGCTGGGCGCGGTACGCGAATACTGGGCCGCTCATCTTGCGCCAGGGCGGGAAGATTACCTGGCCCTTGTGGATAGGAAGACCCTGGCGGTCCAGGAGCAGGCCGATGCGCAAAGCATTCTGCTCACGGCCGCGCACTTTGGGACAATCCGGATTATCGATAATTTATTGTTAGCTTGACGTGTATTTTACTATATAACCAAACGCGGCGTATTCCGCTAAAATCCGGCAACGCCCAAGCCCCTGTAAAAGGAGTTCTTTAATGATTCCAGATAAAGGCAAATACTATTTTACTTCAGAATCAGTTACCGAAGGCCACCCGGACAAAGTGGCGGACCAGATTTCCGATGCCGTTCTGGACGCCCTGCTGGCGGAAGACGTGAACTCCCGCGTGGCCTGCGAAACCCTGGTCACCACCGGCATGGCCTTCATTGCCGGGGAAATAAGCACACGGGGCTATGCCGACCTGCCGGAAATAGTGCGCAACACCATCAAAAACATCGGCTACAGCAACTCGGACATGGGGTTTGACTGGAAGACCTGCGCGGTCATATCATCCATAGACAAGCAGTCTCCGGATATCGCCCAGGGCGTGGACCGGGCCGTCAACGAAGACCAGGGCGCCGGCGACCAGGGCATGATGTTCGGGTTCGCCTGCGACGAAACCCCCACCCTAATGCCCGCCCCCATCTACTGGGCGCATCAGCTTGCCCAGCGCCTGACCCAGGTCCGCAAACAGGGCCTCATCCCCTATCTGCGGCCGGACGGCAAAACCCAGGTCTCTTTTGAATATGTGGACGGCAAGCCCGTGCGCATCAACAACGTGGTCGTATCCACCCAGCATGCCGCCGAAGCCACCCAGGAGCAGATCATCCACGATGTGACCGAAAAAGTCATTGTGCCCATCCTGCCCCCGGCCCTTTTTGACCGCAACAACTGCGAAATCTTCATCAATACCACCGGCCGCTTCGTCATCGGCGGCCCCATGGGCGACTTCGGCATGACCGGCCGCACAATCATCCAGTACACTTACGGCGGCATGTGCCACCACGGCGGCGGCGCTTTCTCGGGCAAGGACCCCTCCAAGGTGGACCGCTCCGCCGCCTACATGGGCCGCTACATAGCCAAAAACGTGGTCGCTTCCGGCCTGGCCCCCAAATGCGAAGTCCAGATCGCCTACTGCATCGGCGTGGCCCAGCCCGTCTCCGTGCTCTGCTCCTCCCTGGGCACCGGCCAGGTGCCGGACGAAGTGCTCACTAAAGCCGTCAAAGAGGTCTTTGACCTGCGGCCCTACCACATTACCAGGCGCCTGGACCTCAAGCGCCCCATCTACCTCAAGAGCGCCTGCTATGGGCACTTCGGCCGCGAGGAACCGGAATTCACCTGGGAAAAAACCGATGCGGCCAAAGACCTGCTGACCGCCGCGAAATCGTAGAATGAGAATGGGCGTGGGGGGGGGGCGGCGCCCCCCCCCCCCCCCCCCCCGGCGCAACACACCGATGGGG
>JAVBSC010000072.1:0-39139 GCA_031547305.1 Desulfovibrionaceae bacterium
GGGTGAACCCGGCGGCTTGCGCGTACCTGGCGTAAGCTTTGCTCAAGGTGTTGTTTTGCGGGTCGATTTCCTGGTCCGCGCAGATAAAAGCAAAACCTTTCCCGTCGGACTGGCTGACGACCAGCTCGTCAAACGGTTCAGCCAAGGGAATGAAAAAACTTTCCAGGGTGTGCAGGCCGTTGGGCAGCACGCCGGTAATATGCAAGAACAGGTTGATTTTACAACCTGTTCTTATGGTTTCGGTTTCCGGTCCGCGCATGGGGTTTATTCCGGCAGAACTTCCAGGGTCAGGTTCCTGTTGGTGTACACGCAGATTTCCGCGGCGATTTCCATGGCTTCCCTGGCTATGTCCGCGGCCTTCAGGTCCGTGCGGCGGGACAGGGCTCTGGCCGCCGCCAGGGCGTAGGCCCCGCCGCTGCCGATGGCCGCTATGCCGTCGTCCGGCTCGATCACGTCGCCGGTGCCGGAGAGAATCAGCGTGGAAGTCAGATCCGCCACAATAAGCATGGCTTCCAGGCGGCGCAGGTATTTGTCCTTGCGCCAGTCCTTGGCCATTTCCACAGCCGCCCTGGTCAGGTTGCCGCCGTGCTCCTCCAGCTTGGCCTCAAAGCGCTCAAACAGCGTGAAGGCGTCGGCCGTGGACCCGGCAAATCCGGCCAGCACTTTGTTTTTATACAAGCGCCGCACTTTTTTGGCCGTGTGCTTCATGATCACGGCCTGGCCAAAGGTGACCTGGCCGTCGCCGGCCAGGGCCACGCCGCCCGCGTCGCGCACGGCCAGTATGGTGGTGCCTCTCAAATCCATATATTTTTCTCCGCCTTTAATTATTCAGACTGTGTTAATCCCAAAACGCCCGGCGCTCTTTATATTCATTCTCAAAGCTTTCCAGGGCGGTTTTGTCCGCCTGGCTGACGGCGTAACCCTTGGCTTTTTCCATGTACTGGACGGTTTTTTTCTTGTTGTTTTCGTACAGGGCGCTGTAAGCCAGCTGCAAATGGGCCTGAAACAGATTTTTGTTCGCGCCCAGAGTCATGGCGTAGTAATAGCGCACTTCGGAATCTTCCGGCACATGGCTCATCACTTCCCTGAAATAGCCTATGGCCCGGTCGTTCTCCCCGGAATCGGCAAGAAGCCTGGCATAGTAGAACAGGGCCATATAGTCGTTGGGGGCCATGAATATGGCGTTCTGCAGCAGCTTGGCCGCCAGGTTCTTGTCGCCCTTCAGGTAGTGGAAGGTGCCGGCCTCGCGGATGAGCGTTTCGTCCTTGGGGTTGCATTTCAGGGCGTTGGTAAAGGCGGCGGATGCGTCGCTCACCTTGTTCAGCCTGGAATAGAGCACGCCCAGGCCCATTTCCGCCACGCATTTGTCCCCGCTTTTTTTCTGCTCTGTAAAGGCCTGAAGGGCTACTTCAGGATCTCCGTACCTGGCGCGCACAATGGCCTGGATGCGCAGGAATTCCTTGTCGTTTTCCGGCCGGACGCGCAGTTTGGCCGGCATCGCCTGCACGCGGGCGGTCAGATAGGCGATTCTTTCACGGACCGCCGGGTGGGTGGCAAGATAGGAGGGGATTTCCGAACCGTAAACGTTCTGGCGGCGCTGGATGACCCGGAAGGAATTGGCCATGCCCAGCGGCGGGTATCCGGCCTTGAGCAGGTAAGTCATGCCCACTTGGTCCGCGTCGCTTTCGTCGGCGCGGGAATATTTGAGCATGGCGGTCTGGGCAGCGGCCATGGAACCGACCATGGCCGCCGGTCCGGCCTGGCCGCCCAAAAACGCTCCGGCCAATGCCCCCACCAGAGAGAGCAGCATGGCCGCCTGGGATTTTTCTATGCGGCCGGCAATGTGGCGCTGGGTTATGTGGGCCATTTCGTGGGCCAGCACCCCGGCCACCTCGGATTCATGGTTCATGGCCATGATCAGCCCGGTGTGCACAAAAAGATAGCCGCCGGGGCAGGCAAAAGCGTTCACCGCATTGTCGCGCAGCACGCTCACGGTAAAGGGAAAAGGCTGGGGCGGCAGGCTGGCGGCCAGGCGGTTCACCAGGCCCTCCACGTAGGAAACCACTTCCGGGTCCATGACCAGAGGCATGCGCGACCTGACCAGCACGTTGAACTTTTTGCCCATTTCCGCTTCGTCTTTGATGGTGAATTCGCCCCAGGCCAGGCCCTGATCCGGCACGAGCAAATCCGCGGCCACAAAGGACAAAAGATACAGCGGCAAGAGCAGCCAGGCCAATAAGCGGCCCGGGCGGCTGTTGGTTCCGATTCGCGCAAGACTGATCATAGTTTCCCCGCCTTGCTGTTCAGGGCAGATCCCAAAGAGCCCCCTGGGGGGAATCGCGCACTTCCACACCCAAATCCCCAAGCTCCTTGCGCAGGGCGTCAGCCATGGCGAAATCCTTGGCCTGTCTGGCCAGCAGGCGCTTTTGCATCAGATCTTCCACCCTGGCCACGTCAATGCCCCGGCGGGCCGCCTTGCAGGCCGTAAGCTCGGCCAGGAACTCAGCCGGCCGGAGCCCGAACAGGCCCAGAATCTCGCCCCAATCCTCAATATGTTCCAGAATCGTCCGGAACAGAATTTTCCCGCCTTCGCTCTTGGCCAGCCCTTTGTCCTCCAGCAGGCGGTTGGCCAGGCGGATAACGCCGTTAACGTGCCCCAGGGCGGCCGCGGTGTTCAAATCGTCGTCCAGGCTTTCCGCCCAGGCCGTCGCCAGGCCGTCCAATTCCTTGCGCGCGTCTTCCGGCGCTTTTCCCGGCGTCCATTTTTCCCTGGCCAGCGCGTTGCGCAGCAGCCCCAGGCACTCATAGATGCGCTTGAGGTTTTTTTCCGCCTCGTCCATGGCTTCAAAGGTAAAATCAATCGGGCTGCGGTAATGCCGGGTGAGCAGAAAAAAGCGCAGCGTTTCCGGCAGATATGCGGCCAGAATATCCCGGATGGTTTTAAAGTTGCCCAGGGATTTGGACATTTTTTCCGCGTTGACCTGCACAAAGCCGTTATGCACCCAGTATTTGCAGAAAGTTTTGCCCAGGGCGGCCTCGCTCTGGGCTATTTCGTTCTCGTGGTGCGGAAAAATCAAGTCCTGGCCGCCGCCGTGAATGTCCAGAGGCAGGGACATGTTTTTTTCGCTCATGGCCGAGCACTCAATGTGCCAGCCCGGCCGGCCCTGGCCCCAGGGACTGGGCCAGGAAGGCTCTCCCGGCTTGGCCGCCTTCCACAAGGCGAAGTCCAGCGGGTCTTCCTTTTCCTCACCCGGGGCCACCCTGGCCCCGGCCCGCATGTCGTCCGGGCTGCGGCCGGAAAGTTTGCCGTAGCCCTCAAAATTCCGCACCCGGAAGTAGACGTCCCCGGACGGCACGGCATAGGCCTTGCCTTCCCGGATCAGCTTTTCCGAAAGCGCGATCATCTCCCCAATATACTCCGTGGCCCTGGGCTCCACATCGGGACGCAACACGCCAAGCCGGTCCATATCCTCGTAAAAGGCGGCAATGTATTTTTCCGCCACTTCATGGCTGCTCAGCCCTTCCTGGTTGGCCCTGGCGATGATTTTATCGTCCACGTCCGTAAAATTGCGGACAAAAGTGAGTTTTAACCCCAAGGACCTTAAATGCCGGGCCAGAACGTCAAAAACCACCGCTGAGCGCGCATGCCCGATATGGCAGTAATCATATGCGGTAATGCCGCATACGTACATGTTCACCCGGCCCGGATTGACCGGCTCGAAAAGTTCTTTTTTGCGGGTGAGGGAATTATATATCTGCATGAATTCTCCGGTTAATTATTTTCTATCAATTCAACTCTTCTCTGGTGCCGGCCGCCTTCAAATTCCGAGGCCAGAAAGGCGTCCGCCAGGATGCAGGCCAGGCCGGGCGCGGTGACGCGGGCGCCCAGACAGAGCACGTTGGCGTCGTTGTGGGCGCGGCAGGCTTTGGCGTGGAATTCGTGGGTGCACAGGGCGGCCCGGATGCCGGGCAGGCGGTTGGCGGTAATGGACATGCCGATGCCGGAGCCGCAGATCAGGATGCCCGGCGCGTTGTTCCGCAGCACTTCGCGGCAGACCGCACGGGCGAAGTCCGGGTAGTCGCAGCTGGCGCCGCTGTGCGTGCCAAGGTCGGCGACCTCGTGCCCCTGTCCGGCCAGATGGGCGGCCAGGGCGTTTTTAAGGTCAAGTCCGGCGTGATCCGCGCCCAGGAATATTTTTTTCGTTTCAGCCATAACGGCCTCCGTGCGGTTAATGCGGTCTTAGGGGGAAGAGGCTGGTTTCCGGAGGTAAAATTAATTCCAGTTGCTCCGGTGTAAAGGGCTGTCCGGCGTATTCGCGCTCTTTCAGAACGATAATGGCCTCGTATCCGCCCGGATGGCTGAATTTTACCCTGCGCGGGCCGTAGCCGTCAAAGCCGGAGCCGGGCTCGGCCTGTTCCAGCTCCATGAGCCAGCCGCCCGGTTTTTCTCGCCAGGCCACCAGGTTGCCCTGGGTATCCAGTTCCAGACTGCCGGTGAACTGGCCGGGATCCAGCTTGAAAACCAGGTTGCCGCTGGCGCCGACGCTGATGTTGCCGGGCATGGTGAAGGGCGGCGCGGTGGGGCGGCGCAGGAAAAGTTCCGCGTAACGGCCGTTGAGCAGCAGCGAGAGATCCGCCAGGGTGAAAGGCAGGGGCAGGCCGAAGTTAAACATGGCCCTGGAGCCTTCCGGATTATAGTAAGCCTTTTCCTCCTGGGGGATGTAGGCCATGAAGAGCTGCTCGTCCTCGCGGATTCTGGCGGCCATGACGCCTATGCCGGCCTGGACGTCCAGGCGGATCGGGTACTGGACCTGTTTTTGCGGTCCGGCGTTGCCCCAGAGGTAAATGATTACCCGGTGCCCGTCTTTTTGCGGGGTGTCGTAGCGCAGGCTGGCGTTTATGCGGTACGGGGCGGCGGTCTGTTCCGCCAGGGCGGAGCGGGCGCAGAAGTTTTGCCAGACCTGCCCGGCGGATTGCGGGTCAGTGACGGTACGGCCGGGCACGCAGGCGCCCGCCAGAAGCAGCAGGGCCAGGGCAGGCCAAAAGCGGCTGGGGTTGTTCATTTTATGGAGTCAAGTTTGGCGCGCAGGGCGTCGGGGTTTTCCGGATCAAGATCCAGCGCGTCTTTATAGGCCTTGCTCGCCTCGGTTTTTTTGCCCAGGGCCAGGGCGATGTCCCCATAGTGCTCCCAGATGGTCGGATCGTTTGCTCCCAGCTCTATGCAGCGCTGAATGGCCTTCCAGGCCTCCTGGTAATTGCCGGACTTATAGTGCGCCCAGGCCAGGGAATCCACAATGTGCGAGGCGTTCGGCTCCGTTTTCAGGGCCTTGTTGATCAGTTCCAGGGCGCGCGGCAGATCCTGCCCCCGCTCGGCCAGGGTATAGCCTATGTAGTTGAGCGCCCCGGAGTGATCCGGGTTTATCAGGAGGATTTCCTCCATGATCCGCATGGCCTGGTCTTTTTTGCCGGTCACGTCCAGGATTGACCCCAGGGAAAAGAGCAGTTCCGGCTGATCCGGCCATTTGGCCACGGCTTCGCGGATTACGGACTCGGCTTTGGAAAAATCCTTGTTCCTGGCGTACAACTGGGACAGAAACATAAAATTATCCGGATCGTCCGGAAATTCCCCGCGGGCCGCGTCGGCCGTCTCTATGGCTTTTTCCATGTCGCCGTTTTCCAGCAGCAGCAGGACTTTCATGCGCAGGGCCTTGGGCCTGGCCTGGCTGTCGCCGGGGATTGCGTCCAACAGACGCAGGGCTTCCGGCAGGTTGCGCTCCTTTTCATACATCAGGGCGGCCAGGTAAAAGTTGACCTCGTCAGGCGCGCCGGGGGTATCCTTAAGCTCCCGGAGCAACGCCCCGGCCTGGTCAAAGAGCCGTTCTTCCATGAACAGGGCCACGGCGTCCAGCCTGGACTCCGGACTGGCGGCCTTGTCCCGCGCCGCCTCCAGGGCCTCGTCCGGCTTGCTTTCCTTGATCAGCGCATCAACCAGGCGCAACCGGGATTCGTTGTTTTCCGGATCGATGTCCAGAACTTTCCGGTAGGCGGAGGCGGCTTCCTTGTAGTCCTTGACGTCTTCAGCAAAGGCGGCCAGGGCCAGCCAGGCCTCCTGAAGCCGCGGTTCCTTTTTGACCAGGCCGGACAATACGGCTTTGGCTTCCTTGGTTTTTTTCTGGGTATACAGGATGCGGCTCTCCAGAAGCATGGCGGGGGCTTTCCGCTCCTTGTCCGGAATGGCGCGCACCACTTTAAGGGCCTCGTCCGGTTTTTTATTCGCCAGATACAGCCTGGCCAGCCACAGGCGCACTTCGTTGAGGTCGGCTTTGGAATCCTTGTCCGCCGGGCCTTTCGGATATTTGCGCAAATAGCCGGCGAGCAGGTTCACGGCCCCTTCCCGGTCGCCGGACTGGGCGTAAAGCTGCGCTTGCAGCAGGGTCAGGGGCGGATTGTCCGGGAATTTTTCCAGTCCTTCGGCGATGAATTTTTCCGCTTCGGCCGTATCGTGCAGAGAGAGAAAAAGGGCGGCGTTCTCCAGGTACACGCTTGGAGAAGGCGTAAGGTCGGCCAGCGCGTGCGCGGCGTTCTTGGCCGCGCCGAGGTCGCCCCGGATCAGGGAATCGCTGAGCATCAGGACGTTGAGCATGGTTTTGCTTTTCTGGTCCAAATCCCAGTTAGTTGGCGCTGCCTGGCCGGTTTTTTGCGCGGAGCAGGCAAAGGACAGCGCCCAGGCGCAGATAAGAATAAAACCGCGAAACCAGCGGAGCCCGCGTCCTTTGCGGCTTTGGTGAACAGCCTGGGGAGCCGGCGAACGCCGGTCTGTGAAATTAGTCATATTAATAAAGCTCCGCCATACGGCGGCTTAAATACAGGTTGTCATATAAACGCCATCGCCGGAGGCGGAGTATGCCATGTGTTTCCCCAAAAGGGAATTACTGGTTTATCCAGTCCTGGGAAAAATCCTTTATCCTGTTAAACAGGTGGTCGCGGATTTTCTGCAGCAGCCGGGCCTCGATCTGGCGCACCCGTTCCCTGGTCACGCCGTAGCGCTCGCCTATTTCCCGCAAGGTGACCGGGTCGTCGGTCAGCAGGCGGTTTTCCAGAATGTAGCGCTCTTTTTCGGAAAGGCTGGGCACCAGGCTTTGCAGGCGCTGCTGGACCATCTGGGCTATTTCGCCGTTGGCCAGGGTTTCCTCTATTCCCGGCCCCAGGGCGGGCAGGTAGTCCATGCGGGTCGCGCCGGAGGCTTCCTCCGTGTTGATTGGCGCGTCCAGGGACATGTCCGAGGCGTCCATGCGCTGCTCCATCTGGACAATCTGCTCCTCGGTCACGTTAAGCTGCCTGGAAAGCATGGTCGCGTCCGGGTCAAACCCCTGGGAAATAAGCTTCTGGCGTTCCTTGTTCAAGTTGTAGAACAGCTTGCGCTGGGCCTGGGTGGTCCCTATTTTGACCATGCGCCAGTTGTCCATGATGAATTTCAGGATATAGGCCTTAATCCAGAAGGCCGCGTAGTAGGAGAATTTTATGCCTTTTTCCGGGTCAAACTTGCTGACCGCCCGCACCAGGCCCACATTGCCCTCCTGGATCAGATCCAGAACATTCTGCATCCAGCGGCGCTGAAAATCCATGGCGATGCGCACCACCAGGCGAAGATGGGAAGAAACCAGGCGGAAGGCCGCGTCCGGGTCGCCGGTATCGCGCACCTGGCGGGCCAGGTTCAATTCGTCCTGGGGTTGCAGGAGCGGGAAGCGGCTTATTTCGCGCAGGTACAGGTGCAGGCTGTCGCGCGTCTTGCCCCCGTCCCTGGGAATGGGCAGGGCGAAGTGCTGGCCGGAGGCATCCGGCAGAGCCTTGATGTCCTCATGGTGCAGGGGGTTGTCGGCCAGCAGATCCTCAAGCAGCTCTTCCGGCAGGTCTTCGGATTCGTCCAGGTTGAACCCGGCGGCGTCCTCGTCTTCCTCTTCCAGTTCAGGTTCCTGTTCCGGCTGGAGTTTTTCCTGATCTTCCGGCGGAAGGATTTCCGGCTTGCGTTTATTTTTCATAGGCGTTGCATATCAGCAAAGTTTTTATCGTGAAAGGGCATCATTATCTGAACTATACTTTTTGTTTGTTCTTTTCAATGTTTTTAATTATTACTTGAGGCGCGATTTATCGTGTTTCAAGTGGACCGCCGATTTTGCCGGCGGCCGCCGCGAAGGCGCGCCTTTGCAAACCCGGCTTTCGGGGTCGTCATCAAATTCCGCCTGAAACGCGATTTATCACGCATCAAGTGACGGCCGGCATCGGCCTCTTTATATTTTAATCGCGCGAGGTGGCGGTGGCTCATTCATTCAGGGAATTTTTGCGGGGCGGCGGGCGGATTTTTTTTGACGGCGGGCTTGGCACCATGCTCCAGGCCAAAGGCCTGCCGGCCGGGGTGAGTCCGGAAGTCCACTGCCTGAAGCGCCCGGAAGTGCTCAGAGAGATCCATTCCGAGTACATCATGGCCGGGGCGGATGTCATAACCACCAACACCTTTGGCGGCACCGCCTTCAAGCTGCCGGACGGGCTGGACGTTTTTGATTTTAACCGCCGCATGGCCCAGGCGGCCAGAGAAGCCGCCAATGAAGCCGGGCGTCCCGTCTTTGTGGCCGGCAGTGTGGGGCCCACGGGCAAATTCCTGCGCCCCCTGGGGGATTTGGACTTCAGCGATCTGCTCAAGGCTTTTCAGGACCAGATTCGCGGCTTGGTGGCCGGAGGCGCGGATCTGGTGATGATCGAGACCCAGTTTGACATAGCCGAAGCCAGGGCCGCCGTGGTGGCCGCCCGGCGCGAATGCGGCCTGCCTGTGGCCGTTTCCATGACTTACGACGCCGGGCTGACCCTGACCGGGTCTTCGCCGGAAGTTTGCGCGGCCACCTTTGCCAACATGGGCGTGGATATAATCGCCACCAACTGCAGCGCCGGTCCGGAAGAAATGCGCGACACGGCCTTGCGCCTGATAAAAGCCTCGCCCGTGCCCGTGCTTGTCCAGCCCAACGCCGGCCTGCCGGAACTTGTGGATATGGCCACGGTGTTCCGCCTGGGCGCGGAAAAATTCGCCGGGCTGACGGCGGAATTCGGCCTGGCCGGCGCGCGGCTGCTGGGCGGCTGCTGCGGCACCACCCCGGCCCATATCTCCGCCCTGCGCAACATTCTGGACGGTGTTCCCTTTTCCAGCCCGGCCCGGCCGGATTCCGGCCCGGCCATCACCCTGACCAGCCGTTCCGGCCTGGTGCGGGTGGGCCGGGGCGTGCCCCTGCGCATCATTGGCGAACGCATCAATCCCACCGGCAAAAAACAGCTCAGCGCGGAGCTGCAGGCCGGCGAATTCAGCCTGGCCCTGCGCTACGCGGACGAGCAGATCGCGGCCGGAGCCCCGCTGCTGGACGTGAACTGCGGCGCGCCCATGGCGGACGAAACCGCGCTCCTGCCGGACCTGGTTTCCCGCCTGAGCTCCCGGCATCCGGCCCCTCTGGCCATTGACTCCGCCAACCCGGAAGCCGTGGCCAAGGCCCTGGAAGTTTACCCGGCCTCGCCCCTGGTAAATTCCATCAGCGGCGAACCCGGCCGTCTGGAGCGCCTGGGGCCGCTTTGCCGCGACTTTGGCGCGCCGTTCATCCTTTTGCCGCTCCAGGGCAAAACTTTGCCCGTGAGCGCGGCCGAACGCATCGCCATCATCGAAGATCTGCTCCGCCAGATGGACGACCTGCGCATTCCCCGCGGTCTGGCCATTGTGGACGCCCTGGTGCTCTCCGTCTCCTCTAATCCGGAAGCGGCCCTGGAATGCCTGGAAGTAATCCGTTACTGCCGGGAGCGGCTCGGCCTGCCGGCCACGGTGGGGCTGTCTAATATTTCCTTCGGCCTGCCGGCCAGGGAGCTTGTAAATTCTTCCTTTCTCACCCTGGCCGCCGGGGCCGGCCTGGCCGCCTGCATAGCCAATCCCGGCAGCGTGAGGATTCAGGAAGCCCTGGCCGCTTCCAATCTGTTGTGCGGCAGGGACGAAGGCGCCGAGGCGTTCATTGCCGGCTTCGCGGGCTGGAAGCCCGGCGAACCGGGGCAATCCGGGGGCAGGATCGGCGGCGGGGCGGCTCCGGCCGCTTCTTTCGGAAACCCCCTTGCGGACGCGGTGCTGGCCGGACGGCGCGAGGAGATCGTTTCCCTGGTGGAAAAAGCCTTGCAAGAAGGACTGGCTCCACTTACTCTGGTAAACGAGCGGCTTATTCCGGCCATAACGGAAGTGGGGCGGCGCTACGAGCGCAAGGAATACTTCCTGCCGCAGCTGATCCGATCGGCGGAAACAATGCAGGCCGCCTTCGCCAGGCTTAAGCCGCTGCTTGAAGAATCCGCCGGAAAAGCGGATAATAGGGTCATAGTCATGGCCACGGTGGAAGGCGACATTCACGACATCGGCAAGAACATCGTGAACCTGATGCTGGGCAACAACGGCTTCACGGTGGTGGACCTGGGCAAGGACGTGCCTGCCCGGCGCATTGTGGAAGCCGCCCGGGAACACGGGGCCGGGGTGATCGGCCTGTCCGCCCTGATGACCACCACCATGGTCCGCATGGAAGAGACCGTGAAACTGCTTAAGGAAGAAAATCTGCCCGTCAAGGTCATGGTCGGCGGGGCGGTGGTTACGGATTCGTTTGCCCGCGGCATCGGCGCGCACGGGTATTCCAAAGACGCCGTGGAGGCGGTCAGAGTGGCGCGGCGGCTTTTTGGCGAGGCCTGATTTGCCGTAAATTTTAATATTTTTTGAGGGCATTGTTATGCGTTCCTTGTGGTTGAAAACCGTGCTTGTTTTTTGCCTGTCCCTGGTCTGGGCTTCCGTGTGCGGCGCTGCGGAAGCCGAACTGCCGGACTCCCTGGATACCGCCCGGCTTCAGAAGATTCTGGACGGCCCCGGCAAGGGTAAAGTGGTGATGGTGAACATCTTCGCTTCCTGGTGCCCGCCCTGCCGGGCGGAAATCCCAGGACTGATCTCCGTGCGCGGCTCCGTGCCGGAATCCGATCTGCTGATCCTTGGCGTGTCCGTGGACAACGAGGAGCCGGCCCTGCGGGAATTTATGAAGCGCTACAAGTTCAACTACCCTCTGTACATCGCCACGGAAGACTTTGTGAACGCGTTCTCCGTTTCCGCCATCCCGCACATGCTCATTTACAACCAGAAGGGCGAACTGGCGGACAACCACATAGGCTTTATGTCGGAAAAAGACATCAAGGCCAAACTCAAGGAACTGTCGGCCGCCAAATGAAATCGGATTTTTTTCTGCGCAAGGCCAACATGGCCGATGTGAAAGCGATCCATTCCCTGCTCATGGGCAACGCGGGCAAGGGTCTGCTCCTGCCCAGATCCCTCAGCCACCTGTACAGCCACGCGCGGGACTTTTTTGTTCTGGATACGGGCGAGGAGGGCGCGCATATCGTGGGTTGCTGCGCTTTGTCCATTGTCTGGGAGGATATGGCGGAAATCTGTTCCCTGTCCGTGGCGGAATCCTTGCAAGGCGAAGGCTGGGGCCGCCGCCTGGTGGAATCATGCCTTAAGGAAGCCAAGGAGTACAAGATTTCCCGCGTCTTTACCCTGACGTATCAGACGGCTTTTTTTTCCAAGCTGGGCTTCAAAGAGGTGGGCAAGGACGTGTTGCCCCAGAAAATCTGGGCTGACTGCATAAATTGCCCAAAATTTCCTGACTGCGACGAAATAGCCATGTTGCTGGAGCTGTGACTATGAGCGCCGAAAAGCTGGATCTTCTTTATTCCCGCGAGCGCATAGAAACCAGGGTCCGGGAGATCGCCGCGCGGATCAACGCGGAATACGTCGGGCAGGAACTGGTCATGGTTTGCGTGCTCAAAGGGGCCTTCATGTTTTTCGCGGATCTGGTCAAGCACGTCACTGTGGGGCCGGTGCTGGATTTCGTGCGCATCGCCAGTTACGGCAAGGCCACGGAATCCGCCAGAGCCGTGAGTTTTTCCAAGGATCTGGAAACGGATCTGCAGGGCAAACACGTTCTGGTGGTGGAAGATGTGGTGGATACCGGTTACAGTATGGACTTTCTGCTGAATCAGCTGGCCGGGCGCGGGACGAAAAGCATCAGGCTGGCCGCCCTGGTGGACAAAAAAGAGCGGCGGGAAGTGGAAGTGACCGTGGACTACGCCGGCTTTGACTTGTCCGAGGGCTTTATAGTAGGCTATGGCCTTGATTATGCGGAACGCTACAGAGAACTGCCGGCCATTTATGTTTTGACCTTGTAAACGCCGGTATTTTTGAGGCCGCCATGCTTATAAGTTGTCCAAATTGCTCCGCCCGGTTCAACCTGCCGGACCAGGCCTACGCGCCGGGCCGCAAGGCCCGCTGCTCGCAGTGCGCCACGGTTTTTCCGCTGCCGGACCTGCGGGATGCCGCTCCCGCCGCTCCGTTCGCGCTGAAGGCTCCGGATCCGGAGCCGCCGCGCGTCCCGGAACCGCAAGAGGGGGCTTTCGCCCAGTCCGCTGACGGGCCGCTGTCCATAAAGGCCCCGGCAAAGAAGAAATCCGCCAAAACGTTCGCTGTCGCGCTTGCCGTCCTGCTTTGCCTGGCCGGCTTGGGCTATGGCGGCTACGCCGTTTTCTTTGCCGGCGCTCCGGCCACCCAACCGGGGCGGGAACAGCCCCTGGGCGACGCGGCCCTGGAAAAGGTGCGCAACATCAAGCTGGACGGGGTGCGCCAGTATTTCATAGCCAACGAGAAGCTCGGACGCATCGCCGTGGTGGAAGGCAGGGTGATCAACAACTTCGCCACTCCCAAAGAGTTCATCAAGCTGGAAATTTCCCTGTACAACGACAAGGGCGAGGTGCTGGCTTCGCAGCAGCAGCTTTGCGGGGCCACGGTTTCCACCTTCCAGTTGCAGATTTCCGGCAAGGACGAGCTGCAGAAAGCCTTGAACAACAAGCTGGAAATCCTGACCAACAACACCAACGTGAAGTCCGGCGGGGAAGTGCCCTTTATGGCCGTATTCCTTAATCCCCCGGCCGACGCCAACGAGTTGGGCGTGAAGGTCATCGACGCGCAGGACCCGCAACCGCGATAGCCCGCCGGAAAGTGTTTTACACTTTGCCCCACAGGTAATAAAAAGAAAGGGAACCTTGCTTGCGGGGTTCCCTTATTACTGTATAATCCAACTCACCATGGCCAAAACAAAAGAAGTCTTCATCTGCTCGGACTGCGGGGCGCGTTTTTCCCAGTGGAAGGGCCAGTGCACCACCTGCCAGGCCTGGAACACGTTGCAGAGCGCGGTGCTCTCTTCAGAATCCGGCCGTTCAGGCCAGCCGCGCCAGTCCGCTTCAAAGCTGACCCGCCTGGCCGACGCGCGTGAGAGCACCGGCGAATCCCTCAGCAGCGGGCTTGGGGCGCTGGATCGCGTCCTGGGGCGCGGGCTTACGCCAGGCGCGGCCGTTCTGGTGGGCGGCGAACCGGGCATAGGCAAGTCCACCCTGCTTTTGCAGGTGGCCGGGGCCGTGGCCGCCGCCGGCGGCAAGGTGGTTTATTTTTCCGGCGAGGAATCCCTGCCCCAGCTAAAAAAGCGGGCCGAGCGCCTGGGCGTGCTGCATGAAGGCCTGCTGGCCATTGCCGGCTCCCAGGTGGAGGATGTTTTCGCGGAGTTGGAAGGTCCGGAGCCGCCACGCCTGCTCATTGCGGATTCCGTGCAGACCCTGAGTTCCCCCCTGGCCGAGGGCCTGCCCGGCAACGTCAGCCAGGTGCGGGCCGTGGCCACGGAACTGGTGGAACGCTGCAAGCGGAGCGATACCACCCTGTTCCTGGTCGGCCACGTGACCAAGGATGGCGCCCTGGCCGGCCCCAAGTTGCTGGAGCACATGGTGGACACGGTCATTTCGTTGGAAGGCGAGCGGCACCAGATGTTCCGTCTGCTCCGGGTGCTTAAGAACCGCTTCGGGCCCAACCACGAACTGCTGATTTTCCAGATGTCCGGCCAGGGCATGGAGCTGGTGGAAGACCCGTCCACTTTTTTTCTGGGCACGCGGGATCCCTCCCTGCCCGGCGCGGCTCTGGCCATGGCCGTGGATGGGCAGCGCCCTTTTGTGGTGGAAGTGCAGGCCCTGGCGGCCAAAAGCTACCTTGGCATACCCCGGCGCGCCGCCCTGGGGCTTGACGTGAACCGTCTGCATCTTATTTTGGCGGTATTGGAGAAACGCCTGCACCTTAACTTCGGGCAGTCGGACATTTACGTGAAGATCAGCGGCGGCCTCCGGCCGCAGGACCCTGGCCTGGATCTGGCCTTGGTCGCCGGGCTTTTATCTTCATTTTACGATCTGCCCGTGCCGGAGAACGCGATTTTTTGGGGCGAGGTGGATCTTAACGGCCAAATACGTCCGGTCAACGCTCAGGCCGTAAGAAGGGACCAGGCCGCGCGTCTGGGCTACAAACCCTTGTTTTATCCGGCCGCGGAAGGGGTTAATGGCGGCCTTCGCGCTCTGAACGACTTGACGTCCGCGCTTTTCGGGGCGCGCAAAAAAGCGCGCGGGCGCGAATGAGATTTTTTGGGGGACTAAAAAAATGAGCCAGGAATATAACAGCGGCGAAGGGCAGTTTCAGACCATCGTCAGCGACGACGTTGAAGTGCGGGAGCCGCGCCGGCTGCGCGTGCTGCTGCATAACGACGACTACACCACCATGGAATTTGTGATTGCCGTGCTCCGGGAGATTTTCCGGAAAAGCGCGGAGCAGGCCACCCGGATTATGCTGGCCATACATGAAAAAGGCTTGGGTGAATGCGGGGTGTACACCATGGAGGTGGCGGAAACCAAAGTCGCCCAGGTGCACGATCGCGCCAAGCGCGAAGGCTTTCCGCTGCGTTGCTCCGTGGAAGAGGTGTAGCCATGCCCATGCTCAGCAAAGAATCCGAGGCCGCCATAACCAGGGCCGTGGCCATGGCCGCCCACAACCGCCATGAATACCTTACTCTGGAACATCTGCTGTTCGCCCTGCTGGAGCAGCCGGGCGGCATTGACATTGTGGAGAACTGCGGCGGCGACGCCGCGGCCCTGCGCGACAAGCTGGACAATTTTTTTAAAACCGAGCTGTATCCCCTGGCTGAGGAAGACTACCGGAACATCCAGCCCGTGCAGTCCATGGCCGTGCAGCGGGCCCTGCAGCGCGCCGTGGGCCATGTGCGGTCCTCCGGACGGGAAATTCTGGAGGTCGGAGACATTCTGGCCGCCGTCCTGCAGGAGGAGGATTCCTATGCCGCCTACTACATGCTCCAGCAGGGCATCACCCGTTTCGCCGTGCTGGAGTATATCTCGCACGGCCAGGAATCGCCGGAGGAGCGGGATGAGAACGGCCCTGATTCCGAGGAGCGCTCCAAAAAAAGCGCCCTGAAGCGCTTCACCGTAAACCTTACCGAAGCCGCCGCCCAGGGGCGCATTGATCCGCTCATCGGCCGTTCCGCCGAACTGGAACGGAGCATTCAGATTCTTTCCCGGCGGCGCAAGAACAACCCGCTATTTGTGGGGGATCCCGGCGTGGGTAAAACCGCCATGGCCGAAGGCCTGGCCCTGCGCATCGTCAAGGGCGAGGTGCCCGGCGAGTTTGCCCAGGCGGAGATTTACGCCCTGGATATGGGCGCGCTCCTGGCCGGCAGCAAGTACCGGGGCGATTTTGAGGGCCGCCTGAAAGCGGTGATCAACGAATTGGAAAAACTGCCCAAGGCCATACTGTTCATCGACGAGATCCACACCATTGTGGGGGCTGGGGCCACCAGCGGCGGTTCCATGGATGCCTCCAACATTCTCAAGCCGGTCCTGGCGGCCGGGCGCATCCGCTGCATGGGCTCCACCACGCACGAGGAGTTCCGCAACCATTTCGACAAGGACCGGGCTCTGTCCCGGCGTTTCCAGAAGGTGGACATTGAGGAGCCAAGCCACGAGGAGTGCGTGGATATTTTGAAGGGCCTGAAATCCAAGTACGAGGAACACCACGGGGTGCGCTACACCGGGCCGGCCCTGCGTTCCGCGGTTACGCTTTCCGCCCGCCATCTGCCGGACCGCCTCCTGCCGGACAAGGCCATTGACGTCATGGACGAGGCCGGGGCGGCTGTGCGCCTGCGCCGGGCCGCGCACCTGACGGAAGGGTCTGTTCCCGGCCTGATCACCGTGGGCGCTTCGGACATTGAAAAAGTCGTGGCCCGCATGGCCCGGATTCCTTCGGCCAGAATCACCTCCTCGGACCGCGACCGCCTGCGCAACCTGGAATCCGACCTTAAGGGAATGGTTTTCGGCCAGGACAAAGCCGTGGAAGCCGTAGCCAGGGCGGTGCTCCGGGCCAGGGCGGGCTTCAGGCGCGAAACCCGGCCCCAGGGCGCGTTTTTGTTCTACGGCCCCACCGGCGTAGGCAAGACCGAACTGGCCAGGCAACTGGCCGCGTCCCTTGGCGTGTCCTTTTTGCGCTACGACATGACCGAGTACATGGAAAAACACTCCGTTTCCAGGCTCATCGGTTCTCCTCCCGGCTACGTGGGCTTTGACCAGGGCGGCCTGCTCACCGAGGCGGTGCGCAAAAACCCGCACGCCGTGCTCCTGCTGGACGAAATGGAAAAAGCCCACCCGGACGTGCTCGGGGTTATGCTCCAGGTGATGGATTACGCCACGCTTACGGACAACACCGGCCGCAAAGCGGACTTCCGCAACGTGGTCGTCATTATGACTTCCAACGCCGGGGCCTTTGAAATGTCCGCGCGGGATATCGGCTTCGGCCTGACCGCCCGGCGCGGCGAGGACGCGGAAAAAGGCCTGAAAGCCGTGGAGCGCCTGTTCACGCCTGAATTCCGCAACCGTCTGGACGCCCTGATTCCCTTTTCCAATCTTTCGCCCGAGGTCATGGGACGGATTGTGGACAAGTTCGTCGCGGAACTCGGCGCCGGCCTCAAGGAACGCCGGGTCAGCCTGGAACTTGCGCCGGAAGCGCGCGCCCTGCTGGCGGAACTCGGCTACGATCCCAAGTTCGGGGCCAGGCCGCTGGCCAGGGTCATCCGCGAACAGGTGGAGGACGAACTGGCCCGGGAAGTGCTTTTCGGTCAACTGGCCCAGGGCGGCAAGGTCAGGGTGGATGCGGGCCAGGATAAAAAGCTGGCTTTCCGCTACGTTACGGCTGAAAAAGCCAAAGATTGAGCAATGCCGGTTTTTTTGCTGCCGGATCGGGAAACGCGCTTCCCGCCGCCCCATCTGGCCACCCGGGAAGGCATTCTGGCCGTAGGCGGGGATTTGCGCCCGGAGCGCCTGCTGGAGGCCTACCGGAGGGGAATTTTTCCCTGGTACGACGCCCGGAGCCCCATACTCTGGTGGTCCCCGGACCCGCGCTGCGTGCTCTTTCCTTCAGATCTGCACGTGCCGCGCTCCCTGGACCGGCTTATCAAAAAGGGCTTGTTCCATTTTACCGTGGACCGGTCTTTTGAAGACGTCCTGTGCGGCTGCGCCCGAACTCCCCGGCCGGGCCAGCACGGCACCTGGCTGGTGCCGGAAATGCACGCGGCCTATCTGCGCCTGCATAAGCTCGGCATCGCCCATTCCGTGGAAGCCTGGCAGGACGGCGCGCTGGCTGGCGGGTTTTACGGCCTGTCCCTGGGCACGGCCGTTTTTGGCGAGTCCATGTTTTTTACCGCGCCCAACGCCTCCAAAGCGGCCTTCGCCTGGTTCGCCCGCCGCATGGCCGAGCGCGACTGCCGGGTCATCGACTGCCAGCAGACCACCGCCCATATGCTGCGCTTCGGCGCCAGCGAAATCCCCCGGGAAAAGTTTTTGCGGTTGTTGGAAGCAGCGGTGAAAGAGAGCGGGGTGGAGTGGGGCTAGTCGGGTATTTTATGCCTTTGTTGACAACCATGACTTTCTATATTTGCGGCAACGGTTAAATATATGGCGCATAAAATAAATACCGGCGGCCTGTTCAGGCTGAACAGCGAATATGTTCCCAGAGGCGACCAGCCGGAAGCCATCCGGCAGCTCGCGGACAACCTGAAGCAGGGCGTGCGGGGGCAGATTCTGCTGGGCGTTACCGGCTCCGGCAAAACCTTCACCATGGCCCACACCATTGCCGCCTGCGATCGTCCGGCCCTGATCCTGGCCCCCAACAAGACCCTGGCCGCCCAGTTGTACAACGAGTTCCGCGCGCTGTTCCCCCAGAACGCTGTGGAATACTTTGTCAGCTATTACGACTACTACCAGCCGGAAGCCTACGTGCCGGCCTCGGACACGTATATTGAAAAAGACTCGTCCATCAACGACAACATCGAAAAACTCCGCCACGCCGCAACCCACGCCCTGCTGACCCGGCGCGACGTGATCATCGTGGCCTCGGTTTCCTGCATTTACGGCCTTGGCTCGCCGGAATACTACAGCAAGCTGATCATCCCCGTGGAGGCCGGCCGGCCCTGCAACCGGGACGAGGTGATCTCCCGGCTGGTGGATATCCAGTACGAGCGCAACGACTATGACTTCCATCGCGGCACTTTCCGGGTGCGCGGCGACGTGCTGGAGCTGATCCCCGCCTATCAGCACGAAAAAGCCCTGCGCCTGGAGTTCTTCGGCGACGAGCTGGAAAGCATCAGCGAAGTGGACGCCCTTACCGGCAAGGTGCTGGGCAATATTCGTAAGACGGTCATTTACCCTGCCAGCCACTATGTTTCCGACAAGGAGAACACCCGGCGCGCCGTCAGCGACATTCGCGACGAGCTGCGCGAGCGCCTGAATTTTTATCAGTCCGAAGGCCGGCTGCTGGAAGCCCAGCGCCTGGAGCAGCGCACCATGCTGGACCTGGAAATGCTGGAGGAAATGGGCTACTGCCCCGGCGTGGAAAATTATTCCCGCCACCTGGACGGCCGCAAGGAGGGCGAACCCCCGGCAACGCTTCTGGACTATTACCCGGACGACTTCATCCTGTTCGCGGACGAGTCGCACATAAGCATCCCCCAGGTCGGGGCCATGTACAAGGGCGACCGATCCAGGAAGCGGACGCTGGTTGATTACGGCTTCCGGCTGCCTTCGGCTCTGGATAACCGCCCGCTGCGCTTTGAGGAGTTCCTGGAGCGTGTGGGGCAGAGCGTCTATGTTTCGGCCACGCCCGGCCCCTGGGAAAAAGATCGGACCCAGGGCCTGGTCATCGAGCAGATCATCCGGCCCACGGGTTTGCTGGACCCCGTGGTGGAGGTGCGGCCGACAAAAGGCCAGATGGATGACCTGCTGGAAGAGTGCAAAGCCAGGGCGGAGCGGGACGAGCGGGTTCTGGTGACCACTCTGACCAAGCGCATGGCCGAGGATTTGACGGAGTATTTCAAAGGCCTGGGCGTGAACGCCCGCTATCTGCATTCGGACATCGATACCCGGGAGCGCATGGCCATCATCATGGCGTTGCGCAAAAAGGAATTCGACGTTCTCGTGGGCATCAACCTGCTGCGCGAAGGCCTGGATATTCCGGAAGTGTCCCTTGTGGCCATTCTGGATGCGGATAAGGAAGGATTTTTGCGATCCGTTGGTTCGCTTATCCAGACCTTTGGCCGGGCGGCCCGCAACAGCGCCGGCCGGGTGATCATGTACGCGGACGTCCTGACCGGCTCCATGCGCGCGGCAATGGACGAAACCGCCCGGCGCAGGGAAAAGCAGGACGTCTTTAACCAGGAGCGCGGCATCACCCCGCAAAGCATCCGCAAAGATGTGGATACGGTTTTTGAAACGCTGTTCGCCCCGCAGGAGCCGGGCAAGGGCGCGGGGCGCGGCCGCAAGCGGCAGATGGTTGCCGAACCGGCGGATCCGGGGGTGTATGCCTCGGCCATGGATCTGGCCAGGCATATCCAGAAGCTGGAAAAGGAGATGCGCGAATGCGCCAGGGAATTGGAGTTCGAACGGGCCGCGGAACTGCGCGACCGCATCAGAATTTTGCGCGAGCGGTTTTATGCGCTGGAGTCGGAAGCGGAGCTATAGCGCCGCGCCTTTGTCCATGCACAGGCAGACCAGCGGCCGGGGGCGGCCTTTGACGTCCTTTTCCTTGCGGCCGTTGCGGATAAAGCCGCAGCGCTCAAAAAAGGCCAGAGCCCCGCTGTTCTGCTCGTAAACTTCCGCGAACAGCGGCTCCTGGCGCCGTTCGGCCGCCTCTTCCAGCAGGGTGCGGCCTATGCCCATGCCGTGCGCGGCCGGGCTGACGTAAAGCCCGACAATCTGATCGTCCAGCAGGGCGATAAAGCCAAGCAGTTTGCTCCGGGATTCGGCCACCCAGATTTCCGCGGCCGCGCAGTACTGCTCCTTGAGCACGCGCAACTGGGCGTAAATATCCGCGTCGTCCAGAAAAGAGTGCCCGACCTGTGAAGCCGCCAGCCAAAGATCCAGCAGCGCGTCCTGGTCGGAACTCTCGTAAGGCCTGACATACATATTTACCGACATGTTCCCGCCCAAATTAAAGTTTATTTATTTCAGCCGCGCCGTTTGAACATTTTTTCCAGATCCGCCGGAGCCAGCTCCAACACCGCCGGGCGTCCGTGCGGGCAAAATTCCCGGTCCGGCGCGGGCAGCCACTGGGCCAGCAGCCCGGCCGCCTCGTCCCGGCTCAGGCGCTGCCCGGCCTTTATGGCGGCCCGGCAGGCCATCATATGCCTTAATTCATCCAGGCCGGATTCTCTGGCCGCCAGAGCCTCGCGCAAAAACACCAGGGCTTCCCCGCCGGGCAGTCCGGCCGGCAGGCCTTTGACAACCAGCCGCTCGGCATCCGCGCCTTCAAAAATAAAACCCAGTCCGGCCAGGTGGCCGCGTATGCTTTGCAGTTGCTCGGCTTCGCCCGGATGCAGGGGCAAATCCAGCGGCAGGAAAAGCAGTTGGGAAAGCCCCCGGCCGTCCTCCCGCTCCAGACGGTGCAGCAGGATGCGCTCGTGCGCGGCGTGCTGATCAAAAATGAGCAGTTTGTCCCTGTGCCTGACCAGAAGATACGTATCGGCTATTTGCCCCAGGTAGGCGAGTTCCCCAACCGGCGTGCCCCCGTCATCGGCTTCCGGCCTGGCGGCTTTGGCCCGGCGTTCTTCCGCGTCTGGGGCCGGAGTAACCCCTTCCACGCCAAAAGGCAAGCCTTGCCCAGGCTGAAATACGTTTTCAAATTTTTCCGTGGCCGGGGCGTCGCCGTAGCGGCCGGCCGGCGCTTCGGCCAGCCGGCCGGAGCGGGACGCGCCCGGCGGGGTCAGGTGTAGAAAATCAAGCTTCGGCGGGCAATTATTTTGTGCGTCAGCCGTGGGTTCGGCAAAAGGAAAAAAGTCTTCCCCGGCCGGTTTCGGGGCGATAATCGGCACGGTCTCCGCCGCCCCCCAGAAGCCCGGCGGCCTGGCGGGCCTGTCCGCCGGGGCGTGCAAAGGCGGCAGGGGCCGCTCCGCATGCTCCCCGACGGCCGGGGCGGCCTGGTTAAGTCCGGCCTGCACGGCGTGCAGCACGGCGGAAAACACGGAGCGCTCGTCCCGAAAGCGCACTTCGCTCTTGGTGGGGTGCACGTTCACGTCCACTTCTTCCGGGTCCAGGTCCACAAAAAGGACCGCCTGCGGATATTCGCGGGAGATCAGGCGGCCTTTGTAAGCTTCGCGCAGGGCGCTCAAAAGCAGCTTGTCGTTTACCGGACGCCGGTTAACGTACAGAAAGATGCGATCCCCCCTGGACTGGGCCGCGCCGGGGTGCCCGGCCAGACCGTAAGCTTTTACTCCGTGGCGCTCTCCGGCAAAGGGCAGCAGGGCGTCCGTGACCAGGGGCGGCCAGATGGCCCGCAGGCGCTGTTTCAGGTCCATGCCCGCGCTGAAGCTTAAAAGGCGGCGGCCGTTGGAATCCAGGCTGAAGGCCGCGTCCGTCCGGGCCAGAGCCAGGCGGGTCAGCAAATCCTGGCAGCGCTTCGTCTCTGTGGCCGGGTTTTTCAAAAATTTCAGGCGGGCCGGCACGTTGGCGAACAGGCCGCGCACTTCCACCAGGGTGCCGCCGGCCAGAGCGGCCGGACCTTTGGCGACCGTCCTGCCGTGCTCCAGCTCCAGAAAATAAGCTTCCCGCTCAATATCATTCCGGTTTTCCGGCTTGCTGGTTATCTTGAGATTGGAAACCGAGGCGATGCTCGGCAGGGCCTCGCCCCGGAAGCCGTAGCTGCTGATGCGCAAAAGGTCGTTGAAGCTGCGCAGCTTGCTGGTGGCGTGCCTGGCCACGGCCAGTTCCAGATCCTCCGGGGACATCCCGTTGCCGTTGTCCCGCACGGAAAGATAGGTCAGGCCGCCGTCCTCAATGCTCACGCGCAAATCGTCGGCTCCGGCGTCCAGGCTGTTTTCCGCCAGCTCTTTGAGCACGCCGGCCGGGCGGTCCACCACTTCTCCGGCGGCGATCTGGTTGCACAATTCCGGGGGCAGGACTATAATTTTTCGTTCGGCTAAAGGCATAGGCGGTGGTGTTTGTTTAAATGTCATAAAAATCGCGCTTCGCGCCCCTCTTACTTATGGCAGATATCCTGGCATTTCAAGATCTGAGTTTCAGCTACGGGGAAGGGCGCGGCGCTTTGCTCGGCCTTAATTTCAGCATTCCGGAAGGCGCGTTCGCGCTTATAAAGGGTCCCTCCGGCGCTGGTAAATCCACTCTTCTGCGTCTGGTGGCGCGACTGGAGGAACCCGCCGGCGGCCGGATTCTTTTTCGCGGCAAAAGCCTGGAAGAATACGCCCCGGCGGATTTGCGGCGCAGGTTGGGATTCATTCAGCAAAGCCCGGCCCTTATTGCGGACACGGTGCGCAACAATCTGCTGCTGCCCTTCACCTTTGCCGTTAACGCCGACAGGGCCAGGCCGGACGACAAAACGCTCCTGGACTGGCTGGATCGGCTTTCTCTGGCCGGGCGGGGCGGCAATGCCGGCATCAGCCTGGATGACCAGGCGCAAACCCTGAGCCTGGGGCAGCAGCAGCGGCTCTGCCTGGCCAGGGGCCTGCTGCTGGAGCCGGAGCTTCTGCTCATGGACGAGCCCACCAGCGCCCTGGACATGGACAGCCGGCGCATTGTGGAAGCCCTGGCCGAGGAGTGCAACGCCAACGGCGTGACCATCATGATGGTCAGCCACAATGATTATCTGCCCGGCCGGCCTTTTTTGCGCCTGGAAGTGCGGAGCGGCGCGGTGTCGCTTATGGAAGGACATTCGGCATGAAAAAATATATGTTTATTCCGGCCCTGTTGTTTTTGGGCGTCCTGATCTGGGTGGAGCAGCTTTTCCTGGGCGCGGACAGCCAGTCCGGCCTGGCCTCCGGCCATATGAAGTATATTTCCGTGGAATTCTGGCAGGTGGGTTGCGCCACGGGCTTTGTGCTTCTGGCCTCCGTAATGTCCGTATATTACAAGCTGAAGCTGGAACAGGACCTGCTGGTCGGGGCGGCGCGCAGTTTTGTGCAGCTTATCGCGGTCGGCTATCTGCTCAAGATCGTTTTCGGGCTTAACGCGGCCTGGCCGGTCATGCTCATGTACCTGGGCACAACGGTGTTCGCCACGCAAATCATCAGCGGCCGGGTGAAGGATCGGGGAATCGCCTATACCCTGCCGGTCTTTGTCTCCATGTTTCTGACCTCTTTTCTGGTCACCACCATAGTGAGCGGGGCGATCATCCAGGCCAGGCCATGGTGGGAGCCGCAGTATTTCATTCCGGTGGGCGGCATGCTGGCCGGCAACACCATGAATTCCCTGTCCGTCTGCCTGGACCGCTATTTTTCCGACTTGCGGCTGCGCCGGGCCGAGGTGGAAATGCGCCTGTGCCTTGGCGCCACTTCCTGGGAAGCCGGACAGGACGTTTTTCGCGCGGCCATGCGGGCTGGCATGATCCCGGCCATCAACAGCATGATGGGCGTGGGCCTGGTCTCACTGCCAGGCATGATGACCGGCCAGATCATCGCCGGCGCGGATCCTTCCGACGCGGTGCGCTACCAGGTGATCATCTCCATGATGCTTACCGCCTCCACCAGCCTGGCGGCGTTTTTCGTGCTCAACCTGGTGCGGCGCCGCTGCTTCGGCCGGGCGGACAACCTGCTTCTGCCAAGGTGACCATGGCTGAAAAACGATAACAGTCGGCCGGCGTTGCCTTGTTAATGATAAATATTTATTCTTTTGGACAATCGCCCGGATTGTGTTAATTGTAAAACAGGAGTGGATTAAAGATTGCCTTTCCGGAGATTGTCGGGCAGAGAACTGTGCTCTGTTATTTTTCAAAAAGGAGGTTGCCATGCACGACATGCCGCGCCTGCCGGGGCAGGCGGCCAATGTGCCTGCCGCGGAAACCGGCGAAGAGGTCAGCCCCAGCAAAACCTTAAAGAATAAATACGATCCGGAAATGCTCTACGTGGAGTGCCGGGTTTGCGGTCTGCCGGTGGTTTGGGAAGCCGGCCGGACCACTTTGCTTTTAAGCCGTTCCAGCATCCATCCCGGCGCGCTGGACGAACACTGCCTTATTTTGTCGGAGGGGTGCCCTTCCTGCCGGCCGGGAGAAAACGGCTACACGCTTTCCGTGGTCCGCCTGGCCAACTTCGGCCCATTTGATTTTGTGGCAAAATACGGCGGGCGCGCCTGAGCCTTTTTAAGGCTATTAGGTCTTTTCAGGGGGAGGTGTTGTGCCTCCCCCTGATTTTTTATTTTTCCGGCAAACGGAGCAGCAGTTCCGGCAGCGCGGCTTCCGGCGTCAGGTCGCGCAGGCAGCGGCAATCCCGGCAGGTGTTGCGGTTGCAGGGCATGCAGTCCAGGTTCAGGCGCAGCCAGGCGTGTTCCTGGGCGGGAAAGGTCCAGCCGGGGCCGGTGGCGCCCAGAATGGTCAAAGACGGCGTGCCCACGGCCACGGCCATGTGCCTGGGGGCGGAGCAGTTGCCCAGATGCAGGCCGGCAAGGCTTATGGCCGCGGCCATTTCGCGCAGGCTGAGCATGCGGCCCGGCAGAATCGCCGGGCTGCCCGGCGGCAGTTGCGCGGCCAGGCCGCGTACTTCTTCTTCCTCTCCCGGCCCGTACAGCAGCAAAGCCTGAAAATCCGGCCGTTGTTCCCAGGCCAGGGCCAGAATCCGGGCATAATGTTCCGTGGGCCAGCGTCTGGTGGGGTGGCGGTGTGTCGCGTCCACGGTCAGCAGCGGGCGCCCGGGATCAAAGCCGTCTTTTTCCAGCAACTGGCGCGTGGCCTTAAGCTCTTCTTCTCCAAGATAGATCTTCGGGGCCTCGCCGGACCATAGTACGCCCAGCGGCGCCAGCACGGCCGCCTTGGCCGCCGCGGCATAGGCCCGGGGCGGGGCTGTCCAGGCCGTGTACAGCGGGCGGTTGTACCATGGCGGGGTGTGGCTGAGCTTTACGGCTTTGGGCGAAAAAGCCAGGACCCAGCGGATGCGCGGCAACTGCTGGAAATCCAAGATAATATCAAAGCGTTCGGCGGCCACGCGCCAGGCAAAGGCCAGATCCTTCCACAAATTGTTCTGGATTTTTTTATCCAGCACCCAAATCTTTTTAAGATGCGGGTTGTTTTCCAGAATCGGGGCGCACTTTTTTTCCGTGAGAAAATGCAGTTCCGCATCCGGAAAACGCCGCGCCAGAAGTTCCACGGCCGGAGTGGCCAGGATGACGTCGCCAATCTGCCTAAGCTGGCAGAGCAGGATTTTTCGGACGCCTTCCGGGCGCTCGAGAAGTTTGCTGAGCGTGGGCATGGGCGTTTTCCAGCGCTACAGCGGGCCGACTTCCTCGGCGATTCTCAGGCAGGTGGAAGCCATGTTCAGCGTGTATAAATGCACGCCCGGAGCGCCGGCGTCAAAGAGCCGGCGGATCTGCTCCACGGCGAAGGCGATGCCGGCGTCCTTGACCGCCGCCGGGCCGCCCTTGGCGTTGGCTTCCTCCAGTGAAAGATAAAGCTTGCCGGAAATGGTCGCCCCGCTCAGGGAGAGCACCCGGCGTAAGGATTCAAAGCTCTGCACCGGTAAAACGCCGGGCAGCACGGGTTTGTTGATGCCAATTTCCTTAAGCCTGGCCACAAAATCGATGTATTCGCGCACGTCAAAAAAGAGCTGGGTGACCACAAAATCACTGCCGGCGTCCAGTTTTTCCTTGGTGTGCCGCCGGTCTTCGTGGAAGGTGGTGGATTCCGGGTGGGCCGTGGGGTAGCCGGCCACGCCGATGCACAATTCCGGGAAGTTTTTGCGCACAAAGGCCACCAGATCCGAAGCGTGGCTGAATTCGCCGGACTTCCAGTCAAAGGCCGCGTCCTTGGGCGGATCGCCGCGCAGGGCCAGCAGGTTGGCTATGCCGGCCCCTTTCAGGCGGCGGATGAAGTCGATCAGGCGTTCAGGGGTTGCGCCCACGCAGGTCAGGTGCGGCATGGGGTTAAGGCCTATTTCCTTAAGACGCATGGCTATTTCCAGGGTGTTGTCCTGGGTGCCGCCCCCGGCTCCGTAAGTAACGGAGGCGAACAGGGGATTGAGCTTTTTCAGACGGCCGGCGGTTTCCAAAAAGGCCGGCCAGCTATCTTTTTCCTTTGGCGGGAAAAATTCCACAGAATAAAAAGGTTTGCCGCATTGCGCGATCAGTTCGGAAATCTTCACGTTTTTCCCCATATCTCTTTATTATGCCACAGCATAATGATTGCGGCCGGAAGGCCTTTAGCGTATGAATGCATGGAACGGAATTCCTGACGGAAGCCAGGAATTTTTGCGGAGTCGTCCGTACTCGGTATAATTATTATTTTACGGCCAGGATTTGTGTACAAAATTTCCCCTTGGATTACCAGCGGGATTCTTCCCTTGCCCATAAAGCGCCTTAAGCGCCGCCCGGCCGCGAGCGCGGCTTTTTGGCTGGACGGGCTTTTGCCGGCGGCCGGCCTGTGTTTGATGCTTCTGGCCGCGGGCCTCTTTTGGCCGGCGGTCTCGGCCGCGGCCGACGAACCGCCGGTTGCCCGGGTGCGGGTTCTGCCACTGGAAGACGGCAAAATAGACTGGAAGACCCTGGACCAGGGTTTTGAGTTCGCCGACGTGCCGCTTAAAATGGTAGCGGCGAACGGCGAGGGCGACATTCCTTTGCAGGGTTTCATTCTTGTGCGGATAGCGCCGGAGTTCTACGAATTCACGCTGCATATGGCTTCGGAAAGCAAGGAACGTCTGTCCCTGCCGCAATGGGCGGAGCGCAACGGGCTGTGCGCGGTTGTGAACGCGGGCATGTACCTGCCGGACAACCTGACCAACACGGGCTATATGCGCAACGCCGGGCACGTGAACAACGGCAGGCTGTCCAGCAAGTTCGGGGCGTTTTTTGTGGCCGGGCCAAAAGTGGCCGGCCTGCCCAACGCGGATTTGCTGGACCGTCAGGCTCCGGACAAGGACTGGGAAAAGCTGATCGCCAGTTACGACGTGGTGGTCCAGAATTACCGCCTGGTGAGCGACGGCGGCAAAACCCTCTGGCCGGCCGGCGGGCCGGCGCACAGCATAGCCGCTGTTTCGCGCGACGGAGCCGGGCGCATTCTGTTCATCCTCTGCCGCGCCCCGTTGCCGGCGGCGGATTTTGCCGCCCTGCTTCTGGGTCTGCCCTTGAACCTCCGGTGCGTCATGTATGTGGAAGGCGGGGCGCAGGCCGGAATACTGGTCCGGGCGGGGCGGGGAGCGGAGGCGGTGAATAAGGTCTGGAAAGGCCAGAGCGCCGGGCTGTTGACACTGCCGGGCAACGTGGACGCGCCTTTGCCCAATGTTCTGGGCGTGCGCAAGCGGTCCGCAAAGTGACGGCGGCGTGTGAATTGAATTGCCGTCCCGCACGTTATTGACAAACAGAAAAGCGCGGGGCTTTATTTTTTTCCGTTGAACTGTTAGAAGGCGAAAGCGTCGTTCGGGGGCGTTTCTTGCGTGTATATAATCTTTTGCCGGATCTCCGCCATGGCGCCGCGTCAAGCGGCACCGGAGCGGATTAACTTTGAGGCGTTCGCATCGGCGCTTAACGGCGAACGGGCTTCGCCCGCGTTGCGGGCGGCGGGTGCCGCCGCCGGAGCAAATAAACGTTTTCAATGTTAATTTGCACTAAAGAATTCAGAGGCGGGGGCCGATTCTAAAATAGTCCGCCGCGCGCATCAGGCAAGTCTAATTCCACGGAGAATCTATGCTTTCAATTTTGGGGCTGGCCGTTGTTTTCGGATCGGTTATCGGCGGCTACCTTATGGCGCACGGCAATCTTGCCGTGCTGATTCAGCCTGCTGAATTTATTATTATTTTCGGAGCCGGCCTGGGGGCGTTCATATTTGCCAGCACCGGGCACTCGCTTAAACTGGTGCTGAAGGATTTGCCCAGCACGTTTTTTCCCAAGCGGACCGTGAGCAAAGACACCTACATGCAGACGCTCGGGCTGTTGCACGCTCTGTTCACCAAAATGCACCGGGAAGGCGTAATCAGCATAGAAAAAGACATTGAAACTCCGGAAAGCAGCGGCCTGTTTCAGCGTTTTCCGGCTGTGGCCAAAGATTTGAACGCCTGCTACTTTATCGGCGACACCTTGCGCACCTACCTGACCACCGGAAAGGCGGATGAGCTGGGCGAACTTATGAGCGCGGACATTCACAGCCTGCATGAGGAAATAATGGTCGCGCCCAGCGGTATAAACCGAATGGCCGAATCCATGCCAGGCATGGGCATTGTGGCCGCGGTTCTAGGTGTTGTGCTCACCATGGGAATGATCAACGAGCCGCCTGACAAGCTCGGCCACGCCATTGGCGCGGCTCTGGTGGGCACTTTTTTGGGCATTTTGCTGTGTTACGGCATTATCGGCCCTATGGGCGCCAAGCTGGAAACCCTGGCCCACGAGCGGGTGGCTTATTTCCACTGCATGCGCGAAGCCGTGGTTGCGGCCCTGCGCGGGCTTTCGCCCATGGTGGCGCTGGAATACGGGCGGCGGGCCATTCCACCCTCGTACCGGCCCACCTTTGCGGAAATGGAACAAGCCCTCAAGGGCTCCTAACACAGGAGACTAACCATGTCTGGCAAGGGTGGCGGTTCCTGGAAGGTTGCGTATGCCGACTTTGTTACGGCAATGATGGCCTTTTTTCTGCTTATGTGGATTTTGAACATGACCCCGCCGGAAACAAAAAAAGTTCTGGTGGGCTATTTCGCGGCTTCCGGCGGCTACACCCCGTCGCCTAACCAGCAGATCGGCGCTCCGCCGCTGTCCTCCGGCCAGGGCGGCAACCAGGAAATAAGCAAAGGCCTTACCCCGGCGGACAAAGAAAGCCTCAACCTGGCCATAACCCTTACCGACAAGCTCAGCGACGAGCATATTCCCAACCGGAACATCAAAGTCAGCCCCAATGAATACGGCGTGCTGCTGCGTGTGGACAGCGGGCTGATGTTCGCGCCGGAAAAAGTGGAAATAAGCGCGGAAGGCGCCAAGGTGCTGGACGTGATCATCGGCGTGCTCAAGCAGTCCAAGCTCTACCTGGTGGTGCGCGGCCATACCGACACTTCGGAAACCGGCGCTCCCAATTATTCTTCAAAGTGGGAGCTTTCCGCCGCCCGGGCCGCCGCGGCCGTGAATTACATAGTGGAAAAAGGCAAGCTGGACCCCACAATGATTATCGGTATGGGGCTTGGGGATTCCCGCCCCGTGACCCCGGATACGGACCCCGTTTCCGCGGCCCAGAACCGCCGGGTGGAGTTTTTCTTCCATCGGCCGGAGCTTATGCAGGGCCTGATGGGATTTTAATTCAGCTTATTTCCCTGGTGTCATGGAACTGGACCTTCGGGTAGCGTTCCATGGCCGATTCCAGCTTCCAGGGGTTGGGGGCCAGGTAGGCCAGGGCGCCTTCGGCGTCCAGGGCCAGATCGCTGTTGTAGTAATCCTTGAAGTCCGCAAACTGTTTTTTGTCATCGCTGTAAATCCAGCGGGCCGTGCTTACGCTTACCGGCTCGTAGCTGGCGTCCACGCCGTACTCGTCCGCCAGGCGGGAAATAATCACGTCAAACTGCAATACCCCCACCGCGCCCAGAATATAATCGTTGTTGATCAGGGGGCGGAACAACTGCACCGCTCCTTCTTCGGCCAGTTGCTCCAGGCCTTTTTGCAACTGCTTGGTCTTAAGGGGATTCCGGAGCCGGACCCGCCGGAAATGCTCCGGCGCGAAGTTGGGGATGCCGGTGAACTTGAGCGGCGATTTTTCCGTGAACGTATCGCCTATTTTGATGGTGCCGTGGTTGGGCAGTCCGATTATGTCGCCGGGAAAAGCTTCCTCCACGCCGGTCCTGTCCTGGGCCATGAAGATGGTGGCGTTGTTTATGGCCACGTCCTTGCCGCTGCGGTGGTGCCGCAGCTTCATGCCCCGGTAAAAGCGGCCGGAGCAGATGCGCATAAAGGCCATGCGGTCCCGGTGCGCCTTGTCCATGTTGGCCTGGATTTTAAAAACCACCCCGGAAAACTCTTCTTCATCCGGGCTGACCGTGCGTTCGGCCGCCGGTCTGGGCTGGGGGGATGGCGCCAGCTCGCAGAAGGTGTCAAGCAGTTCCTTAACCCCGAAGTTGTTGATGGCGCTGCCAAAGAACACCGGGGTCTGTTCCCCGGCCAGGTAGCGCTGGAGGCTGAAGGGGTTTCCGGCCGCGGCCAGCAGTTCCAGATCCGCGCGCAGTTCAGCCGCCTGATCCCCCAGGAGTTCGTCCAGCAGGGGGTCTTCCACGCCCCTGATGATCCGCACGTCTTCCTGGCGGCGGCCGCCGTGCGTGGGCGAAAACAGCCGCAGTTCGGCCCGCCGCAGGTCGTACACTCCCTTGAAGGACGCTCCCATGCCGATGGGCCAGGTGAGCGGGGCGCATTCTATTTTCAGGTGCGCTTCTATGTCCGCCATCAAGTCCAGGGGTGGCAGGCCTTCGCGGTCCAGCTTGTTGATGAAGGTCATGATCGGGGTCCTGCGCATGCGGCAGACGTCCATGAGCTTTCTGGTCTGGGCTTCCACGCCTTTGGCCGAGTCTATGACCAGAAGCGCTGAATCCACGGCCGTGAGCACACGGTAGGTGTCCTCGGAAAAATCCTGGTGCCCCGGGGTGTCCAGCAGGTTGATTTCTTTGTCGTCATAGCAAAAATGCATGACTGAGGTGGTTACGGAAATGCCCCTTTCGCGCTCCATGGCCATCCAGTCTGAAGTGGCGTGGCGGGAGGCTTTTCTGGCTTTGACCGTGCCGGCGAGCTGAATTGCCCCGCCAAAAAGCAGGAGCTTTTCCGTAAGCGTGGTTTTGCCGGCGTCCGGGTGGCTGATTATGCCAAAGGTGCGGCGGCGGGCTGTTTCCTGTTGCAAGCTGTTCGCGCTGTTCATGATCTGGCCTGTTTTGGGGTATTCGCGGTTGCCGGAAACTCCCATAGCGGGTCTGCCCGGGCATTTTACGCGCAGGGCATTTATACAGGGCCTGGCCGTGCAGTCAACATGGGGGGGCAAACAGCGCAGCCAAGCGATCGGGGCCGGGGCGCATGGCCCCGTTCGCCAAAAACACCAAGGCGGCTTACGGACCACCCGTAAACCGCCAAGATGAAAAGCTGCTCGCAAAGGAAGGTATTTTACTTTTAGCAATAGCCGTGCCAATGCCGTGCTTTATGCGTTTATATGGTAAAGTTTAGTAATTTTAGTATGTTGTCCGAACACTCCGTCTTGGCTTCAGCTTTATATCGTAAAATAAATTTTACAGAGCAATTAACTCCTGGCCTCACAGTCCGCTTTTTTCGCTAAATTCGCCAGCTCCTGGAATGTTTCTTTTTTTGCGGTTCAGCATCCATGCGCCTTGCGGGTTGCGTGTAATATTTTTTACCCTTTGCCGCACGTTGACTAAGCGGTTCAATTGCGGCTATGCAGCTTCGATCTGTTTAAGGAGGCTCATCATGCTGGATCTCAAATTGTTGCAGAAGAACCCGGAAGTCGTGGCAAAGGCTCTGGAGGCTCGCGGCTCCGATATAAATGTCGCGGATTTCACCGCCATGGACGAGCGCCGCCGGGCTTTGCTGGCCCAGGTGGAGGCGCTTAAGGGCGAGCGCAACAAAGCCTCCGCCGAAGTGGCCCGGCTCAAGCGCGAAGGCGCGGACAGTTCCGGCCTGATCGCTTCCATGGGGGATTTGGGCGAGCGGATCAAAAAATTGGACGAAGAGACCGAAGAGGTCAAGGCGCGCCAGAACGACTGGATGCTGCGCGTGCCCAACGTGCCGAACGCCAGCGTTCCCTTTGGCCGTAGCGAAGATGACAACCCGGTGCTCCATGCCTGGGGCGGGCCGGGCAAGTTCGCCTTTAAGCCCAAAGAGCACTGGGAACTGGCCGAAGCTCTTGGCGGACTGGATTTTGAGCGCGGCAGCAAGTTGGCCGGCAGCCGCTTCACCGTGTACTGGGGCTGGGCGGCCAAACTGGAGCGCGCCCTGGTCAGCCTGTTCCTGGATATCCACCTGAACGAGCACGGCTATACGGAAGTGGCCCCGCCGCTTATGGTCAGCCGCAAAACCATGACCGGCACAGGAAACCTGCCCAAGTTCGAAGAGGATCTCTTCAAAATTCAGGGGCAGGACTATTTTTTGATCCCCACGGCCGAAGTGCCCCTGACCAACCTGCACGCGGACGAGGTGCTGGACGAGGCCAGCCTGCCCCTGGGCTATACCGCGCAGACGCCCTGCTTCCGCTCCGAGGCGGGCAGCTACGGCAAGGACACCAAAGGGCTGATCCGCCAGCACCAGTTCACCAAGGTGGAAATGGTGCGCTTTGCCCATCCGCAAAAATCTTACGATGAGCTGGAGCGCATGCGCGGCCACGCGGAAGCCCTGCTCCAGCGCCTGGAACTGCCTTACCGGGTGATCACCTTGTGTACAGGCGATATGGGCTTTGCATCGGCCAAAACTTATGACCTTGAAGTCTGGCTTCCCGGCCAGGATAAGTACCGGGAAATATCCTCCTGTTCCAACTGCGAGGATTTTCAGGCCCGGCGGGCGAATATCCGCTTCCGCCCGGCCGGCGGCGGCAAGCCGGAATTCGCGCACACCCTGAACGGTTCCGGACTGGCCGTGGGCCGCACCCTGGTGGCGGTTCTGGAAAACGGCCAGCAGGCGGACGGCAGCGTTATTCTGCCCAAAGCTCTGGCGCCTTATATGGGATGTGAGCGCATTTTGCCGAAAAACCGTTGAATTTTTATTCGACTAAACTGTTGACCGCTTTTGCAATTTAGGCTAAATAGCCACTTCCCGGACGGCGGAAGCCGGCTGGAGCCGCATAGCGGCACACGGGTCGTTAACTCAGCAGGTAGAGTATCTCCCTTTTAAGGAGAGAGTCGAGTGTTCGAATCACTCACGACCCACCAAATTAGCATCTTAGAAAGTCCCGCGAAGCCCAACAAGCCTTGTGGGACTTTGCTTTTACCCCTCTCCATTGTCTCCCGTCCTCTTGCAAGGTCTATAGACATACCAAGGAAACCTTGGTACTTTTCTTGGCATCCAGCCTTTGAGGTAGGTCGATACCAAGAATAAACATGTTGAAAAAATTCAATTAGTTCCTGCCTTGGTATCTACTTTCTAGCAATGGGGAATACCAAGATGAAACTGACGGATACCTTTTTACGCGGCCTAAAGGCTACCGGCAAGGTACAGAAATTCGCGGACGGCGGCGGGCTGTATATCCATGTTTCCCCCACTGGCGGCAAACTCTGGCGGATGGCCTACTCCTTTGATGGCAAGCAGAAAACCTTGAGCCTTGGGGCATACCCTGCCGTATCCCTCAAGGATGCACGGCAAAAGCGGGAGGAAGCCAAGGAGCAACGAGCCAAGGGCATTGACCCCGGCGCGCACAAACAAGCCGTTAAGGCCGCATCCAGGGCGGAAAGCGCAAACTCGTATGAAATCGTTGTGCGTGAATGGCACGCCAAGTATTCTCCCGGCTGGTCAGAGCAAAACGGCATCAGGACTCTCGCCCGGCAGGAGAATGATATCTTCCCCATCCTGGGAGGAAAGCCCATCAACCAGATAACAGCTCCGGAGCTTCTTGCCGCGTTGCGGCGGATTGAGGCCAGGGGGGCCATTGACACGGCCCACCGCACATTGGGGGATTGCAGCCGTATTTTCCGTTACGCCATCGCCACCGGCAGAGCCGAGCGAGATACCGCCGCTGATCTAAAGGGGGCACTGCCACCGGCACAGAGCGCAAGTTTCGCCAGCATAACGGAATCACAAGCAATAGGGGCTTTGCTGCGGGACATAGACGCTTACACCGGCAATCTGATTGTACGGGCGGCGCTGCGGATGGCTCCGTATGTTTTTGTGCGCCCTGGAGAACTTCGCCGGGCGGAATGGGCCGAGTTCAATCTTGACGCCCAAGAGCCTGAATGGCGCATACCCGCCGCCAAGATGAAAATGCGGCAGATGCATATCGTTCCACTTGCCCGGCAGGTGGTAGATATGCTGCATGACCTTCACCAGTATACCGGACACACGGCCTACCTCTTTCCAAGTATGCGCTCCAATATTTACCCAATAAGCGACATGACACTTTTGGCGGGACTACGCCGCCTTGGATACACCAAAGAACAAATGACGGTACATGGCTTCCGCTCCATGGCGTCAACGCTCCTGAATGAGCAGGGCTACAACCGGGACTGGATCGAGCGCCAGCTTGCCCACGGTGAGCGCAACAGCATCCGGGCCGCGTATAACTACGCCGAGTATTTGCCCGAACGCCGCCGCATGATGACCGAGTGGGCTGATTATCTGGACGAATTACGTGCTGGCCCGAGTCCCTCACAACGGTGAGGGCGCACTTACCAGTTTCCTCCGGAAACAGTGTGCGCTCTGCGAGGCTTCGGGCATGGAAAGCCAGCGGCGGGCGTGTCTGCTTCTGGTCTTTGCGGAAGGTAAAAGCATAGCCCATATATGGTCCCGCCCTGGAGTCAAGAAAAGATGATTTGGATTTTCGGTTCGGATGCAAACATATATTCGGCGTCAGCCTGTATCGGCAGCGCCCTGATGGGTGTATACGCGCTTTCGTTCCTCATCACTATGTCGGCGTCGTAGCGCCTTGGGCTATGTCAGGTTTTCCGAAAGCCGGTCCGACCGTTTTTCCATCTCTTCTTTCTTGGCAACCTTGGGTAGGTTTTGATGCCGTCAGCGTTTGGCGGGCCGCTTGTGAGCGACTCACACACAATGAAGCCGCGCTGCAAGCGGCATGATAAACGCGGTATTACGCGGCATGCTTGTATTCCGTGCCTTGGGTCAGCATGCTCCACACCACGCGGGCCGTTTTATTTGCCAAAGCAACACTGGCCTTGTTTTTTCCTCGCCGTGCGGCAAGTTCCATAGCCCAGAGGTTTCGCCTGTGTTCGGGCGTATATCCGGCAACCATGCGGGAAAGTGCCGCACGCGCCCCATGGATCAGCAGATAGCGGGTATAGCAATCACCCCGCTTGGAGATGCCCAGGAGTTTGGTTTTACCACCGGTGGAGTTCTGGCGCGGCACAAGGCCGAGGAACGCGGCAAACTCTCTGCCGTTTTTGAAATTCGAGGTCACACCGGCGATAGTCAGCAGGATTGTGGCGGTCATGATGCCAATGCCGGGTACTTGCATCAGACGTTGGCAGGCTTCGTTCTCTTTGGCAACGGCTTTGAGCAGTTGGTCCTGCTCAAGTATACGCTCGTCGAGAAAACACAGGGATTTGTGAAGCGAAGCCAGGTTCCGGCGCATGAGTCCAGAAAGGTCGTTTTCCTCATCGGCAATAAGCGCGGGCAACTGGTTGCGGGCGGCGCAAATTCCCTGCCGGATGGCTACGCCATATTCAGCGAGCAGTCCCCTGGCTTGATTGATCAGTGCCGTGCGCGACTTGACGTAGCCCTGCCGGATACGGTGGATGCATTGAATATCGGTCTGCTCGGGAGATTTGTGCGGCACAAAGCGCATGTTGGGTCGCTGCACGGCCTCGCAGATGGCCGCCGCGTCATTGGCGTCGTTTTTTGCGCCGAGTAGATAGGCTTTCACATATCGGGGATGGATGCGCCTTACTTCATGGCCAAGGCTTTCAATAATCCTGGCCCAGTACTCCGAGGAAGCGCAAGCTTCCATGCCTACAAGGCAGGACGGCAAGTTGGCGAAAAAGCGTACGACCCCGGCCCGGCTCAAAGTACGGCTGAGCACAGGCTTGCCTGTGGCGTTCACGCCGTACACGGAAAAACTGTTCTTTGCCAGATCGATGCCTATGGTGGTGGTGGTCTTCATGGGATGTCTCCTTGCAAAGGGTTTACGACATCCTACCCGCGTTGTGCGGGCGGGACCATCCCATCAGTATACTTCACTTCGTGAAGACTGGGCGACCGTGCCGCTCGACCACCAAAGGCAGAAAGACAAATCCGGGGCATAGCCCCGGCGAAACCACAGGAGAAAAACGCATGAACATCACTACAGCCCAAGTCAAAGAAATCAGATTGGAGTTCGCCAAGCTCAAGCCCGTCAAAGTCACTCTGGACGGCAACCGCCGCCTGACCGTGAAAGAGGTAATCTTCGCCTTGGCCCCGACTCTGGAACGGATGAAAAAGCGTGGCTTCGATACACAGGAGATTGCCGAAAACTCCTTGAAAAAGGCATCGACGTGAAGCCGCCGACCCTGGCGAAATACCTCAATGAGTTCAGGCGCGAAAAAGACAAAAAAATAGACACGCCCCGCCCCCTGAAAAAGACCGAGCCCGCGCCACAACCGGACAGGCCAGCCACAGTCAGAGCGGGGGGCTTCGTCATCACACCGGATACGCCGTTTGATGAATTGTAGCGCGAAATAGTATCTCTTTATCCGACGATAACAACCGCGGGTAGTTGCGGCAAGCCCATGCCCATATTGCGAAGCCCGCCAAAGGAAAATCCAAGGGCTGCGATTTCTGGGGCTGCACCGGGTACCCTCATTGCAGGCATACGATGTAGCATCAAATAATGAAGACAACGCCCTGTTTCCGCCATGGAAACAGGGCTTGACGAGAGGCAGCGTAGCAACCAGCCATTCTCTTATCGTATCTCCCGATATTCTCTTCCATTGCCGTCCACATAAAAAGCTTTGCCGTCCCGAGTTACTTTGACCACATCATTCAGATCCGGATATTGCTGGCCGGACTTCAAATCTGCAGATGGAGACACAGAGTCATAAAGAAAAGAAATGGCAGGATTTCCTTCACGATCAAAGGCTCCCCATTTCTTTTCCATATTTTTCAGCCACAGGATATCCTCTGATTGCTCGGACTTAACGCTATGGTAGGTACCGAGTTTTTTTCCCTGACTGGTAAAAACGACATAGCGCAATCCGAGCTGATCGCTCTCAATCTGCTTGCGCACAGCCAGCAATTTGTGAGAACTATCGGAAACAACCGTGTCGATTGCTATCGCATCCGCACAATCAATGCCGCCGGCCCAGAACCGGCCCGCCTCCAAATCCCAAATCATGTTTCGGCCATCCGGCATGGTCACCTGAAAAAGATTCGTACTGCCCACTTGCCGCGTTATGCCGGAAAAAATAAAATCCGTCCGCAGCGTGCCGGTTTTATTCATGATGGCATACCTGTTTTGCTTTTTGATGAAAAAAGAATCAAATCTGTCATCGACATCATCAAATTGCGGCTCATACAGCATTTTGCCGTTATACCCAAAAAATCCGAATTTCCCGTTTTGTTCAACGCAAAGCGGCACATTCTCCTCAATTTCGCGGAAGTGGACAATATACTCCGCTTTGGTAAGCAACTCCCCTGTTTTGGACATGAACCCCATCCGTTTCAGCCTGCCTTCTCCGGACGGGGTATATACATAGATATCCGTCACTCGCGGCAAGGCCTGCATGATCGGCGTCGTTATAATAAGCACTTGATGCGCCCGTGCCGATGCGGCCACCTCGGCGGGAAAAGGAAAGTCCTGGTCCTGAAGAGCTTGAGGGGCTGGGGCTTTTTTAGTCGCTTGCTCAACAACGGTATAGTCGGGCAAGATCAAGAACTCTGTGGTTTTGTCGCTGATAACAGCCAATTTTTTCGGGTACAAAGAAAACATCCCATCGCTGCCGCCGGGCAACGGTATCTTCAAACCTTCCCGGTAAATAACCCCCTCCGGATTGTGCGGGTAATTGATCACATCGGTGAATTGCGGCTTTACCAGCCATTGCCCCCGCCCATCAATAAATCCCCATTTTTCCGAATTTTTCGGCCTTGCCGCCGCCCTGTTGTTTACAAACGGCTCAGCTTCCGCGAACTCTGCCGGAATTACCAGTCTGCCTTGCCGGTCAGCATAGCCATACAAACCATTTTCCGCGAGGTAGGGAATAAAGTTCGCAGGCATGCCAGCTACAGCGGCGGAAGCCGATTTTTTTACGCAAGAGCAGCATAAAGCGAGGATCGTAATACCGAGCATTGCCACAACTGTTCGTTTACACATGATTATTTCCTATCCGTATTGAAGCAGTCATCAGTTTCGTGACGTCCACCTGTGGCTTCTGTCCGCCATAGTGACAGGCCGCACTTTTTCCTGAGGGCCTTGCGCTCCGCTTCGCGGCCAAGGATTTTTTAATGAACTCCATGTAATTGTCTAACGCAAACGGGTATATCGGACAACCATACAGGCCCGCCACAGGAAAATCCAAGGGTTGCGATTTTTGCGGCTGCACCGGGTATCCTGATTGCAAACATACGATGTGAAATCAAAAATGAAGGCCCTACAGAAAATATATAACATCTGAATTTGCATAAACAATTCGATTTTTGTACCATTCCCTACCTCTTTAAAAAAATGCCCAGAATTGGAGCCGAATAGTTCAGGCAAAAGATGGCGGCACAACGCGCGCAGGTTGTCCAGACCAGCCCGGAATAGTCCCGACACATCAATACTTTTCGGGGGTATCTTAGGGGGTATCAAGGGTATTTATTTGTATTTTATATTTATAATTACATAATGTTATATTAATAGTTGTCATTCCTGCCTCTCCGCCAGAATAAAAGAAAAAGAGGCTGTTTACTCAGCCTCAGACTGCTGACAAAGTCCCCGTTTACGCGAACGGGGACTTTGCTTTTTATCTTCTCTATGTTATGCATAATCATGATAAAAAAGAAGCAACAACGCCAACTGAAGATGGAACTTGTCTGTATTGATGAGCTTGTTCCC
>JAVBSC010000082.1:0-10969 GCA_031547305.1 Desulfovibrionaceae bacterium
TCGGGAACTTTGGTTGTAAAATCAAACCCTAAGAACCAGCGATAAGCGACATTGACTTGTATTTCTTTTACAAGCTGCCTTTCGCTTCTTATGCCAAAAAGATAGCCTATAAATAGCATCTTAAACAAGACAACTGGATCAATCGCCGGCCGTCCGTTGTCTCGACAATATAGATGCTCGGTTTTTTCTCTGATAAATTCAAAATCAACAGTCTTGTCTATCTTTTTTAGAAGATGTTCTGCGGGAACAAGCTCATCAATACAGACAAGTTCCATCTTCAGTTGGCGTTGTTGCTTCTTTTTTATCATGATTATGCATAACATAGAGAAGATAAAAAGCAAAGTCCCCGTTCGCGTAAACGGGGACTTTGTCAGCAGTCTGGAAGCGCCCGGCGGTTCGCCGCCGGGCGCTTATTTCGTTTATCAATGCGCGTGTTTTTTCCCCCCGCAGGTGCAATTGCCGCAGCCTTTGCAGTGCATGCGCGGCGCGGGAACAACCCCGAAACGTTTGCGCATGTCCTCGTATTCGGCTTTGTCCCCGGCCGCCAAGCGGCCGGCCGCGTCCAGGCCAAGATAGATGGAGAGCATATGCCCGCCCTGCTTGTCAAAAAAGCGGATGGACGGGCTTTCCCCGCTGCTTCTGGGATTGGAAACAAACCAGATAAAGCCGAGCTGGTCCTGTAAAAAATGCTTGCCCGGCAAAGCGGACGGACGTTCCGCATCCCCAGTGCGCCCGGCCGGGCTGAGCAGCGCGCGTTCCCACCCGGCCGCGCCCGCCCAGATGGCCTCAAAGTCGGAAGTCCTGGCCCGCAGGCGCATATCCAACGGCAAAGCCATGATCACCTGGGACTCCGGCGCGTCCAGTTCCACGGCCAACTGCTCCGTGCGCACCCCGGGATCGTCGGCCACACGCTTACGCACTTGCTCCACGAATTCTTTGCTTAACGGCATGGATACCCTCCTCCCCTCTATTGCTCAGCGGCCTCGGCAACGCCCCTGGCCCAGCTTTCAATATTTTCTTTTTCCGAACGCGGGTCGCCGTCTATTTTCAGCGTGTCGATTACCTTGGCCCCAAGATCCTCAAGGCGTTGCGAAATCGCGTCCACAGCGCCGCAAAAGTACGTGTAGCCGGAATCCCCGCAGCCGAACACGGCCACATTCTTCCCCTTGGCCCGGATTTCATCGAATTGGTTAAAAAGCGACGCAAAGTCGTCCTGCAATTCAATGGAGTCGTCCCCCCAGGTGGAGGAGCCGAAAAGCGCCAGATCATAGCCGTCGCAAAGACCGGAGGCTTGCGCATTGGCGGCGTTGATCATTTTCACGCTGAACCCGGCTCCGGAAAGCGCCCGTTCCGCCACTTCCGCCGCATACTCCGTGTTGCCGGTGGTTGAACCATAAACAATAAGCGCTGAATGCATAATACTTCTCCTCTGTTATCTGAATGTGCCCTAAGGCCGTGCGACATGAAGAATTGATAACGAATTTCGTTTTCAATTACAAGAAAAATCTGAATCCATAAATTTTTACCACTCCGCGCACCGTGCGGAAAGTCCCATGTTCTTTATAGTGAATCCCGCCTCAAAACTGCTAATATTATTACAAAATAGCAGCGCATAAATAATGTACTTATAATGATCAATACCAGACCACATAAAAGTCCTTGCGCTATTGCAAAAAGATAGTAAACAATCAATCGGCAGATTACTTGCCTGGCAAGGGGGGACCGCGCCATACGGCGCGTATCAGCCGGAATAGGCGTTTTATAACAATAGAGCATGCCAGCGATTAGCTGATGAACGTTGCCAAGCCCCTGCCATTCATTACTGGATGAAGTACGGCTGCATATGTGGAGGCGTGGTTATGCATTATGGCCCGAAACCGGTTATCCTTGCCGTGGATGACGACCCGGTAATTCTGAATACCGTCGTCTCCGTTCTCAAGGTTGATTACAGCGTCCGCCCGTTCACTTCGGGGGGAGCGGCGCTCGAGTATCTGAATAATCAGTCCGCGAACCTGATTTTGCTGGACCACCGCATGCCTGGCCTGACCGGACTGGAAGTGCTGGAAAAATTGCGGGAATGTCCGGCCACCAGGGTGATCCCGGCCATATTTCTTACCGGCGACCAGGATGGCGAAAGCGAAGTGCGCGCCCTGGAAATGGGCGCGGTGGACTACATTCAAAAGCCCGTGCGGCCCCAGGCGCTGCTTACCAGGGTCCGCCTGCAACTGGAGTTGCAAAGCCACCGCCAGCATCTGGAAACCCTGGTGGAGGAAAAAACCCGCAGCCTGAACGCGGCTTACAACAAGCTGAAGCTCCGGGAAGACATCACCCTGAGCCTGCTGGCCCAGGCGGCGGATATGCGGGATCATCACACCGGGGACCACATTGAACGGACCACCGGGTTTGTGCGCATCATTGCGGAACATATCCTGGCCAACCCCAGTCCAGGTTATTTTCTCACTCCGCACGAGGCGGATGACATTATCCGCTCGGCCAAACTGCATGACCTGGGCAAAATAGCCACGCCGGACAGCATTTTGCTCAAACCAGGACGGCTTACGGACGGCGAATTCGAAGTCATCCGCCAGCACCCGGAATACGGGGAGCGGCTTTTAAGCGAATGCATCAAGCAGCAGGACGACTCCTTCCTGCACATCGCCCGCGATATTGCCCACGCGCACCACGAGCGCTGGGACGGCACCGGCTACCCCAGGGGACTGAAGGGCGAAGAAATCCCCCTGGCAGCCAGAATCGTGGCCGTGGCCGACGTCTACGACGCCCTGACCGCCTACCGGCCTTACAAAAACAAATCCTCGCATGCGGAGGCCATGGAAATAATCAGGCAGAGCAGCGACAGACAGTTCGATCCCTATCTTGTGGAAGTGTTCGCTCGCCATTCTGACGATGTGGCGCTGATCACCGCCTCCAGAGGCGCCTGAAACCAGTGATGAAAACCACAATCTTCAACCGTCTGCTGGCGGCCGCGCTCCCGCCCCCGCTCTTGGTCCTGGCCCTGACGGCACTGTACCTGAATTTCCTGGCGGACGATCCGGGAGTGGCGGCCCTCCCCCAATCGCTTTGGTTCATAATCCCGGCTGGCCTGGCCCTGCTGGTTCTGAGCATATTTCTGGCCGCCCGGAGCATCGCCCGGCCCATTCTGCGAATGACAACGAGTTTTCATAGAGCGGCCGCTAAAAAACCGGACTCCCACACTGACCAGGAGGAGCAGCAAATCGCCGCGTCCGGCATTGTCGAACTGGAACGCCTGCAAGCCGCCTGGCGCGAAATGCTGGACCAGCTTGCCGTGGCCAGAGCCCAAACGGCGACTTTGGATTCCGCCCGACCGGGGGCCGGCGGCCAACCGCCCCAGCGGGCGGAAGAAAAAAGACCAGGGCTGCTGGAAAAGCTGGGCGGGCTGAACGGCCTGGACATCCGTTACGGGCTGAACGCCGTGGCCGGGCAGACGGATGTTTACGAGCGCGCGCTACGCCTGCTGCATGCCAAAATACCCGGCATGACCGCCATGTTGGGGGAGCTTCTGGCCTGGGAAGAAATGAAAGATTTTCGCACGCATGCGCACGGCATGAAAAGCGCCCTGGCCAGTGTTGGCGCCATTGCCTTGTCTGACGCGGCCTATGCGCTGGAAAAAGCCGCGGCTGCCGGCAATGCGGAACACTGCCGCGCCGCCCTGCCGGATTTTCTGGATCGGTTGCGGGAGTTGGATCGCCACTTTGCCGCACTGTTTGATGAGGAAACGGAATGCGCCGCGCCGCGTCCGGCCGGGGACGCGCGGTCTCTGGCCCAGGGCGCGGCAAGCCTGTGCATGGCTCTGGCCGGGCACGACTACGACGCCATCCAGGAGACGCTGCGAACACTTTTGGAACGGGATTACGGAAGCGCGGCGGAGGAGACCATGGCCAGGGCCAAGGCCCAGATCGATCTTTTTGAATATGACGCGGCCAGAAAGCTTTTGCGGAAGTTTTTTACGGAGTCCGGGGACTGACCGGAATATCACGACTTATACGCGCCCCAGGAAGAACGCTGAAAAAGCGTGGATTACCGCGAAGGCGGGAATCCACGCCGCGCCCGTCACCGTATGTAGTTTGGCAGATTCAAAAAAATATCCCGGGTGAAATTGAGCATCTTGTCCATAATCCAGGGAAAAGCCAACAGCAGGGCAATGAACATGGTCACAATCTTGGGAATGAAGGACAGGGTCATTTCCTGAATTTGCGTGGCCGCTTGGATGATGCTGACAATAAGACCGACGCCCAGGCCCACGATCAGCATGGGCAAAGATATCAGCAATGTGAGTTCTATGGCCTGGCGGGCGAATCCGATTACAAATTCCTGGGTCATTAAAAAGCTCCTAAAAATGTCAATTCGCGCTTTGTTCCTTTGATGCGGCCGCGTCTGGCGGCCGTCAGGCAAAGCTGTTCACCAGCGATCCCACCAGCAGGGCCCACCCGTCCACCATTACAAAAAGCAGTAGCTTGAAGGGCGTGGAAACCATCATGGGCGGCAGCATCATCATGCCCATGGCCAGCAGAATGCTGGAAACCACCATGTCCAGAATCAGAAAGGGGATATACAGCAAAAAACCGATCATGAAGCCGGTCTTGAGCTCGCTGATGATAAAGGCGGCCACCAGAGACATGGTGGGCACGTCTTCCTTGGCGTTGGGGCGTTCCATCTTGGTAATGGAGTAAAATATGGACAGATCCTTTTCCCTGGTGTGCTTGAACATGAAGGCGCGCATGGGGGCCTCAGCCTTTTGGACCGCGTCGGAAAGCCCGATACGCTCATCCAGATAGGGCTGCAAAGCCTCGTCGTTGATCTGCTTGCCAACCGGGAACATGATCGCCACAGTCAAAAAAATGGCCAGGCTGGCCAGCACCTGGTTGGGCGGCAGTTGCTGCACGCCCAAGGCCTGGCGCACGAAGTGGAACACGATAATAATCCGGGTAAAGCTGGTGGTGGTGAGGATTATGGCCGGAGCCAGCGAAAGAACGGTCAGAAGCAGCAGTATTTCCAAACCCAGAGCCACTTTTTCCGGCTCGCTGGAGCCGCCGGCCATGCTGAGCTGAAAATCCGGCAGCACTATGTCCTGCGCGGCCTGGGCCAGGACGGGCAGAAGCAGAACAGCCGCCAGCGTGGCCAAAAGGGCGCATCCGACGACCTTTATGTTCAACCCCTTGCGGGAAGAGTCAAAAATATGGGCGCTACTTTCCGTCCGGTCAGTCTCCGGGATCGGCTTTCTCCAGGATCGCCTGGAAGTCTGATGCCGGCCTGCCGCCTGATTTTCCGCGATTTTCCGGCTGGACAAGGTCTGAATATTCATCTGCTGAAAGCTCCGCCAACTTGGTTATCTGGTGGTCTGTGACCCCCAGTAACAAGCGCTTATTCAAAAAGCGTACCAGCATCAGATGCTTTTTCGGACCAAGTGGAATGCGCGCCTCCACTTGAAAATTCTCCGCCACCCCAAAGACTTTCAGGCCGCCCTTTTTCTTGAGCAGGGCCAGAACGGCCCACAGGCCGCCCAGAACCAGGAACAGCACGAAAATAGCCCAGAAATAGCTTGCCCAACTAAAGGCCGGCGCGGCGGGCAGGGCCTGGCCCAGCGCGTCCGTGGCGCCGGCCGCCGCCCGCGCCAGGGGGCCGGCGGATGTGGCGTTGGCCATTTGCGCGGTGGCGTTTTGCCCAGGCAGGGCCAGAATGACTTCAGGCACGGTGGCGTTCACAATCAGCCCAACTGCTTGACCCGTTCAATGGGGCTGATGATGTCCGTAAGGCGCACCCCGAACTTTTCGTTAATGACCACGGCTTCGCCCCTGGCCACCAGCTTGCCGTTGACGTAGACTTCCAACGGCTCGCCGGCCAGCTTGTTCAGCTCCACCACAGAGCCCTGCCCTAACTGCAAAAGCTCGTTGATAAGCAGCCTGGTCCGTCCCAGTTCCGCCGAAACGTCCAGGGGGATGTCCAGAATAAAGTCCAGTTCCCGACGGGTGCTGTCCTGGCGGGGGGCCTTGGCCTCCTCGGTCAGATCCTTGAACGCGGCTTCCTTGGCTTTGGACGCCAGAGCGCTCTGCTCCTTGGTTTTTTTCACCTCGGCCTGTTCGTCGGCCGCAAGGCTTCTGGCCCATTCCTCGGCCAAGCGCTCGTCCTCGGACATCTCCTTGGCCGCGCCGGCAGCCGCCGTGGCCTCCGTTTCTTCCTGTTCGTCAAGCGCGGCCGCCCACTGCGCGGCCATGGCTTCCTGATCCAGTTCATCTGAGCTTGCCATAAATCACTCCTGCCGTAAGCGCGGCGCTTACTGGATTACTATGTCGGTAAAAAAGACCCTGGTCACTTTAGTCCCGCCCAAGGCCTGGTTCAAGCGGGCCAGAATCTCGTTTTTCAAAACCAGCTTGCTTTCCATGGAAGATATATCCGCATAGCTTTTACTGGTGAGCAGCATAATGATGGAATCGCGAATTTTGGGCATTTGCGCGGTTACTTCCTTGACCACCTCCGGATTGGCCACCTCTATGTCCATGGTCAGCTTGATGTAGCGCCGGCCCAGAGGATCCGCCAGATTGACCAGAAAACTGGGCAGCGTGACCGTTGTGCCGTCCGTCTGGGTAACGCCTGTGGCCTCGGTCTGAGCCGGCTTGCTTGTTTCGCCGCTACCGCCCTGGCTGAGCAGGGTGCTCTTGCCGGAAAAAAGGAAGTACCAGGCCGCCCCGGCGCTGCCGCCCAGGATCAGCAGCAGCAGGAGCAATATTACCCATTTGAGCTTGCTTTTCTTTTTCGTTTTTTCGTCATCCGCCATGTTACGCTCCAGAATCCTTGATTTAAGGCGCAACAAAACCGCGCCCGGTAAGAGTCCTTACACGTACCGGCCCAGCCACTGCGTTGTCTTGAGCAGAAGCTCCACCCGGCGATTGCGGGTCCGGCCTTCGGTCGTGTCGTTTTTATCCAGCGGCCTGTCCGGTCCGTAAGCGCTTATGGAAAAGCGCGAAGCCGCGAATTTCCGCTCCAGAAAAAACTCCAGCACGGCCAGGGACCGGTGCGCGGAGAGCGTGTAGTTGTCTATGTCGCCTTTTTCGTCATCCGTGTGCCCGGCTATGTTCAAATCCGCGCTGCTGTAATGCAGCAGCGGCGTAAGGGCCTCCAGCACGGCCCGCCCTTTGGCCGGAATTTCCGCTGAACCGGGCGTAAACAGCAAGGAATCGCTGAGCACCAGAACCACCCCTTCCGGGTGCTCCAGAATACGCAGGTTCTCCTTCAGTGTACCGGCATCAAGCTCCGGGGGCAATATATCGTTGGGAAAAAGCAGATCTTTTATTCTGTCCTGCTTTTCCAGCACGCTGGCCGGTTGGCGCAGCATGGCCAGAACCATGCGGATGCGGTCCGGCACCCGGCCCGGCCCGCTGACGGATATGGGCGAAACGTTGCTGGAAAACGCGCTGATGCGCGAAATCAGCGTTTGATCCATGGAAGACATGCTCAGGAGCAGCACAAAAAAAGTCAACAGCAAGGTCATCAGGTCGGAAAAGGTCACCAGCCAACCTTCGCCGCCGCCGCCACCGCCGCTTTTTCTGCGCCTGGCCACTATCTGGCTCCTTCCGGGGCCGTGCCCTCGCGCGACTCCGGCCCGTCCAGGTCAAACTTGAAATCCCGAAAGTAATAGGAAGGCAGCGGCCGGGATCTGTCCCGCAGCCGTTCCACATGGTCAATCCATTGCTTGTTGCGTTTATCCAGAACTATGTCCACCCGGCGGTTGTCGTGACGGCCCTGGGGGGTGTCGTTGGAATAGCGCGGCCGAAACTGCCCGAAGGCTTCCATTTGCAGCGTTCTCGGGTTCAGGCCCCGGCGGGTCAGGTGCCGGTACACGGCCAGGGAGCGGCTAAGGGACAGGGACCAGGTGGAGTCCAGGTGGGTCTTGTCCAGCTCCGCCAGGTAGTGCGCGCCCTCCTCGTCCATTCTTGCCGCCGTGTGCCCCGCCACCAGCAGTGGGTAGTCAATCTGGAGCAGGTGCGGAACCATTTTGTCCAGCAAGGCTTCGCCCTGGCTGGAAAGCACGAACTTGCCAGGGCCGAACAAAAGCTCGCTGTTGATGGATAAAATCTGCACCATGCTGTTTTCCTGAAATTTTATATCCCTGGAGTCGTCTTCCAGCATCATGTCTTTGACCAAATCCAAAGTGGCGTCCTGCGGGTTCATGGCGCCAGGCTCCGCCTTGTTTTCCTTGTTGCCCTGATCCGCCAGCGGGTTGAACGAGGAAGGCCCCACGCCAAAAGACGACGATGTGGATGCCAGAACCACCAGCTTGCGGCTTTCGTCAATCACGGACATACTGACCAGCAGCACGAAAAACGTGAGCAGCAGGGTCATCAAATCCGAAAAGGTAATCAGCCAGGCCGGACCGCCTTCCGGAGCCGCTTCTTTTCTTTTTCTGGCCATGCCCGACGTTCCGGCTCACCCTTCCTTGCGCTCTTTGGGCGCCTGGAAGCTGGTGAGTTTTTCCATAATGATCCTGGGGTTTTCCCCCTTGGAAATGCCCAGAATGCCTTCCATCTGCATTTCCATAATGGTTATTTCCTCTTTGGAACGGTGCTTGAGCTTGCCCACCATCGGCAAAAACACCAGGTTGGCCAGAACGGCGCCGTAAAAAGTGGTTATCAGGGCCACGGCCATGGCCGGGCCGATGGTGCTGGGATCGTTCATGGTGCGCAGCATCTGCACCAGGCCTATGACAGTGCCGATCATGCCCAGGGCCGGCGCGTAGGCCGCCAGGGCGCTGAGCAGTTCCACGCCGGTGCTGTGGCGGTTTTCCGTATTGCTTATCTCCGCCTCCAGAATGCCCTGGATGGCGGCCGGCTCCATGCCGTCCACGGTAAGCTGCAAACCTTTACGCAAGTAAGCGTTGCTAAGGCCCTTTATGGCCGGCTCCAGGGCCAGGATGCCCTCGCGCCTGGCCTTGTTGGCAAAATCCATAAACTGGTCCACCACTTCGGAAGAAGCCGGGGTTTTACCAACCATGGTCTTGCGGATGATTACGCCGGTCTTGAGCACCACCCCCAGAGGATAATGGGTCAGGGTGGCCCCTATGGTGCCCCCCAGAACAATAAGCATGGAAGGCACGTCAATAAAAGTCAGGGGCGTTCCGCCGCCGGAAAACAATGCGGCGATGATCAGCCCGAACGACAGGAGCATGCCCAGTACGGTTGCCAGATCCATGGATAGCCTCGTTAGAAGATTATATCCGCTTTACTCGCGCGGCCCGAAGATGTCCGTGCCCACCCTTATCATTGTGGCCCCTTCCTGGACCGCCACCTCAAAATCGTGCGACATGCCCATGGACAAATGCGGCAATTCCACTCCGCGGGTTTTTTCCAGCTCGTCACGAATTTGACGCAGCCGGATAAAAAAAGGCCGGGACTTTTCCGCTTCCGCAAAATACGGCGGCAGGCACATCAGGCCGCGCACCTTCAAACCGGGCAGCTTCAGCGTTCCTTCCAGCAAAGCCGCCGCCGCATCCGGGGCCGCCCCGGCCTTTTGCGCCTCTTCGCCTATGTTCACCTGGAGCAGGATTTCCTGCGGTCCGGGTTCGGCCAAAGCCTGGCCCCCCCCAGCCTGGACCATGCTGTCGCAGTGCCGCCGCCAGGCTTTATGCAAACTTTGGGCCAACGATAAAGAATCCACGGTATGAATAAGCGCGAAGCGCCCCATAATGTACTTGGCCTTGTTGCTCTGCAAGGCCCCGGTAAAATGCCAGTCGATCTTCAGTTCCGGCGCCAGGGCGGCCACAGCGTCCCGCTTGGCCAGAGCCTCCTGCACGTAGTTTTCGCTGAACACCGGCGTATCGCCGCCGGGCAGGCCGCTCCCCCAGTGCCTGGCGGCCAGGGCCACAGCCTCGGCGCCGTGGCGCTTGGACACGGCCACCAGGATTATTGACCGGGCATCGCGGCCGCAACCGGCCGCGGCCTCGGCCAGACGCTCCCGCACCGCATCCAGGCGTTTGGGCAATCCCGCGTAATCTTCCATTATCACTCACTCCCCGGACGGCGCGGTCTGCCCCAGGCCCAACTCGTGCAAAAAGTTAACATCCTCGGTCCAGGCCTCACGCACCTTCACCCCGAGCTCCAGGTGGGCCTTCTGGCCGGTAAGCGCCTCTATTTCCTTGCGGGCGCTCTGCCCCACCAGCTTCAGGTTCTGACCGGCCCGGCCTATGACCATGCCCTTGTGGCTGGCCCGGCCAACGTAAATGACCGCGTTGATGCGCGTAAGGCCTTCTTCCTCCTTCCACTGCTCGATGTGCACGGCCGTGGAATACGGCAGTTCCTGGCGCAGGCCCAAAAAGAGTTTTTCCCGGATTATTTCGGCGGCCATGAAGCGTAGCGGCAGGGTGGAAAGCTGGTCTTCCGGGAACTGGGCCGGGCCTTCCGGCAGCAGGACTTTGATGCGGTTTACCAGCTCCGGCACGCCCGCCCCGGTCAGGGCGGAAATGGGGAAGAACTCGCTGTTCGGCCACAGGCCGTTCAGTTTTTCCAGCAGGGGCAGCATCAGGGACTTGTCGCCCAGAAGATCCACCTTGTTCAGCACGGTCAGGACCGGCCGGGTCTCCGCCTTGAACGGGGCCAGCAGGGGCGCTATATCGTTGTCCAGAAAATCCGGTTTTTTGGCGTACATGTCCGCATCCAGGATCAGCATGAGCAAATCCGCGCTGTCCATGGCCTGCCAGGCGGCCTGGAGCATGACCCGGTTCATTTTGCCGCGCAGCCTGTTAATGCCCGGGGTATCAAGAAAAATAACCTGGGCGTCCGGGGCGGAAAGTATGCCGGTTATCTGGTTGCGGGTGGTTTGCGGTTTGGGCGTGACTATGGCCACCTTCTGCCCCACGCAGGTGTTCAGAAAGGTGGATTTGCCCGCGTTGGGCGGCCCCATGAGCGCCACCCAGCCGCAACGGTGTTTTTGCTTGTGCATT
>JAVBSC010000073.1:0-7800 GCA_031547305.1 Desulfovibrionaceae bacterium
GTATATGCAAAATCTATTGATGCTATTTTCATATAAAAAACAATTGGTATATATGAAATAAGCATCCTAAATATTAATGATATATATTCAAGATATGGCGGTATAGCAACAAAATGATTATATACAAAGAACGAATTTATATAGTCGATTGATATAAAAACCGCGAGTAGAATGATCGCTTTTTTTATGTTGCCATCATAATTTAACGATTTATAAATAATTATTAATAAATATACCAGCAAGGCAGTTAACGATACATATAAATATGAAATCTGAAAACAATCCCTGTTATTTGTGAATATAAAATTTAATATATTTATTATTGTTATTGCTATGAATATAACAATATTTGTAAATTGTGTACATTTCATATTTATGTGTATTTAGTTGTTGTAGTGTTAGTATAATTATTTCTTTCTCTCTGGTTCTTCATACCCTTCCAAAAACAGCAAAAGTAATAACAATGGATGTGACGGCAATAATCCCATATCCAGTGTTCCAGCGGCAAATTTTATCAGCCCTGGATTCAATTGTCGCCGCAGATCTTTCCTAAACGCCTCCTTATCTGGATCTCCATAAGGCAACGTCCAGGGAAAGATATTCCTTCTTATCCACCCAATGGATTTTTCACTGGTCGCACGGGAAGTACCCGAGTGGTCGAACCTTCCATGCTCATCTCTGCTAACTTTGGATTCGTCAAAATTTTCCGCGTCCGCGTCGGTGTATTTTTTCTCTTTTTTCTTGCCTTCGCCACGCTGTATAGCGCGTATGGAAATAATACAAATGATGATGCCGATAAACAGGAGCGGCCACAGCTCCCACTGAGGCACGACAACGTCGCGCCAAGAGATTTCGCCAAATCCTAAGCCAAGCACACTGCAAATTATTATCATAATGCTCAAGAAAAGGCTTATCCAGATGTCATCTCTTCCCATCCCGACCTCCAACGGCAAGGGAAACTATCTATTTTCGTCTTTTTTGCTGAATGTGATATTTCATGCGAGTTCGATAGCAGCCATTGCCGCATACAGCAGACCAACCAAACAAAAAAAGCATGCTATGGGAAACAAATTATAACTTGTATAATTACAACACAAAATAAGTATTGCCACAACAACATATTGTACTGCCTTTATATTTTTCTTATGCAATAACCAGGAATAATAAATTACATTATTTTTTACATATTTCTTACATTTTTCATCAAGATTGTCAATAATAAACTCAATTTTATCAGACTGAAATCCTGTATCCAGATTAACACGCTTAACTTTAGAATTAAATATACAATGCAACCTATAACTATCGCTGTAGTTAATATACCCAAAAATATTTTTAATTTTTAAACATTTTATTATTGCCTGCAATGAAAGCGGTGCAATAAACAATATTGGATACCAAAAAGCTATAGCTAGCATCTTATGATGCAGATCAACATAAAAAGAACCAACAATACATAAAGTTGAATATATTGCCGAAACTAAAAAAATGAAGAATAATTCGGATATTAGTAGTATAAAAAGCGTTTTATCAGAAATACGTGGCATATTTTCTCCATACTAAAATAGCGAAATATAATTTTTTGCATATCGCCTACATACTGTAACACATTTTATCAACCAAATATCACTGTCGCTATTCTTTTTGGCCTTCCTCTCGTTTTCTCTCGATAAGCCTGTAAGTGTTCCAAAGCTTATTCGGCGATCTCCCCATAATAGCTGCATCCTTCATAGCTTCAAGCGTGCGGGGAGCAACTTCAATCGCCGCGTCACGCGCAGATGTACTTTCTTCTCCACTTCGTATTCCTTTTAACTTGTCGGTAACCCATGCGGCTCCATATGTTCCCGCTGCGGCAAGGGCGGCAACGCCAAGCTTGCCCAACACGAACAGCGCCAAAGGCGGAAACAACCCCGTGGGATCACTCATACTTACCGGGTCGTCCACGCAATAGTCATACAAGTCATGATCCCCGCCGGTATCGCCCAGGGGGTCCGGAGCGGTGAACCGCCCAACGCTCGGATCATAGTCCCTGTACCCGAAGCGGACCAGCCCGGTATGCGGATCTTCCAGGCCGCCGGCAAAGCCTATGGGGAGAAAAATATCCGGCATGGAATCATACAGTTTGACGCCGAAACTGTCGTATTCGACCTCTTTTATCACGTCACCTCTTGCGTCTGTCAACAACTTCAAAGTGCCCACCTGATCCGTGCCGCAGCGGAAATCCAGCGTATCGCCGCAGCGGGCGAAAAGCTCGTTCAGGCGCTCCCGCTTGTTGCGCACAACCGCCGCATCGACCCAATCCGCGCTGTCGGCGGCCCAGTCGATGTTCGAATACCGCTCTCTTCTGACGCGCGGCTGTTTAAAGACGCCGATGCGGACGCGATTCAGGAGGCCGGACGAATCGTATGAAAACGAATACTCCAGGCCGCAGATATGATCGCGGCAAGCGGAGAGCCGCAGCGGGTCCAGCCAGGCGAACTCCGTTGCCAGATTGCCGTTCATGAACCTGGCGGACGGGCATATGGGATTCGCTTTGTCGTAGCGATAGGAAATTTCCTCTCCGGAAGAAAGGACTACTTTATCCAGCATGGTATCGCCGTTGTAAAAGTACTTCGCGGCGCCCTGGCGGTTGGAGCGTTGCGCGAGCGCGCCTTTGCCGTCATAATGAAAGATCGTCTCACCGGCTCGCTCCAACATTCCTTTATCATCGTAATACAGCGGGCCGTCAGCCGGGTTGCTGAAAAACGCCTTGGCACGGAGCTGCTCCACTCGCTGCCCGGACGGGTTATACACATACTTCTCGGCCGGCAATCCGTTTTTTACAACATGCGCAAGATGCCCTTTGGCATCAAATTCGTACTCGTATTCAGTAATCCTGCCGGGCGATCTTTCAATTTTGCGTCTGAGCCGGCCGCCTTTGGCGAAAAAGCACTCCGTGCTCAAGGCATTGCGCTGAAGGACCTTTTTTTGAAAATCGGCTTGAGACATGGTCAAACTCCCTGCTTGATTGTTGTTGAACCGGATTGCTCCGCACTGGCCGCCCGCCCGGCCGCTCCTTAATTGGCTCTTGGGCGCTCTTCCGGCCGGGACGGGAACGCGCGGGCCGGGCCCAGGCTTTTTTTGATTCCAGCCAGCTCCAGCAGGCCTTCCGCGTAGAGCGCGGCCAGCCGCCGCCCCGCGAAACGTCCCTCGCAGGCCGGGCAGTAAAAAGCCCCTTCCCGGCCGAGCAGAACCTCCCTCTCCTCTTCCTCCAGCAGGCAGACCGGGCAGAACCAGGGCGTCTTTTGCCAGGCCGCGCAGTCCTCCGGGTTGTTCTCCGCCGGGTCCGTGCACGGGCCTTCGGTCAACCGGCAGCGCAGGCCGGGCTCATCGCCGGGGAAGTATTCGCCCTGGGCGTAACCGGGCAGATTGTCGCCATGGGAAAGATGGCCGGCGTAGTTGTACTGGTGGCGGCACATGTCTGAAACTCCTTCGCCGCGCTTGCGCGGCTGTTAAGGTGGCGGCCCCGGCGGGCGTTAAAAGATCAAGCGGCCTTGGGTGCTGCTTTTGGCCAGCCGCCGCTGCAAGGCGGTCAGGCGCAGGGCCAGCGCCGGCAAGCCCCGTTTTTGCGCGCGCCTGGCCGCCAGGGCCAGCCAGGCCCCGGCCACCCTGGCCGTGCCGGGGCTGATCCGGGCCTGCTCCGCCATGTTGAGCGCCCGCAAATGCAGGAAAAGCGCCTCTTGCCGCGTGAGCGGCTCGCAAGTCCGCCGCGGCTTGAGAAAAAACAAAAACATACGGCCTCCGGATTATAATTTTGCTCTGTGGTGCTGCCTTGAGAGTATGTTTGCATATGAAAACATAAAATGTCAAGCGGAAGTTTTCAAATGAAAACATCGAGCGAAAAACAAACCCCGCCTGAGCGGGTGGATTTTTTGGGAGGGAAGTGAAAAATTATGCCGCGGGGCGCGCCAGCATCTCCAGCAACTCCTCCACGCTGCCGGCCAGGCCCGCCAGGCCGCCCTGGATCATGCTGTTGGCGCGGCTGTAAGCCGTATCTCCGGCCTGGCGCTCGTCCGTGCGCAGGCCGTACACCGGCAGGCCGCGCGCGTGGGCGTAGCCCATCTCCCAGGCCGTGCCGTCGTCCGCCTGAGGGCCGTCCAGCAGGGCCACCACCAGTCCGCAACGATCCAGAGCCCCTTTGCAGGTGTTGAAAATAAGGGCCGGACCATCCGGCCCGGCCGCCGCGATTTGCTCGGCGGTAAGCAGCTCCCCCGGCCAGATCACTTTATGGCCGGCCCCGGTGAGGGCCCGGAACAGGCTCCGGTGAAAATCCTTGTCCGCCTGTGAAAACAGCGGGCCGGCCTGGTAAATTACACGGTTCATCAAAGCTCCGTTCATAATTCCTTGCCGTACCAGATGGCCCGGCCGATGATTTCAAAGTAGGCGGCTGGGTCCAGGGGCATGGCGTGCCCGCTGTTATCGGAAACCAGGTGGGTCACCCGGCCGGATTTGTCCACGCGCAGGCGCTTCAGAAAAATCTCTTCGCCGTGGCAGACGAAAAAAATGCCGTTGTTCGCCGGGCTGGTGTCCCGCTCGTTGACCAGCACCACGGCGCGGTCCGGTATGGTGGGGCTCATGGAATCGCCGGAGGCGTTCACGATCACCATGCCCTTGGTCTGGCCCTTGGCGCGCAGCCAGTCCGCCCTGAAGGCCAGGTGCGCCGTGACGGAGCGGGAAGTTTCCACGCTGCCGCCGCCCATGCTGGCCGTGGCCTCCAGCCAGGGCACCTTAAAGTATTCTTCTTCGCCGGGCGCGCCCTCGCCCCCGAAATACCGGGAGTGGTCCAGGCCGAGCTTTTCCATGTAAAAAAGCATGTCGTCCATGGAAGCTTTAACGCCGCCGCGCTTGCCGGAAAGCCAGTTGTGCACGGTGCCGCGATCCCTGCCCAGCAACCGGGCCACGCTGGACTGGCTTTGGCCGGATTCCGAGATTCTCTGCCGGATGGCTGCTAAAATCGCCGCCCAGGCCGCGCTATGTTTTTTGGCATCCATAAGAGCGGAATATACACGAATCAATGTTGTCATACGATCACTTTTTCGTCTTGACATTTTTGTTTTCATATGCAAACATATTTTCATCAGCGCGCCGGAAGGCTCCGTCCGGCCGCACAATCTTTTAACCGGAACTTTGAGGTGATCCATGCGTGTGACCATGCCTTCTTTTACCAGGGCCGAGCGGGAAGCGCTGGCCGAATGCGCCGCGCGGCGGGCCATGGCCGACAGCAAAAGTCTGGCCGCCGCCGGGGCGGCCGGATTGGCCGCGGCCCTTAACCGGAGCCTGGCCGGCCTGGGGGATTACGGCCCTGTGGTGGAGGAAACCGCCGGCCTGTTGATTGCCGTGCAGCAGTTGGGGGAAAAAATGCCGTTTTTCCATCGGGATCTGGCCAGGGCGCTACGGGAGCGGACCAGGCGGATTATGACGCGCCTGGAGGGCGAGCGCCGGGCGCTGGAAGAAGCCGCCCCGGAAGGGGGGCCGCAATGATCCCGCAATCCACCCCGGAAATGATCCCACCGTCCGAATACCCGCCGGACAACTATGCCCCGCGCGAGGCGACCCGGCGCAAAAAATGCAAGTACGCCACAATCACTATCGAAGTGGAGGAGCATACAGGGCTGTGGCGGCTGTATCTGGCCCATTACCGCTGGCGGCTGGCCAGAAACATCGGGGATTTGACCGCCATGAAGGCGGCGGAAGGCAAGCTGGAAAAACGCGCCCGCTGGCTGGACTGGTTTTACGCCGGCAATGACGAGCGTTCCGGGAGGTAGGTCATGGAGTGGTTCCGCTGGTATCACGGCGCTATTTCCGACGACAAGTGGCCGCTGGCGGCCCGCAAGTCCGGTCAGCCCGTGGCCGTGGTGGTGGCCGTATGGGCGGCGCTTCTGGAGTGCGCTTCCCAGGCCGAGGACCGGGGCTGCATTGCCGGCTTTGACCCGGAAAGCCTGGACGCCCTGCTGCAAGTGCCGGACGGGACCAGCCAGGCCGTGCTGGAGGCTTTGAGCGCCGGCAGCCGGCCGCGCGTGTCCGGCGGGCGCATCATCAAGTGGGACGAGCGCCAGCCCCTGCGGGAAAGGGAAGACCTCAGCACAACGCGAACCCGCCTGCACCGGGGGCGACAAAAAAAACCAAAGGCCGATGACGTAATGCCGGAAGCGGCCGGACCGGAGCAAAAAAGCGCTCCCAAAAGCCAGGGAACACCAGGGAACGCCAGTGGAACACCAGCGGAACGCCGGGGAACGCCGGGGAACGCCATTGGAACACCGGCGAAACGCCAGGGAACGCCCAGATCAGATCAGAAGAGATCAGATCAGAGCAGAGATCCAGATCCCCAACCACCAGGCGCGGTTAATGGCCTGGCCGACGCCCGCGCGGCGAAAGCTTTCCCGGAGGGGGGGCGTCCGGTCGGCAAAGAGGATTTTGCAAACATCGAGTTTGAGGAAATCCGCGCCTGTTTTGACGAGTTGATCCGGCCGGAAGCCCCGCGCACCGGCTGGACCGAGTACAAACGCCTTAAGGCGGCCGGAGGCTGGCCGGGCCGGAACGCCATATTCGACGCGTTGGACCTGTACGCCCAGGCCTACCCGGAGCCGGAGGACAAGGCCTATGTGCCCGGCCTGGCCCGCTTTTTACGCGAAGGCTGGTGGAAAACACGGCCGGAACCGCGCGCCAGGCGGCGCACCGGAGAAACTGACGCCACCCCGGCCCTGGACCCGACAATCGCCCGCAACATGAGCGCGGCCCAACAGGTTTTACAGCGCAGGAGCAAAAACTATGCCTCATGACCCGGCGGAAGAACAGGAAAAAACCATGGCCATTCTTGGCCTGGCCGCGAACTTCGGCAAGGATTTGCCGGAGCCGCTTCTTGATTTATGGCTGGATCTGCTGGCCCCCTACCCTTCCGGGTTGGTCAGGGCGGCCGTCAGAAAAGTGATTGAAAGCTACGCCTACAAAACCCTGCCCCCCTTTGCCGTGCTTAAAACAGCCCTGGACGAGCTGGAGGGGCGCGGGGAAAAGGCCATGGAGCTGGCCGCCCTGGCCGAATGGGGAGCGCTTATGGGCGCGGTGCGCGAGCGCGGACGCTACGCCAAACCAGCCCTGCACCCCACCACGGAGCAGGTGCTGCGCCTGCTGGGCGGCTGGGAGGCAGCCTGCTCCTGGAGCCTGGCGGAACTGGATTTTAAGCGCCGGGATTTTTGCCGGACCTGGCCGGAGGCGGATGCCAAGACGGCGCTGCTGCCCCTGGGCGCGGCGGGGATTTTAGCCGGCGCGCTACAGTTGGAAGCGGAACAATCCTGTGGGGGGAGCCATGAGTATTGAACTGCTTTTAGGTGTGCGGTCCATTGCCCGCTTTTTGAAAGTAAGCACCCGGCGGGTGCGGACGCTGGAAGAAAACGGCGCGCCCATCCACCGGGATGAAAAAGGTGTGCTGCGCTCGGACAAGAGCGCACTCTGGGAGTGGTTTACCAAAAAAACTGGCAAATGCTGACAGCTCCCTCTTCCAAGGCACACCGGCGACACTCCCGGCGGAACGGAGTCCAGACAAAATATTTTAGATAATTCAGAATGTTATAGCATAATCATGCTCTAAAAATATCTTTCATTATAACTACCTAAAAAGACAGTATTTTTCAAAAAACGCGATTTTTTCAAAAACCTGTCCAGCGTTTCCCAACGTTTCCCGGCGTTTCCCAGCGTTTCCCAGCGATCCGCTCAAAAAACCCCGTGTTATACTTTGGCCTGCTTGGAAGGGCTTGGCGGCGCTCA
>JAVBSC010000023.1:0-10508 GCA_031547305.1 Desulfovibrionaceae bacterium
ACTACCGGCATAACACAACTCAATCTTAAAAATGTGACCATCAACAGAGGAAGATGGTTAACCATCCTGCCTGAAGCGGGCTATTGGGAGAATGCCCAGGTCAGTGGCCCTATTGAGTTTGCCGACCAGGCCAAACCAACAATTCTCGGATATAATGTGTCATTCCGGAACGGAAGTCCTTGGGCACCCGGACAGGCCCACACAGGCCACCAGAGAGCGCACGAAGTTCCCGATGTGAATAGTTAAGCGGGGTAAGGAATTTTGAGGACAGAGATTGCCCTAGAGGGCTTCCCGGTCAGTTCATATTCTACCTGGGAAGTAAAGGGAAAGAACACATTTCAGCTTTCGGACTGGTCAAAACCTTTCAGTGTACCAAGGCCAAGTCCGAAAAGTGAACATGTAAAAAAGTATGGCAGAGTAAGGATTTTTGCGGATTGCAGAAACGAGAAAAGGGAGTTTACTTTCGCAAACTCCCTTTGGGGTATCTCATAATCTATTGAATTTGTTTGAAAATGGTCGGGATGAAAGGATTTGAACCTTCGACCCCCTGAACCCCATTCAGGTGCGCTCCCAGACTGCGCTACATCCCGACGCGAAAGGGATATCTACTCAGATTAATGTCGGGAGTCAACCCTCGGCGGCCGATTTTTTCCTGTGTGAAAATACCGGAAAAGGGGCCGTTTTTACGCGTTCAGCCCCATGCCCAGCGCAATTGGCGGGGAATCCGGCATATTGATAGTAGTCTCCGTAATCGGCGCCATTGTTTACTCCACAGAATATAACACCTTTTTTCTTCAGCTCTGATAAAAATAAGGAGTTGCGCACGGGAATGAGCCGCCTCTTCGCCTGCCGGGTATGCCGCCTCTACACGGGGCATGAACCGGGAGGGGCGTTGAGGTTTTTAGCGTGGCTTGCGCGACGGGCGCGCTTAAGACAAAGGAGATGCCTTATGAGCCAGAAAAACATATCCGGAACGTCGCTGGACTCGAACGGACACACGCCGGCGGAGCTTACCCTGAGGGGGATTATCCTTGGGGCGCTGATAACTGTTGTTTTCACTTCATCCAACGTCTACCTGGGGCTTAAGGTCGGGCTGACCTTTTCCTCTTCCATACCGGCGGCAGTCATTTCCATGGCTGTGCTCAGCTTTTTCGCCAGAGCGAACATTCTGGAAAACAACATGGTGCAGACGCAGGCTTCCGCCGCCGGCACGCTGTCCTCGGTCATTTTCGTGCTGCCGGCCATTCTGATGATTTCCTACTGGGGCGACTTCAAATTCTGGGAAACCATGTTGATCTGTCTTGCCGGCGGCTGCCTCGGGGTTATTTTTTCCATACCATTGCGTCGGGTGATGGTGGTTAAAAGCGCGCTCCCTTACCCGGAAGGCGTGGCCGCGGCGGAGATCCTTCTGGCCGGGCACAGCGCCGACAAAGAGCGCGAAGGCGGCGCCAAGGATATTCTCTTTGGCGGCGTGGTGGCCGCGCTGGTCAATTTTTGCGGTTCCGGCCTGCATCTTATTTCAGATAAAGCCAGTCTGTGGCTCAGCTCCGGCCGGGCAATTTTTCAGATTCCCATGGGCTTTTCCCTGGCCCTGGTCAGCGCCGGGTATCTGATGGGATTCACCGCCGGCATTGCCATGCTTATAGGAACGCTGCTGGCCTGGGGGGGCTTTGTGCCATACTTTACCGCCCATCTGCCGCAAGCGGGCGGCAATATTTCAGATATCGCCATGGGCGTCTGGTCCGGCAAGGTCCGCTTCATCGGGGCCGGCACCCTGGCCGTGGGCGCGGTCTGGACGCTTCTGACCCTGCTGCGGCCGATGCTTGAGGGTATCCGCCTTTCCTTCCGGGCCATCCGCGGCGGAAGCCACGGCGCCTCCGTGGACAGAACGGATCTGGACATGTCCATGCCTTCGCTCCTGGCGTTGGTGGCCTTTCTGGTGCTGGTCATGGGCGGCGCCTTTCATTCCTTTGTCAGCGCCGCTCCCATCTCGCCGCTGCTGGCCTGGGGGTTAGTGCTTTTTGCTGTTCTGGCGGCTTTTTTGATCGGCTTTTTCATTGCCGCGGCCTGCGGCTACATGGCCGGCCTTATCGGCTCATCCAACAGTCCGATTTCCGGCATCGGGATCATCGCCATCATAATTACCTCCACCTTGCTCGTTTTTCTCGACTCCGGCATGCATATCTTCGCCACTCCGGACGGGAAAAAGTTCGGCATGGCTCTGGCCATCTTCATCACCACGGCTGTGGTCAGCGTGGCGGCCATCTCCAATGACAACCTCCAGGACTTGAAGACCGGGCAATTGGTCGGAGCGACTCCTAAAAACCAGCAGATCGCCCTGCTGATCGGCTGCGTGGTCGGCTCCATCGTAATAGCGCCTACCTTGGGGCTTTTGTATGAGGCTTACGGCTTTGCCGGCGCGGCCCTGCCCCGGCCGGGCATGAATCCGGCGGACGTGCTTTCCGCCCCCCAGGCCACGCTTATGATGACTGTGACCCAGGGCATTTTTGGGCACAACCTGGACTGGAGCATGCTTGGCATCGGCCTGCTGGTCGGGGCTATAGTCATCGGCGTGGACGCGGTCCTTTACAAGAGGGGCTGCGGCATGCGCATTCCGGCTCTGGCCGTCGGCCTGGGAATTTATCTGCCGCCTACCATACCGGCCGCCATCATCATAGGCTCGCTCCTGAGCGTGGCGGTGAACAGGGGCCTTAAAGCCAGGGACGCGCGCCAGAACACCTCCAGGGCGGAGAACAACAAACGCGGGGTGCTCATTGCCTCCGGGTTCATTGTGGGCGAAAGCCTGATGGGGGTCGCTCTGGCGATTCTGATTCTGGCGAGCCTTTATCTGGGCCACGGCGATTCGCCTCTGAGCCTTGAACCGTCGCTTACGTCGCTGTTGGGCGGCAACTTCGCCGCCATACAAGAGGCGGGCGGGCTGTTGGTCTTTGTCGTGGCGTGCGGCGTGTTTTATAAAAAATCCATCTAAAATGACCGCTCCGGGCGTCTCAAGCCAATGATATGAAACAGGCCTCGTTTTTCAAGCGGGGCCTGTTTGCATATGCCAAGCGGCGGGTTTCAACCCGCCTGCTTCTTTTTTTTAAGGCGATACCCCAGCCAAACAAAAGCTATCCAGACCGGGGCGAGCAGCACGGCCACGCCCTTGCCGATCAGCGCCAGAATGCCGAGCACCAGAACTATGAAGGCCAGGCACAGGTAGTTGCTCCACGGGTGCCAGAAGGACTTGAAATACAGGCTTTCCCCGGCGCGCGTCTTGGCGGCGCGGAATTTAAGGTGAGTCAGGCTGATTACGGCCCAGTTGATGACCAAAGCGCTTATGGTCAGAGACATGAGCACGCCCAAGGCCGCCCTGGGCATGAAATAATTGAGGATCACGCCCAGCAGAGTCGCGCCGGAAGACACCAGCAGAGCGTAAACCGGAACGCCGCGCGCGCTCACGGCTTTAAAGGAAGCCGGCGCGTTGCCCTGGATGGCCAGGCCGTAGAGCATCCGGCTGTTGCAGTACACGCAGCTGTTGTAGACGGAAAGCGCGGCCGTGAGCACTACAAAGTTAAGCACATGGGCGGCCGAAGGTATGCCGATGACGTTGAATATCTGCACAAAGGGGCTGCTGGACATGGCTTCCGCCCAGTGCTCCACATCCACATCCGCGCCGAGTTTGTTCCAGGGGTGCAGGCAGAGCAGCACCGTGAGCGCGCCGATGTAAAAGATCAGGATGCGGTAGATGACCTGGTTCACGGCCTTGGGAATGGTCAGGCGCGGGTTGTCGGTTTCCGCGGCCGCAATGCCCACCAGCTCCAGGCCGCCAAAGGAGAACGAGACCACGGCCAGGGCGATGATCGTGCCGCCAAAGCCTTTTGGGAAAAACCCGCCGTATTGCCACAAGTTTCTTACGCCGGCTTCCGCCCCGCCCTGGCCGCTGAAGAGCAAAAACGCGCCCAGCAGGATCATGGCGATGATGGCCGTTACCTTGATGGAGGCGAACCAAAATTCCATTTCGCCGAACACGCCCACCTGGGCCATGTTGATGACGCTGATGAGCAGGAAGAAGAACGCGGTGGTCTGCCACGGCTCGATGAACGGGAACCAGTAGCGCACGTAAACGGCCACGGCCGTCAGTTCCGACATGCCCACAAGCACGTAGAGGACCCAGTAATTCCAGCCGGAGAGCAGGCCGGGAAAATCCCCCCAGTATTTGTGGGCCAGGTTGCTGAAGGAGCCGGCAACCGGCTCCTGGGCCATCATCTCGCCCAGTTGGCGCATGATTAAAAAAGCTATGAACCCGCCCACAGCGTAGCTGATAATGACTGACGGCCCGGCCATTTGAATGGTGCTGGCGGAGCCGAGAAAAAGGCCGGTGCCCACAGCTCCGCCCAGGGCTATCAACTGGACGTGTCTGTTCTTTAAGGAGCGTTTTAATTGCGGGGATGTACTCATGTTGATTTCTTGTTTCGTTGAGGTGAATGGATTGGGCAAGATACCACAATCCGCCTCTCCCGCAAGAGTATGAAAACCTTGCGGGAATGAGAAAGGCATGCCCTTGCCGCTCCGTGCGCGTCGCAGCAGATAACACCATGGATTATATGGATGAAATTTTTCTAAAGAATAACCCGCCAGGTCCGCCGGAGAGTCGTTAAGGAAAGACTCCGGGGCCGGGCGGGTTATATGCGTTACCGGCGGAAGCGCGGGTACGCGGTCCGCGCTTTGATAAGAGCAAATAAACATTGAAAATATTTATTTGCTCTGGCGGCGGAAACCGCCGTCCGCCGCGCAGGCGTGGGCGAAACTTGTTTCGCTGTTAAGCGCCGGAGCGAGCGTCTAAAGGTTAACAGGCTCTAATCCGCGGCCGGAGCGGCCGGAAGCGTAAATACACGGGTGGCCAGTTCGCGGTCCAGCATCAGCAGGCCCTGGCCTTCGCCTTTGATCAGCTTAAGCTGGCCGACCAGGTCGGTGAAGTTTTCTTCTTCCTCCACCTGCTCGGTCACAAACCATTGCAAAAAGACCGTGGAGGCGTGGTCTTTTTCCTTCATGGCCAGGTCCACAAGGTTATTGATGCGCGAAGACACGAATTTTTCATGCTTCAGGCCTTCTTCCAGCACGGCCAGGGCGCTTTTCCAGGCGCTGGGCGGCTCGTCCAGGGCCTTTATGGTGGCGCGGCCGCCCCTGGCGATCACGTAATCAAACATTTTTTCCGCATGAAAAAGCTCTTCCTTGTACTGGGCCTTCATCCATTTGGCAAAGCCGCCCAGGCCCAGATCGGAAAAATAGGCGGACATGGCCAGGTAAAGGTTGGCGGAATACAACTCGTAGTTTATCTGTTCATTGATTGCATCCAAAACTTTAGATTGAGCCATGGTAAACTCCTGTTAGCATAAGGTGTAAAAAAATATAACCTTAACTGTGTTTAGTATAAGGGTTTTTCAGAACCTTACAAGCTTTTTTCCTCCTTGCCCCGAGCGGGAAATGCGGTTATTTAAGGCCTTGCGTTTTAAGGAGCGTTTTATGCTTGATTACTCTTTTGCCGCGCCGCGCCGCGCTCAGACCACCATGCCCTGCAAAAAATGCGGCCGTCCGGTGCTGATCGCCCGCACCTGCCACGAGGTGACCCTGCACTGCGAAGCTTGCCGTAAAGATTACCGGGTTCAGGATTATTTGCCGGAAATGGATGAGGCAATGGAAAGTTTTATGGAAAATGTAAACTGCGATCGCGTTTAAAGCGTAAGTGAAACAAGCCTTTCCTTTACGTGGGCGCATGAAATGAAATCGTATTTTTCAGGTTTGGCGGCATTGCTATTATCAGTCGCTCTGACTATATATGATGGGTTGGAGTTGCGGAAAATTTCGCGCCTACTTCCGTTCCGCCAGAGGGACGGCGCGGCGACCGTGGGCCTGGGCGGGCGGCGGACCGGGCTTTTTCCCGTGGGCATAGCAACAGCGTTGCGCGGGTTTGCGGGTTCGCATATACGAAATATCTGCCGGGAATTCCCGGCTTTCGCGCCTGGGGCGTTCAGCGGAGCCCGGTTGGCGTTGTGGAGGTCTTTGTGGATCGGCAAGATGAAAAATCGGTTATCCTGGTAGTTGACGACACTCCGGATAATATAACCCTGCTCTGTTCGCTTCTGGCCGGGCAGTATAAGAACAAGGTCGCCACAAACGGCCAGAAGGCCCTGCAGATCGCTTTTAACGATCCGCCGGATCTTATCCTGCTGGACATCATGATGCCGGGCATGGACGGCTACGAAGTCTGCCAGCAGCTTAAGGCCAATATCAAGACCCGCGACATCCCCATCATCTTCCTTACCGCCAAGAGCCAGGATGACGACGAGACGCGCGGCTTTGAACTGGGGGCCGTGGATTATATAACCAAGCCGATTAATCCGCCAATCCTGATGGCCCGGGTCCAGACCCACATAGCCCTGCAAAAAGCCCGTTCCGCCCTGGCCCGGCAAAACGAGATTTTGGAAGGCCAGGTGGAGGAGCGCACCAGGCAGCTGGCCGCCCTGCAGGAAGCCATTATCACGGCCATGGCTTCCCTGGCGGAAACGCGCGACAACGACACCGGGCACCACATCCGGCGCACCCAGTTGTATATAATCGCCCTGGCCAAGGGCTTGCGGGATCATTCGCGTTTTTCCCACTACCTTAACGACCAGACCATTAACCGCATCTACAAGTCCGCGCCTTTGCACGATATCGGCAAAGTAGGCGTGCCGGACCGCATTTTGCTCAAACCGGGCCGCCTGACCCCGGAAGAGTTTGAAGAGATGAAAAAGCACACCGTCTATGGGCGGGATACTATAATAGCGGCGGAAAAAGAGCTGGTCTCCCAGGATCTCTTTCTGGTTACGGCCAGGGAGATCGCCTATTCCCACCACGAACGCTGGGACGGCGCCGGTTATCCTGAGGGCCTGTCCGGCGAGAATATTCCCATTCCGGCCCGGCTTATGGCCCTGGTGGATGTCTACGACGCCCTGATCAGCAAAAGGGTTTACAAAGGCGCAATCCAGCCGGAAGAAGCCAAAAACATCATTGTGCAGGGCAAGGGCAGTCATTTTGATCCGGCTGTGGTGGACGCTTTTCTTCAGCTTGAAGGCGAGTTCGCCCGCATCGCGGAAGCCTACCGCGAAGAAGAACTGGCGGAAACCGCGAGAACATAACGCCAAAGAGCAATTTATCCTTTGCTATCACAACTCTCCATGCTAGGTTTCGCTCCATGATAGACGCCGGCCATCTGCATCAATTAATTACTGACTTCGGGTACCTGGCTATTCTGGCAGGCACTTTTCTGGAAGGCGAAACCATAGTCATCATCGCAGGGTACCTGAGCACCAAGGGTATGCTCAATCCCTGGCTGGTGGCCCTGTGCGCTTTCTCCGGCAGTTTCTGCAGCGACCAGCTCATGTTCATGCTGGGCCGCTACAAGGGGCCGTCCGTTCTGAAGCGCTTCCCCCGCCTGGATAAAAACACGGAAAAAGCCCGACGGTTGCTCTTAAAATACGAGACCGTCCTGATCCTGGGCTTCCGTTTTGTCTACGGGGTGCGCAATGTCACCCCAATCCTGCTGGGCACCAGCGGGGTCAGCCATCTGAAGTTTCTGGCCCTCAACTTTATCGGCGGCGTGGTCTGGGCTCTGACTTTCACCTTTGCCGGTTATTATTTTGGCCGGGCCGTCACCCACTACATGGAAAACATCGCCAACGTGGAAGTCTGGATCATCGGCGGCGTGGTTGCTCTGGCGATCTTTTTCTGGTGGCGCTCCCGCCGGCGCAACGCGGCGGAAGTGCGCAAGGCCGTGGAAATAGCCAAGCCGCATCTGCACGATCAGGCCAAGCCCGTGGCCGACGTAATCGCCTGGGAAGCGGAAAAATCCGTTCTGCCTAAGGATCTGGCCAAGGATCTGCCGTCCGGACCGCCCGCCGCCCCTCAGACTCCGCCCCCCGCGCGCCAGGCCGAGCCGCCGGAAAAAGAGAACTGATCCCGGGTTCCCGGCTTTAGTCCATGAACATAACCATTCAGAATCTTTCCAAAGCCTTTGGCGGCCGGGATATTTTCAGCGACTTTTCTTTGGAACTGCAATCCGGGGTCAAGCTCTGTCTGGCCGGGCCTAACGGCTGCGGCAAATCCACTTTGCTGCGCATGCTGGCCGGCCAGGAATATCCGGACGGCGGCCGGGTGATCCTGCAAAAAAACTGCCGCCTTGGCTACGTGGAACAGGAGTTGGACGAATCCTTCCTGTCCATGCCCCTGCTCAGCTATGTGCTGGATGTGTTGCCGGACTGGAACGAATTCTGGAGCCAGTGGGAAGCCGCGGCCCACATCCGGGATTCCGCGGCCCTGTCCAGGCTGGCCGCCCGCCAGGCGGAGCTGGAGCAGCTTTACGGCTACAACCCGGAACACCGGGCCAAGGCGGTGCTCTCAGGCCTGGGCTTTGCGGAGCGTAAATTTCAACGCCCCCTGGCCGAACTTTCCGGCGGCTGGCGCGAACGCGCCAAGCTGGCCCGCGTGCTCACAGCCGGGGCGGACGTGCTGCTTCTGGACGAGCCCACCAACCACCTGGATTTGGAAGCAGTGGAGTGGCTGGAATCATTTTTGGCCGACTACCAGGGCCTGCTGGTCTTTGTGGCCCATGACCTGGTCTTCATGGATAAAATCGGCACGCACATCCTGTATATGGGGTCCGGGCGGCCTGTCTTCCGCAAGGGCAACTTCAGCCAGTTCATCGCCCTGCAGGAGGAATTTGAAGCGCAGCGCGAGCGTGAAGCCGCTCGACTGCAAGGCGAAATCGAGCGCAAAATGGACTTTGTGCGGCGCTTCAAAGCCAAGGCCACCAAGGCCAGACAAGCCGCATCGCGCCAGAAGATGGCCAAAAGGCTGGAAAAAGAGCTGGAAGGCCTGGCCGGGCCGGCCAAGCGTCGGGATTTGGCTTTCCGCTGGCCGGAGCCGCCGCAGTCCGAGCGTACCGTGCTTTCCGTGGCCGGGTTGCGTTTCGCTTTTTCGGACGGCCTGCGCATGTGGGATTCCTTGGATTTCACCCTGTATCGCGGCCAGAGCATCGCCCTGGCCGGACCCAACGGCTGCGGCAAATCCACGCTGCTCAAGCTGGTGGTTGGCCGCCTGGAACGCGAGAGCGGCGGCATAGCCCTTGGCCAGCAGGTCCGCCTGGGCTACTTCAGCCAGCACCAGTTGGAAACCCTTAACCCGGGCAACACGGTCCTGAGCGAAATCCGCCGTCTCTCCGACCCCCGCACCACCGAAGAAGAGCTTATGAGCGTGCTCGGCCTGTTCATGCTCGGGCAGGAGTACTTTGAACGCCGGGTGGATGGCCTGTCCGGCGGGGAAAAAAGCCGTCTCATCCTGGCTTCTCTTTTTCTGGCCCGCTGCAATTTTCTGGTTCTGGACGAGCCCACCAACCATCTGGATCTGGAAAGCCGCGAAGCCCTGCTGGAAGCCCTGGAAAGCTTTGAAGGCACCCTGCTCATGGTGGCTCACGACCGCCGCCTGCTGGCGGAAACAGCGGAGCAAATCTGGACTCTTACTCCCAGCGGCTTCATCGTTCATGCCAACGGCTACGAAGATTACATGGAGTACCGCCGCGCCCTCCAGGAAGCCGCCCAGCCGGGCAAAAAAGCCGCTCCGGCCGGCTCCGCCGCCCTAAGCCGCGAGGACCAGAAGCGCCTGAAGCGCGAACAGGCCGAACAACGCAATCTGCTTTACAAAAGGCTTAAGCCGCTCCAGGACGAATACGCGGCCCTGGAACAAGCTTTGGAGCAAGCTCTGGCCGAGCAGGCCGCCCTGGAGCAAACCCTGGCCGATCCCCAGGTATATGCGGACTCCACTAAAACCACCGCCCTGCTCAAGGACTTCCACTCCACCCAGGCCAAGGCCGAAGCGCTCATGGAAAAACTGGCGGAACTGGAAATGCGGATCGCCGAGTTGGAAGGCCTTTGAAGGCAGAGGAGGCCGTTGCGCGGCAAAGGGTTTTTTGAAATGTTTATTCGCTCTGGCGGCGGAAACCGCCGCGCAGGCGCGGGCGAAACTCGCTTCGCTGTTATGCGCCGAAGCGGGCGTCTTGAAGTGAATTCGCCCTGGGCTATTTGCTAGTTGACTTTGAGGCCGGGCAGGCGTTATATACCTGCCTCGCCGGTTACGGTTCCGGAAAATCCGGCGGCCGGCCGGAATGCCGGACGATGCGGGGCGTGGCGTTGCCTGCCGGAATAGCGGAGTTCGTCATTCTGTTCGCGGGAATAACTCAGTGGTAGAGTGCAACCTTGCCAAGGTTGAAGTCGCGAGTTCAAATCTCGTTTCCCGCTCCATAAAAATTAAAGCGCCGGACACCTGTAAGGTGCCCGCCTTCAGACTGCTGACAAAGTCCCCGTTTACGCGAACGGGGACTTTGCTTTTTATCTTCTCTATGTTATGCATAATCATGATAAAAAAGAAGCAACAACGCCAACTGAAGATGGAACTTGTCTGTATTGATGAGCTTG
>JAVBSC010000055.1:0-33348 GCA_031547305.1 Desulfovibrionaceae bacterium
TTGAAGCACATGGCCTCCATGAGGTTGATGATCAGATCCGGATGTTCGCGCACAAAGGCCTCATCGCGCAGCATGGAACCGGAAAAGCGCCAGATGATTGTTTCCTCGTGGCAGAACCATTCGCCTGTATCCGGCACGTCCAGCATGACCATGGCCAGATTGAACAGGCAACCCTCTTCAAAGAACAGGACGGAACGCTCCCGGCCGGAGCCGGAAAAGACCTGGGTGGACAGCCGGCCTCTGGAAATATAGTAAAAATCCTTTTTCATGCTGCCGGCCAGGGAGAGTATGCCCCGGTTGGGGTAAACATACCTGCGGGCAAGATGCAGAATTTTTTCCCAGGGGCGGTTAAGGTTGTGCCGCCGCCCTGAATACAAATGCACGAAGCCTTCATGGATGACATTCTGGGACATTGGCGCTCCACATGGTTTTGCCATAAAGTTTATTGGCCATATTTAAATACATTCCGGACGCCTGGCAATGCCGGCGCGCCGCATGGACGAGGAACCAGAAAATGGCTTTTTCCACTAAAACGGTCGCTATTTTTTTAATCCTGGCCAACCTGGTCTGGAGCGGCGGCTTCATCGCCAACAAGATCGCCCTGCAGCAATTCACGCTTGGCCAGGTGCTGTTCGGTCGGGTTGTGTTCGCCGCCTTCTGCTATCTGCTCCTCTGGCGCAAGTATATGCCGTTGCGCGCCTACAAGACAGGCGACTGGCGATGGCTGTTGGCCCTGGTGATCTGTGAACCCTGCCTGCTCTTCGCTTTTGAGAGCGCATCCCTGCAGTACACCACCGCTTCCCAGGCCGGCATGATTGTGGCCTGCTACCCCTTGACCGTGGCGGCCGGGGCCTGGCTCTTTTACCGCGAGGCGTTGCAACGGCGCGGCATAGCCGGCATAGCTGTGGCCGTGGCCGGGGTCATGCTTGTTTCCGTGTCCGGGCAGGCCAGCGAGGCCGCCCCCAACCCTCTTCTGGGCAACCTGCTCATTTGCTGCGCCGTGCTTTCCTCCACCGGCTACGCCTTGATCATCAAAAAATTGAGCGCCAGGTACTCCTTTTTGTTTCTTGCCGCCATGCAATGCATAGGCGGAACGGTATTTTTCCTGCCTCTGGCTTTCTCCGCGCCCTGGCCGGCGGATGTCCCGGCCGGAGCCTGGGCGTCCCTGCTTTATCTTGGGCTTGGGGTGACTTTTTTCACCTACATGATCATGAATTACGCGATTTCCCGCCTCAAGGCCGGGCATGTTTCCCTGTTTTCCAACCTTATACCGGTATTCACGCTTCTGCTGGCTTTTGCCATTCTGGACGAGCGCCTGTTGCCCCTGCAATACGCCGGAGCGGCCCTGGTGCTCGGCGGCGTGTTTCTGGCCGGAGCACCGGAGGAATCCGGGGCCTGATCGTTTTTTCGCCGCTCATCTTGACAATCCGCCAACTTCGCATGTACTAGAGCCTGTTGCTGTAAAAAGTCGCCGCGCCGCCATTTCCCCATCGGAAAAGACGCGGCGGCCGGAGCGAACCTTTGCCTGTTGGAACAACCTTAAGCCCTGGCGCGGATCCAGCCGCGCGCGACATGGAAAAATTTTGGTTTCCCCTGCGCGATATACCGGCTCAGGGGGCGGAATACGTCCTGAACGACCAGTCCATCTGGACCGGCCCCATTGAGGAATTCAGGATGAGTTGCGGCATTGTGGAGCCCCTGGCGGCCGATGTAAGCGTGCTGCCACAGGAAGAAGGCCTGCTCATCCGGGGGCGGCTTACCGGCACGGTTACGCTTCCCTGCAACCGTTGCGCCGACGACGCGACCATCCGGCTGGACCAGAAGTTCGAGACTTTCGAACCTTATCCGGCCGGGCAACTGCCGGGCGTGACTCCAAAACAGGCCGAAGACCTGGATCTGGAACTGGATTCCAGCGTACTGCGCCCCAACGCTCATGGGTTTGGGATGGAAGTGAACCTGGCCGCTCTGGCTTGGCAGGAATTTTCCCTGGCTCTGCCGGTAAAGCCTTTGTGCTCCGAAGCCTGCCAGGGGTTGTGCCCGGTTTGCGGGGCCAAAAAAGGAGCCTGCGTCTGCCGCCGGGATGAAGGCGATCCCAGGCTGGCTCTGTTGCGCGGCATAAAAATTAAGTAGCGCTTTTTTTACAAAGCATGTAAATCCGCCTTTCAACGGTTTATTTCTAAGGAGATTCCCATGGCTGTTCAACAAAACAAAAAATCCAAGTCCAAGAAAGGCATGCGCCGCGCCCATCATGCTGTCGCCGTGCCCAGCGTTGTGATCTGCCCATGTGGCGAACCCACCGCGCCCCACTCGGTTTGCCCGTCCTGTGGCTCATATCGCGGGCGCAAACTTGTTGAAGTCAAAAGCGACGACTAGCCAGTTCGCTTGATGTCCCAGCAACCTCCAGGATCTTCGATTAGCCATGAACCGGAACCGGCCCAGGCCGGCTCCGGTTCCCTTGTCGCTCCACCCTTTTCCAACATTCCCTGCATTGCCGTGGATGTCATGGGGGGGGATTTCGGCCCGGCGGTCATCATTCCCGGCGCCTTGGAAGCGGCCAGGGCCGGAGGCTTCAAGCTGCTGCTCGTCGGGCGGCTCAAGGCCATAAAAGAAGAGCTTGAAGGCGCTTCCGCCTCCTTGGCCTCCAAAGTGGACTTTGATCTGGTCCATGCCGAGGATGTGGCCGGCATGGATGAAAAACCCTCGGACATCCTGCGTCGCAAAAAAAACGCCTCCATCCAGGTGGCCTGCCGCCTGGTGGCCGAAGGCCGGGCCAACGGCGTGGTCAGTCCGGGGCATTCCGGGGCCACCGTGGCCTGCGGCATGTTCATAATGGGCCGCATTGCCGGCGTGGAACGCCCCGCCCTGGCTTCGGTCATCCCTTCGGAGCAAAAACCCACGGTGCTTCTGGACGTCGGCGCCAATGTGGACTGCAAGCCGCACCATCTTTTTCAGTTCGGCCTGATGGCCGACGCCTTTGCCCGCACCCTGCTGGGCCGGCAGAGCCCCAGCATCGGGCTTTTGTCCATAGGCGAAGAAGAAGGCAAGGGCAATTACCTGGTCAAAGAAACCTACGAACTCCTGAAAATGGCCAAAAACCTGAATTTCCGGGGTAACGTGGAAGGCCGGGATCTCTTTACCGGCGAAGTGGACGTGGTGGTCTGCGATGGTTTTGTGGGCAACGTGGCCCTTAAACTTTCCGAAGGCCTGGCCTCTTCGCTTTCCCGCATCCTCAAAAAAGAACTTTTGTCCAACCTGGTCGCTAAAATGGGCACCCTGCTGGCCAAAGGCGCTTTTATGCGCGTGGCTCGCTTTGTGGACTATGCGGAGTACGGCGGCGCGCCGCTGCTGGGGTTGCAGGGCACATCCATAGTCTGCCACGGCAAGTCCAACGTCAAGGCCATTACCAATGCCGTGAAAATGGCGGCGGAATCCGTGCGCAAAGGCACCAACCAACTGCTGGTGGAAGCCATCACCGCCAACGAGGAGCTCACCCGTTACGGCAAGGCTATAAAATAAGGCTGCCTCTACTCATGAAAACCTATGCTTCCATACGCGGACTGGGCGCGCACGTGCCTGAAAAAATCCTGACCAACGCGGATCTGGCCGTTCTGGTGGATACTTCTGACGAATGGATTACCTCCCGCACCGGCATCAAAACGCGGCACATCGTCGCCGAAGGCCAGAGTAATTCCGATCTGGCCGCCAAGGCCGCGCAAATTGCCCTGGACAACTCCGGCCTGGATCCGGCCGAACTCACTCACATCATTGTCTGCACCAGCACACCGGACGCCGCCTGCCCGTCCACGGCCTGCATGCTCCAGCGCAAACTCGGCCTTAAAGGCGCCATGGCCTTTGACATGGCCGCGGCCTGCGCCGGTTTCGTCTACGGCCTGGAAACCGCCCAGGGATTTATTGCCGCCAACCCCAAGGCAAAAATACTATTGGTCGCCTCCGAAACTTTGTCCCACCGCAGCAACTGGAAAGATCGCGGCACCTGCGTGCTCTTTGGCGACGGCGCCGGGGCCGTGGTTATGGAGTCCGCGGGAAGCGCCGGCAAAAGTCTGGCCCGGCTCAAAGCCGTATGCTGCGCGGCGGACGGCTCCTACAACGATCTGCTTATGTTTGAAGGCGGCGGCTCCCTGGCCCCCTATAAACTGGGCGACATTGTAGGCGAAAACTATTTCATCCGCATGCAGGGCCGCGAAGTCTTCAAGCACGCCGTGCGCAAAATGCCGGAAGCCTGCAAGGAAGTCCTGTACCTGGCCGGCCTGCCTGCCTCGGCAGTGGATCTCTTCATCCCCCACCAGGCCAACCAGCGCATCATTGAAGCCGCCGCCGAACGCCTGGGCTTCCCCCTGGAAAAAGTCTTCACCAACGTCCACAAATACGGCAACACCTCCGCCGCCTCCATCCCCCTGGCCCTTTACGAAGCCCTGAACCAGGGCGCCATCAAACCCGGCATGCTGGTGCTCTGCGCCACCTTTGGCGGCGGCCTGACCTGGGGCGCCGCGCTGTTGGAATTTTAAGTCAACTTTGCCGTTCCTCTTTTGGGGCTGAGCCGCTGCCGGTAAAGGCGTTGATCACCGTATCCATGAGCGCGAAGAGCAGTTCAACGCTGTACCCGGCCAGAAAAGCCAAAGCCAGCGGTGAAAGCGACAGGAGCGGATCAGCGGCTTTTTCCGGACTGACAAACCAGACAATGGCAATGCCGGCCAGCGTCCCGAGGCACAGGCGGATATGGAAGTTGATTACCGATGCGTTTATGTAGGCATAGTTTTTGATCTTATATGACAAGTTGCGCAGAATGTAGACGCACGCGCCAAGAAATCCATATATCAGAGGCAGCATGTATTTTTGCAATATCTCCATTGTAACCGTGGTGCACTGAAGATACACTGTCTTTTTCTTATACTCCTTCGCCGCCATTTCCGGCGCTGTAGGGGGACCATCCCGTCCAATTTGATCAATCTCATCAATTTCATCAATATTTACAATAAGATTCGGAATGCTGTTCCATAACATCAGCCAATGATAGTTGGCCGCGAGGTATATTTCCAGATTCTCTTTTTGCGCGTTCAGCTCCATGCGGTTGCGGGCCGCGTTCTGGCCTCTCTTCCCTGAACCGTCCCCCGGCGCGCCATCTTGCGGCTGCGCTTGCCCTGGGGCCGCATCATCAGGAGTTTTCCTTTCCGCCAGTATGCGCATCTCCACTTCTTTAAACTTGGCCTCCGTTGACTTCAGGTCGGCGATAATCAATGCGCCGACGGCCCAATACGCCTGCAGGACGACAAGCACGACCAACGCGGCGATCGCGGTTATCGTATAGCGCCGGACCGTCTTTTGCACCGGGGATTTCCCGCCGTCCAGAGAGGCCATGGCCCGGACGCTCTCGGCGGAAACCGGGGCGACGGCCGCGGTCAGCAAAGCAAAATGCGTCCAGAAGGCCGTCTCTTCGGCCTCGGACATCTCACTCTGCGCGCCGGACTTCACCATAACGCCCACGGTCTCTTCCGTCAGGCTTTTCCCGTTTCTGGAAGCAAAAGCGAGCAGAAGCTGCGCTTCGGCGATCGCGAGTCTGAGTTCCGGATTCACCATGTCGCGTCCGGACTGACTTTTGGTTTCAGTCATTATTACGCCCCGAATATTCTCAGTTGCAGATGGCTTCAAGCTGAAGCGTGAATTCACATGGGGGAAGACCGGCCGACTGCCAATGCTGCGCATCGATCTCACCCGTACAGCCGCTGTCCTCGATAAGCGCATGCTTTCCTTCAACGTCGCACATCAGGACGATGGAATGCTGATTTATATTTATGGCCTTCAGCGTGTAGGGAGAAAAGCCGTCGAGCAGCTTCGGGTTGTGCTCAGTGGCGAACTTTAGAAGCTGCTCATTCTCCAGCTGTGGTGGAGCATCTTTATATTGGACAGCGGACTCAACAGCGGCGGAAAGTTTTTTCAGCGCAGCTGATTTAACATACATATCGTCAGCGGATGGATGTTCATTTATTATGTATTTACACCCCATGATTACACATACAGCCAGCGCTATATATATAAATTTCTTCATGCCGCGTTACTCCAAAATACTAATTTATTATGGCTGTCACGTCCTGTATCAAGATTCCAGTCTCCAATTATCGACAGATAAGTGCTGTCGTCCGTATAAACAGCTGACGACAACGCAGACCACATAGCCAGCACGTTGCGTTGCGCGCGTGTGAAAATAGAATCGTAATCCATGTCGCCTTCAGGGGTCTTCAGGCCTTTGATATATTGCCGATCTATATCTTTGACGTTGGGGTACGTTAAGCCGACGTTAACGGCAACATGTCTTGAGAAAGGCAAAAGCTTGCCTCCTTCTTCCGCTATGTCCATGGAAGCCAGGAAGGCGGCATGCCAGCTGCCCGGTTCCGGCCTGCTTTCCCGATAACGCTCCGGATGGCAGGCCTGGAGCATTGCGAGCCAAAGCGCAGACACGTCATTGTTCAGTTTTCCGGCATCGGATGGCGAGGAACATAAACGGATGCCGCTGTCAAAATATTCGGACAGCCCGACAGCTCCGGCATTCAGGCGCTGAAATATGTACGCGTCCTGATGCATTTCACAAACGCGGTGCGCCGTCTTGTTTTGCGCATAGGGTCCGACTTTCAGTTCCACAACCGGATGTATCGTGGCGTCTGTCACAACATGCGCCGCATAACCCAGCAGCCACGCGAGCATTCTTTGCTTTGCGCTTCCGCTTGCTCTTTTAACTTCTTGCACGCCGGCCGCGAGCATTCCGCCCGTGGCCGTGTAGTGCATAAGGTCAGCCCAGGCTGCAGAAGCGGAACTGGTGAGATGCAGGTAGGGGTAATCAGGGCTTACAGCCCCCAAATCGCAAAAACAGGAATTGTCAAGAATCGCCGCCTTCGCGGCTTTGGGAAAACCGGGGGCTTTGTTCAGACTATTTGATGAAGCCAACAAGCCTACAAGCGTCAGGTGGGCATAAGCGCCTGGCATGCTGTAATCCCTCCATTGTCCGTATGGTTTACGATATGGCCTGAAGAGTGAAAAATGTCCGGGCTGTTTTGGCTGCCTGCCCTGAAATTTTGCCGCCTCGACATTGCTGACCGTGGCTAGACATCATCTGGAGAGTCTTGAATATACGATATGCGGTTCGAAAGATGTTAAATTTTATAATCCCGGCTGGTCAAAATGTTCAATCGGCAGCCCCTAGTGAATATAAATAGCAATATAATTTTTTTATCTTTTTTATAATATAGTTTCAAGCTTAAAATTGAGGCGCGCCCGGGGACCGCCCCTACCGCCGGAGCCGCGTTTCAACCGTGAATTTCCACACGGAAGCGGCCGCGGCGAGTTTTGCCCGCGCACGGCCGCTTCAGGACGGAGATTGCCGAAAACCTTCCCGGGCAATCCAACCGCTTAATTTATTGAGCCGCTTATGCCGGGATCAGGGCCGGCGGCTCCGCGCACATCTCAATCAGCGTCATCTTGATGTTCTTGTGCTTCTGCATGTACGAAGCGGGCATAAGCGGAGTGATCGGTCCGTACAGAGCGCGGCGCAGCAGAGCCGGCTGCCAGGTGCGTATGCCCATGATGTGCAGGCAGTCGCAGCGCAGGAGTTCCTTCATGCCCAGGGTCACGGCGAACTTCGGCACATCCCAGAGGTTGCCGCCCGTGGACATGGCCACCTGAGTGCGGCTGGCCTCGGTAAGCTGGATGATCCGGGTGGTCTGCTCGTCAAACTCCACGCCGTTCAGTTCTGTTACCGAGCAAGGCTCGTTAAAGGCAATGTGCCCGCTTATGCCTATGCCCACGTAAGCCACTTCCACGCCGCCGCGCTTTTCAATCATGCGCAGGGGGGCGTCCAGCTTTCTGGGGTGGGGCACCACGCGGTTTTCTTCCGGCATGGCCAGCTCCGGCCGCAGGCGGTGGTAAAAATTCTGGTTCATGTATCCGGTAAAGCTCAGGGAATGCTTGTCTGAGATAATATCGCCGTTTTCCGCCAAAAAATTATCCATATTGATGATGACCAGATCTTTGCAGCTGATGTTCTCCTTATTGCAGATGTCCGCCACCAGGGTGTAGTCCAGCGGGCTGACCGGCCAGATCATCGTGGTGCCTTTGCCTTTGGCGTTGTTGGCCTTGATCCGGTCGGCAATGTCCCTGGCCACGTATATCTGGAGAGCTCTGGCGTCCGGCACGATATTCACGGATTTGAACCTGGAATCGTGCAGCAGGTCTTCCCGCGTCACCAGCAAAGGATTTTTCATGTTTTTTCTCCCGAGGGTTTCATTTTTGCGAATTTACTGGCGGTTTGCCGCCCCTTAACTTCAAGTCCGGCCGGGCCCCGGCCGTGGCGCGGCAAACTCCCGGCATTTTCCGGACGATTCTTTTTTATACATCCGGCCTCAGCTTTTGGCAATGTTACGACAAAGGAATATAAGAACACGCTCCGCCCGGCTTCGCTATTGATGTTTTTTTACTCCCCGCCTTGTCCTGAACAGCCTTTTTTGTTAATCTGGCGTTCCTACTCATAAGAAGGAGACTTTAAGATTATGTCCATTGCCGAATATTACCACAAAGATTTATACGCGCTGCGCGGCCGGGGCCCGGTCGCCCACGAGATTCTTGAAACAGACGTGGATCTTTACTGGCACATAGCCCTGACCATGTACGATGAAATAGAGGCCGCCCTCACCCGGAAGAAAAACGCCGTATTTATTGTGCCGGTGGGGCCGGTCTACCAGTACCGCCGGTTCGTCCAGCTCATCCGCCGGCGGCCGCTCAGCCTGGGGCATGTGCGCCTGTTTTTTATGGACGAGTACTTGAGCGATCCGCAAACCTGGATTCCGGAGGATTCGCCACTGTCCTTCCGGGGCTTCATCCAGCGCGAACTGCTGGATGCCCTGCCCAAAGAAGCCGGATTGACTCCGGACCAAATCCATTTCCCCGACCCGCGGGATCCCGCCGCTTACGACGCGGCCCTGGCCGCACTGGGCGGGCCGGACATGTGCATCGCCGGAGTTGGCATAACCGGGCACATCGCTTTCAACGAGCCGCCGGAGCCGGGTGAAAGCATGAGCAACGAGGCCTTCGCCAGTCTGCCTTCCCGGGTCATCCGCCTGGCGCGCGAAAGCGTGGCCATCAATTCCAACACGGCCATGCGCGGGGCCATGGATCAAATCCCGCCCCTGGCCGTTACCGTTGGCATGCGCCAGATTCTCAGCGCCAAACGCCTGCGCGTCTATCTTAACCGGCCCTGGCAGTCCGCCGTGGTGCGCCGTCTGATGTTCGGGGAAGCCACCTGCGCCTTCCCGGTCACTCTGACCCGCGCGCATCAGGATCTGCGTGTGATTATGACCGCCATGGTGGCGGAAAAGCCGGAATTCTCCTTAAAATAAGCTCTGCCGGGCAACGGGCCGGAAGCGCGCTTCCGGCCCGCGCCAGCCACGGATATGGAGGTCTTTTATGTTGATTATAGATTCCCACAACCATCTGCTGGACGAGCCGAACTATGCGGAACGTCTTCTGGAAACCATGGATAAATTGGGCATATCCAGCATTTGTCTTTCCGGGCTGGGCATAGGCGGCTACGATCCCAACGCCCAGGCCGCCAGAGGCCTCGGCTCCCTCTCCCCCACCAACGAGGACGTGGCCAGGCTCATCGCCCGTTACCCGGACCGCATTGTCGGACAGGCTTCCCTTGTGCTGGGCAAAGACGGCCCGGATGCGGTGCGCTATTGGCGCGACAAGGGGTTTCTGGGCGTAAAATTCACCCGGCCGCTGGTGCCCTACAACCACGACAGTTGTTTTCCGGTTTACGAGGCCGCGGCGGAACTGAACATGCCCGGCCTGTTCCACACCGGCTTTGTGCTGCGCACTCCGCAGGACGCTGCCGACGACGTGGACAACGACCGCATGCGGCCGGTCTGCCTGGACCGGGTGGCCCGCCGCCTGCAAAGCTGGCCCATTGTCATGGCCCACATGAGCGTGCCCTGGTTTGAAGAAGCGGCGGAAATGGTCCGCTTCCACCCCAACGTGTATCTGGACATCTCCTGCGGCACCCTGGGCTGGCGGGACCGCAAATCCATCGATTTCTTCAACGCGCATTTCTATTGGAAGGACGCTTTTCGCAAGGTCATCTTCGGCACGGACGTGCATTACCGGGACATACACGATTCCCTGGGCAGCCAGCGCCGCATTTTCTCCCTGTGCAACCTGGACCAGGACACCATGCGGGCCATTATGGGCGAAACGATGCAGGGTCTTCTGCGCAAATCCGCCTGGATGCCGCGTACTAAACCCTGCCTGGAAGTCGTCGCCCAGAACGTTGCGGAACTGCGCCTGGCTCAGGAGCACGGAGCCGGACGGGCGGAGCTTGTGCGCGAGCCGCTCCAGGGCGGGCTGACTCCTTCGGACGAAACCCTGGCCGAAGCGGCCGAAGCGGCCGCCATTCCGGTCATGGTCATGGTCCGGCCCAGGCCGGGCGACTTCAAGTATACGGACGCTGAATTTGACGGCATGTGCCGCACCCTGGCCGGGCTGCGGGAACGCGGCCTGCCCCGCCAGACTTTCTGCCGTTTCGGCGCCGTGGTTGGCGTGCAGAATGCGGAAGGAGATCTGGATCTGCCCCGCATGGCCAGGCTGGCCGAAGCGGGCAAAGGGCTGGAAATGGTCTGCCACATGGCCTTTGACGAGGCCGCGGATCCCCTTGGCGCGGCAAAGGAGCTTGTCCGCCTGGGATACCGCCGCATTCTCTGCCGCGGGCACAAAGGGGACAAGGGCAACGACCTGCGCGCGCTGGAAGCTTTGAAAAACGCGGTCGGCGATAAAATCACCGTCATGCCCGGCCGGGGCATCCTGCCGGAAGAAGTGGCGGACCTGGCCGGCAAAGGCTTTATCCAGCAGCATCTCGGCATCGGCGTGCGCCAGGGCGGCAGGCCGGACGGAGCCCTGCTGCCGGACGGCATCCGCAACGCGGCAAAGGCGCTGGGGTGACGCCATGCAATCAGCCCTGGCCATAACCCATGAAATATACGATCCTCAGGAAGCGGCCCGGGATCTGCTCGCGCAGATTCACACGCGAATTGCTCCCGGCAAAAACAGTTGCGGCATCGTGTTCACCGAGCCGGACAAGGAATGGTACGCCATCCTGCCTTATTTGTCCGAAGCGCTGGATTGTCCAATCATCGGGTGTACGGCCACGGCCCAGATAGGCTCACGCGGCTATCACAGTCTGAGCGCCACCCTGCTGGTGATGACCGGCGAGGATTGCGTGTTTTCCAGCGCGGCCACCGGGCCTTTGTTCGAAGACGGCGAAGCCCGGCTGCGCGCCGCTTTTGCCGAGGCCAAGGCCGGGCTGGGCGCGAGCGATTATTCCCTGGCCTTTGTGTTTTCCTCGCAAACGCCGGATTTTCCGGATTCTTCGCGGCTGGCCGTGCTGGACGAATTGGCGGAATCCCGCCCCTTATTCGGGGGCACGGCCTCCGACTACTTCACCTTTGACAAGTCCGCGGTGTTTTATAACGGACGGGTCATTCCCGGCGGCATATCCATGCTCCTGGTGGGCGGCCGGGTAAAGCCAAAATTCGTGGTCCGCAACATTCCGGACACCCCACCGGCCACGGCGCGGGTTACCGAGGCTGTGGAATGCACTATCCGGAGCATTGACGAACGGAGCGTGCTGGACTTTTTGACCGGCCAGGGAGTTGACGTATCCAAACCGGTCAGCCTGATCCAGGCCCCCCTGGTCATGGAGCCGGAACAAGGCGCGGACGACGGCGTGCCGCGCTGCGTGCCCTTTACCATGGTCGATCCGTTGAGCGGCGCCGGCTCCACCCCCGTGGAAGTGCTGGAAGGAACCAGAGTGGCGGTGCGCATGATGCAGCGTTCCGACATTATAGACACCACGCGGGACGCTCTGGAAATCATGTCCGGCAGAATCGCGGCCGATACGGATCCCGACTACGACTACTCCACGATAATCGCCATGACCTGTTCCGGGCGGTACGTAATCCTGACCTACGACCATATATTCGAAGGCCGTCTGGTGCAGGACATTCTGCCCGCGACGCTGAGCACGGCCGGCTTTTATTCGCACGGGGAAATCTGCCCGACTTCGGTTAAAGACGGCAAGGCGCGCAACCGTCTGCATAACCTGTCCATATGTTTATGCGCCCTGTAGCGGCGTCCGGCCGCAATCCCAACTTGCCGCAAATTCTTATTTCGCGCCGATTTTCCGCAACAGCTTGGCCTGAACAAGCTGTTGCGGAAAATCAATTTATTCCATAGACTCCAAAATTGCGCATTACGCATTTCACTACCGCCACCCCAGCGTAAACAAAACGGCGTGACTCGGCATGGATGACCGCAAGGAACTGGAGAGCCAGATTCTGGCCCTGAAGAGGGAAAACACCATCCTGGAGCGCAAACTCCAGCGTTTGCAATTTGATTTTGAAAATCTGGCTTCCGGGTTTCGCCAGGCGGAGTTCATGCGCGACAAAAATGCCGCAGAGCTGCGTCTGGCCAAAGAAGCGGCGGAAAAAGCCGCCAAGGTCAAAAGCGAATTTCTGGCCAACATGAGCCACGAGATCCGCACGCCCATGAACGCCATCATGGGTATGGCCCACCTTGCGCTCAGGGCGGATCCTCCCCCCAGGCAGCGGGACTACATCACAAAAATATACGCCGCGGCCCATTCGCTCCTGGGCATTATCAACGACATTCTTGATTTTTCCAAAATAGAGGCCGGCAAACTGCACCTGGAATCCCGCGCCTTCAGCCTGGAATCCCTGCTGGACGAATTGCGCGAGCTTTTTGCCGAACGCAGCCGGGAGAAAAATCTGGATCTGGCCTTTGTCGTACAAGAAGACGTGCCGCAAGCTTTTATAGGCGATTCCCTGCGCCTGGCGCAAATAATCACCAACCTGCTCAGCAACTCCGTAAAGTTTACCGAACGGGGTGGAATATGCCTGGAATGCGCCGTGAATAGCCGCGCCGCGGATGAAATCGAGCTGCTGTTCTCAGTGCGTGATACAGGCATAGGCATGGAGCCGGAACAGATCGCCGGGATTTTTTCCGCCTTCACCCAGGGGGATTCCTCCACCACGCGCGAGTACGGCGGCACCGGCCTGGGGCTTGCCATCACCAAATCCCTGGTGGAACTTATGGGCGGGGAAATCCATATCCAGAGCGAACCGGGCAAAGGCACCCGCACGACATTCACCTGCCGGCTTGCAATCGCTCCGGATCAAGCCGTCCAGGCAACCCGGACAACCCGCGCCGCCGGGCCGCCCGCCTGTGGCGAACCCGCCCCGCGGTTTAACCACCAGCGCGTTCTTCTGGTGGAAGACAACCTGATCAACCAGGAAGTGGCCGGAGAACTGCTGCGGGATATCGGGCTGAACGTGACTGTGGCCAACAACGGCAAGGAAGCCCTGGCCGCCGTGGACGCGCAAACCTCCAGGCCGGCCTTTGACCTGGTGCTCATGGACCTGCAGATGCCGGAAATGGACGGATATGAAGCCACCCGCATTCTGCGGTCCGACTCAAGGCACCGGAACATGCCCATAATCGCCATGACCGCCCACGCCATGGTGGAGGAGCGCGAACGCTGCCTGAACATGGGCATGAACGGCCATGTGGCCAAACCCATTGAGGTGGACAAGCTGTACCGGGAGCTGCGGACGCTCTTGTCCCCAAAATGAGGCGCGCGGAGTTTGCGGCGTCACGGTAAAGCTGAACGTCACGGCGGTATCCCCGTGCTCCGGATTGCCGCAATGGCCGTATAAAGGCATTTCAACTTTGAAATGCCGCGCCCCCCATGCCAGGCATGCCGTCCGGCTCAAACAGGCCGCGGCTTGATAAAATGGCGGCGCTTCCTGGGAGAAGACCACCTGTCAAGCGTATCCAGAGTTTTCGGGGGATGCGACATTCCCCGGCTTACCATCCTGATTGCTTCCCGCCTTATATGTAACAACCCGCACAAGATATTTTGTAACCACTCACAGCATTTTGGCTTCAGGATACTCGCCAAGACTGTAGCCGCGACAATAAAGGCGGCCGGCGAAGAACTTCGGAAATAAAATTGCAAAGTTTTTCGCGTACGTTTCCAGCGATAAGCAATCTGCAGGCTGATATTGCGACGCATAGGGGTTGATTCATCCAAAATTTGCGATAAAAGTTCTTACTATGCATAAAAATTTGCCGCTGCCAAAGGGCGGGGGGGATTATGAGAAATAAAATGTTACTGACGCTTCTGCTTGCCTGGCTATTTCTGGCCTTTCCAGACCTGGCCGCCTGGGCGGGAGAGTCCGAAAATTCGCCGGGAGAAGCCGCGCCTAAAACAGTGGAGCCGTTGCCGGCGGACATGGGCATGTTCGAGCGCCTGGGAACCCGGATGGCCCAGGCCTGGAATTCACCCACCTATGATCTGTATCTGCCGCTGTATACCTGGCATAACCGCCTGGCCTACGATCAGAGCCACATAGACAGATATAACGAAAACCCCTGGGGCGCGGGCCTGGGCCGCTCTTTCTACGATGAGGATGGTGACTGGCACGCTTTGTACGCCATGGGCTTCATGGATTCCTATAATAAATTCGAACCCATTGTCGGATACGGTTTCATAAAAAACTGGAGTCCGGACAAAGAACGCGACTGGCGCTTCGGGGTGGGATTTACCATGGGCCTGACCGCCAGGGACAATTATGACTATATTCCCCTCCCCCTGGTTCTGCCCATGGCCGGCATTGAATACAAACGCCTGGCCTTGCAGGCCGTTTACATCCCCGGGACGAGAAACAACGGCAACGTGCTGTTTGCCTGGCTGCGCTGGCAGCTTAACGATTGATTTTTATTGAGCGGGGATTAACTGTTCTCCTGTTTTGCCGATATGCGTTCCATAAACCATTCATCAAGGAGCGATTTATGGAACTTAACAGCATGGCGTCCACGCAGGCCGGGCTCGCTTTGGGGGTACTGGCAAAAACGCAGAAGGACACGACCGGAGCGCAATTAATCGCGCAGACCCTGGACAAACTGAACAGCACGGACAACGGCGCCGGAGTGAAAGTGGATACCGATTACCAGTTCCAGAAAACTGTTCTTTCCGCGGCCGGACTGGGCAATAAACTCGACACCTTTGCCTAGTTCTTAGGAACGAGCGGGCTCGTTAAGCCCGGATTCCCGCGGGATCTCTGTTGACGCTGAAGAATTTTCGTTCTCTGGCAAGGAAGATGAGCCTGCCCATTCGCCCGGCAATTTCGCGGGGAGCGGAATGAGCTCGGGGGCGGGGCACAGGAGTGCCCAGTCAAATCTGACGCAGCCGGACGGCAAAAAGACATAGCGCCAACAGCCCCCGAAGGGTCCGGGCTTTTCCATGGCCTTTTCCGGCAATCTGACTTATTCTGAATTCAGGACCATCCTTAGTAAAATCTCTAACCCCACCTTTTCCATGGCCGCCTTTTCCCTGCGCCTGCCGACAACCGGCGGGCAGTACACCGTGGGCTTCCGGCCCGGACAGACCCTGGCCCAGGCCATCTACCTGTCCGGCTTTTTCGTCCCCCCGGCCCTGTGCTCCGGGCTGGGCCGTTGCGGCCGTTGCCGAGTGCGGTTTTTGCGGGACGCTCCGTCCCCGGATCCAAAAGAAATTCAAATCCTCAACGAGCACACCCTGGAAGCCGGCTGGCGGCTGGGCTGCCGGCGCCAGGCCGCTCCGGATCTTTTGCTCAGTCTGCCGGAAGACATCCGCCCGGCCGAAGATGCTTTGCCCGGCGTGGAACAACAGACTCCGCCCCATTTCCCCCCCCCCGTCATCGGGGGCCTGGCCGTGGATTTCGGCACCACCAGCCTGCACGCCCGGCTCTGCGGGCCGGGTTACCCCCCGGATTCCCCGCCGCGCGTGGAAATCAACCCGCAAATGGGCGCGGGCAGCGAAGTGATGTCCCGCCTGGCTTTTGCCGCAACGCCGGAAGGCGCGGACAGACTGCGCGGCCTGGCCTTGGGCGCTCTTCAACGCCTGGCCCGGCAAGCCTCTGTGCCCGCCCTGTGCCTGGCCGCCAACCCGGCCATGACTTATCTGGTTCTTGGCCTGGACTGCAGTGGCCTATCCTTTGCACCCTACCGCCTGAATTACCATGGCGGAGTTTGGGAAGCTCTGCCCGGCCTGCCGCCAGTCTGGATTGCTCCCCTGATTTCACCCTTTGTGGGCGGGGATTTAAGCGCCGGCTACGCCTCCCTGGCCTTTGCGCCGGATCGCCCGGCTCCTGAATATCCTTTCCTTCTGGCGGATCTGGGCACCAACGGCGAATTCATCCTGGCCCTTGGGCCGGATCAGGCGCTGGCCGCCAGCGTCCCCATGGGGCCGGCCCTGGAGGGCATCGGCCTGTCCCTGGGCACGGAAGCAAGGCCTGGCGCGGCCAACGCCTTTATCCTGACCCCGCTCGGCCTGGAAGCCAGGACCATTGGCAATGGTCCGGCCGTTGGCATCTGCGGGGCCGGCTACCTTTCACTGGCCGCCCGGTTGCTTAAAAGCGGCCTACTCAGCCGCCAGGGGCGCTTTGCCTACCCCAAAGCCCCGCCCGCCAACGCCCAAACCGCCCCCGGCCAGGCCGCTCCAAACCAACTACGCCTGCCAGGCCGCCTCTTTATCAGCGCCGACGACATTGAGGAAATCCTTAAGGTTAAGGCCGCCTTTGGCGCGGCCTTAACCCTGCTGCTCCGCGAAGCCGGCCTTAAAGCCGCCTCCCTGAGGCGTATCTTTCTGGCCGGCGCCCTGGGGCTGCACATCAGCCCGTCGGATCTGGAGGAAACCGGCTTCATTCCACCAGGCCTGGGCCGCCTTGTCACCCCCCTGGGCAATTCATCCCTGGCCGGCGCGGAACTCTTCCTGACCCACCCGCCCAGCCGGGAACCGGCCAGGGCCTGGGCAAGGCGCGTCCGCACCCTGGAGCTGGCCGGCAACCAGGAATTCAGCGACATTTTTATGAGAAAGATGTATTTTGACTTTTGAGATATGGGGACTCCGGGACGGAGCCCCCCGATCAATCGGGCAAAGCCATTTTCTTCAGATACTTGTAAAGCAGGACGCTGGTTACGATAAAGGCCAGGGTATCGGCAATGGGCACGCTTATCCACACGCCGTTCACTCCCATGAAGGACGGGAAGATCAGCAGGCCCGGGATCAGGAACAGCCATTGCCGGCTCATGGACAGAAAGATTGAAACCCTGGCCCAGCCTATGGACTGGAAGAAATTGGCGATGACGATCTGAGAACCGGCCAGGGGGAAGGCGGCGGTCATGATGCGCAGACCGTCCGTGGCCAGGGCGATCAGGGTGGCGTCCTTGGTGAACATGGCCGCGATAAGGCCGGGGAACAGCTCCGAGGCCGCGAACCCGGCCGTGGTGATGCCCGTGCCCGCTATTACGCCGTATTTCAGGGTCAGTTTCACCCGGTCCATGCGCCTGGCCCCGTAGTTATAGCCCAGAATGGGCTGCATGCCCTGGGTCAGGCCAACCACGGTCATAAAGAGCAGAATAAGGACGCGGTTCACTATTCCGTAGGCGCCTATGGCCAGGTCGCCGCCGTGCCGCTTAAGGCCGAGGTTGACGATGACCACAATCAGGCAGGCGCAGGCGTTGAGCAAAAACGGGGACAGACCTATAGAGAAGATGCTGCGCACAACCTCTTTTTTCAACCTGTAAATGCCTGGCTGAAAATGCAGGGTATTGTCCTTATTGCAAAAGTGGAACAAAACCCAGGCCAGCCCGGCGCACTGCGCGAGCACGGCGGCCAGGGCCGCCCCGCGCATGCCCAGCTCCAGGACGAAAATAAGCACAGGGGTAAGCAGGGTGCTGATGACCACGGTCATGAGCACGGAAATCATGGCCCTGTTGGGGTAGCCGCTGGCCCGCATCTGGTGGTTGAGGTTGAACATGGTGTAGGTTACGGGCAGGCCGGCCAGAAGAACCTGCATAAAATCGCGGGCGTACGGCAGGGTGTTCTCGCTTGCCCCGAAGGCGATCAGAATGGGGTCGAGAAAATAGAGCAGCGACAGGCCAAGGGCCAGGCCGTTGATCAGGCTTAGAACCAGGGCGTTGCCCAACACCCTGGCCGCGCCGGGCAGGTTTTTCTGCCCCAGGCGGATGGAAGCGACGGATGACCCGCCTATTCCCACCAGCAGACCAAAGGCAAATGTCAGGTTCATGACCGGAAAAGTGACTGCCAGGCCGGAAATGGCCATGGGACCGACCCCGTGCCCTATAAAGACGCTGGCGATGATGTTGTACAAAGAATAGGCCACCAGGCCGGTAATGGCCGGAAAAGAGTACTTGGCCAGCAGCTTCCCTATGGGCTCGTTTTCCAGTTCGGTGGCGTCGTGTTCGTGCATCATGATTAAAATCCGCGCCCGGCCGCGTCAGAATCGAGGCCGAACCGTAAAACTCTCAAAAAATCGGGACCCGACCCGCTTGAGCAGGCCGGGGTCCGCGACAGAATTATTCAAGCCCCGTTTCAGCCTTATTCGCCCGGGATCTTGGCCGTCTTGAGCTGTTCCCAGTAGCGCTCGTACACTTCCATAGTCCGACCTATGGATGTCTGTATCTCGCCGGCCGCGACTTTATCCGCCGGCGGCACCAGCACCGGATTGGTGCGATCTTCCGGGCTGAGCAGTTCCAGGGTTTTCAGGTTCGGGGTGGAATAGTGGTATTCCTCCACGCAACGCTTGGCCACATCCGGCCGGAGCAGATAGTTGATAAACTTGTGGGCGTTGTCCTTGTTTTCCGACTTGGCGGCTATGGTCAGGCTGTCCATCCAGATCATCACGCCCTCCTTGGGAAAAATAAACTCCAGGTCGGGGTTTTCCTCTTTGGCCACTATGGCGTCCCCGTTCCAGACCATGCCCACGGTGACTTCCTCGTTGATCAGGGCCTGCTTTATGGCGGTCACGTCAAAGACTTTTATGGACGGCCGCAGGGCCAGCAAAAATTCGTAGGCTTCCTTGATGGAGGCCTCGTCCGTGCTGTTCACCGAATGGCCGGTGGCCTTAAGGGCCATGCCAAAGGCGTCGCGCACGTCGTCGGAAAGAATGATCTTGCCCTTGAATTCCGGCTTGAGCAAATCCTTCCAGGAGAGCAGCGCATCCGGCGCAACGTGTTTGCGGTTGGCCATAAGCCCCACCATTCCCCACATGTAAGGCACGCTGTATTCATTTTTTGGATCGTAAGACTGGTGCATGAGCGAGGGATCCAGGTTGGGCAGGTTGGTCAGCTTGCTGTGGTCAAGCTTGGCCAGCAGCCCTTCCTTGCTCATGATGTCCACATAATAGGTAGAGGGCACGATAACGTCGTAAGATTTGCCGCGCAGCAGCTTGACCTTGGCGTACATGGCCTCGTTGGACTCAAAGGTGGAATAAATCACCTTGATGCCCGTTTCTTTGGTAAAATCGTCAAGCACGGACTGGGGGATGTATTCCGACCAGTTATAGACGATCACCTGCTCCTCTTTGGCCTTGGCCGCCCAGGCCGGCAGGGCCAGACAAAAAAACGCGAAGGCGAACACCAGGGCAAAGACCGGGCGACTCTTGAATTTATTCATTTTTCCCTCATTGCTGGTTATCACGCCAGGGCCAGGGGCGTCTTTTGAAAAAAAAGGCCCGCCTTCCACAAAAAAATCGCCGGCAAAGGGTCGGAGAAAATCGCTTCCCCGAACGCGTCCGGGGTACCCCCCGCTTTGCCGGCAACCTCAGAGGTGTTACATTATAAGGTCATGACCTTTATTGCAAGCGGAACAGAATGGAGCGCCAAAATTTATTCAGGCAATTTTTACTTGCCCGCAGTAAAAAACAGGCGTATGGGAATTTGTTCAACTTAATCAAGCACACCCTTTTATGTTGCCCGCCTGGCCAAAAGCGCACGGCGGCCCAACAGACGGTTCAGGTCCGGGGTGCCCGAAGGAAAGGCTTTCGGGTTGCAGGATCATGCCGGGGTGGAAGCAAAACCCAGGAGTAGTCCATGCCTTACGTAAGCATGAAGCAGATGCTGGAGACCGGCGTGCATTTCGGTCACCAGACCAGGCGTTGGAATCCCAAGATGCGGCCCTACATCTTTGGCGCGCGCAACGGGATTCATATCATCGACCTGCAGCAAACCGTCAAACTTTACCGCACCGCCCATGACAAAGTGGCGGATACCGTGGCCAAGGGCGGGCGGGTCATTTTCATCGGCACCAAGCGCCAGGCCCAGGAGGCCGTGGCCGCGGAAGCCGGTCGCGCCGGCCAGTTCTACGTGACCAACCGCTGGATGGGCGGCACGCTGACAAACTTTGCCACCATCCAGAAAAGCATTGACCGCATGAAGAAGCTGGAAGCCATGTTTGAAGACGGCTCGGTCCAGCGTTACCAGAAAAAAGAAATCCTCACCCTGCAGCGCGAACTGGACAAGCACAAGCTGGTCCTGGGCGGCATCCGGGACATGGAGCGCCTGCCGCACCTGGCCTTCATCATAGACCCGCACCGCGAAGCCATCGCCGTGCAGGAATGCCGCAAGCTGGGCATTCCCATTGTGGCGGTCACGGACACCAACTGCGATCCGGATCAGATTGACTTTATAATTCCCGGCAATGATGACGCCATCCGCGCCATAAAGCTCTTTGTCGCCCACATCGCGGACGCCTGCGTGGAAGGCGCGGCCATGCGCAAGGACGACGGCAAGGCCGCTCCGGAAGAAGAGTTCGCCAAAGCTTCCGCGCCTTCCACGGCCATGGGCGCCGTTGCTGAACAGGCGGAAGAAAATTTTGGCGCTGACGGCGAATAGGAGTTTATAGCATGGCAGATATTTCCGCTTCTCAGGTAAAGGAACTGCGCGACCGCACCAGCGCGGGCATGATGGACTGCAAAAAAGCCCTGCAGGAATGCGACGGCGACCTGGAAAAAGCCATTGACTGGCTGCGCCAGAAAGGCTTGTCCAAAGCGGCCAAAAAGGCCGGCCGGGCCACTTCCGAAGGTATGATCGCCCAAAGGCTGGTGCCGGACAACTCCGTTGCGGCCATTGTGGAAGTCATGTGCGAAACCGACTTTGTGGCCAGGGGCGACAAATTTAAAGAGTTCGCGAAAAACATGGCGGAAACCGTGTTCAGCAAAAAACCCGCTGACACGGCGGCCCTGAACGCCCTGGTGGGCGACGCCCTGAACGACCAGATCGCCACCCTGGGCGAAAACATGTCTGTTGGCCGCTTCGCCCGCTGGGAAAGCCAGGGCGGCGTGGTGGGCTGCTACGTGCATGCCAACGGCAAAATAGGCGTGCTGGTGGAAATAAAAGGCCAGAAGCCGGAAACCTCCAAGGATCCGCGCCTTCTGGAGCTGGCCAGGAACATCGCCATGCAGGTGGCCGCGGCCAACCCGGCTTCTCTGGATGCTGAAAGCCTGGACCAGACCCTGGTGGAGCGGGAACGCGAAGTGTTCCGCCAGAAGACCCTGGACGAAGGCAAGCCGGCCAATATCGTGGACAAAATCGTGGAAGGCCGCATCAAGAAATATTACCAGGAAGTCTGCCTGCTGGAGCAGGCCTACATTCGCGACGACAAAGTAATCATAAAAGACCTGATCAAAGACCAGGGCAAGCTCCTGGGCGACACGCTCACTCTGGCGCGCTACGTACGCCTGCAACTGGGCCAGGAATAAAGCACGAACGGGGAGGCTGAGCCTCCCCGTTGTTTAACGCCAGCATGGATACTCCGCAAAGCGATCCCCCCCCACACCCGGCGCTCACCGGCTTGGTGCTCAGCTTCAACGGCGAACGCCTGCTGGACCGCTGCCTGGCTTCCCTTGAATTTTGCCGGGAAATCCTGGTCGTGGATTGCGGCAGCACGGATAAAACCCTGGATATAGCCGTCCGGGCGGGCGCCGTAATTCTGCACCGGGACTGGACCGGCTTTGCGGACCAGTTCACTTTTGCCGCCGGCCGGGTGAATACCCCCTGGTTCTTTATTCTGGACCAGGACGAAATCTGCCCGCCGGCCCTGGCCATGGCTATCCGTAAGGCGGTGGACGCGAACGCGGCCGAGGCTTTTTCCGTGGATAGAAGCTCCTGGTACTTTGACCGCTTCATGAAACACGGCGGCTGGTCCCCGGACCGCATCCTGCGAATTTTCAGGACCGGGCGTGTGGAATTCTGGCAGGACGCGCACATCCACTACCGGCCCCTGGGGCCGCGGGCCCATATAGACGCGCCTGGCGCGAGAATCATCCACTACCCTTACAGCGACTTCGCGCACCAGCTCAGCAAGCTGAACGCCTATGCGGATCAAGGCGCGGCCGCTTTGCGCGCCAGGGGCAAAAAAGGCGGCGTTCTGGCCGGGGTGGGGCACGGGCTGGCCCGATTCTTCCGGCTGTATGTCCTCAAACGAGGTTTTCTGGACGGCCGGGCGGGCTTTATAGCGGCCGCGCACGGCTCTTTTTACGCCTTTTTAAAATACGTCCGCGTTCCGGAATCCTCCTGGGGTAAACCGTTCAGAAATGAATGACTTTTTAGTGTGTTTGCCTGTTTATTATTATCTAATAAAAGACTATAGCTTTCTGCAATCAAAATGAGGTGCTGCATGGCGGAGTTGAAATATAAAAGGGTGCTTTTGAAACTGAGCGGCGAAGCCCTGGCCGGCGACCAGAAATACGGTATTGATCCCTCCACTGTGTCCGCCCTGTGCTCGGAACTGAGCCCGGTCCTGGGCAAGGGGCTGCAACTGGCCCTGGTTATAGGCGGGGGCAACATCTTCCGGGGCCTGGCAGCCTCGGCCAAAGGGCTGGACCGCTCCGCCGCCGACTACATGGGCATGCTGGCCACGGTCATGAACGCCGTGGCCCTGCAGGACGCCCTGGAAAAACTCGGGCACGATACCAGGGTGCTTTCCGCCATAGATATGCAGGAAATCTGCGAACCGTACATCCGGCGCCGGGCCCAGCGGCACCTGGAAAAAGGCCGGGTGGTCATCTGCGCGGCCGGAACGGGCAACCCCTATTTCACCACGGATACGGCCGCGGCCCTGCGCGGCATGGACCTGAACTGCGAAGCCATCATCAAAGCCACCAAGGTGGACGGTGTGTATGACAAAGACCCCATGAAGCATAGGGACGCTGTCAAATATTCGCGCGTTTCCTATGACGAGGCCGTGCAAAAACGCCTGGGCGTCATGGACGTGACCGCCATAACTCTGGCTATGGAAAACAATATGCCCATCGTGGTCTGCAGCATGTTCGGCGGGGCCATTGAGCGCCTGATCCTGGGCGAGGACGTGGGTACCCTGGTCAAGTCCATGTAAACAGCTTTTCAGAAAATCCTCACAAGGAGCCTGAATAATGGAAAAGGTCAAAAAAGACGCCGAAGAGCGCATGAACAAGGCCCTGGCCGCCCTGGACCGCGATTTCGCCTCCCTGCGCACCGGGCGGGCTTCCAGCGCCCTGGTGGAACATATCAAGGTGGATTACTACGGCACGCCCACGCCCGTCAGCCAGCTTTCTTCAGTGGCCGTTCCGGACAGCCGCACCATCACCATCCAGCCATGGGACCGCGCGGCCTTCGCTCTGGTGGAAAAAGCCATTCTCAAGTCGGATCTGGGCCTCACCCCGATTAACGACGGCAAGATCATCCGCATTTCCATTCCGCCCCTGACCGAGGAACGGCGCAAGGATCTGGTCAAAGTGGCCCGCAAGTTCACGGAAGAAGCCAAGGTGGCCATACGCAACGTGCGCCGCGACGCCAACGACGCTCTTAAAAAACTGGAGAAAGACAAGGTAATCAGTGAGGATGAAAATAAAAAATCTCAGGAAATAATTCAGAAGCTCACGGACTCTTCCGTGGCCGGCGCGGACAAAAAATGCCAGGCCAAGGAAAAGGAAATCATGGAAATTTAGCCGTTGTACCGTCAATTAATTTTATAAACAAAAAAATTCACATACCTGGGGGAAGAAATGGAAAATTCGGCTGCCGCCAAGCCCGGCGGGGGGAAAAAACTTTTTATCGCGCTTGGGGCAATCGTAATCCTGGCCGCGGCTGCCTTTGGCGGCCTGAAATATTATGAAGGCGAGCTGGCCAAAAAATACGCGGAACGGCTGAACGACTTCGCCCCCTATCTTACCGGCTCGGCGGAGAAAGTGGAAATCTCCCTGCTTTCCCGCAGCATAAAGATGACTAACGCGACCATGGAATTCAACCTTGGTCCGGATATTCCTTTAACCGGCACCGTGAAGATCGGGGAAACCCTGTATGAAGGCGTCTCTTGGGACGTTTTTGAGGACGATAATTTCATTGGCAGCAGCGTTGATTCCGTCACCCTGCGCAACGTTGAAACCATAACCACCGGCAGCTCCAGCAAAGTGGCGGAAATGGGCTACAAAAACGTCACTGTGGATCCGTTAAAGGCCCGGCCGCTTTATATCAAGCTCCGGGATCTGGTCCGCAAAGGCGAAGTGCCGGAAGAAAAAGTGATTATCGACACGATCGCCCAGGCCTACGACGCGATAAAAACCGCGCGCATAGGCGGGGCCTATGAAAAAAACCACGTCATCTCCTTTGGCGAAGGCCTGATCAGCGGCTCCCTCAGTCTTGAGAGCTCGGAATCCGGCCCCTGGACCATCATGGAAGGCGGCCCCAGCGTGGCGCGCAACTGCTCTCTGGAAGTCATGGGCAAGCCGGCGGCCACCATTGGAGAAATCGGCCTCAAACACTTCCGGCTCGGCGATTTGACCCCGCTTGTCGAAATCCTGCGCAACGCCCAGGAAGACAGCGCCGGCACCCAGGTCAAGGTGGTGGAATTTCTGTCCAAGAACCAGATCAGCATTGAAGACGCCTACCTGAAGCAAATCAACATTAATCCCGCCCTGCTCCAGGTCAAGGACGGCGTGAGCGCGGATCTGCTGGGCGCGACCCTGAAAATCGGACCGCAAAACGAATATAGCCTTAACCTGAAAAAGCTGAAGATCAGCCGGGCGATTCTGGACCAGCTCGCCATGTTCAGCCCGGAACTGGAAACCGCGCTTGAAAGCTTTGAAGGCCCCCTGGAACTGGACAAGTCCGTGAACATTCTCTACGGCCAAGCGGACAAAACCCTTGCCATCAAAGGCGCGGCCGACCTTAAAGGTATCGGCTCCGCGAGCGGCGGGATGGAGATGGTCGGTCCGGACTTTTTCCAGCCTTCCGGCGACAAAATCGAGCAAAGCATTGAAAGCGCCAAGTTCAAGAGCATGAATCTGGAAGTAACGGATCTGAAGCTGTCCGACATTATCTTTGCCGTGGCGGACGTGACAGGCGACGGCCCGGACGCCATGCGCGCCATGGCTGTGGAGGAAATCCAGGCCCAGATCGGCCGGGAAAAAGATCCTTTCCTGGGCAAGCTGCTGGACGGCGCCCTTAAGCTGCTCCAGGGGCACGGCACCCTGAAAGTCTCCTTCAAGCCGGCCACTCCGCTTTCCGTGGAGGACATCGGCGCGCTTGACGGCAACAATATTCCGGCGGAAAAAGCCTTGGGCGGCAGTGTCGAATACCTGCCCGCGGCCGCTCCGGCGCAAAAATAGCCAGTCTCTTTGCCGGGCCGGCCCGGTTCTGACGTTCGGAAGGGCGGCGCCTTGCGCCGCCCTGTCCCGATTTTAAAGTGCAAGAATTTTAGGCTCCCCTTCGCAAAGGCGGTAGTATGAACAGCATTTCACGTAAAAAATTCATCTTTCCCATCGTGGTGGGAGTTCTGCTGCTCCTGGGGGCAATCCTGCTTGTGGGCGTGCCGCTGTATGAAAAAAAATTGGCCAGGGACGCCCGGGCGGAACTGGAAAAACTCAAGCCTGTTCTGGATATTAACCTTGAGGGGCTGGATGTTTCCTTTTTTTCCCGTGGGGTGCGCCTTACTCGTTTAAGCGCCGCCATTAACGCCGGGCAAAGAACCAGAACCATCCTCTGGCTGGATGAGCTGAGCCTGGCCGGGGCCAATCTGGGCCTTTTGAGCAATCCGGCCACGGTCAAGGGAACCTGGGCCAAAAATCTTACCCTGCGCGGCCTCCGCCTGGAATCAGGCCTGGGTGACGCCACCGCCTCGGAAATAAGCCTGGATGAAATAAGCGGAGATCTGGGCCGGCTCATTGAAGCTCTGGAGCAGTCGCAAAAACCGGATCTTCCACGCGAGCGGCAAAAAACTTTACTTTTTGAGGCCGCCGGCGGAATAAGCATGGACGGTATCCGGGCCAGCAACCTGACCGCCGGTGAAGCGGGCGGCAAAGGATTGTCCCTGTCCCTGGAATCCCTGGACCAGAAGGACTTTTCTTTGACCATGGCCGGGCCATGCCTGGCGAAAAATCTGGAGCTGAAAGCGCGCAAGGAAACAATCTGGAAAATCCAAACCCTGAGCTTCACTAAATTGGCCGCTCCTGGCTGGTTTTTTGGACCGGAAGGCAGCCTGCCGGATTTTCTGAAAAACTTCCCGGCCTCTTTAAACGAAAAACTTCAGGAACAAGCCGTTAAAGCGCCTGTGGCCCTGTCCGGCCTAACCATAGCCGGCGCGCGTTTTCAAAACGGAGAAGGCAAATTTACCTCCTTTGATGAACTGTTGCTGGATCTGAACCTTGATGCCGCCTTGGGGTTTGACTTTACTGTAAAAAATCTGATCTCCCCCGCCCTGCCCCAGAGCTATGCCGCGGACCCCGCAAAACCCATGCGCTTTGACGCCAAGGGCAGCGGCAGCCTGCCCATGGCCGAGCAGCCCGGCAAAAACACCACACTGGCCGTGGATGCCAGCCTTTCCGGGCTGGGCGCCCTGCACAGCGTTCTGAATCTGTCCGGAGCCGGCTGGCAAAGCCTGCTCGGCGGGCAACAGGCGAATGTGGGGGAAAAGCTGCGCCTGATCAACGGCGAAGCCCGCCTTGATGATGAAGGCCGCCTGATGGTGTTTTTGGCCGATAACGGCCTGTTGCCATCAAAGGAAATCCTGAAGCGGGAACTGCTCAAGCTGCGCGAATCCGCTAAAAAGCCGGAACAGGAGAATCTGATCAGCCAGATTCTGGACTTTCTGAATAACGGAGGCGCCTTCGCCCTGGCCGTGAATCCCCAAAAACCAGCCAGCCTTAACGATATTTCCGTGGCCTTTGTTCTGGATCCTTCGCTTCTGGACCTAAAAAGCTCCTATACCCCGCTTCCGGCGAGATAGAACGAATTGACATTAAAAGGTCCGGATTCCCACACGCGGGGAATCCGGACCTTTGCTTTTTACGCGCTTGCGGCAATGCGTTAAGATTCAATCGCGCAGGCGCAGCCTTCGCCTTCAGCCGGGGCGAAATCGTCCGGCAGGTTGCGGTAGGGCGAAAGGTTGCGCAACTGGATGATGATTCTGGGCAATTCGGCAAGAATGAAGTCCACTTCCTCCTGGGTATTGTAGCGGGACAGGCTGAAACGGATGGAGCCGTGGGCGTAGGTGAAGGGCACGCCCATGGAGCGCAGCACATGGGAAGGCTCCAGGCTGCCGGAGGTGCAGGCCGAGCCGGAGCTGGCGCAAACGCCCAGGGGGTCCAGGCGCAGCAGAATGGCTTCACCCTCCACATATTTGAAAGAGATATTCAGGGTATTGGGCAGGCGGTTGGCCGGATCGCCGTTAATGCGCACGTCCGGCACGGCGGCCAGCAGGCCGGCTTCCAGGCGGTCGCGCAGGGATTTTACCTTGGTGTTTTCTTCCGGCAGGTGCAGGCCGGCCAGCTCGCAGGCAGCGCCCAGTGCCACGATTGAAGCGGAGTTTTCCGTACCGGCCCGGCGGCCGCGCTCCTGGTGCCCTCCACGCAAAAAAGGCCTGAAGGGCGAGCCGCGCCGCACGTAAAGCGCGCCAACGCCCTTGGGCGCATGCAGCTTGTGGCCGGACAAGGCCAGGTAATCGACCGGCAGTTCGGACAGGTTGATGGGAATCTTGCCAACGGCCTGGACGGCGTCGGTATGGAACAGCGCGCCCCGGCTTTTGGCCAGTGTGGCGGCTTCCATGATGGGGTGGACGTTGCCGGTCTCGTTGTTGGCGAACATGATGGAGACCAGGGCGGTATCCTTGGTAATGGCCGCGGCCAGATCGTCCAGGTTCAGGCGGCCTTTGCCGTCCACGTTAAGCCAGGTGAGGTTATAGCCCTGTTTCTCCAACTGCTGGCCCAGGGCCAGCACGGCCGGGTGCTCCACCCGGGTGGTGATGAAATGGCGTTTTTCCGGCACGGCGGCCAGAGCGCCCAGGATGGCCGTGGAATCGCTCTCCGTGCCGCAGGAGGTAAATAGTATTTCATCCGGCTGGGCGCCCAGCAGGGCCGCCACCTGGGATCTGGCTTTTTTGATGGCCTGGGCGGTTTTGTCGCCAAAGCTGTGCATGCTGGATGGGTTGCCGTAAAAATCCGACAAATAGGGCAGCATGGCGCTGATAACTTCCGGGGCCACGCCAGTGGTGGCGTTGTTATCGAAATAAATGACTTTTTCGCTCATATCAGGCCTCCCGCACAACTATTCCGGGATCCACCTGATCCCGCAGGGTCTGCTGCACAAAGCCCTCCACCGTGGTCCGGCTGGACGGGCAATGCGTGCACATGCCGCGCAGGGCCACAATGACCGTGCGGCCGTCCATATCCACCAGTTCTATATCGCCGCCGTCCTGCTGCAGGCGCGGACGCACCAGCTCTTCCAAGGTCTTCATGACCATCTGCATGCGCTGGATGTTGGAGAGCGGCTTGGAAACCGGCTTTATTTCCTGAAGTTCCTTTTTAGGCGCGCCAAGCTCCTGATCCAGCAGGGCCTTTATTTCCGGCTGACAGTCGCCGCAGCCGCCGCCGGCTTTGGTGAAGTTGGTCACCTCTTCCACGGTGGTCAGGCGGTTTTCCCGGATGGCCTTAAGAATCTGCAAATCCGTCACCCCAAAGCATTTGCAGACCAGCCGGCCCTCCTCATGGGCCTGAGGCGTGGCCGGCTCGCCGCGCCAGTTGCGGATGGCCGCTTCCAGCGCCTCTTCGCCCATCACGGAACAGTGCATTTTTTCCTTGGGCAGTCCGCCCAGGTAAGCGGCAATGTCCTTATTGGTTATTTTCAGGGCCTCGTCCACGGTCTTGCCCCTGATCAACTCGGTAAGCGCGGAACTGGAGGCAATGGCGCTGGCGCAACCAAAAGTCTGGAAAGATGCGTCCACAATGCGGTCGCCTTCAATTTTCAAAAAAAGCCTGAGAGCGTCCCCGCAGGCCAGACTGCCCACTTCGCCCACGGCGTTGGCGCCCTTGAGTTCCCCGGCGTTGCGGGGGTTAATGAAGTGCTCGCGCACGGCGTCGGTATATTCCCACATATTTTCCTCCCGAGCTATAATTAGGTTAATTTTCGCCAGGGGCTTGTTTTGGCGTCCATTGTCATACTATATAACCATTGTTTCCGGAAAGGCGAGAATTTTTTACCTTCATCCGAGGTGGCCATGAGCAGGCTTTTTTCCCCTTTTTCCCTGGGTAATCTGATTTTGGACAACCGCATAGTCATTCCGCCGATGTGCCAGTATTCGGCCGCGGACGGGCTGGCTTCAGGCTGGCACGCCGGACACTACGGCATGCTGGCCCATTCCGGGGCCGGGCTGCTGATCATTGAGGCCACGGCGGTTTTGCCGGAAGGCCGCATCAGTCCGGCGGATCTCGGATTGTGGTCCGACGACTGCGCAAGGGCGCTGGAACCGGTAATCGCGGCGGCCCGGCACTCCTCGCCCATTCGCCTGGCCGTGCAACTGGCGCACGCCGGGCGCAAGGCCTCCACATCCAGGCCATGGGAGGGCGGCGGGCCGCTGGATGAAGCTTCCGGCGGCTGGACAACAGTGGCGCCCTCCGCCCTGCCCTTTGGCAGGCATCCCGCGCCCCAGGCCCTGGATGAAGATGGCCTCCGGCGCATTCGCGTGGCTTTTGTCCAGGCCGCCAGACGGGCCGCGGCCCTTGGCTTTGAGGGCGTGGAACTGCACTGCGCGCACGGCTATTTGCTGCACCAGTTTCTTTCCCCCCTTAGCAACAAACGCACGGACGAGTACGGCGGGAGCCCGAAAAACCGGATGCGCTTTCCGCTGGAGGTGTTCGCTGCGGTGCGCGAGGCTTTTCCGGCCGAACGTCCGGCCTGGGTGCGCCTTTCCGCCACGGATTGGGTGGAAGGCGGCTGGGACGAAGAGCAGAGCCTGGATTTTCTCCTGGAACTGAAAAAACTGGGCGCGGCGGCCGCGCATGTTTCCGGCGGCGGCCTGGACCCGGCCCAAAAGCTCAGCCTGGGTCCGGGCTACCAGGTGCCCTATGCGGAGTATCTGAAGAAAAACAGCGGATTGCCCACCATTGCCGTCGGCCTGATCACCGCTCCGGAGCAGGCGGAATCCATAATCCATCACGAACGGGCGGACCTGGTGGCCATAGACCGGGGCATGCTGTACAACCCGCGCTGGCCCTGGCACGCGGCCGCCGCCCTGGGCGCGGACGCGCGGGCCGCCCCGCAGTACCTGCGCTGCCAGCCGCGCACGCTGAAGAGTTTGTTCAAGGCGTGATCACGGAGAACTCCAAAACTCCTCTGGGCTTGCCAGGGGAGTTTTCTATTTTTTAGAGAGTTAACATTTAAAATGCCCATCCGCTCGGGAGGTGGCAACCGCCGCCCGCCGCGCGGGCGCGGGCGAAACAAGTTTCGCCGTCAAGCGCCGGAGCGCGCGTCTTCAAATGAAAATACTCCGGGCTGTCTCTAAGTAAATTCCGGCCGTAATCCAAGGTTTTTTATCTTATTTTTCCGGACAACATTGATTTTTCAGACTAAAATACTCAGCTTTGTTGTCATTTAAAAACCCTGTATTGCACGGCCAGAGCCAAATTGCAGTGCATATAAGATTTCCACCCATTTTCCGAATAAACCGGACTGCCGTACGACCAAAAACAATCATATTCACTTGTACTTGCAGAACTTTGGCTCATCCCCATATGCCTACTGTCTTATTTTTTCAGACGAAACATCATTTTTTTGAGTAAATTACTTAGATTTACGTCTGAAAAAATCAGATCAAAATAAGATATTTTTGCTCTAATGTTATAAAATATTTTATATTATTATAATATGGCCAATATGTTGCAAGACCGTCGCCGATTACCTTTGAAGCGCATAAACTAAAAAAACCTTGAGGAGCGGACATGATGCGGAAATTTATCACTTTTATTATCGCGGCGGTTATGGTTTGCGGGCTTTCGGCTCAGGCGCTGGCTTATGAATACAACCCGGAAGGTTTTGACTTCAGCAAGCCGATCAACGAAAGCTTTAATAACGCGGCTTATGTGAAAGACTGGGTAAAAGCCCTGGGCGGCGGCGGCCAGGTGTATGCCGACGTGTACATTCTGGGCGGCAGCAGCGACCAGCTGATCAACTTCGGCACCGGCACCAACGCAAAGCATTTCAGCGGCCTGTTCAGCAACTCGGAATTCAGCAATGGCTGGACCTTTAATGGCGACCCGGTGGGCACCAACCAGAACGTGAAGGATTTGTCCTTTGAACTGATCGTCAAAAACGGCACCCATTTCTTCAAGCTGAATTCCGACAACAACGCCAACGGCAACAATCCCGCGGCCAAGGAAATCAAGTTCTGGGAGCTCACAGCTGACTTTACCTACAACGGCTGGATTCTGCCGGCCGGCACGATCCTCTTCGGCGTGGGCGATGCCAGCAAGAATCCCCAGACCTACACCGACATGTTCGGCGTGTTCCAGTTAGGCAAACTCAACCCCACCCCGATTCCGGCCGCCGCCTGGCTGCTCGGTTCCGGTCTGGCGGGCATGCTTGGTTTGCGCAAGCGTCTTGGCCGCGGCTAGTTCCACTCCATACAATAAAGCAAAGAAGCTCCTCCGGAACCGCCGGGGGAGCTTCTTTGCGCACGAAGCTGAAATGCCTAGGCCATTTTCAATTAGAGCACTTTAACTTTGAGATTAAACAATGCAAGTTTCGCAAGCTGTATAGGGTTAAGCTTGTAGCAATGCGAGATTCTCAAGATAAACAACACGCTTCGCGTCTGCCGAGCAATTTCAAAGAGAATTGCTCTAATACACAAATCTGTAGCCCGGCCCGCTACCGAACCCGCCCTGCCCGGCGCTGAAGTTAAGCAGCGAGGTGAGCAGTTTAAGAATGAAGTGTTGTTCCGGTTCCGGGGCCTGCAAAACCTCGGCGTCGCGCCCCACCCCGGCTCTCCCGCGCAACTCGGCCAGGGCGCTGCGCTCGTCGCCCAGGCTGTCCACCAGCCCAAGGGCCAGGGCCTGGCGGCCGGTAAAGGCCCGGCCGTCCGCCAGGGGCAGCACGGCTTCCTTGCTCATTTTCCGGCCTTCGGCCACCCGGCTTACGAATTCGTCGAACATATCCTTAAGCAATCCGTCCAGGTAGGCGCGCTCCTCCTGGGTCATGGGCCGGAATGGCGTGCCCGCGTCCTTGAGTTTGCCGGTGCTCAGGGTCTGCGGCTTCACCCCCAGATGCCCGAGCAGTTCTTCCAGGTTGGTCAGCTCCATCTTCACGCCGATGCTGCCGGTCAGAGTGGAGGGGTTGGCCACAAGATAATCCCCGGCCACGGCTATGTAATAGCCGCCTGAAGCCGCCGTTGTGCCCATGCTCACCACCACCGGTTTTTTGGACTTCAGGCGTTTTACCGCGCTGTAAATCTCCTGCGAGGGCACCACGGCCCCGCCGGGGGAATTGATGCGCAAAAGCACGCCTTTTATGCTGGGGTCTTCTTCCACCCGGTAAATCCAGCGCAGCGTCTCCGCGGAATCCACGATCATGCCGTTCACTTCCACAACAGCCAGGCGCGGGCCGCTGAGGATGCCCCGGCTGTCCAGAACGTCGTAAGTTCGCCCGGCCGCCCCGGCCAGGATGAGCAGCCCCAGGAGCAACAGAAAGAAAAAAGTTTTGGGGTGGCGCCGGCGAAAAGGCTGCCTGACCGGACAAGGGGCGGACGCGGCAGGCGCTGCGGGCGCGGCGGCGGGCGGGCTCAAAAAAAGGGGGCCGGAATCCAGGCTCTGTTCGCCAGCCCGCGGCCGATCAGCATCGGAGGGCTGCCCGGCGGGAGCCTTCCCATTATCCAGCACGAAATCTTTCATATCTTCAGGGTGTTCTTCCATCATAAATCCTTATAAAACATTTGAGTCTCAGACATTGACGCACCTTACACGCATTGGCCTTTTCAGACAAGAAGGCGTGGCTTACGGAAACTCCCGGCAATATGCCGGGGGGGGGGGGGGGGGGGCGGCGGGCGGGGGCCGGGGGCCCCGCGCCCGTGGGGGGGGGGGGGGGGGGGCGGGGGGGGGGGGGGGGGGGGGGGGGGGGCGCGGCGCGGCCTGT
>JAVBSC010000019.1:0-142019 GCA_031547305.1 Desulfovibrionaceae bacterium
GGAAAAAGAGAGACAAGTCAGATTTTACCGTGTTCTCCGCCTTATTCGCGCCACTGTGGCGTTAATTTGCTCTAACATGCTCTTGGAGGAACGAATGACGGAAGCGGCTGAGAAGTATTCTCCAAAAACACCTTGGGCGGAGCGGCCGCTTCGCACCAAACTGGCTTTCGCGGTTGGGGCGGGGTGGACAATCTATCTGCTTCTGAATATCTGCAAAATTTTGTTTTACCTGGGTATTACCGTTTGTCCCCTGACGCACCGGGCCATTTGCGCCGGGGCGATTATCGCCTTTGCGCTCCTTACCGTGCCGGGCCGCCGGGGCGACATGAGCCGGATACGCCTTTACGAATGTTTTTTGCTTGCCATGACGCTGATCGGGTGCGGCTATGTGGCTGTCTATTCGCCGGAATTCGTTCTGAAATGGGGCGACGCCTCCGGATTGGAACTGGCCATAGCGGCCGGGTTCGCCCTGGCCCTGGTGGAAGCCGTGCGGCGCACGGCGGGCGGCGCGCCCGCCGTTCTGGCCATAGCGGCCTTTTTGTATTTTATATTCAGCGACTATTTCCCCGGCTTTCTTATGAGCACCGGGTTTTCCCTGCCCAGGGCAACAGGCTGGATGTACCTGAGCGGCGAAGGCATTTGGGGGCCAGTGCTGGGCGTGGTCTGCACAACCGTGCCGGGGTTCATTCTTTTCGGCTCCGTGCTTAACGCCACGGGGGCCAGCAAGTTTTTCAGCGATCTGGCTCTGGCCTGCATGGGCGGCACCCGGGGCGGTCCGGCCAAAACCGCCGTTCTTTCCAGCATGCTCTTCGGCTCGCTGTCCGGCTCCGTGGCGGCCAACGTGGCCACCACCGGCCAGATCACCATACCCATGATGATGCGCAACGGCTTCAGCGCCCCGCTGGCCGGGGCCGTGGAATCCGTGGCCTCCACCGGAGGAATGTTCACCCCGCCGGTCATGGGCGCCACGGCCTTTCTCATCGCCGAATTTTTGGGCGTGCCGTACTGGACTGTTTGCGCGGGCGCCTTTTTGCCGGCCGTGCTCTTTTACATGACCCTGCTGTTTCAGGTGGATATAGAGGCCGTGCGCGTGGGCTCCTGGGGCCTGCCCAAGGGTTCCCTGCCGCGAATCGGCGCGGTGATGAAAGACGGCTGGTATTACCTGTTGCCCTTTGCCGTGCTTATGGTTTTCATGGGCGTTTTCAACTATTCCGCTGAAACCAGCATTTTATATACCCTGCTGGCGTTGGTGATCTGCACTTCCATCCGGAAGGAAAGCCGCCTCAATCTCAAGCGCGCGCTGCTGGTTCTGGAGGACACGGCGCGGGGCATGTCCGCGATTATCCCCATCTGCGCCATCATCGGCGTGGTGGTGGCCGCGCTCACCGTGACCGGGGCCGGGGCCAACCTGTCGGCCGAACTTTCCGACTTCGCGCATTCCAGCACCGCGCTCATGCTGCTTATGGCCGCCGTGGCTTCTTTTGTGCTGGGCATGGGCATGCCGGCTCTGCCATGTTATCTGCTCACGGTCACGCTGCTCGCTCCGGGACTTATTGACGGCGGCATCCACCCGCTGGCCGCCCACATGTTCCTGTTCTTCTACGGCTGCCTGTCCTTCATCACTCCTCCGGTGGCTGTGGCCGCTTTTGTGGCCTGCGGCATAACCGGCGGCGATCCCATCCGCACCGGCGTTTTGTCCATGCGGCTGGGCCTGGCCGGCTACCTGGTGCCCTGGGCTTTTGTGGCCGCTCCCTCCCTGCTGTGGACAGGACCGCTGCACCAGATTCTGATTTCCTTCGCCTTTGCCGCCGTGGGGCTTATAACCATCTCCAGCGGCGTGTCCGGCTATTTTCGCGGCCATCTTTCCTGGACCTGCCGCATTGTGGCCGTGCTGATAGGCCTGACGCTGTTCATTCCCATGTCTTTGGCGGTGGATTCGGCTTTATTGGCTTTGAACCTGGCCTTCGGCCTCTGGCTTTACAAGGCGCAGGGCCGAAAAACTCCGGCGGGCCGCGATTCCGCGCCGCTGGCTCAAACAATCAAATAACAAATCGCAAGGAGTGCCCATGAAAACCGGTTTTGCCAAATTGAGCCTCTCTCTCCTGTTAAGCGCGATTTTTCTGGCGATTTCCATTCCCGGCGCGCACGCCGCGGAAATCCAGTGGCCCAAGCGGCTCGTTTTATCCACGCCGACTTCCGGCACGGCGCTGCATTCCATTGCCACGGCCATTGCCAAAACCATTGAACGGCACACGCCGATTCAGCGCGTCATCGTGCAGCCTGTGGGCGGGCCGCTGGTCTGGGCGCCCATGATGAAAAAAGGCGAGCTGGATATGGCCATCCACAGCGGGCCGGACACGCTTTCCGTAATGCGCGGGGAAGGGGCCTACAAGGAGCTGGGAACCATGCCGTTCATCCGCACCCTGGTTCCGGGCACGGAATATTCGCTGCTTTTTTGCTCCATTCCGCGTTCCGGCCTGAAGAAACTAAGCGATCTTAAGGACAAGACCGCGTACACCTCCCTGCCGGGAAACCCGATGTTCCAGCCGGTGCTGGAGGCCATGCTTTTTTCCGCCGGAATGACGGAAAAGGATCTGCGCAAAACCATGCCCATGCCCTCGCAGGCTCAGGCGGTCACAGACCTTATCGAAGGCCGGGTGGACGCGGCCCTTTTGCCGGTCGTGCCCGCCTCGGTTATGGAAGTGAACCAGGCCGCCGGAGAATGCGTGTTTATTACTCCTGACGACAGTCAGGCCAAGGTCTGCCTGGAAAAGCTGCCCAGAGGATTTTTCCTGCGCAATATACCGGCTGATTCCGAGGAACTGCGCAACAAGAGCGCGATTCCCAACGCCCCGACCTTCCGCAACGCGCTTTACGCCAGGGCCGATATGGACCCGCGGGTGGCGCAGGCCGTGGTAAAGGCCATTTTAGACAACAGAAAGGAATGGGAAAGCGTCAGCCCGCTGGCCAGGCCCTGGGGCACGATTTACGAAGCCGCGCCCCCGTACCACGAAGGCGCCATACTTTATTACAAGGAAGCCGGACTCTGGAGCGATAAAGTCGATGCCGCCAACAAGGAAAACCTGGCTTTGACCGGGAAGTGATGATGGAGATTGGTGGCGGGACCACAAGGGTGGGGACCCCCTTAAAATCCCGCCACCAAACCCCCACCCCCTTATCCGCGTTATGTGATTTAGTTATTTGTCGGCTATGTATTCACCCTCTCGATCATTACCCTGGAAGGGTTCAGGAGGGGAGGGGGCTTGGGAGGGGAACATCAATGGCGCGAGCCCTTGCGGTTCCCCTCCCAAGCATTCCCTTCACAAACTCCCCCTTGAATACGCCGGCTTCGGCGCAGTCATCCAGAAAATTCGCGCCGCAGACTTTGCCGTCTTTGTAAAGGATTTGGGAGAGGGCGCCGCCGGAGCGGGTGGTCCGGCATTCGTCGGCGTTGGCGGCGTCGCCGATGCCCACAAAGTGCATGCCCATGAAATGGGTGATGTTGTGCGGAACTTCGCCGGCGTATTCGCGAAATTCTCCGGCCATGTTGCACCCGGCGGCAAACCCCTGGTTGCGGGCGCTGGCCCACAGTCCGATGATTTGCCGCCGGCCGCTCTGGATATTCAGGCCCTGGGCCGCGTCTCCGGCGGCGTAGATGCCGGGCGCGTTGCTTTCCAGGCGGGCGTTCACCAGCACCCCCTGGCGGATGTCGATTTCCGAGCGGTCCACAAAAGACAGGTTTGGGCGCACGCCAATGGCCAGAAGGACCAGATCGGCCGGTAGAGGCTCCGGGTTGTTTTTAAAGTGGGCCAAAAGGCCCTGTCCGGCGTCTTCCAGGCGCTCCAGACCGGCGGAGAATTGGAGCTTTACGCCCATGGCGGCGAGGCGCCGCTCGATCAGGCGCGAGCAGTCCGGGTGCGCGGCCAGGGGGAAGACGCGCTCCGCCATGTCCGCCAGGGTGACTTCCAGGCCGGCCTTCCAGAACATTTCCACCAGCTTGATGCCGACCATGGACGCGCCCACCACCAGGGCGCGCTTCGGCTTTTTATCCAGAGCGGCCTTAAGTCTGACGGCGTCTTCCACAGTGCGCATGACCAGCACGCGTGGGGAATCCGCGCCGGGAATGGGCGGCACAATGGCGGACGCGCCGCTGGCGATCAGGCATTTGTCAAAGGCGTGGGTCCGGCCGTCGGCCGTGGTCAGGCTGCGGTTTTTGACGGACAGAGCGGACACGGGGGAATCCTGGTGCAGGGTCGCCTGGTGTTTGGCGAAGATTGCGTTGGAATCGCCATAGGGGAAGAGCAGGGGCCAGGGGATTTTGCCAGAGGCGTAATAGGTGGTGAGCATGGGGTTGTACGGCGGCAGACTGCCGGCCGCGAACACGTCAATGCCGCCGTCATAGCCGCTTTTACGCAGGCCTCGGCAGGCTTCCACCGCGGCCGCGCCGTTGCCGATGATCGCGTGGCGGGCGGACATCAGCCGCTCGCAGGGCCGCAACCGGCCGCCATACTGTCAATCCAGCGCCGCTCCTTGTCGTTTTGCGCCTGGTTGGGGTTTTCCCAGCGCAGGGCGCCAAAGGGGCAGGCCTTCACGCAGGCCTGCTTGAGCCCGGCCTTCAAGCGTTCGGAGCACAAGTCGCACTTGCGCATCAGATCCTCCGCGTCATAGCGCGGCACGCCAAATGGGCAGGCCAGGGCGCAACTGTGGCAGCCGATGCAGCGGTCCCTGTCCACCAGCACCGCTCCGGTGGGCTCGTCGCGGTAAATGGCCCCGGTGGGGCAGCCGGTCAGGCAGGGGCTGTCCTCGCAGTGCCGGCAGCCCAGGGACAAATACCGGATGATCGGGCCGGAAGGCCCCTCGCTTTCCGCCTGGTAGACGCGCCGGAAGGCCGGCAGGCCCTGTTCCGGAAAAAGATCGTTCTGGTCCTGGCAGGCCACCACACAGGCTCCGCAGCCGACGCAACGGCTTATGTCCAGCGATAAGGTCTTGTCCATCAGCGCGCGCCTCCGTCGACGGTTTTTTCCAGCTTGCAGAGCAAGGATTTATAGCCCGGGAAGCCGGAAATCGGGTCCAGGTAGTCCCATTCCAGCAGGGAATTCACGTCCGCCCCGCCAAAACCGTGGTACATGTGGACCACGCCGGGCAGGACCATGCGGGTCAGGTTGGCCTTGACGCTGATGGCCCCGAAGGGCGTGGACAGGCGCAGGGAGTCGCCGGCTTGGATGCCCAGCCCGGCCGCGTCGTCCGGGTGGATGTCCGCCGCCGGGTGATCCGGGCGCAGGCCCCTGGTCCAGGACAGATGGTAGGTTCTGGAATGCACGAACATGGGCAGGCGCGAGCCGGTGTTCAGGGTAAAGGGGTATTCGCGCGCCAGGTCCGGGGCGCTTTCCCGGCTGTAACGGGGCGGGGCGTACACCGGCAGGGATTCCAGGCCGGGCTTTTCGCCGTATTTTTCCAGCACTTTGGACTTGAACTCGATTTTGCCGCTGGGGGTTTTGGCGCCGTTCCGGTACTTGCGCTCCGGCACGGCCGGGCGGTTCTTTATCGGCAGGCCGTCCGGGTGCTTCTTCAGTTCCGCGACCGTAAGGCCGGAAGGCTCCAGAATCCAGTCAAGACTGGCCTCGTAGCCTTTGGCGAACAGGTCGTCGGCCGGGCAGAGACGCCTGGCCAGGGCGTAGATGACATCCACGTCGGAGCGGGATTCGTAAAGCGGCGGAATGACCGGCTGGCTGAGCAAGGCGTGGCCGGAGCCGTAAGCGCGCAGTTCGGAGCGCTCCAGCGAGGTGCAGACCGGCAGGACGATGTCCGCCAGGCGGCAGGTGTCGGTCATGAAGATATCGGTGTTGACGATGAAATCCAGGTGTTCCAGGCTCTTTTTAAATCCTTCGGAATCCGGCCACATGCGGTGGTTCATGCCAAAGCCGAGCAACACCTTTAACGGGTAAGGCCTGCCCGTGCGCAGCTGTTCCGGCAGGAACATGGCCTGGGCTTCGCCGCCGGCGGTTTCCATCCAGACCGGGAAGCGCTCCGCGCCGATGCGCGGTGCCAGCTTGTCCAGGGGCGTGGGGTGCTTGAACTCCTCCTCGCGCGTCCGGAACCCGGCGGAAACATACAGCCAACTCGGCGGTTCCGCGAAGTTGCCGCCGCGCACGTCGTAGTTGCCGGTCAGGGCGGCCAGCATGAATACGGCCCGGTAGTTCTGCACCCCGTTGGTGTGGTGCACCACCGGCGAGGCGCTGGGCTGGATGCAGGCCCGGCCGGACGTGGCGAACAGGCGGGCCGCCTCCCGGATTTTCGCGGCGGGCACGCCGGTGAGCTCTTCGCCTTTTTCCGGGGAAAAATCTTTCACATAGTCGCGGTACTCGTCAAAGCCATAAGAATAATGGGCGATGAAATCCGCGTCGTGCAGGTTCTCCGAGATGATCACCTGCGCCATGGCCAGGGCCAGGGCGCCGTCCGTGCCGGGGCGCGGGCGCAGGTGGATGTGCGAGCGCTCCGTGGTGGGCGTGATGCGCGGGTCCACCACGATCATCTTCATGCCTCTGGCGAGTTTTTTGTCCACGGCCTGGGCTTTGCCGTGGCCGGAATAGTAGGGGTTGCAGCTCCAGACCAGGTAACAGTCCGTATTGCCCAGGTCCGGGCCGCCCGGCGCGCCGAAGACGAGTTTTTGAGCCATTCCCGTGGCCGTGCTGCAGGTGCTGGATTCCGTACAGTAGTTGGGGGAACCGAAGGCGCTGGCCAGGCGGCTTAAGTAGGGCCGGAAGTATTTGGTGTACCCGGCGTAAAAAATTACGGATTCCGGCCCGGATTGCGCCTTGGCGGCCAGGCACCTTTTAGCGGTTTCCTCCAGGGCCTCGTCCCAGGAAATGGCTTCAAACTGGCCGGAGCCGCGCGCCCCCACGCGCCGCAAGGGGGTTTTGATGCGCTTTTCGCTGTACAAATACTGGCGGGTGGCCGCGCCTTTGGCGCAGAGCGCGCCGTTGTTAAATGGATGGGCGTCGCTGCCCTCCACCTTGATCACCCGGCCGTCCTTTACGTAAACATCCAGGCCGCACTGGGTCATGGGGTCGCAGATGGCGCAGATGGATTTTTTAATTTCAATGCCGGTTTCCGGTCCAGGAATTTTCGCCTTGAGCAAAGCCTCGATTTTTTGCATGAAAAACCTCCACCGGCAGGATAAAGCGAATTGATTTTCTTTTTTTATTCCACCATATCATACATATATGCGTCAAGCCCGGAATATGAAAGCCGGAACGGATTACCCGCCCCGGCCTCGCATTCTTGTCCCGCAACGGGCTACTGGATGATTCCTTCGATCTTCGGTTGATATGAATCCAGGATTTGCTGGACCGGCTTGTCGGAAGTGATGACTTCCTGCATGGAGGTCATGATCAGCAGGGCCAGCTTCGCGTAGTTGGGGCCGAACGGCATGCCCAGGGTGTTGGGCACCGCGTACTTCATGGTGCCCTGGCGGCCCGGATCCGCAAAACTGCCTGGAGCCAGCTCCTGGTAGTTCTTCACCGGTGGCAGGAAGCCGGCCGGGTCCTGGTATTTGGTCAGGGCGGACTTGCTGGCGGTCAGATATTCCACAAATTTGGCCGCCGCTTCCTTGTGTTTTGTGCTCTTGAGCACCACCAGGGACTGGGCGTCCGGAGAGGAAGCGGACCTGCCTGAAGGGCCCATGGGGAAGGGCGCGGGAATCCAGGTTTCCGCGTATTCCTGGTCGGTCATATCCTTTTTGAAGGCCTTCATCAGGCCGCGATGCTGGGCGTTGTCTATGGCGAAGAGCAGGCGGCCCTGGGCGGCCATGGGGCGGAACTCGCCAAAGCGCTTGCCGGGCAGGGTGTAGCCTTCCTTGACCATGCGGCGCATCCATTCCCCGAATTTGACCATGTTGGGGCTGTTCAGCTTGGAAACGTTGCCCTGAATGGGCAGGTATTCAAAACAGTTCATGAAGTTCCACTGGTGGTTGAAGCCCAGGGTGCGCACCGTGGTGTCCGACTGGAAGCCGATGAGATCCTTGATTTCCGCTTTGCCCTTCTTCATCATGGCTTCCATTTCGTCCAGGGTCTTGGGCGGTTCTTTGTAGCCGAGCCGGTCCAGCAGCTTTTTGTTGTAGAAGAAGGTCATGGGGTTGGGCGAAAACACCACGCCGGAATGCTTGTCGCCCCATTTGCCGATGTCGAAAAACTGCGGCGGAAGATTATCCAGGAATTTCTGATCGTAAAGTTCCTCGGCGGAGTACAGGGCGCCCATTGTGTAAACCACCACGGCGTCGCCCACGTAAAGCTGGGCCACGTCCGGGGCGTTGCCGCCCATGATCATGACGATGAGCTGGCTGCGGATGTCGCCCACGCCGATGGGCATATTTTTGACTTTGATGCCGGGGTTTTCCTTTTCAAAGTCTTCCATGACCTTGTAAATGGACTTCATGGCGTCCTCGGTCGTGGAAAAGTTTAAAAAGCTGATTTCAACAGGCGCGTCCGCGGCCAGAGCCCGGGCGGATACGCCGCAGAACATGAACAAGGCCAGAACCAGAGAGAACATTTTGCGCATGATGCTTTGCTCCATTGTTAAAATAACCCTGTCGCCACGCCTTTTGGCCCCGCATTTATCTCCTTTGCCAGAGAACACGAGTTCATGCGTCCCTGAAAAAATCCTTCAGGACGCCAGCAGATCCTCCATGTACAGCTTAAGCTTCCGCAAAAGTTCCTTGGCCACCTCAGGGTGCTTGGCGGCCACGTTGTCAAGCTGGGCGCGGTCCGCGCGCCGGTCGTACAACTCGTCGCCTTCCGGCAGGATCACTTCGCTGCCAGGCGTGCAGGTCCATTGTTCCTCGCCGTCCAGGGAGGCTTCTTTAATTTGCTGCTTCTGTTCCGGGCTGAGCACGAATTCCTTGATCCCCCCCTGCACGTTCAAGTGGGCGGAGGATTTTTCTATGTCCGCCCGGTAGATCTGGTAGGCCCCGAAATTGTCGCCGATTTTTTTCAGCCAGTGGATGTACGACCATTCATGGGTGATAATGGACCAGGAGTATTTATAAAACCCGGCCACGGCGAAATCGCGCACCTTATCCACTTCGCCTTTGGCCAGGGGCAGCAGATTCGCGCCCTGGTGGCTGGGGTGCTTGCCCAGGCCCAGCCATTCGCAGACCGTGGGGGCCACGTCGCAGGACTGGGCAAAGGCTTCCACGCGTTTGCCGCCGGGCAGGCCGGGGCCGCGCAGCATGAGCACGCCGTGGGCCAGTTCCTCGTAGGGCCAGGGGCGGCATTTACGCATGATGCCGTGCCCGTGTTCGCCGTGCCCCATGGGCTCGCCGTGGTCGGACGCCAGGAGCACCAGAGTATCGTCCTCCAGGCCCAGGCGCTTCAGGTTATCCATGAACCAGCCCAGCCAATTGTCGCACATGGTCACTTTTTCCGCGTAGAGCATGCGCACGTGGCGCAGTTCTTCCTCCGTGTACATGCTTGCCGGGCCCATGGGCGGCAGGAACATGTCCTTGCCCTTGTAGTCCGGATCATACGGACAGTTTATTTTTTTGTCGTACACGGAAGGCCCGTCCCAGGGCTCGTGCGGGTCAAAGTTGTCCACCCAGAGGAAAAAGGATTTGCCCCGGTCGATTTCCTCCAGGTATTTTACGGCCCGTTTCATGATCTGGGCCACGTTCTGGTTTTCTTCGCCCTTCCAGTACTGGCGCTGCTTCAAAAATGTGGTCAGTTCGTTCATGAGCGGCTCGCGCCCGGCCTCCGGCATGGCTTTTAGGACGCGCTCCTCCATGTAGTCGTCCGGGTTCAGATGAATCAGCTCGTCCTCCCGGTAATAGTAGTGGTCCGTCTCGTGGCCGTGCAGGAACCAGACTTTGTCAAAGCTGCGGGTATATCCGAATTTTGGCTGGCGGTGCGGTCCGGAGTCAAAAATAAGGGCCGTGTCGATGGGCCGGCCCCAGCAGAGGTCCGCGATGGTGGTGTCGTCCAGGTCCAGGGCGGACCAGCCTTTGGCCGGAAGGGTGAAGCGGCCGGTGTGCATGGCCCGGCGGCAGGGACTGGTGGGCAGGCCTTCAATGTAAAAATTGTCAAAGACCACGCTTTCTTTGGCGAAACGGTCGAAGTTCGGCGTGCTGATCCATTTGTTGCCGTTGCAGCCAAGGTAATTGTATTGGAGACTGTCGAACATCAGGACGACGACATTTTTTTTCTGGATTTTTTGCATAATTAAGCTCCAAAAATATAGTTGCGATTTGCTTAATGCAGAGCGGACCGGCTTTCTTCTTTTACCCCTTCATTTCCATGCGTCAAGTTGGGAATATAAAAGCCGGGACGGATCGCCGCCCCGGCTGTGTTCCGCCGTTCCGCGCCGATTCGGCTCTAATATAAACTTACGGTGTTAAACTCGTCGGATTTTCCAAGGCCTATCATTGTTTTATCCGCGCACACCGGAGTGGGGCCGTCAAGTTTGGCGAGCCGGCCATCTTTTACAAAGCCTTCTTCCCGGCCGTCCAGTTCAAGAACCATCCGCGCCCGCCAGGCGGCCAGGTTCTCCGCGTATGTCGGGTCCGCCACAAGGTTGCGCAGTTCCTTGGGGTCATTCTCCAGGTCGAACAATTGCTCCAACCCGAGGGCCGGATACCAGATATACTTTTGCTTTCCGTCCGTAAGGTATTGCATGCCGCTGCCGATGGTTTCCATTCTTGCGCATTCGCCGTGAATGTACCGGCGGCCCAAAGGCTCTCCGCGCATGGCCGGGATCAGGGATTTTCCGTCCACTCCTTCGGGAATGTCAATGCCCACAAGGTCCAGGATGGTCGGCATGACGTCCATCAACTCGACCGCGTCAGGCGCGTCGATTCCGGCGGCAATGCCGTGCTCCCGGCCGCACTTGCCCCTGAAGGTGAAGGACAGGGGGATTCTGGCCGACCCCTCATAGGCGGAACGTTTCCTGACCCAGCCGTGATCTCCGAGCATTTCGCCGTGATCCGACGTGAAAATGATTATGGTGTTGTCCGGCAGCGCGTACAACAGCCGCCCGATTTGATGGTCGATATGCTCAATGCACCCGTAATATCCGGCGCGGTATTCCTTCAAGGCCGGATTTTTTGTATCCACCCGCCAAGCGTTGACCGGCGTGCCCTTTTGGGTGTTCGGCAAATCATCAGTCCAATCCCCTTTCGGCAATTCGGGCAGCGTGCGGTTCATGTATTTTTCAAAATAATAGGCTGGCGGCGCGCAGGGCGCATGCGGCTGATGATAGCTTACGTTCAGGAAAAAAGGCATGGAGGGATCGCGCCGCTCCAGAAAATCGAGCGCCATGTCCGTGCACCAGTTGGTGAAATGGAACCGATCCTCCATATGGAACGGTCTGGCCGCCACTCCGTTGTAACTCAATCCATGCGCCAGCGCGGCCTCCCGGAACAGTCCGTTGCGCTTCAGAAAACGCTCGTAGTCGTTGTCGCGGTCCTTGTTGTAGGGGCCGTCCGCCCAGTCCGCGCTGCAGAAGCCGTAAAGCTTCCGTTCCGGGTAAAAGTGCAATTTTCCGCACAAATGCGTCTGATACCCGGCGTTTTTAAGAACCTCCGGAAGCGTCGCGCCTTCGAACGGCAGGTAATAATTCATCAAGACCCCATGATGGTACGGCGTTTTGCCGCTCATCAGCGTTCTGCGCGCGGGCATGCACACCGGGCAGGCGGAATAGGCGCGCGGAAAATTCACTCCGGACCGGCGCAGTTCCTCCAGATATGGCGTATCCACAACGCTGCCCGGAAGGCCGCCGAGCGCATCGCCCCTGTGTTCATCGGTCGTGATCAGGAGAATATTTGTTTTGTCCATTGATGTTGCTCCTTGAAGTGGTTCTGTTTATGGAATTTCAATTTTGAGACGTGTTCCCGGCGGTCCGCTTCCTCCGAATCCGGCCGGGATGATGGCAGGCCGTAAAGTGCCTGGGAGAAAGTTCCCGCAATTCCGGCATGATCTCGCGGCAGCCATCCTGGCGCGAGGGACAGCGATCGTAAAAACGGCAGCCCGGCGGCGGGTTGATCGGGCTGGGCACGTCGCCCTCCAGGATAATCCGGTCCGCGCGGTCGATGTCCACCCTGGGGATGGGAATGGCCGAAAGCAGGGCTTGGGTGTAGGGATGCTGGGGTTGCTCGAAAATCGCCAGATGGTCCGCCAACTCGATGATCCTGCCCAGGTACATGACCGCGATGCGGTTGGAGATATGGCGCACCACGCTGAGATTGTGCGTGATGAACAGGTAGGTGTAGTTGAACTCGTCCTTGAGATCCTGCAAAAGATTCAGGATTTGCGCCTGAATGCAGACGTCCAGGGCGGAGACCGGCTCGTCCAGAACCAGGAATTCCGGGTTCAGGGCCAGGGCGCGGGCCACGCCGATGCGCTGCCGCCGCCCGCCGTCCAGTTCGTGCGGGAAAGAGGTGGCCAGGCGCTGGGCCAGGCCGACGGTATCCATGAGTTGCCGGACCCGTTTGGCGATTTCGCGCTCAGCCGGGTGGGCCTTGTGGATGCGCAAGGGCTCGGCAATAAGCTGCTCCACGGACAGGCGCGGGTTAAGGGAGGAATAAGGATCCTGAAAGACCATTTGCGCGTTTTTGCGGAAATTCCGCAATTTTTCCTTGGGGTAGGCGCAAATATCCTCTCCGTTGAAAAAGATGCTTCCGTCCGTGGGCTCCTGGAGCCGGATGATCGCCCGGCCCAGCGTGGACTTGCCGCAGCCGGACTCCCCGACCAGGCCGAGGGTTTCGCCTTTGACAATGCTTAAATTCACGTCATCCACGGCATGCAGCATGCCTTTGGGCGTGGGGAAATATTTTTTCAGATTCCGGGTCAGGATAAAAGGATCCGGTTGCGGCAAATTCATAAGGGTATCCTCTCTAAAGAACCTTGTGGCAGGCCACTATATGCCCCGGCGCAATAGTGCGCATGGCCGGCTTTTCTTTTGCGCACAACGCGTCCGCCTGGCCGCAGCGCGACGCGAAACAGCAGCCGGAGACCGCTTCCGTGGGGTCCGGCGGCAGCCCGGCAATGGTGTTCAGCCGCGTCACGTTCCTGGTCAGATCCGGTATGGAGTTGAACAACCCCAGAGTGTACGGGTGGCGGGGGGTTTTGTACAAGTCGCGTATGCCGGCCTTTTCCAGAATACGCCCGGCGTACATAATGGCCACGCTGTCGCACAGCTCGGCCACCACGCCAAGATCGTGGCTGATCAGAATGGTCGCGGTGTTGACCTGGCGTTTCAGGTCGCGCATCAGTTCCAGGATCTGGGCCTGAATGGTCACGTCCAGGGCGGTGGTGGGCTCGTCGGCGATCAGCAGCCGTGGCGTGCAGGCCAGGGCTATGGCAATAACCACCCGCTGCTTCATGCCGCCGCTGAACTGATATGGGTATTCACCGCCGCGTTCCGGACGTATGCCAACCAGGCGGAGCATCTCCCCGGCTTGGTCCATGGCCTCGTTCCGGCTGATTTTCCGGTGCAGGAGCAGCATTTCGGCGATCTGCTCCCGTACGGCCATCAACGGGTTGAGCGAGGTCATGGGGTCCTGAAAGATCATGGCGATCTTGCCGCCCCGGATTTGTCTTTTTTCCTCGTCCGTGCGGGCGGTTAAATCTTTGCCTTCAAAAAGGATCTCCCCTCCGGTGATTTTTCCGGGCGGCGAGGGGATAAGCTGCATCACCGCCAGGGCGGCCGTGGTCTTGCCGGCGCCGGTCTCTCCCACCAGGCCCAGAGATTCCCCGGCCCGCAGGTCCAGATCCAGCCCGTCCACCGCCCGCACCACCCCGGTGTCCGTGTAATAACGGACGCTCAAATCGCGAATATCCAAAAGAATATCAGAGTCGGACATAACAATCCCCTGCCTATCTTTTCTGCTTGGGGTCCATGGCGTCGCGCAGGCCGTCGCCCAAAAAATTCATGGCCATGATGGTGATCATGATGGCCAGGCCCGGGAATACGCTGATATAGGCGTAATCGCGGATGAACCCGCGGGAGCTGGCCAGCATGCCGCCCCATTCCGGGTAGGGCGGCTGAATGCCCAGACCGATGAAGGACAGCCCGGCCGCGGCCAGAATGGCCTGGGCCACGCGCAAGGTGCCCTGGACTATGATCGGCGCGCTGCAGTTCGGCAGGATGTGCCTGGTTATTATCCAGAAATCCGAAGCCCCCATGCATCGGGCCGCCTCGATGAATTCCTGCCCGGCAATGGAAAGCACGGCGCCGCGCACCACTCTGGCGAAAATCGGCAGAGAAGCCACGCCCACCGCTATGGTCACGTTGAGCAGGCCGGGGCCCAGAGCCGCGGCCACGGCCACGGCCAGAAGAATCTGGGGCATGGCGAGCAGCACGTCCATAAAACGCATGATCGCTCCGTCAAGCCGCCCGCCGTAGTAGCCGGCCACGGCCCCCAGGCCGCCTCCCGCAAACATGGCCAGGGCAACCGCGAAAACGCCCACCTGCAAAGACACGCGCGCGCCGTAAATAATCCGCGAAAGGATATCCCGGCCGAATTCGTCCGTGCCCAACCAGTATTTCCAGTTGGGCGGCTCAAAGGCGTTGGCCAGATCCTGTTCCGCGTAATGGTGGGGGGCTATCCAGGGAGCGAAGACCGCCATAATGACCAGCACGACAATGACCAACAGGCCGGCTATGGCCAGCCGGTTGCGCCGCAGGCGCACCATGGTTAAATAGAAGCTGCTGTTTTTGCGTAAAATAGCCATGTATATCCTCCTATCTGAACCGGCTGCGCAAGCGCGGATCCGCCCAGGCGTAGAGCAAATCAACCAGCAGGTTGAGCACCACAAAAGTCAGGGCGATATACATGACCGTGCCCTGAACCATTGGAAAATCCCTGGCCTTAAGGCCTTCCACGGCCAGCCGGCCCACGCCGGGAATGGAAAAAACGGATTCCACCAGAATGGCCCCGCCGAGCATATTCCCGTATTGGATGCCCACGATGGTGATGATCGGGATGAGCGCGTTGCGCAAAGCGTGCTTGATAATGACCAGGGCTTCCCGCTGGCCCTTGGCTCTGGCTGTGCGCACGTAGTCTGAATTAATGACTTCCAGCATGCTGGAGCGCGTCATGCGGGCGATGATGGACATGGATGCGGCGGCCAGGGTAAAACAGGGCATAATGCTCTGGCCCAGCGTGCTGAAGCCGGACGACGGCAGCCATCGCAGGTATACGGAAAAAAAGATTACCAGCAGAATGCCCAGGTAAAAAACCGGTATGGAGATGCCGAACATGGCCAGGATCATGGCCACGTTGTCAAAAATGGAATACTGTTTGATGGCGCAGATCACGCCGAAGGTAATGCCGAGAACCGTGGCGATGAGAATGGAGCCGGAAGCCAGCTTGAGGGTGATGGGGAAGGACTTGGCGATCTGCTCGGCCACCGGCATATGGGTGAGGTAGGAGCGGCCAAGATCCTGGTGCACCACCGCGTTATATATAAAATGCCCGTAGCGGACGAAAAACGGCTTGTCCAGTCCGTACTCCCGCCGAAATTCGGCAATGCTAGCCGGGGTGGCGCTTTCTCCCAGCGCGAAGACGGCCGGATCCCCAGGCGTAAAATAAAGCAGGGTGAACAGCAAAAAAGTTACGGCCAGCATGACCGGAATGATCGCCAACAACCGTTTGCAAAAATATATAAGCACAAGACTCCTCCTGGAATGGACGGTCTTTGGCCCTGCCCGGCGAATGCCGGCACTCGCCGGGCAGGGTTTTCATTGTGGTTACTTTTCGAAGTAGGCGTTGCTGTAATCGGTCACGCCGGTGCCGTCGAAGTGAATGCCGCGCAGGCTCGCCACGGTGCCGTAAATCCTGGACGGCCAGACGATGGGGATGCTGGGCAGCAGTTCGTTAAGCTTGTCCCAGAGTTCGCCGTACACGGCTTCGCGTTCCGGACCGTCCTGCAGGGCGGCCCCCTTGTCCAGCAACGCGTCCACCTTGGGATCGCTCAGGAAGGATGTGCTCATTTTTCCGATGACGTTGGTATGGTAGATCGGAGAAAGGAAGAAGTAGGGATCCGGCGCGGGCGCGCCGCCGAAGTTGTACCAGATGCAGGTATCGTGGCCGGGTTTTCTTATGATTTCCGGATAAGCTCCGAATTCATAAATCTTCAGCTCCATGTCTATGCCGATGGCTTTCAGGTTTGACTGGATTATCGTCATCATGGCCACGCGATCCGCCCGATCCGGGCAGATCATCACGGTCTTGAACCCGTTGGGGAAACCGGCTTCGGCCAGCAGTTCCTTGGCCTTTTTCACGTTAACTTCAATCGCCGGGGTCTGCTTGCCCTTGTTGTACTTGATCTGGGGAATCGGCCCGTTGGCCGGCGCGCCGTAGCCGCGCAGCACCGCCTTCACTATGCCCTTGCGGTCAATGGCCAGGCTGATGGCCTGGCGCACGCGGATGTCGTTGTACGGCGGCCTGGTGATGTCCGGGCAGAGCACGGCCGTAATCTGGGCTGGGCGGACCACCGCCCTGAGGGCTTTGTTTTCCTCAATGCGCTTCACATCCATGAAGGGTATTTCAAAAACAAAGTCCACCGCTCCGCTTTCCAGCTCAATGGTCCGGTTCGGGGCTTCCAGAACCGTCCGGATGATCACGTTCTTTATCTTCGCTTTTTCGCCGTGGTAACCGTCAAAACGCTCCAGAACCACCCTGTCGTTCTTGGTTCTGGACACGAATTTGAATTTGCCGGTCCCCACCGGATGCTGTTCGTAGTCCTTGCCGGCGGTTTCCACGGCTTTCCGGTTCAGAATCGAGGCCCAGGGATGGTTGAGGGAAGCCAGAAAGGCGGTGCCGAGCGGCTGTTTTGTAGGTACTTTGATTGTGTAATCGTCAATGACTTCAATCTTGTCCGCGTCAATAACATCGCTGAAAGGCTGGACGGCCACGGCGATGGGGCTGGTGGCCCGCTTCAGGGTGAAAAGCACGTCGTCGGCTTTGAGCGTTTCGCCGTTATGGAACTTCACGCCTTTTCTCAGGTGGAAAATATACCCCATGCCTCCTTCCAGCGGCTCCCATTTTTCCGCCAGGCAGGGGATGACATTTCCGTTTTCATCCAGTCTGACCAGTGATTCGTATACCTGGCGCATAACGTTGCCGGAAGCCGGATCTACGGTGAGATGCGGATCAAAGGTTTTGGCGTCGGCCGGGTATGCAACGGTAAGGGTGTCCCCCAAGGCGAAACAGAAGGACGGTGCCCCAAGAAGCAGTACCAGAGCGAGACTTGAACGGAGCAAAGTCTTCAACATGGTGTTTTCTCCTGAAAAAGCCGTTGATTTTCTCCGAGGTATTTACTTCGCCCGCCTCGAAAACGGTCTTGGGAATCATGCTCGCGACACGGTCGGAACACAGCCGTGGGCTACCGTATTTGGGATTTTTTTATGAAGCGGCCTCTTTGGTGGTTTTTTCCGAAAAAACGAAGCGGATCCGCGTAAGGGTGAACGTGGTAGTTTTGTTTAAAAATGGTAGCGCTAACATTTAGTTAACCATGCTATGGCCTGCTTGTCAAGCATATATTGCAAAATCTTGAATTATTTTGTAATTTATTATTCCGAGGATAGGGTGGAGGCCTGCGGCGAGTCCGCCAGTCCTCCGGAAACAAGATATGCGCGAGGTGAATTTCTTGAAGCGCGGCCGTAGAAAATTTCCAATTATGCCCAACATGGGATCGCCGTCAGAGAGAGAGGCGTCGTTGCCCGGCGGAGCTCCGGACGGAGATTCGCCGCGCTCGCCGCATACCATGGCGGATGTGGCCAGGCGTTGCGATGTTTCCATGATCACGGTGTCGCGGGTGTTCAACCAGCCGGAAAAAGTCCGGCCGGAGACCAGGGAAAAAGTCCTGGCCGCCTGCCGGGATCTGGATTTCAACCACAACGCCCTGGCATCGTTCCTGGCCCGGACCACCCCCAGCCCGATTATCGGATTTATGACTTCAAACGTCGGGGATCCGATTTTTCAGGCTTTGACGAATATCATTCAGCAGGAAGCGTCCGCCAGCGGCCTGGATCTGCTGCTCAGCCTGAGCGGTTTTGATCACGGGCGGGAAAGGCAGCACCTGCAACGCTACCTTCAGTACCGGGTGGCCGGCGTGGTGCTTTACCAGCCGACTCTGGAACTGGCCCGGAGCGATTTGCCGCGGAGCGGGAATTACCCGATTCTGACCCTTTGGGATAAACCGGCGGTCGAGAATTGCAGCTATATCGGGCAGGAGCCCACGCTCGCCTCGGCCCTGGCCGTGGAGCACCTGGCGGACCTGGGGCACCGGGACATCGCCCTGCTGGTGGGCGACACCGTGCTCTACAGGGCGTACATGCGTCAGCAGGGCTTTCTGGAAGCCATGAAGCTGCGCGGTCTGCCGGTGCGCCCGGAATTTCTGCGCCGGATCTACCGCAATGACCTGGCCATTTCCATGGCCCCCACCGTCGCGGCCGGCCATGCCGCGGCTATTGCCCTGCTGCGGCAACCGTCCAGGCCGACGGCCCTTGTGGTTTCCACGGACGACGTGGCCATGGGCGCGGTGCTGGCGGCCAGAAGCCTGGGCCTGAGCGTGCCGGGCGACCTTTCCGTCGTCTCCATGACCGAGATGAGCGTGGCCGGCATCCTGGACATGAAACTGACCAGCGTCCACATTCCGGTTAAGGAAATCCGCGAGCCGATCGCCGCCTTTTTTCGGCAGAGCAAGGCCGGAGTTTTTTCCTCCCCCCTGCGCCATACCCTGCCCCTGACGCTCGTGCCGGGGCAGAGCAGCGCGGCTTTACGGGCCTGACGCCTGTTTTGCCGGAGAGAGCGTGGCCGCGGCGGAATCAGGCGCGAGAAGTCAGCCCGGCCACAAGTTCCAGGCGGCTGCCTGTTCCGGTTTTTTGCAGCAGGCTGTTAACATAACGGCGGATTGAACTTTCCTTCAGGTTCAAGGCGGCGGCCATATCCTCGGTGGAACTGCCCCGGAGGAGAAGCTCCAGGATTTCCCGTTCGCGGCGGCTTAGCCGATGCGCATCGGCAAATGCCGGGATTTGGGCCGTGGCGCCGGATCGTGGAGCGAATGTCTCCTCTTGCGCGGGCTTGCGGGCCGGCGGCAAGAGCAGGGGAAAATTCCGCCAGAGCGGCAGGGCGGACAAAGCGGATACTCCGCTCAGGCCCCAGATTGCCGCATCCGGCGGCAGAGCCATGGCGTCCAGAGCTCCGCGTATGAAAAAGGCGGCCGGGAGCGCTACGGTGGCGACCAGCCAAGGCAGGCAAAGCGCCAGGGCCGGCTTGCCTCTGGGGCCGGCAAAACGCGAGCAGGTCAGGATGGAGGTGAAAAACAGGATCTGTTGTCCGATTGCCCCCAGAGTGTGTACGATCAGATAGGCCGTGGAGCTTTTGGGCCACGCCAGCAGCAGGGGACTTGCCGCGAAAAGCAGCGCTCCGGCGACCAGCAGGTCGCGTAGGGCTTTATCGCCTTTTTTCATCACAAAGGTCGTGGATATGGGCAGGCACAGGGCCGCGAGCAGGGGCGCGTACTCCGGATATTCGCCGTGGTCCAGAAGCCTTAGAGATAATTGATAGCCGGAAAGCCCGCTTACGGCACAGCTTGTCGCCAGCGGCAAAAGAAGAATGACCAGGGCCGGCCAGTTTGCGTGGCCGGCCGGGGGGGCTTCCGGAAATTCTTTTGATCCGGGTGTTTCGCCCGCCTCTTCAGGCCTGGGCAGCAGTGGCCAGATGACCACGGCAAAAGCCAGGCCGGCCGCGCAACAAATGGCGTAGAGCAAGGAGAGCCAGCGCTGCTCCATCAGGTTGGACAGATCCGTTCCGCTTTCCAGCAAGGGCATGAGCATGGCCCAGTATCCGTAGGCCAACCCCATGGCCAGGCCCAGAAAAAATGCCTGGCTGGAAACCGGCACATGCCGGAAAAAGCAGCGCATAGCCACCGGCGGCATAAATCCGGATAAAAATACTTGAAGATAGATTAAAAATTGGACTTTTGCGTGCTCTTCCGCCCCAAGCAGGATGAGAAACAAAAAAACGGCTGTGGATGAAAGCGGCGCGGCCAGAATTCCCGCCCGTGCGGCAATTCCCTTTTGTCCCCCGGCCATGCTGACTCTCTCCAGAGCGGGCAGGATAAGCGCGGCGCAAAGAATGCCGGCGAAATATACCGGCAGGCAGGCCGGCGCGTTTGCCGGAACGGAGCCGGTTATCTGGTGGCAGACGCTGGTGGTGTTCAGTATGACGAGCAACAGCGTGATGGAAAGCCATCCGTGGGCGGAGGCTTTGAGCATTCCTGGGTCGGCCTGATTGATGATATTCTGCATGTGATAAAGGTATGGTCTATGCGCTTATTTATTTTGTGGATAGATCGCCGATTTTTTTCGTTTTGTCCATACGGTAAATGATGGCGGGGACGGGGATTCTCCGGCCGGGCCGCGTATTGTGGCGGCCGGCGCAATAGTGTATGTTCCTGGCCGGACGTGCCGCTTTGGCTTGAACACGCCTTAAGCCGTAAGCGTAAAACGCTTTCTGGAGGTTTTTTTAATGTCAGCCGTAAAAACGAAAAAGTCACTTGGCCCCTTGCCGCTTTTGTATCCGGAGCCTGTCCTGCTGGTTGGCTCCTACGACGCCGCCGGAAAACCCAACGTCATGACCGCGGCCTGGGGAGGCATTTGCAGCTCGGATCCCCTGAGCCTTTGCGTTTCCATACGCCCGGCGCGCTGGACGCACGGAGCGGTTCTGGAGCGCAAGGCTTTTACCGTGGGCATCGCCACGGTCAAACTGGCCCGCGAGGCGGATTACCTGGGCATCGCCTCCGGCCGGCGCTATGATAAATTGGCCGTTGCCGGGCTGACCCCGCTGAAGGCGGAAAAAGTGGACGCCCCTTATCTGGCCGAATGCCCGGTGGTTCTGGAATGCCGGCTTTCGCAAACCGTGGAAATCGGCGCGCACACCATGATGATCGGTGAAATTCTGGACGTGAAGGCGGATGAGGACTGCCTGGATCCGGCCAGCGGCAACCCGGATCCCGCGCTGTTCGGCCCGCTTATTTTTGATTCCGGAACGCAGAATTATTACAGCTTCGGCGCGCCGGTGGCCAGGGCTTTTTCCGTGGGCAAGGCCCTGCTGGCGTCCCAGAAGTGACCTCAGCCATCAGAATGGAAATCAAGGAGCAGCGAATGGATTTCAAGCAGTGCCTGGAAAAACTGGAAGCCGCCGGACGGCTTGTGCATGTGCGCGACGAGGTGGACCCCGTGCATGAACTGGCCGGCCTGGCCAGCAAGTTTGAAGGCAAACAGGTGGTGGTGTTCGACAAGGTCAAGGGGCACGACATGCCCCTGGCCATCGGGCTCTGGTGGAACCGGGACAACCTGGCCCATTTGTTCGGCGTTCCGGCCGGAGAATTGCCCAAGCTGTTCTCCAGCGCGGTCAAAAGTCTGCACAGCGCGCCCGTGGCCCCGGTGGTGGCAACGGACGCTCCGGCCAGGGAAGTGATCATGCCCAAGCCGGACCTGGAGCGCATTCCTGTGCCCATTCTGGCTCTTAAGGACGGCGGTCCGTATTTTGACAACTGCGTGGTCATCGCCAAGGATCCGGACACCGGGGTGCGCAATACCTCGGTGCACCGCCTGATGCTCACTGGACCGGATCGCCTGGGCCTGCTCATGGACATCGGCCGTCACCTGCGCGATTATTACGAGCGGGCCGAAGCCAAGGGCCAGCCTTTGGAGATCAGCATCAACAACGGGGTGCATCCGGCCTATTACGTGGCCGCCATCACCCCCAGCGCGGCCGCGCCCATCTATATGGACGAACTGGCCGTGGCCTCGTCCCTGCTGGGCGGCCCGGCCCGGCTGTGCCCCGGTCTGGCCGTGGGCGTGGAAGGCATTGCCGACGCCCAGATGATCATTGAGGGTGAAATCCTGCCCCATGTGCGCGAGCCGGAAGGGCCGTTCGGCGAGGTTTCCGGCTACTACGCCCTGCGCGACGACCGCTGGGTGGTACGCGTAAAATCCGTCACGCACCGCAAAAAACCGATCATCCACAGCCTGCTGCCGGGGCGGGAAGTCTGGAACTCCATCGGCCTGACCGTGGAGGCCAATATTTTCGACACCGTCTCCCGCCAGGTGCCGGGCCTGAAAAACGTATACCTGACCCACGGCAGCAGCAACTACCACGCGGTCATCCAGATCGATCCGCCGCACAACGGCATGTCCAAAAACGCCATTATGGCCACCTTTGCCGCGTTCTCCTTCCTGCAGATGGTCACGGCGGTCAATTCGGACGTGGACATTTTTGATCCGGAGGAAGTGGAGCGCGCTCTGGCCACCCGCTGCCGCAAGGACGAGGACATCATCATCATTCCCAAGTGCTTCGGCCACGAACTTAACCCTTCCACGGACAACGGCTTCGGGGCCAAAGTTGGTTTTGACTGCACCTGCCCGATTCCCCGGCCGCCGAAGTTCGAAAAAGTGGCCTTTAAAGATGTGGATTTGCGAAAATACGACATCAGCGACAGCCCCAAATGACGAAAAGGCGTTTGCCGGTTTTGTAAAACCAAAGGGTTTGCGAATGCGAGAGCAAACCCTTTGGTTTTATTCAGCATAAGGCTTTTATATAAAACACTGACTTTAAACGCGGCCCTGGCACGCCGGGGACAGGAGGCGGCGCGCCATGGATATGAAGCATCCCGGCCGGGCAATCGAGTTGTCCACCTGGAAAAGATTCCGCCATTACGCCCTGTTCGCTGAAAGGGACTACCCCTTTCTGGCCTTTGCCACTGAGCTGGACATCAGCGCCTGGGACGCGGCCCGCCGCAAGAGCGGCCGCAAGTTTTTCCCAGCTTTTCTCCAGTCCGTCATGCTGGCCCTGAATTCCATCGAGAACTTCCGCTACCGCATTCATAACGGCCAGGTGATCCTTTGCGAAAAGACCGACCCGGCCTTTGTGGTTTTTGATCCCCGGGACGAGCTGTATTATTTCGCCACAGCGGAAACCAACGCGGATCCGGATTTTTTTGACCGGGACGTGGAAGCGGCCAAACAACAGGCCCTGGCCGCGCGCTGCCTTGACGGCGGACGCCTTGACGTCGCGTACATATCCTGCGTCCCCTGGTTCAGCTTTACGGACGCCATGCACCCCATGCGTCTTAAAACAGCCGATTCCATCCCCAGAGTCATCTGGGGCCAGTGCCGGCGCAGCGGCGAGCGCGCAAGCATCTCCTTTTCCGTCACCGGCCACCACGGCCTGTTCGACGGCCTGCACCTGGCCAAACTATTCGCCGCCATCCAGGGCCGGGAGTGGATATCTTAAAAAATTGCAATCCACGCTGCGCCGTCGCCGGCCAGCAGGCCTCTGGTTCGCTCTTTATGCACGGTTGCGGCTATAAAAGACGGCATAACCGCATCCGAGGGGCGAACGCAAGCGGCCGGGCAACGGCGTCAGGGCGGCCATGGCGGCAAAGCGTGATATTTTTTAAGCGGTTATTTACAAGAATATTTTTTATGGAGTATCCTGAGGGACATAAAGACGAAACTGTTTTTGGGAGCATAAAACTAAAGGCCTGGATTTCCGCGTTCGCTGAAATGGCGAATCAATAGCGCCGCCGGTTGCGATCCTCCCTCTCAATTTCAGCGAACGCGGGAATCCAGGCCTTTAACAGCTTTAATATCTTGGCGCGATCCAGATCGTCCGGAGGAAAAAATATGCGTACTATTTTTGTTCCCCTAGTATTGGTTTTGCTGCTGGCCCTGACGTCTTCCTGCTCCGGCCAAACGGCGGGCCATGACGCCGCTCCGGTCAACGTGGACAGTTCCGGCGGGGCTGTGGAACTTGCTCCGGGGCAGCTTCTAGTGGTCTCCCTGCCAAGTAATCCCAGCACCGGATACAGTTGGCGGGCCGAGCTTGTCCCGCCGGTTTTGAAGCCTTTCGGCGGCGAGGAACGCAAGCCGGCCGACGTCCAGCCCGGCCTGGCCGGGGCCGGCGGCACAAGCTGCTGGAGGTTCGTAGCGGTGGAAAGCGGGCAGGGCGAGCTGCGCCTTGTTTACCAGCGCCCCTGGGAAAAAGGCGTCCCGCCGGCCAAAAGCGTCACTTACCAGATAACGGTCAGGTAATCCCAACCTTCCTTCGCATCCGGCAATCCCGCTCCGGGTTTGACAACAGATGGGAATTATGGTGGATTTCCAGTATGAACGAGCGCGGGATATGGGGGACCTTGCACCCCTTTTACGAAGCGGGCGAAATAATGGGCCGCACAGAGGCGAACAAGTCTTTTTTTCAGGCTTTGTTGCGCCTGGATCCTTTTGACGAGTACCATTTTTTTCTGCCCACCCGGATGGCGGTGCTTCAGCTTAAGGAATACCTGGAGGCCGCTTATCCGGAATTTTCCAAGTCCGGCCGGCTGAAGTTGCAAACCCGGCGTGGCCTGGCTCAGGATTTGCGAAGCCGCGCCTATCGCTGCTTTCATCTTTCCGACTGCATTTCGGATTTCGTGCCCCTGGCCGCTCTGCGCAACGCGGCTTCCAAATATTTATTCCCCGTCACCGGCACCACGCACAGCCTCAGCTACCATCGCTACATGCCGCATTACCTCAGCCACATCTGGCCGGGCTGCTCCGGACGCGACTGCATCACCGCCACGGCCGGCAGCGCCGCCGGCATGCTCCGGGCCACATTTAGCCGCCTGCGGCAAGGCTACGGCCTGGCGGCGGACCAATTCCCGCAGCCGGACATCCGGGTGATCCCCCTTGGGGTGGACCCGGCCATGTTCCCCGCCCCGGAGGATAAAAAAAGCCTGGGCGAGGCGACGCGGCAAAAATACGAACTGGGCAATGGTACGCTGACCCTGCTTTTTGCCCGCCTGGCGCATTATTCCAAGCTGGATCCCATACCCGTGCTCAAGGCCTTTAAACAGTCCTGCCTGCTTGCGCCGGATTCGCCCCAGGAACTGGTCATCGCCGGCTATGCCGCTCCGGAAGACAACATGCCGGAGACACTGCAAAAATTGGCGCGGAATCTTGGCATTTCCCTTAAGATAATTGCCTCGCCTTCAGACGAGGAACGCCGGGGTCTGTTCGCCGCGGCGGATATTTTCATATCTCCGGCGGACAATCTGCAGGAAACCTTCGGCCTTACGCTGCTGGAGGCCGCGGTGTCCGGCCTTCCGGCCGTGGTCTCGGATTTTGACGGCTACCGGGATCTGGTGGAGCATGGGGCCACCGGTTTCCTGGCGCCCACCTGCGGCCCGGCGGGCACGCCCATGCTTGATGCGCAGGCTCCCTTGCTCTTTGACAGCCAGACCCACATGCGCCTGGCGCAGCAATGCGTTGTGGATGTGCCGAAAATGGCCGAATATCTGGCCAGGCTGGCCCGTAACCCGGACCTGCGCCAAAGCATGGGCCGGGCGGCCAGGGCCAGGGCGCTGGCCGGCTTTACCTGGGAAGCCGTGGCCAGGCGCCATGTGGAGCTTTGGGACGAACTGGCCGGCCGGCCCCTGGGGTATGAGGAAGAAGCCCGCCTGCGCAAGGCCGTTCACCCCATGGGCATGAATTTCATGGATTCCTTCGGCCATTACTTCAGTCTGACCCTGGGCGCGGCCCAGGCCGGGGAACGGTTGGTCCAATGGACTGTTTCCGGCCAGGCCATTGTTCAGGGCCGGGATTTTCCGGTCATGTATTCGGATGTGGCCCCGCATGTGAGCGTGGATCGGCTTAAGGAGCTGCTTTTCGCGGCCCGGCAGCCCATAAGTTTGGGCAGTCTGGGCGAGCGCTTCAGGAACGCGTCCGATTCCGCCGGGCCGGATTTTTTGTTGCTGTGGGCGCTGAAAAACGATTATTTGGCTTTCTCCCCGGAGTAGCCCGTGCGTCTTTATTACCACCAGAGCGATTACATCAGCCATCGTATGGCCGGCGAGCACTATATCGAGTGTCTTAAATCACTGGGGCACGAGATCGTTGGCGCGCCGGAGGCCGCCCAGGCGGCCATTCTGCACGACGAGCCGCCGTTTCTGCCCGGCCTGTTCCTGCGTTTCCCCGTTCTGCATGAAATACCCTGCGCGGTTTACTGCGTCTGGGAAGGCGACTATCTGCCGAAGGCCTACATGGACGCATTGGGCCTGGCGGACGCCATCTGGACGGCGTCCAAATATTCTCTGGCCGTTTTTCAGCAACACTTCCCCGGAACGGAGCTTTTGCCCCATGTGGTCAAAAGGGGCCGGCCCAGGCCGGAGGATTTGCAACATATTCAGAGGCTGATCGGCTATGCCCCGGATCGCTGGTATTTTTATTCGATCCTGGACGCGGCCAACCCGCGCAAAAACGTCGGAGCCCTGCTTACGGCTTTTTCCGCGCTTTTTCCCGCCCAGGACCGGCGGGTGCACCTGGTCATAAAGCAATACCGGCAGGATTTGCCCCTGCCCGCGTTGCCCAACGTCATCAGCCTGGGGGGCACCTTCAGTCCGGGGCAGATGGCCGCCTTGCACAGCCTCTGCCACTGCTACGTCAGCCCGCACCGGGCCGAGGCCTGGGGCTTGGCGCTTTCAGAAGCCATGGCTTTCGGCCGGCCGGTCATTGCCACCGGCTACTCAGGCAATATGGAATTCATGAGCGAAGAAAACAGCTTCCCGTTGCCGTATACCCTGGAGCCGGTGCCGGATTCCGCCTTGAACGTTCTGCCGTTTTTTGAAAAAGGCATGCGCTGGGCTCAGGTGGACAACCAGGCTCTCACCCTGGCCATGCGCCGCCTGGCCGGCCAGGTCGTGCCGCCGGACCTCAAGGCCAATGCCGCCAGAATAACCAAGGCCTTCGGCCCGGCCGCCATTGCCGAACGCCTGGAGGCCCTGCTGGACAAACTCATGCTGCACGGCAAAATAGCCAGGCTAAGTTGCATGTATCAGTAATTACAAGGATATTCCCGTGAAAAAACTTTTGGTGCTCGGCGTGGGCAATATTCTGCTCACGGACGACGGAGTCGGAGTCTGGGCGGCGCAAAAACTTATGGAGGAATCCTGGCCGGAGCGGATTACCATTATGGACGGCGGCACCTTTACCCAGGATCTGTTTCACCTGCTGGAGGGCTACGATGAACTGCTGGTCCTGGACGTGGTCCATGCGGAACTTCCGCCCGGAACATGCTTCACCCTGACCGAGGACGACCTGCGCCACAAAGAAAGCCAGCGCCTTTCCCTGCACGATATCGATCTGCTGGACTCCCTGCGCATGGCCGAAACCCTGGGCAAACGCCCGGTTATGCGCGTTCTGGGCATGCAACCGGCGGATATCTCCACCTGGCACATGGGTCTTTCGCCGGTCTGCGCCGCCGCGTTGCCGGACTTTGTGGCTCTGGCCCGGCTGGAAATAAAGAAGATTTGCGCGGACTCCGCCGCACGGGCGTAGGCGAAACTTGCTTTACTGTTAAGCGCCAAGCTGGCGGCGCAAAGCTAATCCGTTCCCGGCTGAAAAAAATAAGCGGCCGCCGTAGTCCGGCGGCCGCTTATTTGGTTATCTGGTTCGGCGATAAATAACCTCATCCCTGTGGTCGTTCATAGCCCGGCCGGAGCTTGCTCCGCCTTTTGAAATGCCGCGCATTCCGGCGCCGCCTCCCTGCGGCGCGTCCCTTTTTCCGCAAAATTTTTAATTTTTGCCCTGGCTGAAGTAAAAGTGGCTCATGTCGCCCTTCAGACTGATCTGATAAACGGACCGGCTGCTGCTTTGGCTCATGTAACTGTATTGTTCCAGGCCGCTCCGGCCGTTCATGACCTTTCCGATATTGCGCACGTCGCGCAGCAGTTCGGATTGCGAGGCTATTTCCTTGAATACGGCGGAAAGCCCCGGCGTGCCGCTTAAAATTTTATCCAGCCGTTCTTTTTCCGGGTGTCCGTCCCCGGCGATGAGGTTTGCTTCGTCATCCAGCCGCAATGTAAGTTTTTCCGACAAAGAGACCTCGTTTTCCGACAAAATGCCGTACAGGGAGTCAACAAAACCGTCCTGCAGGCGCACCACGCTTTGTTCCAGACTTTCCGCCACGCTCCCGTCCGGCTGGGCTATTTCCTGCAAGGCCGCCTGCACCCTTGGCGCCAGGGCGGACAGCCCGGCCTCGTCGGCCAATCTGGCCAGTTGGGAATCCGGAGAAAGCCGGTGCGTAACGCTCTGGCGGGCGTCTCCCGCTTCAAAACCCGCCGGCGGATGGAAAACGGATTCATACCGGTTGTTCTGAATGCCTTGTATACTCACGCCTGGCTCCTTTGCCGTGCAGAATTTTCCCCGGTCCCCGATTGCGAACTTTTAAGCAAATTCAATGCCAGAATGCACAGTCGCTTCTGGCAACGGCGGAGTAGCAGCTTTTTCGTGTTGAGTCAGCAGGTTATGTACTTGACTCAAGAGCCGGACCAGGAGTATTCCACAAGAATCCCCGCCCCCCTCGCCCATGCCGGAGGACGGCCCGGCGGAGTGGGCGCTGTACCAGGATTATTTTGCCGAGTACCGCGATTGCGTGCGGCGCTATCTGGCCCACGCGGCCGCGGACCGCGAAAGAATCCGCAGGCTTATGGAAAGCGCCACCCGCGAATACAACCGCCGCCTGACCATGCCCTGAGCGGCAAAGGGTTATAGATGGCTGAAAGCTGGATAGATTACTGGAACCGGGGAGAAGCCATGTCCGGCGAATTCTGGCGGGCGCAGGCGGATTTTTTCGTCCGCCGGGTCAGCCGGGAGCTTTCTTTCGGGCCGGATGACGTTGTTCTGGACGTGGGCTGCGGCAACGGGGCGGTCATTGCCGCCCTGGCTCCCAAAGTGCGCGCGGCGCACGGCGCGGATACGTCCGCGCGCAACGTGTCGGACGCCGCCGGGCGTTATGCCGGTTTGCCGAATCTTTCTTTTTACCCGCTGGCGGCGCAAAACTACACGGATTTGGAAGCTCTTCCCGTGCGGGGCGTTACGCGCATCCTGTGCGTGAGCGTCCTGCAATATTACAAATCCCTGGACGAAGTGGCCGCGCTGATCCGTTCGGCCAGGGCCGTGGCCGCTCCGAACTGCCGCATGCTCCTGGCGGATCTTCTGGTGGATTACCATCTGCTTAAGGATATCTGCGGCGTCCTGCTGGGCGGGTTGGAGTCCGGCACATTCAGGATGAAGCTGCGGGAAATGCTCTCGCCAAAGCACAGTCGTCTGTACGCCTCGGTGCGGGCGGCCAATCCGGTGCTGACCATGAGCGGGAAAGATCTGGAAGCGCTTTGCGCCGCGCAGGGCGTTCCCATGCGCCGCCTGAAGGGCAACATCACCGGCAACCGCTTCCGCGTGGACGCGCTGCTGGAATTGCAATGAAAAAGGCCGGAATCCTTTGTGGATTCCGGCCTGAAATCTGGTAGCGAGGGGGGGCTTTGAACCCTCGACCTTGCGGATATGAGCCGCATGCTCTAACCAACTGAGCTACCTCGCCGTGTTCCGGCGCAAGCCGCAACGGGGGCTTAATTACCCAAGAGACGGCGGCTTGGCAAGTCCTTTTTTTGCCTGGAACGCGTTTTTTTATCGGCTGAAGAAATAATACGCCAGAGGAGCCAGCGCCAGACGGTACCAGGCAAAGGGACGCAGGCTGACCCGGCTGACCATTTTTATGAAAACCTTGACCGCGAGCAGGGCGGAAAAAAAGGCCACAACAAAGCCCAGGGCAAAGAAAGGCAGTTCGCTCATATTCAGGGCGTCCAGGTTTTTGTACAGGTCAAATCCCGTGGCCGCGAACATTATGGGGACAGCGGCCAGAAATGAATATTCCGCCGCCAGTTCCCGGCGTCCGCCCAGGAGCATGCCGCCCATGATGGTGGAGGCGGAGCGTGAAAAGCCCGGCCACAGGGACAGGCACTGAAAGAACCCAATGCCAAGGGCCAGGGCGGGCGTCATATCGTCCAGGGTATTATAGCGCGGCCTGGTTTTGCGCGCTTCCACCGCCAGCATCAGGATTGCTCCCGCCGCCAGGGCCAGAGCCACCGGTATGGGGCTGAAGAGTTTAGCCTTTATGGCGGAATGGGCCAGCAGGCCCAGAATGCTGGCCGGCAGGGAGGTGAGCATGAGCAGGATTATGCCCCTGAGTCCGGAAAACCGCTGCCCGCGCCTGGGGAACAGCAAGCCCCAGAAGCGCCCCCAATAAAGCAGCACCACAGCCAGAATGGCCCCCAGCTGGATAAAGACCATGAAGCATTCTATGGCCGCGCCTTCAAGCCCCAGCAAATGTTCAGAGATGATCAGGTGCCCGGTGGAGGAAACCGGCAGAAACTCCGTCAGGCCTTCCACTATGCCCAGGATGACCGCGTTCAGAAGATCGTTCATAAAGACAATCCTTACAAGCCTGTATAGAACCGAAAAAGTAACGGCGCGAGCAATAACCCAGGCCCGTGGAAGTTGCAAGCCGTGGCTTCATGTTGTATCTACTGGTTGCCGCCGGGTGAATGCGGCGCAATTTGCTGAACGGGGGTAAGCATGGGCACGATCATGCCGCGGAGCGAGCTTTTCAGGCGCGCGGTGGAATGGATTATCGAGGCGCGGCGGGAACGGCCTTCAACTCCGCTGGAAGTCATTGTGGATGAAGCCGGCATGCGTTTCAATTTAAGTCCCAGGGATTGCGCCGGGCTTATTGAATTTTTTTCCAATCCTCAGCCTTAACGGATTTACCCACTGATTCAGCCGCCCTGCAAAATTCTTCAGCGTTTTATCGCTTTTGAGCTGTTCCGGGTTTTCGGCCTGGGAGCTCTCTGCCTCGTTTCCCTGATTTTGGTCGGGCGCGGCCTGCAACTGCGCGAAATGCTGGTCGGCCTGGGCTTTGGCCTGCTGGACACCGCCACCATATTTTTGTTCCTTGTGCCTCTTTTTTTGCAGTTGGTCGTGCCGCTGGCCTGCATGCTCAGCATTTTTCTGACTTTTCTGCGTCTTAGCACGGACAGGGAACTGGTAGCCCTGAAGGCCGGCGGCATAAGCATTTACCAGCTTCTGCCCGCGCCGCTGGTTTTTTCCGCGCTTTGCGCCGAGCTCACGCTGTACGTGTCCGTTTTCGGGGTTTCCTGGGGCATGAACAACTTCCGGAGCACCATACTGGAAGTAGCCAGCAGCCGGGCCAAGGTGAACGTGCAGCCCGGCGTTTTTAACCAGGACATCTTTGGCCTGACTCTGTTCGCCCGCAAGGTGGACCCCGGCACCGGCAGGATGCGTCAGGTCATTTTTGAAGACAAGACCAGAGACAAGAGCAACAGCATCACCATATTGGCCTCGCGGGGAGAAATCCTCACGGATGAGGTGCGGGGCGAACTGCTTTTTCACCTGTCTGACGGCAGAATCTACCGTCTGGATAAAGGACAGCTCAGCGTGCTGAGTTTTGATGAATACACTGTGCGCCTGGATTTGGCTAAAATATTCTCCGGCGTGGACTTGGGGAGCCTCCGCCCCAAGGAGATGGCCTGGAAAGATCTGCGCGCGCAGTATGCCGCCGGCCCGAAAAAGGGAGACATAAAAGCCTTCCGCAAGGTGGGCATAGAGCTGAACAAAAGAATGGCCCTGCCCATGGCCTGCATGGTTCTGGGGCTTTTCGCCCTGCCGCTGGCCTGCACCTTTGAAGGCGTGAAGCGGCAGATTGGCGTGGTTGTCTCGCTGTTGATGTTTCTGGTTTACTACGCCCTTTTTTCCGGCGGAGTGACGCTGGCGGAATCCGGACTTTTGCCCACAGGCATAGCCATTTGGGCGCCGAATCTGGTTTTTCTGATTCTTGCCTGGCTAGGCATTTATTACACCGTCCGGGAGCGAAACCCGGATTGGCTGGTGTTTCTGGGCCGTATTCCGTCCTTACGGCCGTCCAGGGGTAAAAAAGCATGAAGATCCTCACGCGCTACCTTACCCGCGGCAACCTTTTCCTCATCCTGGTGATTCTGGGGATGGGGGTGGGGATGTACCTGCTTACGGATTTTTTCGAACGTCTGGACGACGTTCTGGAAACGCTGGCGGATCTTGATGTGGTCCTTTTGTATTTTGTGATCAAAATCCCCCTGATCATCTCCCAGATTTTGCCGGCGGTCTTTTTGCTGGCTCTGATCGTTCAGTTCTGTCTGATGCACAAAAACCGGGAACTCACCGCCCTGTACGCCGGCGGAGTCTCTCCGCTGGCCATGTTGGGGTTTATTCTGGCTTATGGGCTGATCTGGTCTCTGGTGCAATTCGGATTCTCGCAAGGGCTGGGGGTGGCCGGGGAAAAAGCGGCCACCCGCATATGGCGGGAGGAAATACGCGGCAAAGAGCCTTCAACGCTGGAACTCAAAGGCATCTGGTTCACCGACGGGCCGTATGTGGTGCATATTGAAAAAGCTTTTCCAAGCTCCGGCCGGGGGGAGAACCTGACCATCTACCGCCTGGATGAAAAAAGTCCGGCCATTTTGGAGATAATCCACGCGGACGCTTTCCTGGTGGAGGCGGATTCCTGGGAGCTTTACGGGGTGAGCAAAACCCTGACCGCGAATTTTGCCCATGAGCAGTACGCCGGATTGAATTTTCCGCTGAAGCAGGATTTGAAGGCTTTTGCCTCGCTGGACCCCAGCGCCAAGGCTTCGCAGATGAATATTTTAGAATTGAGCGAAAACATCGCTCGCCTGAAAAAAGCCGGTTCCAACGTGGAGGGCCTGCGCACGGAGTGGCATGCCCGCCTGGCTTACGCGGGGTCCATATTTTTGATGGGCATTCTGGCCATAGGTCTGACCATGTGGATAGAGAACATTTATCTGGCGATTGTGGCCGGCCTGGTCTGCACCTTTATATTTTACGCCCTGTCCACCCTGGGCAACACCCTGGGGGCCAAAGGAGTCCTGCAGCCTCTGCTGGCCGGCTGGATGGCTGACCTGCTGTTTCTGTTGTTCGGGCTGGCGCTTATCTTCCTGAAAAATCTGCCCGGCAGGACCTCCTCGCCGCGAAAAGCCTAAAATATTTTCAATTCTTGCACTTTTAATCGCCTTCAGGTATAGAATAAGGTATATTTATAACCTTTAGCCTGGAGCGATAAAGTATGCGGCGTAAAAACATTTTCGGCCCGCTGGCGGCAATACTGGTTCTGGTTTGCGCGTCCGGCGGTATTTGGGCGGCCGGTGGCGGCCAGGGCATGCCGGAGGCTAACGGCCAGGCGGTGCTTGATTATATCACCAAGGAATCGCCTTACGCCAAATGGCCGCTTGTGCCGGGCACCACGGCCTTCCGCAACGGCAAGGAACCACACGGGGCCTTGCAGAACGTCTATGCCAATCCGGCGGCCATGGCGGGTTTCTCGGCCAAGTCCGTGCCCATGCCGGACGGAACCCTGATCGTAAAGGAAAATTTTACTTTGGACAGGAAGCTGCAGTCCGTAATTTTGCTTTACAAAAAAGCCGGCTATAATCCCGAAGCCGGGGATTACTTCTGGATGACTCTGGATGCGGACATGAAGATCCAGAAGGAAGGCCGGCTGGCAGGTTGCATAACTTGCCACACCCAGGCCAAGTATAAGGACTACCTGGTTCTTAGCCCTGGCGAATAGCCACCCGTTAAGGGGCCACCAATTCGCGCAGGGCGGACCATACCTCTTCCAGCCCCAGCCGGCTTTGCGCGGAGCTTAAAATGGGCGGACGTCCGGCAATGCTTTGCCAGGCGCGGCAGCGTTCGTTTTGCTCGTTTTTGGAGCATTTATCCGCCTTGGTGATGATTGGCAGGGCGGGCAGTCCGGATTGCGCCGCAAAAGCCAGCAAATCAAGATCCGCCTTTTGCGGGGGCAGGCGGCAGTCCAAAAGCACGGCCAGAGCTTTCAGGCTTTTGGTGTGCAGCAGGTATTGCTCGATCAACCCGGCCCAGCGTTCCTGTTCTTCCTTGCCGCATTTTGCGTAGCCGTAGCCGGGCAGATCCACCAGAAAAAAATTTTCCGGCAATACCCGGTAAAAATTGATGCTGCGGGTCTTGCCGGGCGTGGCGCTGGTTTTGGCCAGTTTTTTACGTCCGGCCAGGGCGTTGAGCAGCGAAGACTTGCCCACATTGGAGCGTCCGGCCAGGGCCACCTGGGGCAGTTCCTGCGTCTTGAGCTGCTCCAGGGTATAGACGGTGCTTTCCAGGGTCAGGGTATGGAGTGTGTTCATGTTTTTGCGATGCTTTCTTGACAATTGCAAGGTGTTCAGAGAAAATATTCTGTTCAACTTAAGTCGCTCTTAGCCGGACAAAGCCTGCTTTGCCACGCTGTATATTGTACAGGCAAAGCCTGCTTTCGGCAAAGGGTTAATTCCCGACGGTGTTTTTAATCATAAGTTTTGGAGGTTTCATGTATTCCACCCCCGACTTCAGAAAAGGCCTGAAGATCGAAGTTGAGGACGTTCCGTACGAAATAGTCGATTACCAGCATTTCAAACCCGGCAAGGGCGGGGCCATGATACGCACCAAGCTGCGCAACATCCTGACCGGCCGCATCCAGGACATCACATTCCGCTCCGGTGAAAAAGTCGGGCGTCCGGATCTGGAAACGCGGGAAATGCAGTACTTGTACCGCGAAGGCACGGATCTGGTGTTTATGGACTTGACCAGTTATGAGCAGCTGCACATCGCGGAAACCCTGCTGGATGGCAAGTCCGGCTTTCTTAAGGAAAGCCAGCTGGTGCAGGTGCTTCTGTACCGCGGCCAGCCCCTGGATATAGAACTGCCGGTTTCTCTGGTGCTTCAGGTCACGGATACCGAACCCGGCGCCAAGGGCGATACCGTGTCCAACGTCACCAAGCCCGCCACCCTGGAAACCGGCGTGGTCATTCAAGTGCCCATTTTTGTGAATATCGGCGACATGGTCAAAGTGGATACCCGCACATCCGGGTACCTGGGCCGCGAATAGCAGTATTTTCAGAGAGTTGCTTTAAGGCTGACCGCAAGCCGTCCACGGCTTGCGGTCAGCCTTTTTATAGTTTAGAAGAAGTCTGGAAAATGTCGTGAACCGGTTTGCGGCGATCTTAAAAAATTCAGCGCGGTTCACGCTTGAAATGCGCCGGCGGGGACGTATGCGGTACGGCTCCGCACCCACGAGGAGCGGTCTGGCTTTGCCCGCTGTAAACGACTAGTGGAGCGCTTTAAATGCTGATGGCTTCAGAAATTTTCAGACTGCGCAATTAACCTGTTTCCTATTCCGTACAGGGGGCTCCCACGGAAGGTAACCGCCTGGCCCGCGAGTTTTGCGGGCTGTTCCTCATCTTCAGCGCCATTCTGGTGCTGGTCAGCCTGTTTACCCATGATGCGGCGGATCCAAGCCTGAACCATGTGGTCAAGGGCGCTTATTCCGTTCAGAACCGGGCCGGACTTTTCGGCGCGTATCTCAGCGGCATCCTGGTGGATTTTCTGGGCTTCGCCGCCTATGTGCCGGCTGTGCTGCTTGGCGTTATGGGCGCGCGTCGGGTGTTGTCCTCTCAGGAATGGCCCTGGTGGCGCTGGTTCGGCTTTTTTATTATGCTTTTCTGCCTGGGCTCGGCCGGAGCGGCTTTCGGAATCGGCATCGGCCCGGTGCGCGGCGGCGGCCTGCTGGGCGGCGCGGTCCACGATTTTTCCATCCATTATTTCAATCCCACGGGCAGCGCGCTCATCTGGGTTTTTGCCTTTTTTCTGGCTGTGCAGCTATTATGCGGGCTTTCCTGGGTAGGCGCCTTGTTGCTTCCGGCGCTTGAGGGGATGCGCAGACTGGGCGATTTGCCGGGTAAAATCAAAGAAGGCCGGCAGGAGCGGGAAAAACGGAAAGCTCTGGAAATAGACTCCGGCGCGAAGCCAGCGGCCGCCAGGAGCAAACGCCTGCCGGGGCAGACGGAAAAATCCGGTGGGGTGGCGGATTCCGGCCTGTTCCTCAGCCCGGCGCCTTCCGCGTCTTTAGCCGCGCCGCAGCCTGCCCAGACGGTGGTCAAAAATCCGCCCAAAACACGGGAGGAGCAGCCGGTGCAAGAGCCTCCGGCCGTTATTCCGCCGGCGCCGGCCCTGTCCTTTACCTTAAGCCTGGCCAAGCGGGACAAGCCGGAGGAAGAGGAGGTGCCCCCCTGGCTGCTGGATCTGGAGGCGGATCGCCTGGGCGCGCCCGCCAGGGCCGAGGCTGCCGCTCCGGCTCAGTCCAGGCCCGCGCCTTCCGCTTCCGTACCCGTAAAAACGGCGGCTCCCCAGCCGGTCGCGGTTCCGGAACCGGCCGCGCCAATCAAGGCCGATCCGCCAAAGCCCGCGCCAATGATCCAGATGGAAAAAGTCAATTTGTCCAAACCGGCCCTGCCGCCTCTGGATCTGCTGCACTCCATCGCCGGGTCCGGCCCGGGCACGCCCATTGCCGTGCTGGAGGAAAAAGGCCGCAATCTCATGACCTGCCTGAATGACTTCGGCATTCAGGGCGAGTTGGTGGGGATCACTCCCGGCCCGGTGGTGACCATGTTTGAAGTGCGGCCGGCGCCTGGGGTCAAGGTTTCCCGCATCGCCGGGCTGAGCGACGATCTGGCCCTGAGCCTGAAAGCCGTGGCTGTGCGCATACAGGCCCCCATACCAGGCACGGATACCGTGGGCATTGAAATCCCCAACGACGTGCGGGAACTGGTCTGCCTGAAAGAGGTGTTTTCCTCCTCCGCCTTCGGGCAGGCGGAGTCCTTGCTGACCATGGCCCTGGGCAAGGATATTTCCGGCAACCCGGCCGTGGCGGATCTGGCGCGCATGCCGCACCTGCTGGTGGCCGGGGCTACCGGGGCCGGCAAGAGCGTCTGCCTTAATTCCATTTTGCTTTCTTTTTTGTATAAAGCCGGGCCGGAAGACGTAAAACTGCTTCTTGTGGACCCCAAGCGCATTGAAATGGCCGTCTATGCGGATCTGCCGCATCTTGTGCATCCGGTGGTCACGGAAATGGCTCTGGCCAAGAACGCCCTTGACTGGGCGGTGCGGGAAATGGACCGCCGCTACACGGACATAGCCCGCCTGGGCGTGCGCAACGTTGCCGCTTTCAACGAAAAGCTGGCCGCCCTGGGCAAAGCCCGGCCGCCGGATCTGGCGGATTTGGAGCCCATGCCATACCTGGTCATTGTCATTGACGAGTTGGCCGATCTGATGCTTACGGCGGCCAAAGAGGTGGAAACCAGCATCGTGCGCCTGGCCCAGTTGGCCAGGGCGGCCGGCATCCACCTGATTATCGCCACGCAACGCCCCAGTGTGGACGTGGTGACCGGGCTGATCAAAGCCAACTTTCCCTGCCGCATCGCGTTTCAGGTTACCTCAAAGCACGATTCGCGCACCATTCTGGATACCGTGGGCGCGGAACACCTGCTGGGCAAGGGCGACATGCTTTTCAAGCCGGCGGGCGGGCGGTTCCAGCGCATGCACGGCGCGTTCGTGCGCGACGACGACGTGAGCGCCGTGGTAAAATACTGGCGCTCCCAGCAGGCCCCGGTGTATAAGGTGGACTTTGCCGAACCCGAGGAGTCCGATGACTTTGACGGCCCGGCCGGCGGCGCGGGCGGCGGTGACATAGTCTCGGATCCCATGTATACGGAGGCCGTGGATTTTGTGCGCGGCCAGGGCAAGGCCTCGATTTCGCTCATCCAGCGACGCTTCAGGATCGGCTTCAACCGGGCGGCCCGCTTTGTGGAGCAGATGGAGCAGGACGGCATTATCGGCCCGGCGGACGGGAGCAAGCCCAGATTAGTAGTGCGATAAGTTCAATAGGAGTATTTGTGCGAATTTTTAAGATATATTTCCTGTCTCTTTTTCTGGTTCTGATTTGGTCCGGCACGGTCCAGGCCGCTTCGTCATCGGCTGCTCTGCAAAAGCGCTACGACAGCCTCAAATCCATGCGCGCTGAATTTTCCCAGGTGCTCCTGCACAAAGAAAGCGGCACCAAAGAGCGGCGCAAGGGGATCTTGCTGTTCCAAAAGCCGCTTCTGGTGCGCTGGGAAACCAAGTCCCCGGCCCCGGAGCTTTTGCTGGTCACCGGCAAGGAGATCTGGAACTATTTTGCGGACGAGGACGTGGCCTACAAATATCCACTGAACCTGGTGGAGGATTCCAGCAACATCCTGCGGGTCATTACCGGCCAGGCCAGGCTGGAGCAGGATTTTGACGTCAAGAACGAAGGTACGGAGAACGGCCTGGACAAGCTGCACCTGTTCCCCAAGGAGCCGGTCCAGGCACTGGTGGAGGCGCTGCTCTGGGTGGATCCGGACAGCGGTTTGATTAAAAAGGCCAGGATTTACGATTTTTACGGCAACGAGAATGAGATCACCTTTGAAAAGCAGGAGCAGGATGTGGCCATTCCGGCTTCGTCCTTTGAGTTCACTCCGCCCAAGGGCGTGGATGTGGAGGATCGCACCCAGGGCGGGGAAATGTCCAAACCTTTGTTGAATTAAACTTCACAGCGCAGCGGGGTTGGGGCAGGGTGGCGCTTGGCGTTGTCATGCCTCAGGGGGAGCCATGCCGCAACCATACATCACCGATATCCTCATTGCCGGGGCCGGACCGGCCGGATCCAGCCTGGCCTCCGCCCTGCCGCCTTCCTTCCGGGCCGTGCTTCTGGACAAACGCCCGCTGGACCTGGCGGGAGCGGAGGGACGCAAAAGCAAGCCCTGCGGCGGCCTGATCGCTCCGGACGCCCAGGCCTGCCTGTTCCACATGGGACTGACCGTTCCCGGCCATGTGCTCACCAGTCCGCAGATTTTCGGGGTGCGCTCCGTGGATTTGGAAAGCGGCCATGAGCGGACTTTTCAGCGCCATTACCTGAATATCCGCCGGGAAGAACTGGACCGCTGGCTGTTTTCCAGAGCCGCGTCCAAGGGCAATATTCTGGCCCTGACCGGCCGCCGGCTGGTCAGCTTCAGTCAGGATGCCCAGGGCGTAAGCGCTGTGCTGGACGATGGCCGGAGCATCCGGGCCAGGCTTTTAGTCGGCGCGGACGGGGGCGGTTCACGGGTGCGCCGCCTGCTCGGACTGGACAATTTCAGCGGCCGGGCCTGTTCGCCGGGCGGCGTCCTGGGCCATTGGCGAACCTTGTTCGCCCCCAGGCGCTATCTGGCCGTGCAGGAGTGTTTTGCCGTAAATGATGTTCCTTCCGAATTCGGGGCGTTTTTCCACCAGCGAATCACGGATTACTATTCCTGGACCATCCCCAAGGAAGAAAACCTGCTGGTGGGCGCGGCCCTGCCCTGGCCGGAGAAGAATGCCGCGGGCCCAGGCCCGGACGAGCGTTTCGCTCTGCTGCTTCGGCATTTACGCCAACGCGGCTACAATCTGGACAAGCCGCTGCGCCGCGAAAGCTGCGCCCTGCTTTGCCCCAGCCCCATCCATGAATTCCCTCTGGGGCGGGGGAGTGTCGTCCTGCTTGGCGAAGCGGCCGGCCTGATCAGCCCCAGCTCGGCCGAAGGCCTGAGCTACGCCTTCCGCAGCGCCATGACTCTGGCCAAAACCCTGGTGGCTCTTCAGGCTTCCGATTCGCGCGTTCTGCCCCTGTACACGCAAAAAATCCGCCCTCTGCTCCGGACTTTGCGCCTGAAATGCCTGAAGTCCGCGGTCATTTACCACCCCACGCTGCGCCGCCTGGCTCTGGCCAGCGGGCTGAACAGCTTTTCCGCCAAAGATATGTGGTGAATTTTTTATAATCCCACGGCTTTTTTAAGATCCGCGACTTCGCGGCTGGTCAGGGGGCGGCATTGGCCAGTGGGCAGGCCGCCGAGTTCGAGCGGCCCCTGGGCTATGCGGCGCAGGCGCAGGATCGTCAGGCCCAGGTCCCGGCACATGCGGCGGATCTGGCGGTTCAGGCCCTGGTGCAGGATCAGGCGCATGGTGTGTGGCTGGCCGGCGGGGAGCAGGGCGGCTTCCACCGGGGCCAGGCGTTCGCCTTCGGCCAGGCGCATGCCCTGGCGCAGGGTCTGGAGCATGTCCTGAGTCACGGGTTCGCGAACCTGCACTTCGTAGTACTTGGGCAAGTGGTGGCTGGGGTGGGTGAGGCGCTTGGTCAGTTCGCCGTCGTCGGTCAGAAGGATCAGCCCTTCGGAAAAATAATCCAGGCGTCCGGCCGGGTAAAGGCGCTTGGCTCGCAGGTTTGCGGGCAGCAGATCCAGCACGGTGCGCCGGCCTTCGGGATCTTTGGCCGTGCTGACCACCTGGATGGGCTTGTGCAGCATAATATAGGTATGGCCGGAGTCCGGGGCGGGGCGGCTTACCGGTTGGCCGCGCACGCTCAGGACGTCGCCGGCTTCCACCCGCAGGCCGAGATCCCGAACCGCGGCCCCGTTGACGCTGACCAGGCCCTGGCGGATAAGCTCGTCCGCCTGGCGGCGCGAGCAGACGCCGGCGGCGGCCAGGGCCTTGTTCAGGCGCATGCTGGTGTTTTGGGAATCAGGCATGGTTTTTTATGGACGGATAACTTTGTCGGCCACCTGCATGCTGGTGACAATGTCCAGCATGTTGGTGGTCTGGCCGACCACTTTTTTATCCAGCAATTTAAAATGTTCCAGGCAGGCCCCGCAGACCAGGACATCCACTCCGGATTGCTCCAGATGCCGGAGTTGATCCAGGACGGGGCTTTCCGCCACGGTCAGGCGGACTCCGCCGTTAACCAGTATGACGCGCCAGAGATCCTGCCCCAGTTCCGGCAGGGTGGCAAGGAAGTTTTTCATCAGTTTGGCGCCCAGGGCGTCGTCGCCTTGGCCCAGAAGGTTTGCGGCTATAAAAACCAGGATTTTGGAAGAGCTTTTCGGGGGCTGGGAATTTATCACGGAGTCTTCCCCGTGGACCAGACCGGCCAAAGATGCGCCGGCGGCTGGGGCGCCGGTGGCTGGCGGGCGTTTTGCCGCGGTAATGCGGTGGTTTTTTCCGTTGCTTTCCACGCTTGCATTATACGCGTTTGCGGTTATAAAACGCAGTACATTTTCCTTGGCGGCGTCGTTGTCCACCAGTATAGTGAATTCGTCCGGCTCCTCCAATTCCAGCAGGTGTTTGACCTGCAAAACCGGTTGCGGGCAGGGCAGATTCTGGCAATCCAGAAATTTTTTCGGCATGGCGCGCTCCTGAAGAATTTTATGCGACCGCATTTTCATAGCAGTTCGCCGGGTGGCGGCAAAATTGAAAAAAGCTATGCCGAAACCGGCTTTGAATTGGTTTTTTCTATATGCTTGGTATCTTTTAGGCAATAAGACATGAAACTTAAAAATCCATCAAAAAATGCCCCGAACGCCGCGACAAGCCTTGCCCTGTTCAAACGCTCCCTGAGTTATTTCGCGCCGTTCAAACCGCAGGCCGCGGTGGCGATTGCGGCCATGATCGTAGTGGCCTTGTGCAACGGATATACGGCTTACCTGGTAAAGCCGGCCTTTGACGACATTTTCGGCAAACTGGACCGTGAGGCGCTTTTCTGGGTGCCCCTGGCTTTTGTGGGGGTGACCCTGGCCAAGGTGCTCTGCCGGACCGTCCAGAACTACACCATGCAGTACTGCGGCCTGAAGGTGCTGGAGCGCCTGCGCGACGAGCTGTGCAACAAAATCCTGCGTCTGCCCATGCGCTTTTATGAAGGCACCCAGGTGGGCATGCTCATGTCCCGCGTGATTAACGACGTGGTGATGATCCGCTCCAGTCTGCCCGCCATGATCATGCTGGTGCGCCAGATAATAACCATGGCCAGCCTGATTGTCGTCATTTTCTACCAGGATCCCTACCTGGCCTCCTGGGCTATGCTGGCTTTGCCTTTTGCCGGGTTCCCCTTCATCTATTTCGGCCGCCGGCATCGCAAGCTTGGGCGCAAGGGCCAGATGAAGGTGGCGGATATTTCCATTTTGCTCCAGGAAGTGTTCAGCGGCATCCGCGTGGTCAAGGCCTTTGCCACGGAACTTCTGGAAAGCCGGCGTTTTGACAAGGAAAACCGCCGCCTGCTGAAAATATCCCTTAACCAGTGCCTGGCCAGTGAAATGTCTTCATCGGCCATGGAGTTCATCGGCGCGGTCGGAATGGCCGCTGTGATGTGGTACGGCGGGCTGCGCGTCATAGAAGGCCAGTCCACGCCGGGCACGTTTTTTTCTTTTGTGGCCGCGGTGGTCATGCTTTATGACCCCCTGAAGAAGCTGAGCGATTCCAACCAGGACATTCAAAAAGCCCTGGCCGGGGCGGAGCGGGTTTTTGAAATTATTGATTCCAGGGAAATAGTGGAAGAATCCGGCGGTCCGCTGGAAGTGGAGGGGGCGTTCCGGGAACTCAGCTTTGAAGACGTGAGTTTTTCCTATAACCCGGATGCCCAGGCGCTGGCCGGCATCAATCTGACGGTCAAAGCCGGGGAGCGCGTGGCCATAGTGGGTCCGTCCGGGGCGGGCAAAAGCACGTTCGTCAACCTGATCCCCAGGTTTTACGATCCGGACTCCGGGGTGATCAAGCTTAACGGCCGTCCGCTCAGGGAATACGACCTGGCTTCGCTGCGCCGCAACGTGGCCATAGTTTCGCAGGATAACTTTTTGTTCAACGTTTCCATCAGAGAAAACATCGGCTACGGCCTGCCGGAACTTTCGGAAGAAGCCTGCGCAGCGGCGGCAGAAGCCGCCTATGTGGACGAGTTCATCCGCAACATGCCGGAAAACTACGATACCCTGGTGGGGGAGCGGGGAACAAAGCTTTCCGGGGGGCAAAAGCAGCGGATCACCATAGCCAGGGCCATCGCCAAAGACGCCTCCCTGCTGATTCTGGACGAAGCCACCAGCGCCCTGGATTCCGAATCGGAAAAAATAGTCCAGAAGGCTCTGGAAAACCTTATGCGGGGCCGGACCAGCATTGTCATTGCGCACAGGCTTTCAACCATTCTGAATTCCGACAGGATTCTGGTCATGGATCGCGGCAGGGTGATCGCCCAGGGCCCGCACAGCGAGCTTCTGAACGCCAGCCCGCTGTATGCCAAGCTTTATTCCATGCAGTTCGGGCTTTCCGAGGAGCGGTAGGAAGTATGAAAATACCGGTCCGTCTGGTCGCTATTTGCGTTACTCCGCTATACAGGCTGTGGTGCAAAACCCTGCGCTACGCGGAGGAAGGCCGGGAAGCCTTGGACAGGCTTGACGCCGCCAAGCGATCCATGATTTTCGCCCTGTGGCACAATGAGCTTTTTCCTCTGATGCACGTAAAGAGGCAGCTGGACATCGTCTGTCCGGTCAGCCGCAGCCGGGACGGTGATTATCTGGCGGCCCTGCTGCGCGGCCTGGGTCTTAAAACCGCCAGGGGATCCAGTTCCAGAGGGGGCCTGGCCGTGCTCCGGAGCACTTTGCGGATGATGCGGGAGCAGCCGGGCCTGCATGCCTGCATTACCGTGGACGGTCCGCGCGGGCCGCGCCATATGCCCAAGCCGGGGGCTGTTTACCTGGCCGGGGAAACCGGCGCCCTGATTGTGCCGATACGCATGCTTATGGCCAGGGCCAAGATATTCCGATCCTGGGACCGCTTTGAGGTGCCTCTGCCGTTCAGCCGGGTGCACATAGTTTATGGCGAACCATACCCCATAGGGGCGGAGGAACTCGGCGAAGCCGCTGTTGCCGCGCATTGCGAAAACCTGCGGCAAAAGCTTAACTCCCTTGGAGAAAAGCGTGAATAAAAATGGTACAAGGGGCCGGCGCTTTGTTGCTTCATAAAATTCTGCGCATGGTGGAGCGTTTTTTTCGCTCCCTTGGCGGAAAAAGCATCTTGCGTCTGGCTGGAGCCCTGGGCTGGGCCATGCGGATTTTGCTGCCGGCCAGGCGCAAGTACGCCAACAAGACCATTCAGGAACGCCTGGGCCTGCCTTTGGAGCGGGCGGAGGAGGTAACCAGAGCTTCCTTCCGCAACAACGCGTTGTCTTTTTTGGAAATTTTCCAGACCAGGGATTTCCCGTTGCGCGACAACCCCAGGCTGTTGCCCTGGCCGGCGGAGTTTCAGGCAATACTGGACTCCGGCCGCCCGGTGGTGGCCGCCACCGCGCACCTGGGGGCCTGGGAGCTTCTGGCCGGACTATTGGGCGATTTCAACCCGGAGCGGCCGCACCTGGTGGTGGTGCGCAAACAGCGCAATCCCTCCGTTAATGAATGGATTCGCGGCCTGCGCGAGGCGCGCGGCGCCAAGTCCGTGGATCACCGCAACGCCGCGCCCGTGGTTTTGGACGCCTTGCGCCAGGGCGGGGTCGCGGCCTTTTTGGTGGATCACAACTGCAACCGGCGCGAAGCCGTGTTTTTGCCGTTTCTGGGGCGGGATGCGGCGGTCAACGTGGGGCCGGCGCTTCTGGCGCTGCGCGGCAAAGCCCTGGTGGTTCCGGTATTTCTGCTGCGGACGGAAAACGGCGCGTACTCCCTGAATGTCCACAAGGCTCTGGACACCACTGCCCTGACCGGCGGCATATCCGAGAGGGTCAAGGCGATCGCGGAATTTTACACCCGCGCTGTGGAGCGGGAGGTGCGGCTTTGCCCGGAGCAGTGGTTTTGGATGCACAAAAGATGGAAAACCAGGCCGCCAGGTGAACCGGGCGACAGCGGAGTGTAGGATTTTATTTCGCGCCATCGTAATACGAAAAGATGGCGTTTTTTTATAGAGTGGCTATACAGGGCGAAGATTCTCCTTGATAGCCGGGATTCACCAGAATGCACCAGATCCGCCTTGACATCTTTCTTACTATGATAACCGTTGGCGGCACATTTGTGTTCGCCATCAGCGGCGCTGTGGCCGGAATCAAGCGCCAGTTGGATCTGTTCGGGGTGCTGGTGCTGGGCATGGCCGCTTCCTGCAGCGGCGGGATAATCCGTGACGTGCTCATCGGCGCCTTGCCGCCGGCCAGCGTGGCGGATTGGCGCATAGCCGCGTCCGCTTTTGGCGGCGCGCTGTTCAGCTTTTATTTTTTCTCCCTGGTCAATCGCCTGAATAACCCGGTGGAAATATTCGATGCCGTGGGCCTGGGGATTTTTACGGTAATCGGTACTTCAAAGGCGCTTTTGTACGGCATAAATCCGATTTGGGCCGTGCTCCTGGGTGTGATTACCGGCGTGGGCGGCGGTGTGGTGCGGGATATGCTGCTGGCCCAGATTCCCATAATCCTGCGTGCGGAAATTTACGCCACAGCGGCAATCATCGGGGCGGCGATTGTAGTGATCGGCGATACGTTGCTCCACCTGCCCAAGGAACCGGTTATGGCCGTCGGCGCTCTGGCCTGCACCATCTTGCGTCTTTTGGCCATGCACTATCGCTGGCATATTCCCATTCAGCCGCCCAGTGAATAACAGAAGTTATTCGTCCTCAACCAGGCTGCCGGCATCTCCGGGAATCCGGGTAAAAATCAGCGCGGCCAGCACGCCGGCCACACCAGCGCATATATAGGTGTAATGAAAAGCCCCGATCAGCGGGCTGCCTGGCGGGCCGGTGAAAAAACCCAGCAGTGTGGCAGCGAAGGCCACGCCGAAGCTCATGGATATCTGCATGACCACGGAGAGCATGCTGTTGCCGCTGCCGGCATCCTTTGGCGGCAGGTCAATCAGGGTCAGGGTGTTCATGGCCGTGAACTGCAGGGAGTTGACCGCTCCCAGGCCGGCGAACAGGCTCAGGGAGGCCCAGAGCGGGGTGCCGGCGTCGATGAAGCCGAAGGACATTATCAGAAGGCCCATAAGAAGCGTGTTGCCCACCAGGGTGCTGCGGTACCCGAATTTTTTGATGACCGGGGAAGTGAGCGGCTTTGCGGCCAGGGAAACCAGGGCCATGGGTATCATGCACATGCCGGCTTTAAACGGCGGGAAGCCAAGGGCCACCTGCAGGAGCAGCGGAGTGAGAAACGGCAGGGCTCCAATGCCGAAGCGGGCGAAGATGTTGCCCAGGATGCCTATTCTGAAACTGGGGATCTGAAAAAGCCGCAGGCTGAATATGGGGGTGGGGGCCTTTGCGGCGTAGCGGGAGTAAAAATAGAGAATCACCAGGCCGGCGCAGAGCAGGCCCCCGGCGTAGGCCTTGTCCATATGCAGTTCGCCCGCTCCGCCCACCGCGGCGGAAATAAGGACCATGGACAGGCCGAACATGAAAAACCCCTCCCAGTCAAACGGCGCCGGCTTGCCTTCCAGAAGGTCCGGCATATGCAGCAGGGTGAGTATTATTCCGATTGCGCCTATGGGAATGTTGATCAGAAATATCCAGTGCCAGGAGGCGTATTCCACCAGAAAACCGCCCAGGGTCGGTCCCATGAGCGGCCCGATAAGGCCGGGGACGGTGATGAAACTCATGACCTGAACCAGGTTGTGGCGCGGTGTGGTGCGCAATATGGACAAGCGCCCCACAGGCACCATGATGGCGCCGCCGATTCCCTGCAGAATGCGGGAAAGCACCAGGAACGGCAGGGTGGTGGACAGGGCGCAGAGGAGCGACCCGAAAGTGAACAGAAAAATGGCCGCGCAGAACACCTTGCGGGTGCCGAATTTATCCGCCAGCCAGCCGGAGGCCGGAATAAGCAGCGCAACCGTAAGCATGTAGGCCACAACCACGGACTGCATGCGCAGGGGGTTTTCGTTAAGGCTGGCCGCTATGGCCGGCAGGGCGGTGTTAAGGATGGTGGCGTCCAGCATTTCCATAAAAAATGACATGGCCACCAGCCATGGTAGAATGCGCGCGGTGCGTTTATCCAGATGAAAATAAGATGGGTTTGCCATAATTGCGCCATGTTGAGTGAACGTACAATTTGCACTTTAATACATATTGCCGGCGCAAGCCAGTGCTCGGCCTGATTTTTTTAGAGCGGGTGAACATGGAAAATGTTCATCCGCTCGCCGGGATTCGCCCGTAAATCCTTGCCGCGGCAATCTTAAAATGAATATGCTTTAATGATAAAAAACCGGCCGCGCTTTTTGCGCGGCCGGTTTTTTCCGGTAAAAATTTATAAGTGGATCAATACGTCCACTTTCCCTTCATATATTTGATCAATTCCGTGACCTTCTCCCTCTTATTTTCCACAAACGGGCCTTTGAGGGCGTCTTCCTTGGTGGGGGCTATGCAGACGTACTCCACTTCATGGTAGACCATCCGGCCCACATAGGAGACGGTTTTTGAGGATTCCGGGGCGTTGTAGGAAGTGTTCATGGATGCCGTGTCCACAGCCAGGTAACTGGCCCGGTAGCCTTCAGGGCATTTTTCCACCTGTTTGAATTTTTCGCTGGGCCGCAGGTTTTTGTTCATGGACAGGGCCGCGGTTTTGGCAAACTCATCCAGGCCGCGCTGAATGGCCGCCTGATCTTCTTCTTCAGCCTTTGGCTTGCCAACTGTTTTTGCCGCGCCCTTGGGCTGGGCTTTGGACGCCGGCTTTGCGGACCCCTTTGAGGCTGCGGGTTTTGCCGCGGCTTTGGGCTGCGCTTTGGCCGGGGACACGGAAGCGACTTGCGTGGTTTTTTGTCCCTGGGCGGCGCTTTTCGCCGGCTCAACTTTCTTGGCCGGCGCGGCGGCGGTTTTTGTTTCGGCGGAAAAGGCCGGAGTGGCAATCAAGCAGGCGCAAATAATTACAATGCAACTTAATACGCGGTACTTTCTGGTCATTTCTTCTCCCTGCCAAGGCTGTTCAAATAATAGGCTTATATTATTAAAGCCTATAGTGATGGATAAAGGTTGGTTTATTGGCGCGGATTAATATTGAAAATGTTCATCCGTCCCTAAAGGATTTGCCCGCCTTCAAGAGGAAATATGAAAGTGAATGTCTTTTTAAGCGGCGAGGCGGAAAAAATCAGCTCTCACCTCGCCGGGCGCTAATACTTTACACTTCCTGCGCCATTTTTACAAGCGGCTGGCGTGCAAGGCCCCATGTGGCTTGCTGGTCAGTCGGCGATCGCCGCCTTTTTATGGACGGTCTTTTTTGCATAGGCGACCTGCTTTTTGTGCGTGGCTGTCTTTTTGGCGGAGGCCTTGCTTTTTTTGGTCACAGCAGCCTTTTTGTGCGTCCCGTTTTCTTTCTTTTTCACATAGCCGCTTTCTTTTTTGCTCTTTGTGGCAAGGTTGGCCGCGAAGGCCGGCGAACCCGCCAGAGAAACGCACAGTAAAGCGCAGCCAAAAAGGCAGAGCATTTTTTTGACGGACATAAAAAACCTTGTTTTTTATTTGATAATAAGTGTTGATGGTTAAAACGAATCTGTGAACTTCGCTGTGCGAAAAGGCCTGCTATTATGAGCCGTCTTTCTCAGATTAAGGCTCCGGCTGGAGTTTTTCCTCCTGGTAAAGTTCGTGACGCTGAATCCGTTCTAAAGCGTCGTCCGGTTAAAAACGCGATCGACATGCAATTTCTTTTATTCGTTTTTTAAAAAAAAGCTACGGGTCTAAAGACTTTTTCTATAAAAAATCTAGAATTTTTTTCCGGAATAAAAAAATGCCCGGCAGTTACCCGCCGGGCATTTTTTTAGAAGTTATTTTTTACTTGTAGTACAGTTCGGCGCGGCGGTTCAGGCGGCGGCCTTCTTCCGTGCTGTTGTCGTACTTGGGCTTGGTTTCGCCGTAGCCGGAGGTGTTCATGTTGGCGGCGGGCACGCCCTTGTTGGACAGGTACTTCTTAACCGCGGCGGCGCGGCGTTCGGACAGGCCCTGGTTGTATTGCTCAGTGCCGATGGAGCAGGTGTGGCCGTCGATCTGTATCTGGCCGGGGTTCTGCTTCAGGATGGAGGCGACTTCGTCCAGGATGGCGGCGGAAGAGCCGTCAATGGCGCTGGAATCAAAGGCGAACTGCACGCTGCGCAGCACGATGCGGCCGGGTTCTTCGCCGTAGCTGTAGAACACGTCGCGCACGAACTGGTCAACAGCGGCGTCGTTGGTCAAAAGGTCGGCGCCTTTCACGGAAACGCTGCACTTGTTCAGAGCGGCGATTTTATCCAGAGTGGCCTGGCCCTGGGCGGAGTCGGCCAGAGAGATGATGTGGAAGCACAGGCCCGGCTGGGCGGCGTAAATGGCCTGGACTTCGGCCACAGGATCCATGCCCTTGTTGCTTTCACCGTCGCTCACGATAATGACGGCGGCTTTGCGGGTCATGCTGTTGTACGTGGGGGAAAGGTTGGCCAGCCCGTCGCCCATGGGGGTGAGGCGGTTGAACACTTCAAAGTTGTTCTTCAGGCTGTTGATGCCTTTGCCCAGGTTTTCACGATTGTAGGGGGCGATGGGCACAACTTCGCTCACCGGAGCAAAGGTGTGCAGGCCGCCGGCGTAATTCAGCGCGGGAATTTTATCGTTCACGCGATTCATGATTATTTTGGCAAGTTCAATTTTGTCTTTTTTCAGGGGCTGATATTTCATCATCATGGAGCCGGAGTAGTCCACCAGAAAGTCAAAGCTGGCGATCTTGGGGATCATCTGGCCGGACGCCGCCACGGCGCTGCCTGCAAACACAAGCATGAGCATGGCGATTAAGGAAAGTACGGTAAAGCGCTTCATGAATTCCTCCAAAAGAGTAGGGTGTTGGCTCAGCAGTTTTTTGCCTGGCAGAAGAAATCTTACTAGCAACCTTGCTGAAATACAACTAATTTATCTGAAAATCCATTGCCGATATTAAACTCTTTTTTATGCTATAGGTTCCTGAGTACCTAACATAGCCGATTTTAAGGCTTCGTCAAGAGCGGGATGAGCGAAAATTATCTTTTCCGCATCTTTTTTCTTCCAGCCCTGGGCGACCATTAGTGCGGCCAGAGCGGAAAATCTGGAAACACCGTGTCCCATTGCTGCTACTGATTTGATTTTCCCCTCCATCCAGCATATTTTTATAATTCCATGCGTATCGCCGTAGCTGTTGGCTATGGAGTTGTCCGTAAGACCGCCCCGGCTTACGGACAGCCGCGGTCCTTCGCCTGAATGTTTTTTGGACAGCACAGCGGCCGGGTCTCCGGCATGCATCACTTCGATATGCCCGTATATGCAGGATGGAATTAGGCTTCCGTCGTACGGTGCGGATGTTTCCCCGCAAATATGCCGCACCGCGTATTCGGCCTGGTCCCGGGCCGCGTTGGAGAGCAACATGCGTCCGTTCGCATCTCCTATAGCATATATTGCATCCCGCGCAAGCAAATTAGCATCGGTTTCTATCCACCCCGGCCCGCGCAGGCTTAGGCCGGCATTCTCCGCTCCCAGATCCTTGGTGTTGGGTCTGCGGCCAACGGCCACCAGGGATTTTTCCGCCTTCAGCTCCTGGCCGTCCTCAAAGCGCAACACGGATTCGCCGTTTTCCGTGGACAGCCCGGCCACCTTGCGGCCGGTGTAAATGTTCCACCCCCGTTCCGTGTACAGTTTCAACAGAGCTGCGCTGATTTCCTCGTCCTCGGTAGTGGCTATGCGCGACTGGCCCTCCACAATGCTTATGCCCGCGCCCAGACGGGAATAAAAATCCGCCAGTTCCAGCCCTATGGCCCCGCCGCCCACGATAATCAGGCTTTTGGGCGCGGTCTTCAGGTTAAGCAAGCCTGATGAGGAAAAGATGCTGGCGTTGTCCGGCTTAAGCGTGGGAAACGAGGCCGGAGCGGAGCCGACGGCAATTACGCAGTGCTTGAAGCCATAGGCGGCGCTTGCCCCGCCTTTGCGCACCAGGATCGAGGTTTTGCTTTCAAATGCGGCCGTGCCGCTGAGCAGGTCCACGCCGGCCGTTTCCAGATTTTCCCGCAGGGCGCCGCGCAGCTCTTTGATGTACGCGTCTTTACGGGCCTGGAGGGCGGCCAGATCGCAGGTCAGCTCCCCCTTCAACGCGCCGAGTTTGCCTTGCAGTTCCGCAAGGGGCATGGCGGCGGTGCTCCCCAGCAGGAATTTTGTGGGAACGCAGCCGGTGTTCAGGCAGGCTCCGCCAAAAAAACCGGACTCCACCAGCGCGGTTTTGAGCCCCTTGGCGGCGGCCAGAAGCGCGGCGCGCTCCCCGCCCGGCCCGGAGCCTATAACTATAAGGTCATATATCATCGGTAAGCACCATATTGCGCGCGGCCTTGGTTTCGTCCAGGCGGCGCACCGGCAATCCAACCGGCGCGTCGCGCAGGACCTGCGGGTCGGTGGCGGCTTTTTCCAGTATCGCGATCAAATCGTCGCAGAATTTGTCCAGAGTTTCCTTGCTTTCCGTTTCCGTGGGCTCGATCATCAGGCATTCCTTGACGATGAGCGGGAAGTAAATGGTCGGCGCGTGGTAGCCCTTGTCCAGAAGCGCCTTGGCAATGTCCAGAGCCCGCACGCCGTATTGCTCCAGGCTGGCGGCCGAGGCGACGAACTCGTGCATGCACAGCCCGGGGTAGGGGATGTGCAGATGTTTCTCCAGGCGTTTCATAATGTAGTTGGCGTTGAGCACCGCGTAATCGGAAGCTCTGGCCAGCCCGTTGCCGCCCAGGCGCAGCATGTAGCCAAGGGCTTTCAGGTAAACGCCGAAATGCCCGAAGAACGGAGTGACCCGTCCGATGGATTGCGGCAGATCCGCGTTCAGGCGGAATGCTCCGTCAGCGGTTTGCTCCACCCTGGGGCCGGGCAGAAAAGGCTCCAGCGCCCGGCAGACGCCAACCGGTCCGGAGCCGGGGCCGCCCCCGCCGTGCGGAGTGGACATGGTTTTGTGCAGGTTCAGGTGCACCACGTCAAAACCCACGTCGCCCATGCGCATGCGGCCCATGATCGCGTTGAAGTTGGCGCCGTCGTAGTAGAGCAGGGCATCCACGGCGCGCAGCTTTTCCACTATGGCCGGCAGATGGCGTTCAAAAATGCCCAGGGTGTTCGGGCAGGTCATCATGACCGCGGCCACGGAATCATCCAGGACCGAGAGCAGGGCTTCCGGGTCCACCAGCCCGTCGCGGGATTCCACATTGACCACGTCATACCCGGCCAGGGCGGCGGAAGCCGGGTTGGTGCCGTGCGCGGAATCCGGGCAGATGACCCTGGTCTTGTGGTTGCCTTTGGCCCGGTGGTAGGCGGCTATGAGCAGGGCGCCGGTCAATTCGCCCTGGGCTCCGGCCATGGGTTGCAGGGTAAAGGCGTCCATGCCGGTCAGTTCGCAGAGCATCCGTTCGGCGCGCCAGATGGCCTCCAGGGCGCCCTGGGCCAGGGCATCCCCGCCGGGCAGCGCGGGCAGCAGCGGGTGCGGCCGGGCAAAACCAGGCAGGCCGGCCAGGTATTCGGTGAATCTTGGGTTATACTTCATGGTGCAGGATCCCAAAGGGTAGAAGTTGGAATCCACGCTGAAGTTCTGGCGGGAAAGCAGAGTGAAGTGCCGGACCACGTCAAGTTCGGAGAGTTCCGGCAGCCTTGGCGCATTTTTGCGCAAAAGTTCCGGGCCGAGCATTTCCCAGGCTTTGCGGCCGGGTTTTTGCGGCAGAACCCCGGTCCGGCCGGAATGGGATTTGGCGAATACGGTGTTCACAATATGGCTCCCATGGCCTTTTTAAGGCATTCAATGTCGTAATCGGAAGTCTGTTCCGTGCAGGCTACCAACAGCGCGTTTTGCAGGCCGCCGTACCACAGGCCCAGGGGCGCTCCGGCCATGACGTCCCGCTTCAGCAGGGCATCCACAAGCTCGTCCGCCGGCTTTGGCAGAACAACGGCGAACTCGTTGCCGTACGGGGCGTCGTTCAGCATTTTTACCCCCGGCAGCGCGCACAGGGCGTCGGCCGCCTTGCGGGCCCGCTCCATACCCAGTTCCGCCGTGCGGGTGAGCCCCTCCGGGCCCAGCAGGCAGATGTGGATCAACGCGCGCAGGGCGCATAAAGCCTGGTTGGAACAGATGTTCGAAGTGGCTTTGGCCCGGCGGATATGCTGCTCCCTGGCCTGCAGGGTGAGCACATAGCCGGTTTTTCCTTCCAGATCTTCTGTGCGGCCCACGATGCGGCCGGGCATCTGGCGCACCAGATCCTTGGAGCAGGCCATTATGCCCAGATACGGACCGCCAAAGCCAAGGGGCTGGCCAAGGGACTGCCCGTCCGCCACGGCTATGTCCGCCCCCATTTCGCCGGGGGTTTTCAGCACCGCCTGCATGACCGGATAAACGGAAAGGATGTTCAGGGCTCCGGCCTGCCTGGCCTGGGAGAACAGGTCCGTGTAATCAACGACCGCCCCGAAAAAACAGGGATTCTGAACGATCAGCGCCGCGCTGCCGGAATTGATGGCCGCGCCCAGGGCGGGCAGATCCGGCAGTCCCCGCTTGTGGGGAATGGTTTTGATCTCCACGTCCACATTGGCGGTCAGGGTGGCCAGCATGGACCGGTACAGCGGGTTCACCGCCTCATCCACCAGGATGATCCGGCGCCTGGTGGCGCGCACGGCCATCATGGCCGCTTCAAAGATGGCGCTGCCCCCGTCGTAAACCGAGGCGTTGGCTATATCCATGCCCAGCAGCCTGGCCATGGCCGTCTGATATTCAAAAATGGCCTGCAGTGTGCCCTGGGCCGCTTCCGGCTGATAGGGCGTGTACGCGGTGAAAAATTCCCCGCGCGAACAGAGCGCGTCCACGGCCTTGGGAATGCTGTGATTGTAGAAGCCAGCGCCCAGAAACATGTGCCGGCTGGACAGGTTTTTGGCGGCAAGGGATTCCAGCAGGCCGCAAACCTGGGATTCTGAAAGCCCGTCCGGCAGGTTGAAGCTTTTGGGGCGCATATCCGCCGGAATTCCGGCGAACAGGTCGTCCAGGCTATTCAGGCCAACGGCCTGGAGCATCGCGGCGCTTTCTTCCGGGGTGTGGGGAATAAACGGCATAGGCTTAACCCTGGATTGTTTTTTGATATTCGTCAGCGGAGAGCAGCCCGGACAGCGGCGCGGAAAATTTTACCCGGATCATCCAGCCTTCATTGTAGGGGGAAGTGTTTACCAGCTCCGGGGATTGCTCAAGGGCGGCGTTTACGGCCGTGACTTCACCGGCGACCGGGCAATACAGCTCACTGGCCGCCTTGACGGATTCAATGGAGCCCATTTCCTGCCCGGCGCCCAGATGCGCGCCGACTTTGGGCAGATCCACAAACGTCACGTCCCCCAGTTGCTCCTGAGCGAAATGGGTGATGCCGATCACGGCTTCCGCGCCTTCTTCTCTTATCCACTCGTGGGAATCCACATATTTAAGCTCTTTGGGTATGCTCATTCCGGAAGCTCCTTAAAGTTTGTAATTCAGGCACGCGATCTTAAAAACGGCAATAAATCAAGGCGAAAGACGGCTTTGGGCCGCCTTCCGCCTTTATTTATTCGACAAAAAAATCAGTTGACGGCGCTTTCCAGGCTTATTCCGCAGGAAGCCAGTTCTTGAAGCAGAACCTGCTTGTGGATGGGTTTTACAATGTAACTCTCGGCCTGCCCGAGAAAAAAAGCGTCGTGTACTTCCTCATTGTTGTCCAGCCCGGAAATCATAATGACCTTGGCGGCCTTGTCCGTGGGAACGCCGTGTTCTTTTTCGATTTCCCTGAGTTCGCGCAAGGCCTGCTGACCATCCATGTTCGGCATGACAATGTCGAGAAACACAATGTCGTACGGTTCGGAATCCTCCAGGGCTGATTTGAAGGATGCGATGCACTCCTCGCCGTCCGTGGCCACGTCGACAAAGCCGTAAGGGTGAAGGATTTTCTGAACTATCCTGCGTGCTTCAAAATCGTCATCCACTACCAAAAACCGCATGGTCCCCGACCTCCTGCTGAAGTACGCCTAAGCAATTTCCCCACGTTTCCTCAATGACCTATAAAGAACATCCGCAGTTTTAAGCAATTGAATTCGGCAATTATCATTTGTAAATGAATATAGATTATTAAATAATGGGAAAATCAAATTATAGCAAATAATATTTTTGACAAAATTACTTTAGCTGGCAGCACGGCTAAGGTCAATCTCAATTACCCGTTTAAAATTGGCAAGTTACGCCAGTCGCGACCCCGCAGTGGCGCGCGCCGCCGCGAGCGGCTGGAGCCGAACAAAAATCCGTCTTTTTGCGATCTTCACACCGAACCGGCGGGCTAGGCGTGACATGACGCCAGCGCGGCATTCACAATGGCCTGGGCCTCTTTTTGCAAAAGGCCAAGATGTTCCCGGCCTATAAAACTTTCCGCGTAAATTTTGTAAATATCTTCCGTGCCGGATGGCCGGGCGGCAAACCAGCCGCTACGCGTCGCCACTTTAAGTCCGCCTATGGGGGCGTCGTTGCCGGGCGCGCGGGTAAACACGGCGGTTATGGACTCGCCGGCCAACGCTTTGGCTTTTACCAGTTCCGGGGTCATTGAAGCGAGAATTTTTTTCTGCGCGGCTGTGGCCGGGGCGTCCATGCGCTCATAGTAAGGCGTGCCGAATTTGCCGGTCAGTTCGGCATATATTCCGGCCGGATTCGCGTGGCTTTTAGCGGTCATTTCCGCGGCCAGCAGGGCCAGAATCAGGCCGTCCTTGTCTGTGCTCCAGGCCCGGCCGTCCAAGGTCAGAAACGAGGCCCCGGCGCTTTCCTCGCCGCCAAAGGCGCAACCGCCGTCCAGCAGTCCGGGCACAAACCATTTGAACCCCACCGGCACTTCGTAGAGTTCGCGCTCCAGGGCCTGGGCCACGCGATCCAGCAGGGAACTGGTGACCAGGGTTTTGCCCACGGCCGCGTCTTTTCGCCAGCCTGGGCGATTGCGGAACAAATACCAGACGCAGGCCGCCAGGTAGTGGTTGGGATTCATCAACCCTGCCGATGTTACAATACCGTGGCGATCTCCGTCCGGATCGTTGCCAAAAGACAGATCATAACGGGCGGCCAATTTTATCAGTCCGGCCATGGCCCAGGGTGATGAGCAGTCCATGCGGATTTTGCCGTCGTGATCCGGAGGCATGAAGGCGAAAGTGGGATCCAGGGCCGGGTTCACGATCTCCAGATTCAGACCGTGGCGTTCGGCAATGCGCCCCCAGCAGGACAGGGTGGAGCCGCCCAAGGGGTCCGCGCCCAGGCGCAGCCCGGAAGCGGCGATAGCCGGCATGTCCAGAACCTGTCCGAGGTTTTCAATATAGGTCTGGATCAGGTCCTGACTTTGCACGCAGGGGGCTTTTACCGCCCGCTCGTAAGGCAGGCGTTTGACCGCCATGTTTCGACCGGCCAGAAGCTCGTTGGCCCGTCTTTCAATCCAGGCGGTGACCTTTGTGTCCGCCGGGCCGCCGTGCGGCGGATTGTACTTGAAGCCGCCGTCCCGCGGCGGGTTGTGCGAAGGGGTGATGACGATTCCGTCGCCGGGCCGTTCCGGATTTTTGCGGTTGTGTTCCAGAATGTTGTGGGAAATGACCGGCGTGGGCACGGCGTCCAGGCCTTCCTGGATGCGCGCCTCCACCTCGTTGGCGGCCAGAACCTCCAGAGCGCTCCGGTGGGCCGGGGCGGACAGGGCATGGGTATCCATGCCCATAAACAGCGGTCCGGCAATATTGTTTTGCTGACGGTATTCGCAGACAGCCTGGGTTACGGCCAGAACGTGGGCCTCGGTAAAGCCGCCGTTCAGGCTGGTGCCGCGATGTCCGGAAGTGCCGAAGGCGACTTTTTGCGCCGGATTATCCGGATCCGGAACTGTTTTGTAATAGGAATCAATCAGGAATTTTACATCCGTAAGAGCCGGCGCTTTGTCGCTCATTCTCGCCTTCCCTGGTCAGATTGTTAAGGTTTGGTCCTTATACAACCACTATGCCGGCATGAAAAGGCCAAATCTATATAAAATAACAGCGCTCCGGATGCCCGCGTTGATTTTTGCGGGAAATCAGCGGCGAATCATCGGAACCGCTTTTGCCGCCATCCCCAGGCCGGCCTGGAAGGGATTTTCGGAGTCGCTAAACATTGAATAAGAAATGCATTACGTCACCGTCCCGCACTACGTAGTCACGGCCTTCCACCCGCAACAGGCCGGCCGCCCTGGCCGCGGCCTCCGATTCGAGTCTGATGTAATCCGCATAGCCGATCACTTCAGCCCGGATAAAGCCGCGTTCAAAGTCGGTGTGGATGGCCCCGGCCGCCTGCGGCGCTTTCCAGCCCTGCCGGATGGTCCAGGCCTTCACTTCCTTTTCGCCGGCGGTGAAGTAGCTGATCAGGCCCAGGGTGGAGTAGCCGGTACGGATAACCTGAGCCAGGCCGCCTTCATCTATGCCGTAAGATGAAAGCATCTCTTTCTGCTCCGCTTCCTCCAGGCCCTGGAGTTCTTCCTCTATTTTCGCGCAAATGGTCACCACCTGGACGTTTTCCGCCTTCGCCTTCTTGTGCAGGGCTTCCAGGCGGGGATTGCCGGTTTGCCCGCCGGCCAGGGCGGCCTCGTCCACGTTGGCGCAGTAAATGACTTTTTTGGCGCTGAGCAGACCCAGCTCATCCACTGTTTTGGCCAGGCCTTCGGATGCCCCGGCCATAAAAGAGGCCGCCGGGCGTCCTTCGTTCAGGTGGGCCAGCAGAACCTCCATTTCTCCGGCCAGGGCCTGGGCGGCCTTGTCGCCCTTGGCCGCTTTGCGGGCGCGCTCCAGGCGTTTTTCCACGCTCTGGATGTCCGCCAGAATCAGTTCCGTCTCAATGGTTTCTATATCGCGCAACGGATCAATATCGCCGTCCACATGGGTGATGTTGCTGTCCTCAAAGCAGCGCACCACCTGGAGGATGGCCGCGCATTCGCGGATGTTGGCCAGAAACTGGTTTCCCAGGCCTTCGCCCTTGCTGGCCCCGCGCACCAGGCCGGCTATGTCTATGAAGTCCACGACCGCCTGCACGGTTTTTTGCGGCTTGACCAGGGCGGTCAGCTTGTCCAGGCGGTCGTCCGGCACCGGCACGGCGGCCTTGTTAGGCTCAATGGTGCAAAATGGGTAGTTGGCGGCCTGGGCGTTCTGGGCCTTGGTAAGGGCGTTGAAAAGGGTGGACTTGCCGACGTTGGGCAGGCCCACGATGCCGATGCTTAAAGACATGTGTGTGAGTCTCCTGGAATAAAGTGGGGGGCCGAAGCCCCCCGCTTATATTTTGAAACTTACGGTTTTACAATAGCAATGTAGGCCTTGTCCGGAGTCAGATATTTTTGGGCCAGGGCCTGGAGTTCCTTGGGGGTGATTTTGCCGGCCCGCTCAACAAGCTCGCGTTCAGCGTCCAGCGGGCGGCCGGTAATGCTCAGGGCCGCGGCCTCGCCGCTTCTGGAGCCCAGGCTCTGATGCTCGCGGTAGTAGTCGCCGCGCAACTGGTTTTTACCCCTGTCCAGTTCCTGATTTGACAGCGGCTTGGCTTGAATTTCCTTGATTACGCGGTCAAAGCCCTGCCTGGCCTGTTCCAGCTTGCCAGGTTCCGTGCCGATGTACAGGATGAGCGCCCCGGCCTTTTGAGTCTGCCAGGGGATGGCCGTAACCGTATAGCCAAGGCTCTGCTTGTCGCGCAAATCCCGGAACAGCAGCCCGCCCTGGCCGGAGAGCACGGCCTGAAGCAGATCCAGCCCGGCTTCATCCGGAGCGCCGAAGGGCGCGGTGGGGAAGATCATCAGCAGGTGCGCCTGATTGCGGCCGGGTAAATTCAAATCCAGTTCTTTGGTCGTTCCCCAGTCCGGGGTCCGGACTTCCATCTTGGCGGACCCGGGTTCCGGCAATTTTTTAGCCGCGTCAATAATCGCCTGGCGGTCAAAATCACCGCACACGGCCAGGGTCCAGGGCTGGCTACGCTGTTTTTGCCAGAAATCCCTGACGGCCTGGGCGGTAAAGCCCTCCAGGCCCTGGGGGGTGCCAAGCTGCAGGTAGCCGTATGGGTGGGCGTTTCCGAATAAGAACGGGAAGACGCGCCGGAAGGCCAGGCCCAGGGGTTGATCCTCGCGCGATTTTATGGCCGCGATCTGGCTTTGCCGCACCCTGGAGAGCTCTTCATCGGAAAAGGTCGGGTTGGTCAGAACTTCGTCCAGCAGGCCGAACATGTCGCCGATGAACTGCTTGGGGGCGTTCAGGCCCAGAGAAAAACTCTGGCGTCCGGTCCCGGCGCTCAGGGAGGCGGCACGGTCGGCCTGGAAATCCTCAATGTCCGTGGCGCTGTATTTGCCCGCGCCCTTGGTAAGGAGCGAGGCGCTTAAAGAGGCCAGGCCCTGCTGCTCCGGGCTGACGAGGGAGTCACCGCCCGTAAAGACCAGATCCGCCGAGACATAGGGCAAGGTGGAATCCGGCATGAGGATCAGGGTTCTGCCGTTGCCCAGGTCAATAGTTTCCGTCTTGGCGTTTTCAACAGCCTGATGGCCGGCCCTGGCCTGGCCCGGCGCGGCCGGCCAGTTTTTCCGCAGTTCCGCGCCAAGGGATTGCTGCGTATCCGCCGGGCCGTTTTCCGGCAGCAGAATGGAGGCGGACAAGGCTTCCGGCCGCAGGACGGTCTGGATGGACCGCTTCAGGATGTTCGCGTCCGTGGAATTCACCAGACTCAGGTAATTGGCCTCGCCCTGCTCGCCGTTGTCGAAGAACTGGAAGTAGCCTATTTTGGAAGCCAGGCCGCCCAAAGTTTCCTTGGAGCGGTAAAGATCGTCGCGCAGGTTCAGCTTGGCCCGATCCAGTTCCTGCTGCGTAAAGTTCACGTTCGCGAGTTTGGCCAGATCCTGGGTAAAGTCGCTCCAGAATTCCGGCAGCTTGTCCGCGTCCAACACGGCGGAAATGTAAAACATGCCGCGCTGTTCAAAGCTGTAGTTGCCAACGCTGATGCTGTCCACCAGGCGCTTGTTGTACTTGTATTCCCGGTAGAAGAGCGAGGTTTTGTCGCCGCCCAGAAGCTGGGCCAGAACGTCCAGTTGCGGGGCTTCGGCGCTTTGCTGGCCTGGAGCCGGGAAGGATATACCCAGGTAAACCTTGTTCCAGGGACCTTTTTCCACGTTTATTGATGGCGCGTTCTTGAGCGGCGCTTCCGCGCGCAAATCCAGGCCGGGCAACGGGTGATCATTTTTCAGTCCGCCGAACTGGCGCTGGGCTTCGGCCAGGGCGTCATTCACGTCCACATTGCCGCAGATGAGCAGGAGCATGGCCTGAGGTTCGTAAAGCCTCTTGATGTAGGCGCGCATTTTGTCGCTGGTGAAGGAGTTGATGGTGTTTTCATAGCCGATGATCGGCCTGGCGTAGGGGGTGCCGGCTAGGGTCTGGGCCTGGAGGCTTTTGAACAGCCGGGATTCAGGGGAGTCTTCGCCGCGTTTCAGTTCGGCGATGACCACCTTTTTCTCCGCTTCCAGGGCCTTTGGATCCAGGCTGGCGTTAAAAGCCATGTCCTTCAGCACGTCCAGGCCTTTTTTCCATTGGGCGGCCGGCATGTCCGTATGGTAGACCGTATAGTCAAAGCTGGTGGAGGCGTTTATGTAGCCGCCGTCTTTTTCAATATCCTCGGCCACCGTGCCCTGGGGGCGCGTTTTGGTGCCTTTGAAGACCATGTGTTCAAGAAGGTGGCTTATGCCCGCCTCATCCGGGGTTTCATAGGCTGACCCGGCGTGCACGTACAGGCGGAGGGAGACCAGGGGAAAGCGGTCGTCCTTTTGCACGGCCACGGTAAGGCCGTTGGCCAGCCTGGTCACGCTCAGGGCCGGGGAGTCCTGGGCAAAGCTGGGTGGGGCGAAGGCCAGGCCGCTCATGAGCAAGATCCCGAGCAGCCACGGGGAAAATTTTGAAAATGCTGGCATGACGAAAATCCTTTATCCGCCCCGCTCCGGGGGCGGGCTGGGCGCTAAGAGCGCGAAAAGAGGATCATAAACTGTTATCCTGACGGGCGATTTTGGTGAGGAACAAATCCTGAGGCGCGAACAAATCGCCGTCCGAGGCCAGAGCCAGTCCCAGGGCGGCGCGACAGAGCGCGGCCGGGGACAAATATCCTGCGCTCCAGTTAAGCACTATTCGCGCTTTTGTGGAGCCGGCCCCTTCCACTTTATCAAAGAAATTCCTTATATCCAGAGTTTTCAGGCCTTTTTTTGTTTCCCGCGCCCATTCCAGTTTTTCCGCCCGGTTAAGGGCGTCCAGGGCTTCGGCAAAGCTTTTCTCATACTTGCCCAGGTATTCCAAAAGGAATTCCTCTTCCACGGCTTCGGCCGGCCGCTGGTTGACAGGCAGTTTTTGCACGCGCGTCAGGCGCAGGCGCGTGGGGAATTGCGGGGCCAGGGCCCTGAAGACCTGTTCCGGGGTGAGCGGCTCCCGCAGGTGCGCGCACATCCATTCGCCCTGGCTGGCCACGCCCACGGGCAGGGCTCTGGCAAAAGACAGGAGCGGCAGGGGGTGAAATCCTTGGGAAAAGCTCAGAGGCAGGCCGGCTTTTCGGAAGGCCCGCTCAAACAGGGACTGAAGCTCCAACTGGCTTAAAAACACGGCCGGCCCGAGCTTTTCGTACCAAAGGCGAAAATGCGCGGCCTTGTGCCCCAGGTTTCCGGCCAGTTCCGGCGGCCGTCCCGGGCCTGGCCTGCTGTCCCGCGGGCCCGCGTCCTTGACGATCACCCGGCCGCGCGCGTCCAGGTTGGCCTGGTGCGCCAGTTGGTCCCTCCTGGGAAAATTCAGCGTGTTTTGATAGCCGGCCGATCCTGGCAGGACATCCAGGTTGGATTTGGCCGCCCTGGTGTCGCAGACCCCGCAGGCCTGGCAGGCTCCGTAGCGGCAGTCCGGCACGGTTTTTCCCTTGAGCGCGTTGGCCCGCTCCCGGAGCAGAAACTCCCGGCTGGCTCCGCTGCGCAGGTGCTCCCAGGGCAGCGGCTCCTCAAGGCCGCGCGCCCCGGTAAACTCTTCCGGCGTAAGTCCTTCTTCATTCAGCGCTTCCAGCCAGGGGGCCAGGCTGAATTGGTCCATCCAGCTGGCGAAAATCGCGCCTTTGCCATAGGCCCGCTCCACCACGTTGGCCAGGCGGCGGTCTCCCCTGGAGAACACTCCTTCCAGCAGGCTCATTTCCGGCTCGTGCCAGCGCAGCTTGATGCGTTTTTCGCTTTTGACGGCCTGGAGCAGCACGCCGATCCGCCGGCGGATTTCTTCCAGCGATATTTGCGCTTCCCACTGGAAGGGCGTGTGCGCCTTGGGCACGAAAGGCGAGATGGAAGCGGTGATTTGCAGGCGCTTTACGCCCGGTCCGGCCGCGTCGCGCGCCTTGCGGCACAGATCGATAATAGCCAGAAGATCCTCGTCCGTTTCCGTGGGCAGGCCGATCATGAAATAAAGTTTGACCTGTTGCCAGCCGTGCTCAAAAAGCTTTTGCACGTGCAGGATCAGGTCTTCTTCCGCCACGCCCTTGTTGATGACGTCGCGCAGGCGCTGGCTGCCGGCTTCCGGGGCCAGGGTGGCGCCGGTGCGGCGTATGCCGGCCATGCGCGCCATGATTTCGTCGTCAATGGAGCCAACCCGCAAAGAAGGCAGGGACACGGAAACCTGCTCCGCCGCGCAGCGATCCACGCTGCTCATGAACAGGGTTTTCAGGGCGGAAAAATCGCCGCTGCTCAGGGATAAAAAGGAAAGATCGTCATAACCCGTTCCGGCCAGGCATTCGGCCACCAGATTGTTCAGGTTTTCCACCTTTCTTTCCCTGGAAGGGCGGTAGATTATGCCGGCCTGGCAGAAACGGCAGCCTCTGGTGCAGCCCCGGCCTATTTCCAGGGCCAGGCGGTTATGCACCGCGCCAAAGGGCACGGCCTGGCGCACCGGGTAAAAAGCTCGGTCAAAATCCGCCACCACGCGCCTGGTTATGGCTGAATAGTCCGGGCGCAACGGGCGTGGCGCGCCCCGCCCGGTCCCGGCGAAAAATTCCGGCGCGTAGACGCCGGGAATTTTTATGGCGTTCTCCAGAATCCAGTTTCGTCCGGCCTTCCGGTTTTTAGCTTGTTCCAGAAGGTCCAAAAATTCCGGAAGCTGTTCTTCGCCTTCGCCCAGAAACATCAGGTCCATAAAGGGCGCCAGGGGCTCGGCGGCCAGAGTGCAGCCTCCGCCGGCCATGACCACGGGCCAGCTTCCGGACCCGCGCGCTTCCGCCCGCAACGGAATGCCGGCCAGGTCCAGCATGTACAGCACGTTGCTGTAGCACAACTCATGGGTGACGCTGAAGCCTATGGCGTCCAGGTCTTTGAGGGGGGTGTCCGATTCCAGGGTGGCCAGGGGAGCGCCCAGGCGGCGCAGGATGCTCCCGGCTTCCGCGCATGGCGCGAACACCCGTTCCGCCTGGCGGCGCGGGTGTTCGTTCACCAGTCCGTAAAGAATCTTCTGGCCCAGATAGGACATGCCCACTTCGTAAAGGTCCGGAAAAGCCAGGCCGATGCGCAGATCCACGGATTGCGGATCTTTGTGCACGGCACCGTCCTCCAGGCCGACGTAGCGGCTGGGTTTGGGCAGAATGCCAAGTAGTTCGCGCACTTATTTTCCGCGGATCAGGGTCGTCAAATCCGGGGTCTTGCCGCCGCCGGGGTTTTTAAGGTTCACGCCGCCCAGGCCGCCGGTGGAAAGCGTAAGGTTGGAGCAGGCTTCCAGGTAGCGGGTCTGGAGCTCTTCCGGGCAGTTGGCATAAGTGTAGAGCACGTGGGTCATGGAGATCTTGCCGTTAAAATCCTGCTCAAAGGGGTAGCCGTAGGGCAGCATGACCATTTGCACGCCTTGCTGGGTGGGCACTGTCTGCAGGGCCGCGACGTCGTTCAGGCAATTGTTCGCGGCGTCGTATTTGCCGATGACCATTTCGCCGCTGGTAAGCTTGGTCAGTCTCAAATCATAGGGCATGTGGAAGCACTCCTTAGAAAAGACGGTTTAATTCCGTGTGGATTATTTTCCGGGCGCATCGCCCTGAATAAGTTCAAGTTCAGGTAGGCTTGCTCCGGCTCGCTGTCAAGCGGTTTTGGCGTGGAAAAAATTTCGCGATCCCTTTACTTTTTGTTTTCCGTCAGAGAATAGAGTATTAAGGAAAGGGGTGAATTTTTAAATGATCTTCGGGTGGCGCAATATAAGCACAGACCTGGCCTGGGATTTTCCAGGCCGGGAAGGCGCTGTTTTTTCCGCTCGGCCGGGGGCCTGGCCCGCCGGCCGTTGGTGGCCCTGGCTGTTGGTGTTCGCCCTGGCGGCCATCTCTTATTTGATCCCTCTGGAAGCCCGCTACACCGAGGCCGCGCTCTGGCATAACCCGGACTGGTTTTTTGATGGCCAGCCGCTTCTGGCCACGCACGATGCCTATCACTGGCTGGCCGGGGCCAAGGGGTTCGAGTTCGGAGCCGGCCACCCCATGTCCGAGTTTCTGCGCTTGAGCGGCGCGGTCAGCGGCATCAGCCCGGATGTCCTGGCCTTCTGGCTGCCTATGTTCGCCGGCAGCCTGGTGGCCCTGGCCGTGTTCGCCTGGGGCCTGTGCGCCGGGCGCCTTGGCGCGGCCCTGGTGGCCGGCGCCTACAGCGCCCTGGCTCCCGGTTTTGTGGGCCGGACGCTGCTGGGCTATTACGACACGGACCTGGTCACCCTGCTTTTCGCCGTCCTGCTTGGCCTGATCCCTGCCTTCTGGCTGCGGGACTGCCTGGCAAGCCCCTGGCAAATAGTTAAAGAAATGCTTTCACTTTCAGCCAGACGCCGTGGGGCGCTGGAACGGCGGGCTGTGCCGGTCGTGTTGCGCAACAGCCCGGTTCCGGGTTTTTGGGGCGCCAGGCGGACGGCAACGCTAAGTCCGGCAGGACGCGCGGATTTCGCCCGCCGCAAGCTTGCTCCGGGCTGGCTGGCGCTGCTTTTTTTTAGCGGCCTTCTGGGTGGCTGGACCAGGGAATGGCATTCGTTTTTTTTGTACCTGCCGCGCTTTTACGCCGTACTTCTGCCGGCTTTGATTCTTATTCTCGGTCCAAGGGGGGGGCGTCGCATTCTGCTTTACGGCGGCCTCTGCCACGCTCTGGCCCTGCTTGCCCCCTGGCTGGCTCTGCCGGCCCTGGCCTGCGCCCTCCTGGTCCGCCGGAGCGGTAGGCCGGGCTTGCTGAAAAGCTCCGGTCCGGCCGGTTCCCTGCCTGTTTACGCCCTGTCCGCGCTACTGTTGTTTATGGTGGTTGACAAGTCCATCCTGGAGCTTTTGCTGGGTTCCATCAAGTCTTACTTGAAGACCGGCGGAGAGCTGAGCGGCAACCCGACATCAGCTTTGGATCCCCTGGTGTTTCCGGCCGTGTCCGGCTCCATTCTGGAAATCCAGAACGCCACGGCCGCTGACTGGAGCATTTATTTTCACCCCTGGCTGCCGGTGGTTCTGGCCGGTCTGGCCGGCTATTTGCTGCTGCTTTTTTTTACCCCCCTGGGGGTTTATTTTCTGCCGCTTTTCCTGTTGGCTCTGGCCGGATTCAAACTGGGCGGGCGCATGCTGATGTTCGGCGCGCCGGTTATCGGCTTGGGGCTGGGCCTGCCCTTGGGCTGGATTCTGGATTATGTCCTTAAAGATTTGCGGCGCCGTTCCTGGCCCGGTCCGGCCGGCCGCGCCATGGCCATGGCGGTTTCGGCCCTGGAGCGCTGGTCCCCGGTTCGGGCCGCCCTGGCTTTGGCCGCGTCCTTGATTTTGTGCGCGCCTCTGGCCGTCTATGTGGGCCTGATGAGCCAGGGGCCGGCCATCAGCCGCAATCAGGCGGAGTCCTTCGCCTGGCTGGGCAAGAACAGCCCGGCCGACAGCATAATCTGGACCTGGTGGGACTGGGGCTACGCGGCGCAGTATTTTGCCCTGCGCCATACCATAGCGGACGGAGCCAGGCACGGCGGGCCTTCGCTGTACCTGCCGGCCGCTGTTTACACCACAACGGACCCGGCCTTTGCCTGGCGGGTGATCAAGTATGCCTCCGGCCGGGGCAATGTGCCGGGCGACGTGTTTGACGGCCTGGGGGCAAAGGATGCGGCAGGGCTTATGGCCGGCCTGGCGTCCGGAAACAGTCCTCAGCTTAAGCCGGGACCGGAAAAACAGTATATAACCGTAAGTTTTGAGACTCTTCGCCTGGGGTACTGGATAACCAGCTACGGCAACTGGGATTTTATCAAAAAGACGGGCCGGAACCTGCTGGTTAACACTCTTCCGCAACAGCTGGACTTCAATCTGGAGGGCGGAGTGATCCTGCCCAAAGGCCTGGAGCCCATTTATGCTTCAACCATTGACGTGTTTGAGGAAAAAGAGCTGCTCCGGCGGGACTACCCAAGGGAAGACGGCCGGCATTTTTTGCTGAACAGGCTGAGCGGCGACAAACTGGTGGCCGACGACGGCTTTTACCGCACCCTGATGGTGCAGCTTCTGGTCTGCCCGAAAAATGACCCGCGCTTTTCCCCGTACTTCCGGCTGGTCTTTGATAACGTGACTTCCCGGGTTTACGAGGTTCAGTGATGGTAGCCGGTGTTCCTCAGAATGCTGAAAGCCCGGTAGAGCTGTTCCAGCAGGATCACCCTGGCCAGTTCGTGGGGCAGGGTGATGCGGCCCAGGCTTATTTTCTTGCTGGCCAGATCCAGAATGGATTTATCCAGGCCATAGGCTCCGCCTACCACAAAGCAGGGCTTAAGGGAGTTTAAGGCGGCTTTTTCCAGCCAGTCGGCCAACTCCCGCGAACCTATGTTTTCGCCGCGCTCATCCAGGCAGATTACGGTTTCCCCCGGCCGCAGGGCCGCGGCAATGTCCTTTGCTTCCCGCTGGTTGCGCAAAGTGACGGCCAAAGATGAATCCGCGTCGCGCACGGAGGATTCTTCCAATTTGCACAGCCCGGACAAAAGCTTGCGGTAATGCTCGGCCGCGTCCTTCCAGAATGGCGCGCGTAGGCCGCCCACGGCCAGGATGCGAATTTTCTGCATAAAACCTCAGGATGTCCTTGATTCGGGCTGGTTGCTTGGCTAATATCCAGATATGGCAATCTTTTCAAATGCCGGAAGACTTTTAACATACGGAATCAGCCATGTCAGCCTCTCTTTCTCTTGATGCCGCCTGCCGGGCGTTGCGCGAAGGCCGGATGATCGTGTACCCCACGGAAACTTTTTACGGCATAGGCTGCAACGCCCTAGACCCGGACGCCGTGGGAGCTGTTTATGCTCTTAAGCGCCGTCCCTACGGACTGCCTTTGCCCGTGGTGATCGGCGACGCGGCGCAGCTTTCCCTGGTGACGAGTGAAGTGAGCCCGGTGGCCCGGGCTCTTATGGAGGCCTTCTGGCCCGGACCTTTGTCCATAATTTTCCCTGCCGTGCCGGAGGTTCCGGATTTGCTCACCGCGGGCGCCGGGCGCATTGCCGTGCGTTTGTCCTCCCACCCGGCGGCCCTGGATTTGTGCCAAAAATCCGGCCTGGTCCTGGGAGCTTCCAGCGCTAATTTAAGCGGCACTCCACCAACGGCGGATTTGGATCAGCTTGACGAGGACATCCTGCGGGCCGTTGCCGGCGTGTACGCCGGCGGTCCGGCGCCGGCCGGCGGGGAACCTTCCACCGTGGTGGATATTCTGCCTGGGCGGGAGCGCTTTTATGTGCGCATTCTGCGGCCTGGGGCCGTGAGCGTGGAGGCGCTTGAGGCCAAAGGGTTTCTTGTGGATGCCACACCCAGGTGAATCCGGAACGGCCAGGCTTGGTCAGCATTATAAATAAAAGTGAAAATCCGCTTGAAAAGCCGCATAACCAAGTATATGTTATAGTATAATCAAAGAATTCAGAGTTGTAGCCCGGCAGGGCTGTTGAAAGTTCGTGGGGTTGTTTTGCCAGTTGGAGCGGAGTAGCGCGTGATGAATAAAGAAGTGACGTGCCCGCAATGCGGAGCCGGGATTACGCTTTATAAAAATCCCCTGCCCACGGTGGATGCGCTTATCTACGCTCCGGATCGGGGTCTGGTGCTCATAAAGCGGCGTTTTGACCCGCCCGGCTGGGCCTTGCCCGGCGGCTTTGTGGAATACGGCGAGAGCGTGGAAAATGCCGTCCTGCGCGAAGCCCGCGAGGAAACATCACTTAACCTTCAGTTAATCGCGCTTTTAGGCGTTTATTCGGAGCCGGCCAGAGACCCGCGCCGGCACACCATCAGCACGGTGTTCATCGCTTCCGCCCTGAACCCGGAGGAGCTTTCGGCCGGGGACGACGCCGGCGAGGCCGCGTTTTTTTCTTTTTCCGACCTGCCTCAGCCGCTGGCTTTTGATCATGCCGCAATTGTTGCGGATTTCCGAACCTGGCTGGATAATCACTCCTGGCCGTCATCTTAGCGAGTGGGGGATTTATGGAGCACCAGATCATTTTCGCCACTTCGGAAATTTACCCGTTCTCCAAGACCGGCGGACTGGGCGACGTGGCCGGAGCCCTGCCGGTAACACTGCATAAAATGGGCATTCCCACCGCCGTGGTTACACCTTTTTACGGACGCCTGCGCGCGGACGGACACCAGATCCGCCTGACCATTTCCGACTGTCACGTCGGCTATCCGTGGGGGCCGATCACCGCGGACGTCTACGAGACGCAGCTGCACGGCATGCCCGTATATTTCATCCACCGCGGCGAATATTTCGACCGCCGCTATTATTACAACGACCATAAAGGCGACTATTTCGACAACGCGGAGCGCTTCATTTTTTTCTGCCGGGCCGTGCTGGCCCTGCTGCGCCGCCTTGGCAAGGCGCCGGAGGTCATCCACTGCCAGGACTGGCAAACCGCTCTTTTGCCCGCCTACCTGCATTATTACCGGCAGTGGGACGATTTCTGGAGCGGCACGTCCTCGGTCTTTACCGTGCACAACCTGGCTTTCCAGGGGCGTTTTTCCTCCCGCCTGTTCACCGGTTGCGGCCTGCCGGCCTCCGCCTGGAGCATGGACGGCGTGGAATACTTCGGCGACTTTAACATGCTTAAAAGCGGCATAGCTTACGCGGACAAGGTGACCACGGTCAGCCCGAGCTACTCCAGGGAAATTCTGACGGAAAAGTTCGGCTGCGGCCTGGACGGCATTCTCAGGCACCGGGAACGGGATCTGGTGGGCATTCTGAACGGCGCGGACTATGAAATTTGGAACCCCACGGACAACCGCTACATTTCAGACAACTATTCGGCCGGCGATCTGGCGGGCAAAAAGCTTTGCAAGCTTGACCTGATCAAGGAGGCCGGGCTATCCCCCCACCTGGCGGATCGCCCGCTGCTGGGATTTATCGGCCGTTTGCGCGGCCAGAAGGGCATAGACCTGCTCAACGAGATCGTGCCGGAACTCATGAAGCGGGATGTGGGGGTGATCGTGCTGGGCGAAGGCCACCCCAAGCACGAAGCCAGATCCCTGGAACTTATGGAAAACCACCATGGCCGCTTCTGCGCCATGGTGGGCTACACCGAGGATCTGGCGCACCGGGTGCACGCGGGCTGCGACTGCTTCTTGATGCCTTCGCGCTACGAACCCTGCGGACTGACCCAGATGTACGCCCTGCGCTACGGCACGCCGCCTATAGCCACGGCTGTGGGCGGCCTGCGGGACACCATAATCCCCTGGCCGGATCCGGAATCCACGGGATTCACCTTCCTGCAAAGCACGCCGGAAGAATTTCTGGAGGCCATCCTGGCCGCGATCACTCTGTGGGAGAACAATCAGCCGGCCTGGCAGGCCATGGTCAAAAGAGCCATGAGCCAGGCCTTCACCTGGGAAAAATCCTGCACCCAGTACCAAAACGTCTACCGGCAGATTGGCTATGCCAGCAAATAGCACCCGCCGGAGAACAAAGTCGCTTATTTGTTGGCGCAGCCTGGGCTACGCGGCGGGTATCCTTTTAAACGCATGCTTTCCTCATGCTCCGGGAGTCTGATTAATGTCTGAGCAATCCGGGATCGGCCCAAGCCGTCCTGTTTTTATGGAACCCTTTGACTTGTACTTGTTCGGCAAGGGCGAGCACTGGGATCTCTACCGTATTTTAGGCGCGCATCCCGCCGATGACGGCGGCGAGCAGGGCTTTCGTTTTGCCGTGTGGGCGCCCAACGCCAAAGAGGTGCACTTGTGCGGGGACTGGAACGACTGGCGCTGGGGGGAGTTTCCTCTTTACCCGGTTGGCAGTTCCGGCATCTGGGCGGCTTTTGTGCCCGGCATCCGGCGGGGCCGGCTTTATAAATTCGGCCTGCGCGGGGCGGACGGCAACATTGTATACAAAACCGACCCCATGGCTTTTTTCGCGGAATTGCGCCCCGGCAACGCGGCTGTGGCCTGGGGGCTCTCCGATTACCCCTGGAGCGACCAGGACTGGATGAGTCGTCGGGCCGCTGAAAACCCGCTCAAAAACCCCATGTCCGTCTACGAGACGCATGCCGGCTCCTGGCGTCGCCGCCACGGCGGCGGGCATCCGTTCCTGTCCTTCAGGGAGCTCAGCGACAGTCTGGTGCCCTACGTCCGGGACATGGGCTTCACCCACATTGAATTTCTGCCTCTGGCGGAGCATCCTTTGGATTTGTCCTGGGGCTACCAGACCGGGCATTATTTCGCGCCGTCCTCCCGCTTCGGCACGCCGGAGGATTTGAAGGGTTTTGTCAACCACTGCCACCGCGAGGGCATTGGGGTGATTCTGGACTGGGTGCCGGCGCATTTTCCCAAAGACGCCTGGGGCCTGGCCCGTTTTGACGGAACGGCCCTTTATGAGCACCTGGATCCCCGGCGTGGAGAGCATCCGGACTGGGGCACGCTTATTTTCAACTACGGCCGCAATGAGGTAAAAAATTTCCTGTTTTCCAACGCCTTGTACTGGTTCAAGGAATTCCACATCGACGGCCTGCGCATAGACGCCGTGGCTTCCATGCTCTACCTGGACTACTCCCGCAAGGAAGGGGAGTGGCTGCCAAACAAGTACGGCGGCAAAGAAAACCTGGAGGCCATGCAGTTTTTGCGCGAACTGAACACCGTGGTGCACGGGGAGTTCCCCGGCGCAATCACTGTGGCTGAAGAATCCACAGCCTGGCCCGGCGTTTCCCGGCCGGTCTATTCCGGCGGACTGGGCTTCACCTTCAAGTGGAACATGGGCTGGATGCACGACACCTTAAAGTACATGCAGCTTGACTCCGTGTACCGCTCCTTTCAGCACAGCGCCCTGACTTTTTCCATGCTTTACGCCTTCAGCGAAAATTTCGTCCTGCCCTTGTCCCATGACGAAGTTGTGCACGGCAAAGGCGCGCTGCTCTCTAAAATGTCCGGGGATACGTGGCAGCGGCAGGCCAACCTGCGTCTTTTATATTCCTACATGTGGGCGCACCCTGGCAAAAAGCTCCTGTTCATGGGCGGCGAGTTCGGGCAGTGGAACGAGTGGCGGGAAAACGCCGAACTGGACTGGATGCTCCTGGATTTTCCCGCGCACCAAGGCATTCGCAACCTGGTGCGGGATCTTAATGGCCTCCTGCGTTCCGAACCGGCCATGCATCGTGAGGATCACGGCTGGTCCGGGTTTGAGTGGCTGGATTTTTCCGACTACGCCTCGTCCGTGTACAGCTTTTTACGCAAGGCTGAAGGCGCGCCGCCCGTTCTCTGGGTTTTTAACTTCACCCCGGTCGTCCGCTCCGGCTATAAAGTGCCTTGCCCCTGGGCCGGCGGCTGGGTGGAGCGCCTGAACACGGACAGCGAATATTACGGCGGCACGAACGTGGGCAACACCGGCGGCCTGTTGGCCGTGGAGCGGTCTGACGGGCAGGGCGCCGTTCTGGAGCTTACCTTGCCGCCCATGGCCGCGCTGGCCTTTATGCCAATCCAAGATTGATGCGCCAGGCGCTTGTCGGCATAGACGTCGGCGGAACGCATACCGATGCGGTCGCCCTGGAGCGTTCCGGCCCAGGCAAGGCCGCGTTGCTGGCCTGGGCTAAAGTCCCCACGGATAAGGACGTTCTGGCCTCGGTTCTTGCGGTTTTGGAAAAACTGCTCCAAGACGTCAGGGCCTGGGAAATCTCCCGTCTGGTTCTTTCAACCACCCTGACCACCAACGCCCTGGTCCACGGCAAGCTGGACCGGGTCGCCTTGATCGCCGGCGGCGGTCCGGGTCTGGATCCGGCCCCTGCCGCGCCTGCCGGGCGACTTATTCGCCTGCCGGCCGCTATGGACCATCGCGGCCATGAGGTGCGCGCCCTTTCCGCTCCTGATCTGCTGGAATTGCGCGCCCAGGCCCTGTCCTGCGGAGCCGCGGCGGCAGCTGTGGCCGGCAAGTTTTCCGTGCGCAACCCGGCCCACGAACTGCGGGTTCACGAAGCGCTGGCCGCTTATTTTCCATTCATTTCCCTTGGGCACCGGATTTCCGGCCGTCTGAACTTCCCGCGCCGTATCGCCACGGTTTACTATAACGCGGCCGCCTGGCGCCTGCACAACGCTTTTGTCCGGGCCGCGCGAAATGGCGTGGCCAGCCTGGGCATAAACGTCACGCCGCAAATCCTCAAGGCGGACGGCGGCGCCATGCCTTTGTCCGCTTCCCGGGATTTGCCGGTGCAGGCCGTGGCTTCCGGTCCGGCGGCCAGCGTTCTGGGCTGCCTGGCCTTGCACGCCGCAAGTATGGCGGATTCCTGCTGGCTGTCTCTGGATATGGGCGGCAGCACCACAGATCTGGCGCTTTTTCACAACGGCGTGCCCTTGCTGGAGCGCGACGGCCTTACCCTGGGCGGACGCAAAACTCTGGTGCGCGGCCTGTTGACGCGTTCCATTCCTGTGGGCGGGGACTGCGCCTTGGACTTTGTTGACGGCGCTCCTTGCGTGGCTCCCAGGCGCGCTGGCCCCGGCCTGGCCGGGGGCGGAGCGCACCCGGCCCTGGTGGACGCCATGAATATGCTCGGCCTGGCGGCTTTTGGCGATGTCGAACGCTCCCGCAGGGGCGTGCGGGACCTTGCGCGCGTCCACAGCTTTGCCGATGCCGTGGAGTTCGCCCGCCAGGCCCTGGCGCAGGCCTGCGCCGGCATAGCCGCCGCCGCCCGCTCCCTGATCGCGGAAGCCAATGCCGGCCCAATCCACACCATCCGCCAGCTTTTGCTGGATTCCGCCATAACCCCGTCCGTGGCCTGTCTGGCCGGCGGCCCGGCCGAGGCCGCGGCTTCCGCCCTGGGCCCGGCTCTTGGGCTGCCCGTGCGCGTCGGCCGGCTATCCGGCGTGACCAGCGCCCTGGGCGCGGCCCTGGCCCGGAGCGCGGCGGAGTTGGAATTGTACGCGGACACCGAGCGCGGAGTCAGGCATATTCCAACCCTGGGCTTGCTGGACAAGGCCGGTCCGGACTATATCCTTGCCCAGGCGGAACAGGACGCCAGAAAAGCCCTGGCCGGGCATCTGGCCGGCCAGGGCTCCGACGATGAAGATCCGGATCTGGACATCACCGAGTCCAGCTCTTTCAACATCATTTCCGACTACGGAGCATCCGGCCGCATCCTCCGCGTAAAATGCCAGGTCCGCCCCGGATTATTGGTGGAGTTTGAAAATTAAAACAGGCTCCGCCCCCTCATTGCCATAAGGGGATATTTCATTACCCATGCAAATAGTTTTGTTTGAACCGGAGATCCCGCCGAACACGGGCAATGTGGCCAGGCTTTGCGCGGCCTGTGATTTGGCGTTGCATCTTATTGAGCCGTTGGGCTTCAGGATTGAGGACCGTTATTTGAAGAGGGCCGGGCTGGATTACTGGCCGCATGTGCGGGTGCGCGTCTGGCCGGATCTGGCGGCGTTTCTGGAAGGAGATGGGTTGGATAAACGGCTGGTGCTGACCAGCAGCCGGAGCGGCGCGCCGGTGCAGCATTTCGCCTTCAAGCCGGACGATGTGCTGGTTTTCGGGCCGGAGACCAGGGGCTTGCCGGAAGAAGTGCTGAAGCTGTCGGAATTTCGGGTGCGCATACCCATCCGCAACCAGGTGCGCAGCTTGAACCTGTCCACGGCCGTGGGCATTGTGGCTTACCAGGCTTTGGCCAGCTGCGGGCGGTTGGAAGGATTATGACGTCACAACGCTTGCCCTGCCGCAAAGCCGCTGGCCCAGGCCCAATGCAGGTTGTAGCCTCCAAGCTGGCCGCAGACGTCCAGAATCTCCCCGCAAAAATGCAGGCCTGGCACAAGCTTGCTTTCCAGGCCGGCGGAAGAGACTTCCGCGCAATCAACCCCGCCCCGGCCCGCTTCGGCCTTGCGGAATCCTTCCGTACCCGTGGGAATCGCCTCGTATTCATGTAAAACTTTAACTAATTTGGCCAGGTCTTTTTTGGAGAGTTCCGCCAGCCGGCGGCGCAGCAGGTCTTCCGGGATCAGAGCGGCGGCGAGCCTGGCCGGCAGGCGCCGGCCGAGCAGGGTTTGCAGGAGCATTTTTGCGTTTTCCGCCTGGGCGATGAGTTCTGTCAGGGGCATATCCGGCAAAAAGTCTATTTTCAGCGCGTCGCCTTTACGCCAGTAGCCGGAGATCTGCAGGCCGGCCGGCCCGCTTATGCCTTTGTGGGTAAAGAGCATGGGCAGGGTGAAGGCCGGCGCTTTTTTGTCCTTTGCCGCCAGGCTCAGGCGCACTGGCGCGGATATTCCGGCCAGTCCGGCCAGGGGCCAGTTCTGGGGCATGATCAGGGGCGCCAGAGCCGGGGCGGGCGGCACGATGCGGTGCCCAAAGCGTTTAGCCAGCAGCAGGCCGGAAGCGCCGCCCCCAACCTGGGGGCAGGCCGGGCCGCCGCAGGCCAGGACCAGCTTGGCGGATTGCAGCTCTTGCCCGCCGGCTTCCACGACAAAGGCGTCCGGTTCGCGGCGCGCGGCAGTGACGTTTTGCTCCAGGCTCATCCGGAATTTTGGCCCGGCACATTGGCGGAGCAGCAGATCCAGTACGTCCGAGGCGGAATTGCGGCAAAAAATCTGGCCGTGTTCGCGTTCTTCCCAGGCGATTTCATTTTTGTCCAGAGTCTTCAGAACGGCCAGAGGGCGCAGGCGGGCCAGGGCGGATTTGCAGAATTTGTTGTTTTCGCCCAAATAGTTGTCGTGTTGTACATTCAGGTTGGTAAGGTTACATTTGCCGCCGCCGCTTATGAGCAGCTTGCGGCCGGGTCCTGTGTCTTTTTCCAGCAGCAGCGCGTGCAGGCCGCGTTTGGCGGCCGTGGCCGCGCACAGCAGCCCGGAGGCCCCCGCCCCAACGATTATGACGTCCCAGATGTTTTTTGGCATGCTGGAAAGCTAATACTTGATTTTGCCGTACAAGGCCAGTTAGAGCATTCCAGGGTGGAAACGCTCTAAGAGGTGAGCCGCGTGCCTGTTTTGAAACACTCTGATTACAAGGCTCCGGTCTGGCTGCCCGGCGGGCACTCCCAGACCATGTACCCGCCGCTGTTCCGGCGCGTGGCCGGCCCGCCGATGCGCCGGGAGCGCCTGGAATTGCCCGACGGGGACTTTTTGGACGTGGATTTTTCCATATCCGCTGAGCATGGGCGGAACGCCGCGGAACGCTTGGTTATTTTGTCCCACGGCCTGGAAGGGCATTCCAGGCGCAAATACATAAAAGGCATGGCGGAAGCCTTCTGGAGCAACGGCTGGGATGTTGCGGCCTGGAATTTTCGTGGCTGCGGCGATGGGCCAAACCGTCTTCCGCGCATGTACCACAGCGGCGATACAGGCGATTTGCGTAGCGTCATAAACCGTTGCCTGGCCATGGGCTATGCAACCCTGGCCCTGGTGGGCTTCAGCATGGGGGCCAACCAGATTTTCAAGTACCTGGGGGATGAGGCCGCGTCGGTGCCGCCCCAGGTGGCCTGCTCCGTCGGGTTTTCCATGCCTTGCGACCTGGAAGGCTGCGCAGCCGTGCTTGCCCGGCCGGCAAACCGCGTCTATATGGTTTATTTCCTGCGCACCCTGCGCCGGAAGGTGCGGATCAAAAACGAGCGCCTGCCGGGAGTTTTTGATTTGAGGGGCCTGGACGCCATGCAAAACTTTAAGGAGTTCGACGACCGCTTTACCGCGCCGCTGCATGGGTTCGCTTCGGCCGAGGATTACTGGCGCAAGAGTTCCAGCCTGCAATTTTTGCCCGGTGTAAAGGTGCCTTCCCTGATTGTGAACGCGTCCAACGATCCCTTTTTGTCGCCCGGCTGCTTTCCGGTGGAAATCGCGGCGCGCAATCCGGCCCTGCATCTGGAGATGCCGGAGCGTGGCGGCCATGTGGGTTTTCCTTCTTTTCAGGGCAACGGGGTGTACTGGTCGGAATCCAGAGCCCTGCGCTTTGTGGAAAGCGTGACCGGGATTGTCCATTACAAGTAGAGAAAATTACGCTTGAGGAAGTTTTTGAGCCTGCATTTTTTCCCGCGCGGCGGGGCATATTTTTTTGCCATCGGACTGCTTTTGGCGCTCCCAGCGTCCGGCCTGGCCGGGTCTGTGCCTCTGCCGGCCAAACCGGCCGCTCTGGCGCGGCTTGCGGCCCAAAGCGGGCCGGAGCGAATTCTGGATGCCCTTACGGGCCTGCCCTACCGCGATGACGGAGCGATCAACGAAAAAGGGCAATATGCCTTGTTTTCCGCGCCGGATAAAGCCATTTCCTCTCCAGGGCTGAACTGCAGCGGCTTTGTGCTGGAAGCCGCGCGCCTTATGCGCGGCCGGAACATGGCCGTGGCGGATGCCGCGCGCGACCGCCTCAACGACAGCGGTCCCGGCGCGGCCTTCGGCCAGGACTGGGATTTCGGGCTGGATCTCGTCCTCAACGTTTCTGAAGGAGCCGACCGGCGCTGGCTGCTCCCCGGCGGAAAAACCCTGGCCGTGCCGGATATGCCGCCGTCCGCCGATATGCCTGGTTTGCGCGGATTTGATTTGCACGCTCCGGAAACCTGGGCGGAACTGCCTGGCCGCATAAAGGCCGGCGCGGTCTATTTTTTGAGCTTTAATAAAGAAACTCCCAAGACGGGCTACAAACTGCTGCACTATCATGTGGGGATTTTGCTGCGCGGCGCGGGCGGCGAGCTTTGGCTTTATCATAGCACCCCAGGGCGGGGAGCCTATAAGCAGAACCTGGAAACCGAAGCCGGCCGGGAGGCGTTTTTAAAGTCCTTTGCCAATACCGGCAAGACGCGTAAAATGCTGCTGGTTCTGGAAATGGACCTGCCGTCTGGCCTGGCGGAATAGCCCTTGACCGGGCATGTCCATATTAATCAATGCAGTGCCGTCACCAGATGATTTTTGCCATCGTGGCGACACTGCCCGGATAAAACGCGAAACCATGTACGGAATCCTACTGGCCTTCACCACAATAATCCTCTGGACCGGCAACGTGCTTCTGGCGCGGGTCATTGGCGATACTTTGCCGCCGCTGACCTTGACCGTGCTGCGGAACATAGTGGCTTTTTTATGCGTCGCGCCCTTTGCCATGCCGCGAATATGGCGCCGGCGGCGCGAGTTGCTGGCGCGCAAGCGTTTTTATATTTACGCGACCCTGCTCGGGGTCATTCTGATGAACACCCCCCTATACGCGGCCGGACGCCTCACCCTGGCTTTGAACATGGGGCTCATAAACGTTTCCTCACCGGTGCTGATCCTCATAATGGCCCGTATTGTCCTTAAAGAGCCCATTGCTTTCCGGACCATTTTAAGCGCCGCCGTATGCGTTTTCGGCATAATCTATCTGATGGTCGGCGGGGATTTGGAGCGTCTTTTGCAACTAGATTTGCATATGGGTGATTTATTCATGCTGGTGACCAGTGTGAGCTTTGCCGCCTATACCATTTTTATCCGCCGCAATCCGATAAACGGCAATATGGTGGATTTTCTGGCCATAATTTTCGGATTGTCCGCCGTGGCGCTCGCCCCCTTTGCCGTTCTGGAGTCTTTTTATCTTCCGGTGGTTCTGGGAGTGCCTCAGGTGCTTGCCGTGCTCTATGCGGGCATTTTCGCGGCCATAGTAAGCCTGTGGGCCTGGAACCTGGCCGTCGCCCGGATTGGCCCGTCCAAGGCTGGAATCATTTATTACACGTTTCCCTTGTTCGTGGCCGCCGGGGCGATTCTGCTCCTTGGCGAAACGCTCACCCGGGCGCATTGCCTGGGGGGCGCGCTGATCATCGGCGGCGTTGTTCTGGCTACCCTGCCGAGGCGGGTATAAGCGCGTTATACTCCACGGCCTGGACGTTGCGGCGCATTTATGGAATACAAAAGCGATACGCATAACCAAGGGGTGCCGCCCATGCGCATATTAATGGTGGACGACGAAGCGGATTTTCTGGAGCTTATGAACAACAGGCTGAGCCGGCGCGGCATTGAAGTGCTTTGCGCCGGTTCTGGCGAAGAAGCCCTGAAAGTCGCGGAAAGCGACGTTTCTTTCGACGCCGTTGTTCTGGACGTGAAAATGCCGGGCCTTGACGGCATTGAAACCTTGCGCCGCCTTAAGAAAATACGGCCGGAGCTCCCAGTCCTGCTGCTCACCGGGCATGCCAGTCTGGAGGCCGCCATGGCCGGAGTGGAGATAGGGGCCGTTGACTATCTCATGAAGCCGGTGCCCCTGAACGATTTGATCATCAGGGTTCAGGAAGTCGCCCGGGGCAAAGGCTAGAGCATTTCAACCCTGAAATGTTCTAACGTAGGCACGCGCAGCATAGCTCCGCGCATGAGGAGCAGGCGGGCTTTTGCCAGCCGTGAACGACAAGTGGGGCGTTTTAAAATGGAAGTGCTTTAGACTGTGGGCCTGCTCCGGAAGCTTCGCTCTCGTCTGGCCGGATCAAATACGGCTGAAAACAGCGCACCCGAGGAAGCCGCCCTGCGCGAGCGTTTTCTGGCGCGTTGCCGGCATTTCCGCAGTCTGCTTTCCGCCAACCGGGCAGCCCTGGAAATCATGGCGGACATGGAAGCCAAACTGGGCGGCGCCCTGCCGTTCAGCCTGGCTTATGTACGCCTGGCCAGCGAGGAAGTCGGCGCGAGCGTTTATAAAATGATCCGGGATCTCAGCGGGATCAGCGCTGACGCCTATGCCGCGCTTTACGAGCGCCATGGCGGTATCGCCGGAGAAATATCCGCCCTGGTTGCCTCCAGGGAAGCTTTGTTTTCCGGCCCGTTGGTTGTGCCTGTGGAAGAATCCGGCCGTCTGGGCTCGCACGAGTGCGGCGAAAAAATGGCCAGGCTGGGCGAACTGGCCGGGCTGGACCTGGAGATTCCGGACGGCTTTGTGGCCACGGCCGCCGGCTTCCATCGTTTTCTTCAGGCCAATAACCTGCGGGAGGAAATAGACCGGCGCATCCAGGAGGCGGATGCTTCCCGCCTGGACGCGGTTTTCGCCTTAAGTTCGTCCCTGCAAAAGCTTATTCTGGACGCGCCGCTCCCCGAGGATTTGGAATCGGAAATTTTGCGCCATTACGCCATGCTCAAAGAGCGCCACGGGCCGGTCCGCCTGGCCGTGCGCAGCAGCGCGGTGGGCGAGGACGGTCTGGCGCATTCCTTTGCCGGGCAGTACCGTTCCGAGCTCAACGTGGCCGAGGACATGCTCATTTCGGCCTATAAGGACGTTCTGGCCGGCAAGTACAGCGTTACGGCCATGGCTTATCGCTTCAACCGGGGCATTACGGATGACGCCGTGCCCATGTGCGTTGGCTTTTTGCGCATGGTGGACGCGGCGGCCGGCGGGGTGGCCTACACCCGCGATCCCCTGGACGCCGCGCCCAAAATCGTGATCAACGCCTCCCCCGGCCTGCCGCAGGCCATTGTGGACGGCCGCAGCCCCAGCTTTGATGTTTTTGAAGCGAGCAAGGACGCGGAACCGCGCCTTTTAAGCAGCCGTGTGCCGTTGAAGACAAGCAAACTCGTCTGCGCTCCGGAAGAAGGCCTGCAACTGCTGGAACTGGACCCGGAAGAGGGCGCGAGACCATGCCTGACTGAAGAGCAAATTACGCTTCTGGCGGCCACGGCTCTGAAGCTGGAGGCTTTTTACGATCTGCCCCAGGACGTGGAGTGGGCTTTTGATTCGGGGGGACGGCTGATCATTCTGCAAAGCCGCCCCCTGCCGGAAGCCAAGGGCCAACGGGCTGACGCGCCTGCGCCGGACGGGGCAAAAGTATTGCTGCAGGGCGGCCTGGCCGCTTCCCTCGGCCGGGGGGGCGGCAAGGTCTGCGTAATGCGGCGGGATGCCGATATGCTGCGTTGCGCCAAGGGCGCGGTCCTGGTCGCGGATAAAGCGCATTCGCGCTGGGCTCCGGTTTTGGCGCAGGCTTCCGCCCTGGTGACGCAGAGCGGCGGCAGCGCCGGGCACTTGGCCACCGTGGCCCGCGAATACGGCGTTCCGGCACTGTTCGGCCTGGAGGGCGCACTGGACTTGTTGCCGGACGGTGCGGAAGTAACCGTGGATGCGGATGCCGGCCGCGTTTACGCCGGTCTGCAAGGCGCATTGCTTGAACGGGATTCCCGCCAGCCGGAAAACCCCATGCGCGGTTCGCCGGTGTACAAAATTCTGGAAGAGGCCGTGCGCCACATCGTGCCGCTGAACCTTCTGGACCCGGCCGCGCCGGAATTCGCCCCGGAACATTGCCGGACCCTGCACGACATCACCAGGTTCTGCCACGAAAAAGCCGTGCAGGCCATGTTCAGCCAGGACGGCGCGCCCATGCCGGAACGGGCCGGCAAACGGCTGCGCTATAAAAAAAGCAAACTCCAGTATTGGGTGGTGGACCTGGATGACGGATTTAAGCGGCCGATCCCAGGCGATGTCGTGGATTTTGAGGATATCGCCTCCGCGCCCATGCTGGCCCTGTGGGAGGGCATGGGCGCGCTGCCCTGGGCCGGACCGCCAACGGCCGGTGGAGGGTTCCTCAGCGTGGTGGTCCAGAGCGCGGCCAATCCGGAGTTGGAAGTAACCGCCCGTTCCAGCCTGATGAATCGGAACTATTTTTTGATTTCCAAAGACTACTGCAACCTTCAGGCCCGCTTCGGTTATCATTTCTGCACTGTGGAAGGCCAGGCCGGGGAGGTTGCCGCGGAAAATTACCTGAACTTTTACTTTAAGGGCGGAGCGGCGGATTTGCCCCGCCGCCTGCTGCGGGTAAGGCTGGTGGAGGATCTCCTGGCGGACCACGGTTTTGTGGCCTACAGCCGTGAAGATTCCCTGGCCGCCAGAACGGAGGATCTGCCCAGGGAACGGGCGCTGGAGCTGTTCAAGCTTCTGGGCTTTCTGCTGGTGCATACCCGGCAGTTGGACGCCGCCATGTCCGGACAGGCGGCCGTGGAGCATTACCGGGGAGCGTTGGAAAAAGGCATTGCCGAATTGAAAATTGGCGAATGAAAAATCCCTGCCCCGGAAAAACGGGACAGGGATTTTTCATTGAACAGCAAGGCAGGGTCAGGCCTCTTTTTTCACCCCTTTGGTCATGGTCAGCCCAATGCCTTCAAAAATCTCAAAAATGGCGAATCCGTACCACATGGTGTAAATGATGTAAAAAACCAGCAGGGCGGTGACCAGCAGGATATTGTCGCCTATCCTGACATCCTCTATGCCGTAAAAGTTATAGCTCGGCTCAAGCCCTTTGCGCATCACCGCGTCCACAACCTGGGCCTCCACAATATGTCCGTCCTTCTGCAGCGGCTTGATCATGCCGGAGAACAACTGCCACCAGACCTCCAGGCATTTCTGCCCGTCGTCCAGGCTATATTTGGCGGCCAGGGCCTGGCCATCGTTTTTGTACAGAACGGCGGCGTCGTCCAAAGATGCGTAAAGGACTTTGCCCAGGTTGCCGTTCAGGGTGACGGTGTTGCCGGCCACGCTGGCGGTGATGCCGGCCGTCTGGAGCATCTTGAGGGCCAGGGGCGCGAGTTCCGCTTTTTTCATGGCCGAATTCACGCTCAGCTCCACGTTTTCAACGGCTTTTACCTTCTGTCTGGTTTCCTTGATAAAGCCGCTGGTGGAGCCCTTGGACAGCGTGTTGAAAAGATGGTCGGAAAATTCCAGGCCGTTGCCCACGCGCCCCTGGGAAATGGGGAAGATGGGCATGAATATGGTTATGAACACGGCGATGAAGCTGACCAGGAGCAGCAGACCGCGCGTCATGGCTTTGGGGTTTCTTACCAGCATGCTACACCTCCGCCCGCAGTTTGCCCATGTTGGCGATGAATTTTCCGATCACCCAGGCCCCGAAGATCACCACGACAATCCAGAACACGATATCCCCGACGTCTTGAATGACGTTGACCACGCCAACCGGGATGTTGATCACTTCCAGTTCCTGAAGCTTCTTCGGCAGGGAGGCCGCGCGGTTGATAAAGCCCGCCAGGATGGACACGGCGTAAAAACCGCGAATATGGATGCCTTTGACCACCTTGGTGGTCAAAGCGCCGAGCTGGATGCCGAACAGTGAGCCTATGAGCATGCCCATGGCCAGAGTGTAGAACACAAAGCCGTAAATGACGTACTGCCCGATGGCGGCCAGGCCGGCGGTAAAGATGATCTGGAGGATGTCCGTGCCCACGGTGGTCATGGAGGAAACGCCGAAGATGTAGACGAACATGGGGAAGGTCACAAAACCGCCGCCCACGCCCATGATTGCGGCCAGAACGCCCACAAGCATGCCGCCGGCGGCCACCACCCAGCCGGACAGGCGGCGCCCGCCGGGCACCAGATCCTGGTCAAAGGTGATCATGGGAGGCAGGTTAAGGCTTTGCAGCTTGCCGGCCACACTGGTGGAACCGGAGACCGCCGGGCCGCCGTGCGCGTCGCCGCCTTTGCCGGAGCGGCTGAGCCTGATGAAGTCGAACAGGGCGTAAAAGCCCAAAAACCCCAGCAGCAGGGCGTAAATGGAGCTTATAAACATTTCGGAGAGCAGGGGGTCTTTGTTGAACAGCCACATGTTCACGCTGCCGCCTATGACAGTGCCACCGGCGGACCCAACCAGAAAAGCGATGGCCAGCGGCACGGACACGTTGCCCAGCTTCTTGTGCACCGTGGTGCCCATGATCGCCTTGGCGAAAATATGGAACAAGTCCGTGCCCACCGCCAGAATGCCTTTTATGCCGGCGGCCATGAGAGCCGGGGTGATGATGAACCCGCCGCCCGCGCCGATGCACCCGGTGATCAGCCCGGCAATAAGGCCGATGAAAATGGAGGCGAAAAAGATGCCCAGCGTGTAGGTGGCCGGAGCATAGGCGGCCTTTCCGCCCAGCATGGGCGCGGCCGCGTCCGCCGCCGTGTACAGCAGCAGCGGCGCGGCGGCCGCCATTATACATAAAAAGAGCATCTTCTTTTTGTTTTTGATAATGGACATTGAAACTTCATAATCCCATTTTGCGTGCGCCACACTCGCACATTTAAGGAATTCGTAGACTTTTCTGCCAAAACGCATGTCTCTTCCTCCTACTATTCATAGCCCTATAATTATAGCTATGATGTTTTTTGCCTTTACTGTGCGCACAGTACAACAATGTGCAAGAATTCACAAATATTTTTTTGTTGTTTTGCAACAAGAATGTGTTGATTGAACAATCAAATAAAATAAAAATAAGAATGGGCGGGGGATTTTCAGATTAGCTTAATGGCGCGGGAAAATTAGATAACATAATAGAAAAATTGTGAAATTAAGCCTGGTTATATAATGACGCCCAAGTGCGCCATAAGGCCCGCCAGGCCAGGGAAGACAAAGTCAGCTTGCGCTTTTTGTAACATGAAGGCTTCGCTGTGGCCGCCGGCCACCCCGGCGGACAACGTGCCGGCCCTTTGGCCCACCAGGATGTCCATGGGGTGGTCCCCGACCATCAGGGCGTTTTGCGGCAAAATATCCAGCAGGGCCAGGGCGCGCAGCAGGTGATCCGGGTCCGGCTTGACCCTGGGCACCTGCTCGCGGGTCAGCAGTTCCGTATTGAAGTCCCGGAGGTCCGGAAAGACCATATTCACGGAATCCAGGCAGTTCCTGGTGATGATGGCGGTTTTGATCGCCAGCGCCTCCAGCGCCCGAAGCATGCCCCGCACTTCCGGGAACAGCGCGCTCGCGGACGCGGCCTCCAGTTCATAGCGCCGTACCGCTTCCAGGGTCTCCCGCCGCAATTTTCCACCCTCGTCCGGCGTCAATCCAACAGAGAGCAGATCCAGCAATTCCAGCACCGGCAGTCTTGCGGATTCTTCCGGCACTTCCCGGTATTGCCGCATAACCGCCAAAGCCCGTTCGCGCATCACCCCAAAATCCAGGGTGGGCACAGCCAGGGTGCCGTCAAAGTCAAACACCACGGCCTTCAGGCCAAGTTTTTGCCAGAGCGGGATTTGCATCAGCCTAATTCTTTTAAATGGTTTCTGGCGAATTCCAGAGATGGATCCAGCTTAAGGGCGGCGGCCAGGTAGTGTCCGGCCTCTTCTTTCCGCCCCATGAATTTAAGGCAGAGTCCCAGGTTGGCCAGGTCCATGACCGAGCCCTTATCCAGGCGGGTGATGACTTCCCGGAAGTCCCGGGCCGCGCTTTCGTAGTCCTTGAGCTTGAAGCGGCAGACGCCGCGCAGGTTCAGGTATTCTTTCATGTCCGGGCAGTCGGCCACAGCGGCGTCCAGGTCCGGCAGGGCGTTTTGCCATTCCTGGCGTTGGGTGAGGGTATAGGCGTGATAAAAACAGGCCAGGGCGCGGGAATCCGGGTCCGGCTGCGCTGGCCGGGCCTTGGCGAAAAATCCCAGGGCGCTCTCCGCGTCGCCAAGGCGCAGGGCCAGGATGCCCTGAAAAAAGTCCAGATAATGGGCCTGGGGAATGAGTTCGGAAAGTGTTTTCAAACCGGCCATGGCCGCGTCCGGTTCCGCTTCTTCCGCCAGAATGCGGCCCACAAAGAGGCCCAGGGAGGCGTGTTTGTCCCGCTCCCGGAATTTCGCGCCGGGAATGAAGCTGTAGTGCGCCGGAATGCCCAGGGCCGGATTGGTGGTGGCGATGGAGTAGAGGCGCAGGCCGTGGCCGGCCAGAAGGCGGCAGAAGGATTGAAGCTCCGTAAGAATGTCCGGGGCTTCAAAGGAGTTTATGGAGTCCAGGGGGACCAGCGGCCCTTCAAGCAGCCAGTCCGCCTGCTCCGGCTCGGCGTATTTGCTCAGTCCGGAAGCCTCGTAGCAGGCCGAGCTGTTGAAATCCCCGGCCAGCTGGGCCACTTCGGTCAGGGCGCGAATGGCCGCCTTGGCGGGGCTGGAGGCGGAGCCGGCCGTAAAGACCACTTCGGATTTATCGGGGAAGGTGGCCGGATCCCAGGCCAGGGCAGCCACCACCGGCACGCCGTAATTGAAGGAAAAATCTTTGAGCCGGACTTTTATGCCGTTGGCGCTGAAGCGTTGCCATAAATCAAGCAGCACCGGGTCTTTGACGGACTGGGGATCAATAGTCGGCAGGACGGGCCGGCCAAAATCCGCCAGTTGCGAAACATGGCGCTCCATAAGTTCACAGGCGCCTTGCAGGATGGATTCCACGTCCGTGTTGCCGGCGGAAGAGCCGTTGAACTCGGAAAGCTTTCTGAACCAGTCCAGGGGCGCCCGCAGCGTTTGTTGCGCGCCGATTTCCAGAACCGGGAAAAACTTCCAGGCCGTCAGGTCCAGAATGCGCCTGGCGCGGGCCTCGTCCAGATTGTCATCCACGGACTTGAGGATTTCCGTCACCGGCATGACCTGGTCCGCCCCGAATTTAGCCAGGGCCTGGCTGTAGGTGGCCTGAACCATCTCCGGGCAGTCCCGCCAGAAAGTGAAGTAGCTGTAGCGCTCTATAAGCTCCATCAGGGCCGAGGCCTGGGCCTGTTCCGGGCTGGCCCCCTTGCCCATCTGCTTGCGGGTGGGCATGACCAGCCCGGCGTCCCGGCCAACAACGCTCAAGTAAACCGGAATGCCCAGGCGGCCGTTATCAATGCGTTTTACTTCGGAAAGTATGGAAATATCCAGGCTGTTCAGTCTGGCGCGGACCTTGTGCAGGGTTTCCGCCGGGCTGACGGCTTTGTCCTGATCTTTGGCGTAATTTTTTGGGCAGGGCAGAAGGGAGAACATTAGATATAATATCCTGATTTGTTCGGTTAAAAAAAGCATAAATCCCCGCGGAAGCGGGAATTTATGCTTTATCCCCAATACGGCTAAATTTCAAACAGCATTTCCAGATCATCACGCGTCAGGCTCTTCCAGGCCTTCTGGCCGGGAATGATGGATTCCGCCACATCGCGCTTGCGTTCCTGAAGCTGAAGGATTTTTTCCTCCACCGTGTTCTGGCAGATCAGCTTGTAAGAGAAGACCTGTCTGGTCTGGCCGATGCGGTGCGTGCGGTCCGTGGCCTGGTTTTCCACGGCCGGGTTCCACCAGGGGTCGTAGTGGATGACGTAGTCCGCGCTGGTCAGGTTTATGCCCGTGCCGCCCGCCTTAAGGGAAATGAGAAAAATGGGTATTTCCGGCGAGTTGTTGAAGCTGTCCACCTGCTCGAAGCGGTCCTTGCTGGCCCCGTCCAGGTAGGAGAAAGGAATCTCGCTGATTTGCAGCCAGGAGCGGATGATGTGGAGCATTTGCACAAACTGGGAAAACACCAGTACCTTGTGGCCTTCCTCCACAATATCCGTAACCATGTCCTTGAAGGCGTCAAACTTGCCGGAGGGCAGGTTGGTGGAAACTCCCGGCATGTTCAGCTTGAGAAGCCGGGGATGGCAGCAGATCTGGCGCAGCTTGAGCAGGGCGTCCAGGATGGACATCTGGCTCTTGGCCAGGCCCTTGGAATCCACGTCCGCCAATACCTGTTCCTTGAGCTTTTTGGCCAGCATGGCGTAAAGCTCGGCCTGCTCGTCGGACAGGCCGCAGTAGTAGACGTTTTCAATTTTGGGCGGCAGGTCTTTGGCCACTTCCGCCTTGGTGCGGCGCAAAATAAACGGTCGGACCCTGGCGCGCAGGAAGTCCAGAGTGTCGTTGTCGCCGTCCTTGATCGGCTTGACCACTCCACGCTGGAAGGCGTGCTGCGCTCCCAGAAAGCCCGGCATAAGGAACTCGAACAGGGACCAGAGTTCGAACAGGTTGTTCTCTATGGGCGTGCCGGACAGGCAGAGCCGGATGCGCGCGTTGATGCGCCTGACCGAGGTGGCGGTGATGGTGTTGGGGTTTTTGATGTTCTGGGCTTCGTCCAGGATGATGCTGTTGAATTCGTATTGCTGAAGCTCTTCCAGATCCCGGCGCAGCAAGGCGTAAGTTGTCATAACCAACTGGGAGTTATTGATTTTCTTGAACATCCCCTCGCGCTTGGTGCCGTAGATGGTCAGGCGGGTCAAATGCGGCACGAATTTGGCGGCTTCCCGTTCCCAGTTGGGCAGCACGGACGTGGGCACAATGATCAGGTTCGGCTTGTTGTGTCCTTTTTCCACCATGTACTGGATAAAGGACAGGGTCTGCACGGTTTTGCCCAGGCCCATCTCGTCGGCCAGTATGCCGCCGAACCCGTATTCGTTCAGGAAATTCAGGTAGGCCAGGCCCTGCTTCTGGTATTCGCGCAGGGTGGCGTTGAGTTTCTGAGGTGGTTCGATCAGCTTTATTTCTTTGAAATTATGGATTTTTTCCCGCAGGGTGTTCCAGAAGGAATCCGTCTGCGCGTCCGGCAGGTCGCCCAGCAGGCTGTCCAGAACCGGGGCTTCGAATTGCTGAAAGACCTTTTTGGGCGGTTTTTCCGGATCCAGGCCCAGGGCCTGCAGCTTGTGCCCCAGACGGGCCAGCCAGGATTCCGGCAGGCTGGTGTAGGAGCCGTCCTTAAGCTGGGCGTAGCGCTTTCCCTGAATCCAGGCCTGCCAGATGGCTTCCAGGGGGATTTTCTGGCCGTCGTATTCCACGGTAATATCCAGCTCAAACCACTTTTCTTTTTCGTTGCTTTCAACTGTGGCGGTGATTACCGGCTTGGACAGACGCACTTTATAGCGGGACAGCGTTTTTTCGCCATATACGCGGTATTGTTCCACCAGCTTAGGGTAGGCGTCCAGCAGGAAGTTGATGGCTTCTTCCGGCTCCAGAAACCACATTCTGGGGCTGCGGGGCTGGAACTTCATCTCCATGAGCAGGTTGGTCAGGCTCATTTCCTGATCCTGGCGCCGGTTTATCAGGTAGGTTTTGCCTTCGTAGGAATAGCTGCCGGTCTGGAAGTCCGGGTTGGGCCCGGGCAGGGCGAAGTCGCCGTGGATGGTCTCGTAGACGTTCTGGATTTGCAGGGTCAGCAGGCTCCCTTCCTCGTCCAGGAAGAGCTTGGGGTTATAGATGGCCGGAACGAAAATAGGCTCCATGCACTTGAGGAATTCCGCCTGGCCGTGCAGTTCGGAGGAGGGCAGGCGGGTCCAGACCCGGTCCAGAAATTCCGAAAGGTTTTCCTGGGGAATGAGCGGCGGGGTTTGCGCCAGCTCCTGAATCAGGCCGGCGTCCAAAGAAGTGTGGACCGGGTAAAAGCCCTGCTGCCAGCAGACCCAGAGCGGCATCTGGCCGTGAAATGTGGTTTCCGTGCCGGAAATGGGCGTGGGGGGGCGGCCTTCGCGGTGCAGCAGCACGGAAAAGCTCAGGCCTTCGGCCGGATCGAAGTTGGGTTTAAGCCGCAGGTGCAGGGTTCTGGTGTCAATGCGGCAAGGGGAGTCGGTATCTTTCCAGAGAATGTAGTATTCGCGGCGGATGGCCCATAAAAACCAGGTCAGAAGCCCGTCCGGAATATCCACCCGGTGCCCCAGGTAGTCCAGGTGCCGGCCGATCAGGGCGGCCACCTGCGGCAACTGCGACGAAAGATCGCACCAGGCGGGGTTCTGGATGATCTGCTCCAGAGTCACTTCGGAGTGCACGGAAGAAAGGCCGGTCTTGTTCTGGCGGCCGCGGAAAAAAGCCACCTGCAGACGGCCCGGTTCCGGATGGAAGCGAAATATAAAATAATGCTTGCCCGCTTCCGGCTCGATTTCCGAGGCGAAAAAATTACGGAAGCTCTGCCGCCAGTCGGACTTGGGCAGGGTTTGAATTTCCTGGCCGGAGTGGCTGGCTTCCAGCGAGCCGAGCATTTTCAGAGCAATGGTGGCCACGTGGCGGCAGGGACCGGAAAACGAATCCGACCCGCAATTGCAAAAGTGGCTGAACGTCCCTTCGGTCAGCATTATGGAAAGCTGCGGGCTGTACGTCTGAAATTCGTCGCCCTGGATGCTGCCGTTCACTTCCCATATGCCGGGATCGGCCTTCAGACCAAGTTTCTGCACCCCGCCGGATGCCAGAAGCTCCCGGGCATCTTCCAGAATGTATTCCGGAATCTGCTCGGTGGTGAATTCCCTCAGAAGGTTTTTTACACGATCCTCTTCCGCCATGACTGCCTTTGAAAAAAATATATTTCAGATGGTTATATAATTTTTTTGAATTTAACAAAAAAACCTATTATTCCGCGATAATTGTTGTAAGCGTCCCCGGTCTCTGGCATAATTTTTTCGCATGGTTTTTAGCGCCGGGGCGGACTTTTTACGGCCGCGTCCTGAATTTTTTCTGTATATATTAATTTGTGTCTATTGCAAGTCAAAGTGGTACTAAATGAACAAGTTAATTTGCAATTGCGGCAAGATTGCCAGAAAGCCGCGCTGGCGCGCAATCCTGGTGATTTTTCTACTCTTGTCCGGACCATTTTTTTTCCGGGGCGCCCCCGCTTCCGGCCAGCCTGGCGTTCCGGAATACGGCGACCGTATCGCTATAGGCATGTTGGGCGAGCCCGGCAATCTTTTGCCGTTCATTTCCAGTGACGCCGGATCGCATGAAATAGCCTCCTGGCTGTATGTGAGCCTTCTGAAGTACGATAAAGACATCAATATAGTGCCTTATGCGGCGGAATCCTACGAAATCCTGGACGGCGGCCTGCGCCTGCGCTTTACCCTGAAAAAGGGCATCCGCTGGTACGACGGCCGGGAGCTGACCGTGGACGACGTTGAGTTCACCTATAAAGTAATGACGGATCCCGCCACGCCAACGCCCTACGGCAGCGACTTCAAGCAGATCAAGGAATTCCGCAAGCTGGATAAATACAGCTTTGAGGTGACTTACGAAAAACCGTTCGCCAGAGCCCTGATCAGCTGGATGACCGACATAATGCCCAAACACGCCCTGGAGGGGCAGGATTTGCGATCCGGCCCGCAGACGCGCAATCCCATGGGCTGCGGGCCTTTCCGTCTGACCGGCTGGAAGCCCGGCGCGCTGCTGACCCTGAAGGCCAATCCGGATTATTTTGAGGGCCGGCCATACCTTGACGGAATAATGTACTCCATTATCCCGGATAATTCCACTATGTTTTTGGAACTGAAAGCCGGCAACCTGGACATGATGAGCCTGAGCCCGCAGCAATATTTATATCAAAGCAAGGGGCGGGATTTTAAGGATAAATTTGAAGTATACCCCACGCTGAGCTTTGCTTATACTTTTTTAGGATATAATCTGAAAAGCGCGTTGTTTTCCGATGTCCGGGTGCGCCGGGCTTTTGCCCTGGCCATTGACAAGAACGATGTGGTCAAGGGGGCCATTCTGGGGCAGGGCGTGCCCACCATAGGCCCGTATAAGCCGGGCACCTGGGCATACAACAACCAAATAAAAGACTACCCGCACGATCCGGCGGCGGCGCGCGCGCTTCTGGCCGAATGCGGCTGGACAAGAGCCGGAAAGGATGGGATTCTAATCAACGACAAAGGCGCGCGTTTTTCCTTCACCATTCTGACCAACCAGGGAAACGAGCAAAGGATCAAGGCTGCTACGGTCATCCAGAGCGATCTGCGGGAAATAGGCGTGGAAGCCAATATCCGCACTGTGGAGTGGGCGGTTTTCATCAAGGAGTTTGTGGACAAGGGCTTTTTTGACGCGGTTATTCTGGGCTGGTCCATCACCCAGGATCCGGATCCCTATGACGTATGGCATTCGGAGCGCGCAGGCGTGCCGGGCGGACTTAACTTCATAAACTATAAAAACGCGGAAGTGGACAGGCTGATCGACGAGGCCAGGAGCACCCTGGATCAGGACAAGCGCAAAGTCCTGTATGATCGTTTCCAGGAAATCCTGCACGATGAGCAGCCGTACTGTTTTCTTTACGTGCCTTACAGCCTGCCGGCCGTGCAGCGCCGCTTCAGGGGCATAGAGCCTGCCCCGGCCGGAATAACCTATAACTTCATCCGCTGGTGGGTTCCCAAGACCGAGCAGCTTTACAGGGCGCAGTTGCAACCATGATCCGCATCCAGGAAATTCTTGATAAAGTGGCCGCTTACCGGCCGGATGCGGATTTTGAGCTGATCCGCAAAGCCTATATTTTTGCCGCGGCCAACCACGCGGGGCAGACCAGGCTTTCCGGTGAGCCGTATCTTTCCCACCCTCTGGCCGTGGCCGACACCCTGGCGGATATGCGCCTGGACGACTATACCATTATAGCCGGTCTGCTGCACGACACCGTGGAGGACACCAAGGTTGGCATAGAGGACATTGACGAAAATTTTGGGGAAGAAGTCGCGGACATTGTGGATGGCGTGACCAAGATCAGCCTGATGAGTTTTGACAGCAAAGAAGAGCAGCAGGCGGAAAACATCCGCAAGATGATCCTGGCCATGAGCGAGGATATCCGCGTGCTCATAGTCAAACTGGCCGACCGCCTGCACAACATGAACACTCTGGAATTCCAGAAGCCGGAAAAACAGCGGCGCATCGCCCAGGAGACCATGGACATTTACTGTCCCCTGGCCAACCGCCTGGGCCTGCACCGGGTCAAGCTGGCCCTGGAGGATATGAGTTTCCGCTACATCAAGCCGGATGCCCACAGCCAGATAGCCTCCTGGCTGGACGCGCATCACAACGCCGATGTTGAATATATTGAAAAGGTCATCCAGATTATCCGGGATCTCTTGTCCGCCAATGAAGTCAAGGGCACGGTCAAGGGCCGGATCAAAAACAGCTACAGCATCCACCGCAAGATGACCTCGCAGAATCTCAGCCTGGACGATATGCACGACATCATCGCCTTCAGGGTGATTGTGCCGGAAAACAAGGACTGCTACGCGGTTCTGGGCCTGGTGCACGCCACCTGGAAGCCTGTTCCCGGCCGCTTCAAAGACTATATTTCCATGCCCAAGGCCAATATGTACCAGAGCCTGCACACCACGGTGGTTGGTCCGCGCGGCGAACGGATGGAAATCCAGATCCGCACCGAGGAAATGGACCGGCTGGCCGAACACGGCCTGGCCTCGCACTGGCTGTACAAGGAAGGCAACCGCATAAAAGCCAAGGACATCCGGCAGTTCACCTGGCTGCGGGAAATGCTGGACTGGCAGAAAGTGGAGAGCGATTCCCGCGAGTTTTTGCGCTCTTTGCGTTTTGACCTGTTCAAGGATGAAATCTACGTGTTCACTCCGGCCGGGGACGTCAAGGAACTGCCGGAAAACGCCACTCCCGTGGATTTTGCCTACCAGGTGCACACCAAGGTGGGGGATCACTGCTCCGGCGCCAAGGTCAACGGCAAGCTGGTGCCCCTGATAACCCAGCTTAAAAGCGGCGACGTGATCCAGATCATCACGGATCAGAACCGCCACCCCAGCCGGGACTGGCTTAAATCCGTCAAAACCGCCAAAGCCCGCACCCGGATCCAGCACTTTGTCCGGACCGAGGAGCGGACAAGCAGCATTGCCCTGGGCCGGGAAATGCTGGAAAAACAGGGCCGCCGATTTGGCGTGAACGTCCAGAAGGCCATCAAGGACGGCGAGATGGCCAAAGTCGCCGAGGAGCTTAAACTTCGCGGCGTGGACGAGCTGCTTTCCGCCATCGGTTACACCAGGGTTACCCCCCGCCGCGTGTTGCGCATGCTCCAGCCCAAGCAGCCGGAACTTCAGGCGGCCGCCGCGGCGGCGCCGCAGGAGGAAGCCGCCCCGCAGCGGGAGCGCGCCGCGGAAAACCGCAAGGCTGAGGGAGTGAGCATTTCCGGGGTCAGCGACATGCTGATCCGTTTCGCCAAATGCTGCAACCCGGTGCCCGGCGACGTGATCATCGGCTACATAAGCCGTGGCCGGGGCGTGACCGTGCACACGGCTGACTGCCCCACGATCATGACCGTGGAGCCGGAACGGCTTCTGGCCGTCAACTGGGCCGGCATGGAAAGCGGCGACACCCCCTTCCCGGCCCGCATCCATGTGATCTGCCGCAACGAAAAGGGCGCCCTGGGCAAGATCGCCCTGGCCCTGGGCGAATCCGGGGTGAATATCGATTCCGGGACCATGCGCTCCAGCCTGGACGGCCGCTCGGAAATCGACCTGGTGGTGGAAGTGCGCAATACCGTCCAGCTTTACCAGGTCATGGATAAAATCCAGAAGCTGGACCTGGTGCTGGAAGTTTCCCGCTCCGCGGCCACGGATGCGAAGGCTGTTTAAAAGGATTTTTTCATGCGAATCGCGATCATCGGCGGCGGAAGCTGGGGCACGGCCCTGGGAGCGCTTCTGGCCGGCAAGGGATACCAGGCCGGCCTGCTGGTCCGGGATGCGGAACTGGCGGAGCAAATCAATTGCCGCAAGGAGAATGACCGTTATCTGCCGGGCTTGCGGTTGCCGGACGGGCTTGAGGCCGCCGTGAAGCCGGAAGCCGTGCTGTCCGGGGCGGATATATGCCTGATTGCCACGCCCTGCCAGCACATACGGACGACCCTGAGCGAACTGGCCGGTTTTTTGCCGCCCGCCATCCCGGTGATCTGTTCTTCCAAAGGCGTGGAGATTTCCACCTTGCGGACCATGTCCGGGGTGCTGGGGGAGATTATTCCGGACTTGGGCGGGCGCTACGCCATTTTGTCCGGCCCCTCCTTTGCCGCGGAAGTGGCGCGCGGCCTGCCCAGCGCAGTGGTTTTGGGCTGCGCGGACAAAAAACTTGGGGAGAGACTGCGGAATGTGTTTTCCACACCGCTGTTCCGGGTTTATTCCAGCCAGGACGTGCCTGGCGTGGAACTGGGCGGGGCGCTCAAGAACATCATGGCCATAGCGGCCGGCCTGAGCGACGGCCTGGGCCTGGGGCACAACGCCAGGTCCGCGCTGATCACCAGAGGGCTCGCGGAAATGAGCCGCCTTGGCGCGGCCCTGGGCGCGCGAAAAAGAACGTTTATGGGGTTGTCCGGCCTGGGCGACCTGGTGCTTACCTGCACCGGGGATTTGTCCCGCAACCGCCAGGTGGGCCTGCGCCTGGCCAGGGGCGAAACCCTGGCCCAGATCACCGGACCAATGCGCCAGGTGGCCGAAGGCGTTAAAACCGTGCAAGCCGCTTATACTCTTGGGCAAAAGCTGGGAATCGACCTGCCGATCACCAGTACGGTCCATTCGGTTCTCCACGATGGCGCGACTCCGGCCGAGGCCGTGCGCGTTCTTATGACCAGGGAATTGAAGGAAGAGTAAATCAGATACGCGCGCGCCAGCGCATGAAGAACACGCAGAAGAGCGCGCCCCCGGCGGAGTACACAACCCATGATTTTTAAAATAACACAAAAAATCACTCAACGGCTATAATTTCAGCGCCTTACCGTCTGGCCTTCAATGTGTTCCAGAAGCATCCTCAGAAGCGTCGGCGCGGCGGCCCTCAAATCCGGTTTGCCAGACGGCTGCCGCGCGGCCGCGTGCCAGAGGCGTTCCGGCTTCAGGTTTTTGTTGTTGCGCAGGGGGATCAGATCATAGCCTTCAAGCTCCACCAGGTAAAAGTAGCCGGGCATTCCATCCCGGCCGCCGTAGCCCGGCAACGGCAAAGGCGACGGCCCGCCGAACTGCTCCGCGCTGGGCGTCTGGCCTGGCGGAGCGGCGTAGCGCTCGTCTTTTTTCAGATAGTTGCGGGCCTTGAAGTCATTGTCCCGGCCCCAGGGATCCCGGTCGTTGGGGCTGGTGCCGCCGTAGCCCCGTTCCCAGCCGCCCGGCGTGTCGTAATAGGGCCGGTTGGCGGCGGCCGGAATAGCCGTAAAGCCCAAAGACGCCTCATTGACTGCTTCCCTCCCGGCCTCACTGTAGCCGCCGCTGCCCACAAGCAGGGCGATGCGCAGAACAATGGCGTAATCCGCCTGTCTGGGGTCAATGTCCGCCAGTTCAGCCGGCAGATAGCGCGGCGGAGCGCTGTTCGCCCCGCGCAGCACAGGCAGCCCCTTGATTTGCGAGTAAGCGTGCAGCATGGCCTGGGCGTCCGGGGGCGCGATTTGTCTGATGCTGTCCGGTATGGGATCATCCGGATTGCCATAGCCGCGCAGCTTCAATTGCGGCAACTTGCCTTCCTTGGCCAGTTCGGCGGCGCGTTCCTGGACAGCCTGCTCGCTTTGCGCCGGAGCGGCCTTTTTTTTAGGCGTTTTGGCCGGTTGTTCCTGTAAATTCAGATCCGGCATGGGGGTTTCCGGAGGGGGCAAGGTTTTTGAGGGCGCGGTCTTGATAACCGTGTAGCCCTTATCCTGCAAATTGGCGCGCATCTGGTAAAAAAGCGGGGCCAGGGCAGGGGAGTCCTCGCTCATCCAGGCCAGGCCGGAACGCAAAACCACAGCGCCTTTGGGCACGGCTCCTCTGGATTCCAGTTCCACCGCGCCTTTTTTTTCCTCATCCGGGTCCGCTTTAGCCGCAAAAGCGGAACCCGCGCCTGAAATCACCGCGCATAAAAAGTACAGAAGGACTTTTTTCATCTTACCCCACTCCCTCCACGGCGCTCAGGCTTGCATAAATTGCAGCCACAGCGCGCGGTTGCGCGGCCCGTCGCCTTCGTAAAGGTAAACGCTCTGCCAGGTGCCCAGGCGCAATCCGCCGCCTTCCACAATGAGCAGAAGCTGCTGGCTGAGCAGGCTGCTTTTGATGTGCGCGTCGCTGTTGCCTTCCAGGTGCTTGTAGTCTCCTTTGCGCGGGATGCTGGCGGCAAGGTATTTGATGATGTCGCGCTGCACGTCCGGGTCAGCGTTTTCGTTGATGGTCAGGGCGGCGGTGGTGTGCGGGCAGAAAAGCAGCAGGGAGCCGCCATGCCAGCCGTTCTGAGCCACAACGTCCTGCACCTGCTCGGTTATGTCGATGAGAGTTTCGCGCTTATGGCTGGAGATTTCTATAAATTCCATTGGAATGCCCCGGAGTTAGGGTTTTGCGTCTTGAGAAGCGGTCTGTTTTAACGTAATACCCCAGTTGATAATACAAATTCACCATTGGCGGCAAGGAGATTATATGCCGGTAGTAATGGGCACGGCCGGGCACATAGACCATGGCAAGACTTCCCTGGTGCGGGCGCTGACCGGCACGGACTGCGACCGCCTGGAGGAGGAGAAGCGGCGCGGCATAACCATAGAGCTTGGCTTCGCTTTTCTGGAATTGCCCGGCGGGCGGCGGCTGTCCGTAGTGGACGTTCCGGGGCATGAGCGCTTTGTCAAGAATATGGTGGCCGGGGCTCAGGGCATAGATTTTGTGACTCTGGTCATCGCGGCGGACGAAGGCGTCATGCCCCAGACCAGGGAGCATCTGGAAATATGCGCGTTGCTGGGCATAAACCGGGGCCTGGTGGCCCTGACCAAGATCGATATGGTGGACGCGGACTGGCTGGCCCTGGTGACCGAGGACGTCCGCAATTTTCTGCGGGGCACTTTTTTGGAGGAAGCGGCGGTTTTTCCGGTTTCCGCGCATACCGGCCAGGGGCTTGAGGACTTAAAAGCCGCCCTGGACGTCATGGAGCGGGAATTCACGCCCAGGCGGCGCAACGACCTGGCCCGCCTGCCCATTGACCGGGTGTTCACCATGCGCGGGCACGGGACTGTGGTTACCGGCACCTTGCTCTCCGGCGCGCTGAAGGTGGGGGACGACGTAAAGCTGTACCCTTCCGGCAGGCTTAGCAAGGCGCGCGGTCTGCAAAGCCACGGCAAAGCCACGGAACTGGCTCCGGCCGGGTACCGGACGGCGGTGAACCTGCAAAACCTGGAAGTTACGGACGTGGATCGGGGCGAGCAACTGGCCCGGCCGGGGGATTTGTTCCCGGCCATGAGCTGGCTGGTTGAACTGAGCTGCCTGAAATCCTCGCCCAGGGCTTTGCGTAACCGGACGGAAGTGCATTTTCACCACTGCACCAGGGAAACCCAGGCCCGTCTGTACCTGCCGGACCGGGAAAAGCTGGAACCGGGCGCCACGGCGGTGTGCGAACTGCGCTTTTCCGAACCCATGGTCGGGGTGTTCGGGGATCGCTGCGTGCTGCGCTCGTTTTCGCCTTTGCGCACCGTGGCCGGGGGCATGCTCATCCAGCCCATGGGATTGGAACTGCGGCGCAAGGATAAAAATTTCGCCCGCCGCCTGGAACTTCTGGCCGGGCTGTCCAGGGTGGAGCCGGAAGCGGCGCTCCTGGCGCACCTGGAGCTTTACGGCCTGGCTGGAGCATCATTTGCCGCCCTGCGGGTGCTTTTGAACCTGGAATCCGGCCAGTTGGACAAGCTGCTGCAAACCCTGGGCAGCAGAGGCCTGCTGTTTTGCGTGGACAAAGAGGAGCGCATCTACCTGAAGGCCGAGGCTGTGGCGGAGCTTCAGGATTCCTGCCTGGATTTCGTGCGGGAATTTCACCGATTGGACCCCATGAAGCCCGGCCTGGGCCGTGGGGAGCTGGCTTCCGGCTGGGGCAGGGAACTGCCGCCTAAATTGACGCATTTTGTGCTGGAGCGCCTGCTTAAGCAGGGGAGCCTGGCTTCCGAAGGCGACGTGCTGCGTCTGGCCGGGCATACGGTATCCCTGGCTTCGGACCAGGAAGGCCTGCGCCGGGCTATTCTGGAGGCCCACGCGAAAGCCGGCCTGGCCCCGCCGAATATGAAGGACGTGCTGGAACAGCTTAAGGTGAGTCAGAAATCCGTGCTGCCCCTGCTGAAGATCCTGCAGGACTCCGGGGAGCTTTTGCGGGTGGCGGACGGTCTTTATTACCACGGCCCGGCTCTGCGGGAGATCATGGAGCGCGTGACCCGCTGGTTTGACAGCCACGATGACCTGGACCCGGCGGGATTGAAGGAAATTACCGGCCTTTCCCGCAAATACCTGATTGCCCTCCTGGAGTATTTTGATCAGGAACGCCTGACTATCCGGGTGGGGGATAAGCGGTTGCTGCGCGCCAAGCAGAAGTGAACAGGAATCCGCCCGGCGCCGGCGGGCCGCTGAATGCGCGGTGAAAAGCCGGGGCCGTTTTGCGGCACTCCAAATCAAGGGGGGATTGCCGGCACAAATACCCTGATGCGTATTATTTAAGGCTAAATCACCCCAAGGGTGATATTCAAACAGCCTTCATATCTGCTATGCCGTTGAAACTTCGAAACGCCTTAGAGACAGAAAATAAATCAGAAAGGCTGAGCGGTTTTATGGACATACAGGAAGACCTGCGCTTTATCTGCGCCTCCATTGACGCCAATTTGCGCTATGCCGAGGGCAAACACGCCGCCTTTGTCGCCTTTAACGGGGTGGCCACGTTCGGCGCTTTCGGCATTGCGCGCAATCTTACTCTGGACGGCGGCGGGCAATCCGTGCGGGCTCTTTTATCCGTGGCCATCTGCCTGCTGGTCTGCGCAATAATAACAGGCATATATTCGTTCGTTCCGATCATCATCCGTAAAGTTGAAATAGGCGGGGACCTTGCAAGCGACAATGCCTTGTTTTTTGAGCATGTAAAAGCCCATTCCCCGGAATCCTATGAACGGCTTTTGTGCGAAAAATACCAAGTACTCCCGGAAAGCATCACTCCATTGGACCGTTGCGTTATTTCGCAAATCATCGTCAATGCCCGTCTGGCCTCGCGCAAGTTCGCCCTGTTCAAGCGCGTGGCTTTTTTTGACCTGGCGGCGGTGGCCTTTGTCTTGAGCGGTGCGGTGCTGGGCCTGGTCTTCAGATAGAACATATTTTCCAACAAGGAGCGCCCATGCCCGGACAAAGCTTCCCCCGCGCCAATCCGGCGCGTTTTGCCGTTCTGTTTCTGGCCCTGGCCGCGCTTTTACTTTCCGGCTGCGCCAAAAACGCATCGCGGGCAACCGTGTTCTACACCACGGACACCCACGGCAGACTCAGCGCCGATGCGAGCGGCGTCGGTCTGGACGTTATCGCCGCGGCGCATAAGGAGACGTCCGGCTCGCTTTTGGTGGATGCAGGCGATTATCTGCAGGGCAATCCTTCAGTCAATTTGACCCAGGGGAAGGATGCGGTGCGGTTAATGAAGATGGCCGGATATTATGCGGCGGCTCTGGGCAATCACGAGTTCGACTTCGGCCTGGAGGCGCTGCGGGAACGCATGGCCGAGGCCGCCGCCGGGCCTGACCCGCTGTATATCATATCCGCCAATGTCCTGAACGCGGACGGAAGCCTGTTTACCAGGCCGGCGGCGACGACTGAGGCCGGGGGGCTGAAAATCGGTTTTTTGGGCCTGACCACCGAGGAAACAGCCACGCAGACCCATCCGCATAATGTGGCCGGACTTGTTTTTGCCGATGTGGCGCAACGCGCCGGAGATATGGCGAAAAAATTGCGCGCTGAGGGCTGCGACGTGGTTGTGGCTCTGGCCCATGTGGGAACAGCGGATGTGCTTGGCGTGAAAAGTACGGACATCGCCATGCGGGTGGATGGAATTGACGTGATTATCGACGGGCATTCCCATGTCGAGCTGAACGAAACAATGCCAAACGGGACGCTGGTGATCAGCAGTGGAGCGCACGCCAAAGCTCTGGGCAGACTGGTTCTGACGCGCCAAGGCGCGCCCGGTTCCGGCTTGCGGAAAGACAATACTTTGTTGCGCAAGGCGGAACTGGCGGACATTACGCCTGACCCCGCCGTGGCCGGCGCCCTGGCGCGGATGAAAGAAGAGCAGGCGGCGCTGCTGGCGCGCGTTGTGGGCGCCACGCCTGTGGATCTGGACGCGGAACGCGTGAACATACGCACGCGGGAAACCAACTTCGGCAATTTATGCACGGACGCCCTCCGGCACATGACCGGAGCGGACGTCGCCATTATCAACGGCGGCGGCATCCGCCGGTCCATAGCCAAAGGGGAGATTACCAAGGGTGACGTGATAGCCGCCATTCCCTTTGCCGACGCCGTGGTGACCAAAAACGTGACCGGCGCGCAGCTTCTGGTTATTCTGGAACACGGGTTTCGCGGCCTGCCCGCTGAAAACGGCGGATTTCCGCAACTAAGCGGACTAAGGGTAACCGTGAATACGGCGGACCCGCCAGGCAAGCGCGTCGCCTCAGTCAGGCTGGACAACGGGGAAACTCTTGACCCGCGACGGAATTATACCCTGGCCGTATCGGATTTTCTGGCCTCCGGCGGCGACGGCTACCCTGTTCTGGCGACGTTGCCGGCGCTTCGCCAGTATCTGCCGCCGGACACCGCCCTGGAAGCATATCTGCGGGATATGGGGCGAAAGGCCTTTGAGGGCATTCATACGGAGCGCGTGACCATCCGGCCGGGGAGCGGGGCGTCCCTGCGGCTTGTATGGCCTGCGCGGGACACAGAGCTTGCTTCCACTCGTTTCGCGCGCAAGCTCCTCGCTGCCTCGCCAGGCGTTGGCCTTTCAATAACACCACAGTTCCAGGGTCCGTTCCGGACCGCGGCGTGAAAAAAACCCGTTTGTAAAAAAGCGCTTGCTCCGGCAACAGCCCTACGGCATGGGCAACAGCTTGTCCACCGTGGTCGCGGCTTTGGCCGCGTCGTAAATGTTCTGCCCGATCACGCGCCAGCGGTAAGCTTTGGCCGGGGCGGGGCAGTAGCTGAAATCCACTGTCCCGGTCTGGGCGTTGAACCCGGCCTTGGCCGGGCTGAAGGATACCTTCTGGGACGGGTTGAATGGGCAGCCTGGGCAGTCTTCCGGGCCGTTCACCGGGTCAAGCTCAAGCTGGATGCCGTCCAGGTTTTCAAAGGCCCCGGCCAGGGTTCCCTTGAAATTGATGCATTTTTCCACGGCGGTGGCGTTCATGTCTTGCCAGGTGAATGTGCGCGTCTTGCTGCGGGCGCTGGGCATAGCCTTTTTGCCGCATCCGGAGGCCCCAGCCAGGCAGAAGACCAGTAAAACAGCCACCAGGGATTTGAGTATGGCATTGCGTCTATCCATGTGCATCCGTCCCCCACAAAAGTTTCCATTCGCTCAACAGCTTCAGCGCGTCAAGCGGGGTTATGGCGTTGGCGTCCAGGTTTTTCAGGGCCGTGAGCAGCGGGTGATCCGGAATGCTTTGCCGCTCCGGCAGCAACGGCCTGATTTTGCTTTTCGCGCCGGGCTCCGGCCCGGAGATTCCCGGCAGCAGCTGCGGCGCGCGCGCGTCTTCCGGCAGGCCCGGCCCGGCGTTGCGGGATTTTTCCAGTTCCGCCAGGATTTGTCTGGCTCTTTGTACCACAGGTTGGGGCACTCCGGCTAGTTTTGCCACTTCTATGCCGTAGCTGCGGTCCGCCGGCCCAGGCACCAGGCGGCGCAAAAAGACGATTTCCCCGTTCCATTCCCGGACCGCGATGTTCATGTTGTGCAATCCGGGGATGCGGCCTTCCAAAGAAGTAAGCTCGTGATAATGGGTGGCGAACAGGGTGCGCACCTGTCCGCCGGCCCGCGCGGCCAGATCTTCAACCACGGCCCAGGCCAGAGCCAGGCCGTCGAAAGTGCTGGTGCCCCGGCCGATCTCGTCCAGGATCACCAGGCTCATTTTGCTGGCCTGGCGCAGGATTCGGGCCGTTTCCATCATTTCCACCATAAAGGTGCTTTGGCCCTGGGCCAGGTTGTCCGAAGCGCCGACCCGGGAAAAAATGCGATCCACCATGCCGATGGAGGCTTCCCTGGCCGGCACGTAGGAGCCCATTTGAGCCAGCAGGCAGATTATGGCGGTCTGGCGCAGCACTGTGGATTTTCCGGCCATATTCGGGCCGGTGATGAGAATCAGGCGGCGCTGGGCGTCCATGCGCAAATCATTGGGAATAAAGCCGCCTTTTTGCTGCATGGCCTCCACAACAGGGTGCCGGCCGTCCCGGATGAGCAGATCCCGCTCCTCGTGCAAGGAAGGTTTGGCCCAGCCGTTAAGTTGGGCGCACTCGGCCAGGCTTTGCCAGTAATCCAAGGCCGCCACGAGTTCGGCCATAAAAACCAGGCGGGAACGGATCCGGCTGATTTTCAGGCGCAAATCCTGAAACAGGGAATATTCAAGCTGCTTGCGCTTGTCCGAGGCGCTGAGCAGCTTGTCTTCCAGTTCCTTGAGCTCCGGGGTGACAAAGCGTTCGGCATTGGCCACGGTCTGGCGGCGGTGGAAGTGGGCGGGAATTTCCACCTGCGCCGCTCTGGACAGCTCAAAATAATAGCCGAAGACTTTATTAAAGCCCAACTTTAACTTTGTCAGCCCGGGACCGGCCTGTTCCCTGGCCAGCAGGTCTTTCAGGCGCTGCTCGCCGTGTTCGGCCAGATCCAGCAGTTCGTCCAGATCCTTGTGGTACCCCTGCTTGAACAGACCACCCTCGGTGATCAGGTTTGGCAATTCCGGGAGCAGGGCGTGATCCAGCAGTTCCGCGTAATCCGCCAGATCGTCCCAGTTCTGGGTAAGGCCATACAGGGCCGGGGGCAGATCCAGGCCTTCGGCCTGGTCCGAGGTGGCGTAGTTGCCGGGCTCCGAAAGGCTGTATTCAATAAGCCGGCGCAGGCCGGGCAGGGCCAGAAGGCTTTGGCGCAGGGCGGCAAAATCCCGTGGTGTGGCCCGGTTAAGGGTGATGCGGGTGGACAGGCGCTCCAGGTCATTAACCTGCTTCAGGGCCTGGCGCAGTGAGGCCCGTTTGCCCGGCTGGTTCAGCAGGTGTTCCACGGCGCTCCGGGTGTTTTCAATCAGGGCCAGATCTCGCCAGGGGTGGCGCAAACGCTCGTCCAGCAGGCGATCCCCCATGGGGGTCACGGTTTTGTTCAGGACCTGCTTCAGCGTGCCGGGGCCTTTGCGGCCGTCCAGACGGCGGAACAATTCCAGGTTGCGCTCGGTTATTTCGTCAATAATCAAATGCTTGCCCAGGTTGAGGGGCGCAAAGGGCTTAAGGTGGGTGGCGGCTTCCTTCTGGGTTTGGGCCAGGTAGGCCAGAATAGCCCCGCAGGCCATGATCAGCTCCGGCTTGCCGTCCAGATCCAGGGCGCCGGCTTCCTGCACGCCCTGGTTTTTCAGCAGGCGTTCTTCCGCGCTTTTCAGGCCGAAGTAAGGCCCGACAGGCAGGCGGACCTTCTGGATGTTGCCAAAGGACAAGCTTTCCGGAATTCTAAATTCCCGGGGCGGCAAATCAGGCAGCAAAAGCTCACGCGGGTCCAGCTTCTGCACCCATTGCCAGAGCTCCACGTCTTTTTTGCCGAACAGGCCGGACCATTGCCCGGTGGAATAATCCAGCCAGGCAAAGGCGCCCTGGCTTTTGGCGCTGTCCCAGAAAAGCGCCCCCAGGTAGCGGCTGCCGGATTCCAGGCCGGATTCCTCCACCACCGTGCCGGGGGTGAGAACCCGTGTGACTTCCCGTTGCACCAGCCCCTTGGATTCCCTGGGATTGCTCACCTGGTCGCAAATAGCCACCTTGTAGCCTTTTTCCAGCAGCACAGGCAGGTAGGAATCCAGGGCGTGGTATGGCACCCCGCACATGGGCGTGGGGTTTTCATCCCTGGGATTGCGTGAAGTCAGGGCAATCTGCAGTTCGGCCGCGGCTGTGGCGGCATCGTCAAAAAACAGCTCGTAAAAATCACCCATGCGGTAAAAAAGCAGGGCGTCCGGGTAATTTTTTTTTATTCCCAGGTACTGCTCGAACATGGGCGTTGTTTTGAGCCCTGTTGGGGACGGCGGAGCGTCGCTCATGCTGGAGTCATTCATGCAGGTTTGTGCGCAGGGCTATGGAATGCCAACTGTGGCAGCGCGGGCAACAGTAAAAAACGTGCTCCAGCTTCAGGCCGCAGGAAGTGCAGAAAAATCGTTTTATCAGCTCGGCCTGGCGGATGAAATACTTAAGCTGCACGTCCAGATTGGGGGAAACCTGCTCCCTGAGCAGGGCCAGCTTCAAGGCTTCCAGCCTGGCCAGCCAGAATTCCGGCTGCGCCAGCATGGCCTTGGTAAGCCAGACCGAGGCTTCCTCGGTCTGGCCGCAATAGCGCAGGATGCGCGCCCCGTAATAGTTGGCCGTAAGTTCAGGCTCGCGCTTGGCCAGCAGCGGCAGCAGGTATTCCGCGAAAGCGGCGGCCAGTTCGCGGCCCTGCTCATGTTCCGGGGAACAGAGCCTCAAGATGTCTTCAAACAGCAAAAACCCCAGATGCTCCGGCACGGCTTTAAGAGCGTCGGCCAGCAGCGTGGCCGCCTGCTTCCATTTTTTTTCCAACAGGCTGAAGGCGATAAGCTGGTTCCAGGCTTCCGGTGAGCCGGGGGTGATTTTCAGGGCTTTTTTAACCAGGCGGATTGCCGCGCTCTTGTCTTTGTCCGGCATTTCGGCGGCCTGGCGCACCAGGTAATGGGCGTGGGCCGCCTTGTTGCCGGTCTGATAATAGTACTGGGCGGCCCGCAGAAAATTGCCGGTCTCCGCGTAAAGCTCCGCAAGCTCGGCATTTACGGTGAAGGTGGGAAAGCCCAGAGCCTCGGCCTCACTATAGGCGTTAAAGGCGCGGTCCATGAGTCCGGCCCGGCGGTAATCCTGGGCCAGTTCAAAGAGGATGCGCGCTTTTACCGTGCCGCTCAGTTCCGGCCGGACCACCAGGCTGCGGCGGATTTGCACGGCGCGCTCCACATCGCCCCTGGAGCGGAACAGATTTCCCAGTGCCAGGTAAATATCCACCGCGCCGGGGTTTTTCATGGCCGCCAGGGAAAGTTCCTGAATGGCGGCCAGAGTGTCCCGGTCGCCCGGGGAAGTGCCTTCCAGGGAAGGAGCGGCGGCCGGTGGGCGCTTTCCGAACAAATTGCGGAGCTTGCCGAGCAGTTTCACGTAACGCTCCGTCAGGCCGGCAGGGCCGAGTTTTTATCCTTGGCGGAAGAGGCTTCCACGGTCTCTTGCGCTTCCACCAGGGGGATTTGCCGCAGGGCCTTCACTTCGGCTTCCAAAGCGCGGATGCGCTTACGGCAGTCACGAAGCTGCATGGAATTGCGCAGGCGATCCGAAATCAGGCAGAGCAGGCAGGCCACGGCGCCCACAAAAAAAGCCAGCACCACCACAAAAAAGAAGGGAATGGGAGCGGGCTGCCAAGTGTAGCCCAGGTAGGTGTTCAGCACCAGCGGCATATCCGTGCCCAGAACGTCTTTGTTCTGGACAAAAAAGAGCACGCCGAAGACAAACAGTACCGCCAGCAGAAAAAATTTGAAAAAGCGCATGGTAATGCTCCAGCTTTATGTTAGCGGACAGTGGGGTTCCGAGTCGGCGAAATACGGAGCCATAAACGAATATGTGGACTGGAGATGTTGTGGGATGACCCTGGTTTCGCCCATTACGGCCATAAACGAAGAGTCGCCGTTCCAGCGCGGCACCAGGTGGAAGTGCAGGTGCTCGCGTATGCCGGCTCCGGCCGCTTCCCCCAGGTTCAGGCCCACATTTACGCCCTGGGGCTTGAAGCAGGCTTGCAGCGTCTTGACGCATTTTTGCAGCAACGCCATCATTTCGTGGGATTCTTCCTGGTCAAGGTCCGTAAGACTCATGACATGGCGGTAGGGGGTGACCATGATGTGCCCGTTATTGTACGGGAACTTGTTCATGATTACAAAATTGCGCGCCCCCCGGTAAAGAACCAGCCGTTCCCGGTCCTCGCCGGTGTGCTCCGGCAGGCAGAACACGCAGGAATCGGGTTTAGGGCCGAGTATGTAGTCGATTCTCCAGGGAGCCCAAAGAACTTCCATAAAACGTCCAGGCTAAACTTAAGGTTCGGGTTTTATAGCGCTTGTTTTGCGGACAAACACTACACCGCATGGCGCCTGAGGGCAAGTTTTACTCATCCGCTTTTTTTTCGGCAATTAGTTTGCGGGCCATGGCAAGCTGCTCCTGCCTGTCCCTGGCTTCTCCGTCAGCCTTGGCTTCCAGCAGCCGTTTGAGGATGCGCCCCATGGCCGGTCCGGCCGGCTCTCCAAGTTTTTTCAGATCTTCGCCGTCTATGTCCAACTTGATATTTTTAAGGCGCGACAAAAAGTTGGAGATTTCTTTTTTGATATTTTTTTCGTTGTACTTGGCCATCAGGTACAGGATGCCCTCCAGCGGCAGAGGAGAGAGCATGGAGTACAGCCGGCCCATGCCGGATTTTTGCGCCAGCCAGAGCGTGAGCTTTCCTTCGGCCTCCCTGGTGTTTTCGCGCATGCGCAAAAAATCGTTCCTCTCCCGTTCTATAAAGCCCAGGCGTTCCAGAACCGAGGACATTTCCATGTACTTGGCGTTCGGGCACAGGGCCAGCATATACACCGCCCAGTTACGCGGGGTGTCGCGCAAATACAGCAGCCGGTACCAGGAAATTACCTCCATGACATTGGCCAGCAGGTTTTCTTTGGCGGGCGTAATCCGCAATTGTTCGTGAATCGCTTTAAGAACCTCCAGTTCATCCAGGCGCCTTAAGCAGGCCACCGGGTTTTTCTCATCAAAAACATGCTTGAGTTCATTGAAAATGCGCACTCCGGAGAGTTTTTCCGGTATGCCAAGTTGCAGGCAGTTTTTGATGAGCTTTTCCGTGTGCTGGCCGATGCGGAAGTTAAAGCGCTGCTCAAAGCGCACGGCCCGCAGGATTCTGGTGGGATCTTCCACAAAGCTTAAGGAGTGCAAAATGCGGATGCTTTTTTCCTTCATATCGCGCTGCGCGCCAAAGGGATCCACCAGCACGCCGAAGCGTCCGGGATTAAGCTGCACGGCCAGGGCGTTGATGGTGAAATCCCGGCGGTACAAATCCATTTTCAGGGACGAAAGCTCCACAGTGGGCAGGGCGCCCGGGTACTCGTAATATTCCAGGCGTGCCGTGGCCACATCAATGCGCTGCTCTTCCCCCTGTTCGTTGCTGAAAATGACTATGGCGGTCCGGAACTTGCGGTGCTGGCGTATGCGGCCTCCCAGCCGGACGGCCAGAACCTCCGCGAAGGCGATGCCGTCGCCCTCCACTGTCAGGTCAATATCCAGGTTGTTCTGGTAGAGCAGCAAATCCCTGACAAACCCGCCCACCGCGTATACCGCCACCCCGAGCTCTTCCCCGAGCTTGCCGGCAAGCTGGAGCAGGCGCACGTGCGCGCCGGGCAGGCGCTCGAAAATAAGGGATTTTATATTGCGCTCCCTGTGCGCGGAGCCCAGGGGGGTGCCTTCCGGAATGCGCAGAGTGTCGTCCAGCAGGATGCGCACCACGTCAGTGCGCGTAAGAACGCCGACCACCTGGTCGTCCCGCACCACCGGCACCAGACGCTGGCGCTGGCTCAGGATTATTTCCATGGCCGGGTAAAGGTTGGAATCAGGGCTGACCGTGCTGGCCTTGCCGTGCATGTAATCCGTTACCGGCCGGTTGCCCAGTCCGTGGGCAATTGCTCTTGCCGCGGTTTGCTGTTCCAGATAGCCTACGCAGCGCAGTCCGCCGGCCGCGACCACCGGCGCGGCTTTAAGGCCGTATCTGGTCATTATTTCCTCGGCCTGGGCCATGGTCTGGCTGTCCACCACCACCTTGGCCGGGGAAGTCATTTTGTCCGCCACCAACACTTCCGCATGCACGGTGGAGAGAAGCAGCGCGAAAAGTTCATCCTTTACTTCATTAAAAGTTTTATCCTTGACCGAGGCCGCCGCGGCGTAGTTATGGCCGCCGCCGCCCATGGCCTCGCAGATGAGGCGCACGTCGACCTCGTCCGGAATGCGGCTGCGGGCCACCACCTGCACGCGATCCCCCATGCGGGCCAGAGCAAAGACGACCTTTATGTTGCCGATATCCATCATCTTATGCACCAGGCTGGAAATGTCGTTGACGTATTCCTCCAGCGACACTTCCGTGACCACAATGGGAATATTCCTTATTTCACGCGTAACGGCGTTTTCCAGCATCAGATTGAGGATGCTCACCTGTTCCGCTGTGAGCTCCCGGCTCATCAAGTCGGAAATGACGCTGAGATCCATGTGCCTGGTCACCAGCCAGGCCGCCGCCTCCAGGTCGTGCTCGGTGGTGGAGAGAAAAGTGAAGGAACCGGTGTCCTCGTAAATGCCCAGACCCAGCATGGTGGCTTCTTCAGTATCCAGATCCAGGCCTTTTTGCCGGATCAGGTCGATCAGGATGGCTGTGGTGGATCCCCACGGCTTTACCACGCTCACGGCGGCCGGAACATCCTCGCCGGAATCCGGGTGATGGTCGTAACAATGCACTTCCAGCTCCGGGCTATTCAATATCTCCGCGACATGGGGCACTCTGGAGCGCTGGCGCACGTCCACCAGAACCAGGGTTTTGACCTTGCTGAAATCGCAGTCCCTGGGCTGCACAAAATTGAAGAGGTAGCTGATGCTGTCCAGAAAATAGTTTATTCCCTCGCGCTCCTGCCGGGACGGCGCGACCAGAACGGCCCCAGGGTAAAGCCGCCCCGCCGCGACCATGGAGGAGAGCGCGTCGTGATCCGCCGCCGTGTGCGAGGTTATGACAATTTCCGGACTGATTTTTTCCGCCATATTTTACCTTATTAATTTTCTCTGGAGCGGGGGTGATGCGTCCTGTGTATGGTTTTGATGCGCGAACTCTGCACATGGGTGTAAATTTCCGTGGCGCTTATGTCCGCATGGCCCAAAAGCATCTGTACGGAACGCAAATCCGCGCCGCCCTCCAGCAGATGCGTGGCAAAGGAATGCCGGAAGCTGTGCGGTGAAATCGCGCGTTTTATGCCGGCTTTTTCCACGTAGCGCGTAACCAGCTTCCACACGGCCACCCGGCTCAGGCCCCGGCCCGAGCGGTTCAGGAACACATAGTCCTGGGCCGGCCGGAACAGGGGCCGCCAGACTTTTATGTAGTCCTCCAGAATTTTTGCCGCCCTGGCGTGCATCGGCACCAGGCGTTCCTTGGAGCCTTTGCCGAACACACGGATAAGGCCGCTCTGGGCGTCAAAATCCAAAGGCTTGAGGCCGCACAGCTCGGAAACCCTCAGCCCGGAGGCGTACAAAAGTTCAAGTATCGCCTGATCTCTTGCCCCCAGTTTATCATGTTGCGCCGGTTGGGCAAGGACGGATTGCATTTCCGCCTGGGTGAGCAATTCCGGCAGATGGGCGGGCAGCTTGGGATTATCCAGGAAGCGGGCCGGATTCTGGGCTAATTCGCCGTTACCCACGGCAAAGGAAAAAAAGCCGCGCAGGGCGGAAAGGCGCCGGGCCAGGCTGCGGCTGGACAGGCTGCCCCTGCGGGTCCAGACGATGTATAAAAACAGGGTCTGCTCGCTTGTTTCCGTCAGATTCAGGCCTCCGTGCTCCAGAAAGGCGAAAAAATCCGCCAGGTCAGCGGTGTAGGCGGCCAGGGTGTTTTCCGCCAGGCCGCGCTCCACCAGCAGGTGCTCAAGGTACGAATCCGCCGCGGGCGGCAGAGTGGGGTGGCCTGACGCGCCGGCGTTTTTTTTATTTTGGAGTGTGCGCTTTTTCATGATGCGTCATTGTGAAAAAAGCGCCGAATCCCGGCGTACGGGCATTCAGCGCTTGGTGTTTTCAGTTCCGCCCAAGAAATCAGTCATACCGGACAGAGCTTATTTTCATGAGTTTTTCCCAGTTCTGGTGCGATTCGATGTAGCGTATGGAGCCGGTCTTGGCCCGGATGACCATGGAGTGGGTGACAGCGCCGTTGCCGGTGTACTGCACTCCGCGCAGGAAGGTGCCGCCGGAAATGCCGGTGGCGGCAAAGAACACTTCATCCGTTTTGATCAGGGATTCAGCGGTCAGGGTTTCGCGGATGTCAATGCCGGCTTCCTGAATGGCTTCTTTTTCCACAAAAGACTGGGGATCCAGGCGGGCGAAGATCTGCCCGCCCATGCCGCGAATGGCGCAGGCCGTAAGCACGCCTTCCGGGGTGCCGCCCGTGCCCATCATTACGTCCACCTCGGAGCGCGAGTCTATGGCCATCAGCGCGCCGCTGACGTCTCCGTCCCGGTGCAGCTGAATGCGGGAGCCGGTGGCGCGAATGGCCGTGATCAGGCGTTCGTGGCGCGGCTTGTCCAGCACGAAAACGACCAGATCGTCCACGTCCTTGCCGAGGGCCTTGGCGATTTTGGTCAGGTTCACATCCACCGGGGCGTCCAGGTCCACCACGTCCTTGGCCGCATGGGGCACAACCAGCTTGCGCATGTAAAAGCTGGGGCCGGGGTTGTACATGGTGCCGGCCGGGGCGGCTCCCACCACGGATATGGCGTTGGGGCGCCCAAAGGCCAGCAGCTTGGTGCCTTCCACCGGGTCCACGGCTATGTCCAGAGCCAGGCCGGAGCCGCTGCCGACAACTTCGCCGTTGTAGAGCATCGGGGCTTTGTCTTTTTCCCCTTCGCCTATGATGATCCGCCCCTGGATATCCAGCGTGCTGAAGCTGAGGCGCATGGCGTCCACAGCCGCTTTGTCGCCGGACTCCTTGTCCCCTTTGCCCAGCCAGCGCGCGGAGGCCAGTGCCGCCGCCTCTGTAACCCGCACCAGGTCAAGGGCCAGGTTCCTTACCGGGGCTTCTTTGGTGGAAGGCTTTGCTACCATTGGATCCTCCGTATATAGTGGAAAAATAAGCGGTTTATGTTCAATATTCTTATAGTGTATCCCAGTAGGGAAGCTTCTTCAAGTCCAAGAGCGGGGGAAGGGCGGAAAAGTTTGACAAAAGGGGGTGTTTATCCCTAAGTTACTTATTCGCATGCCAAAAGAAATTGTTTACTTAAGCCTGGGATCCAACGAAGGCGAAAGCCGGGCGTTGCTGAAAGCGGCGACTGAGCTTGTGGCCGGACTGGCCGGCGTCCGTCTGCTGGCCGAATCCAACGTCTATTATACCGCGCCGCGGGACGATGAAGCGCAACCGTGGTTTTACAACCAGGTTTTGAGCCTTGAATGCGACCTGGAGCCTTTGGACCTGCTGGCGCGATTGCAGGAAATAGAGGCTCGGCTGGGCCGCAGGCGCGGCCGCAGGCGCTACGGCCCAAGAAGCATGGATATTGACGTTTTGATCCACGGGACAAGGGTTTTGAAGATGGAAAAGCTTGTCCTGCCGCACCCCAGGCTGCTTGAGCGAGCTTTCGCGCTTGTGCCGCTGAGCGAATTGGCGCCGGATTTGCCGGTGCCCGGCACGAATTTGAGCGTTTGCCGGGCTTTGGATAAAATCAGCCACAGTTCGCTTGACAAGCGCATCATACAATACGATACAAACCCCTGAACGAACAGCCTCAAAGGAGCGCCTGATGCCCTGGAAGATATTGATATTAATTGTGGCCGCCTATGTTTTGTACAAGCTTTTCATCAACGACGCACGCCTGAAGCAAAACAAGGGAGAGTCCAAAAAGCAGCAGGAACGCAAGGTTGCCTCCGGCGAGCTGGTCAAAGACCCGGTTTGCGGGGCATATGTTTCGGTGGAAGGCGCCATAAGCGTGCGGGACGGAGAAAAGGTTCATCGGTTCTGCAGCTATGATTGCCGCGACAAGTTCCTGGAGAAACTCGAGGGCGCCGGACGGGAAATTCCCCAGAGACATCAGGACGAGGATGAAGAATAGCTTTTGTTCGCGCGCGTTCGCCAGGCAAAACCGAACCGGTCCGGCAAGGACCGGTTTTTTTATTTGAAGGCGGGCATTCATGTCTCCCGGGGGGGCAGTTTTGCTGAATGGGTGGGCGGCATAGTGCGCGAATCAGGGCGTGTTCAGGCCCCTGCCGTGTTTCCGTCTTGTTGATAAAAGTCCCATAATGTAAATTATGTTAACTTTTATATTTTAAAAATCCCCTTCTTCGCTCAAGCAAAAAAAATCTTGCCATAATTTTTTATTGTGTTTATATATCTCAACACAGACGTCGCCACACGCGTCGCGAGTTGTAAACTCAATCGGATGCGGGCGCGGTCGTTCAGCCCGCCGGTTGCGTTACGGCTGAATAACAAGGAGTTTTTTCATGCCTACGGACTTTGACGCTTTTTTCAGCCGGGTTATCGCGGAAACCAACATTCCCAACCAACTGGCCATGGCGGAAGTTCTGGGCGTGCATCGTTCCGCGATTACCCAGGCCAAAAACCGCAAGGCCGTGCCGGACAAATGGATTTTGAGCCTCGCCAGGCGCTACGGGCTGGCTCCCGACTGGTTGGAAACCGGCGCCGGCGACCCTAGGGGCCGGACGCTTAAGCATAACCCAGCGTCTATCCAGGCCTTAACAGGGCCTGACAGCGGAATTGGCGCGGCGCCGCCGCCGAGCGGCCTCAATTTTGAAGGGACGGTGGTGCTGGTGCCCAAAGTGCGGGCCAGATTGTGCGCCGGCGGCGGTTCATTGGAAGTGGAGGCCGTGCCTGTGGCCGAATACCCCTTCCCTTCCCGCTGGCTGTCCGGCTTTGGCAACCCCGGCAAAATGGTTTTTATGGATGTTGTGGGCGACAGCATGGAGCCGGAAATCCGGGACGGCGACATGGTCATGGTGGACCAGAGCCTTACGGAGCATCTGGTAAACAATGCCGTGATGGCCGTGGGATATGAGGACAATATCTTTATAAAGCGCCTGGCGAGAATTCCCGGCGGCATCGCCCTGCTCTCCGATAATCCGGAATATTCGCCTATCCGCGTTCAAGGAGACGACCTGGAGTCCTTACGAGTGATCGGCAAGGTTGTTTGGATGTGCCGGGATCTGCATTAATATGCGTTACTGATTATTTTAATTAATAAATTTTTTTTAATCTTAATGTTCACTTTTATCAACAAGGAGCTTGTCATGCATCAGCGTTATTGCACTTGCGGCCAGAGCATCTGGGTAAATTACGTGATGATGGGGCGGGATTGGCGGGCCATATTTGCCGGACGGCGTGACGCAAAAAGAGCCGTGTGTCTGCGCAACTGCCCGTCCTGCGGGGCGTCGTTAAATATAAATAAGTTGCGTTGAATCGTTTTTTCCGGTTTTCGCGCCCTGCTCTTGCCTGGCCGCGTATTCCTGTGTAAGCAGGCTTCAGGCCGCAATTCATTTACTCGGCCTGAACAGAAGCAACGTGGAGCTTGCCGATGGCCGGTAAAAAAATATCCAGCCCCAGACTGGAAAGCAGAAGATCGCTGACAGCGCGTCTGGCCAGACTGTCTGTCGTGCGTAACAGCCGGCCGTCCTCCCAGGAACTCTGGTCCAGGGCGATGGAAGCGCGCCACTGTTACATCGGATGCGGTCCGCGCGCCAAAAGCGGCAAATGGGAACGCCTGCGGCTGCGCCTGCTTTTATACCTGCGCAAAATGCGGGGCAGCGGCGCAAGCCGGCAGATGAGTTCCTGGGACGAGGTGGGCTGGTCTTTTTTGGGGTCCTTCCTGGGGGTGGCCATTCTGCTGCTGGTGCAGGAACTGGTTTTGGATCGCCACGACCAGGCGCTTGTTCTGGGCTCTTTCGGCGCCTCGGTGTTTCTGGTGTTCGGCGCTCCGCATGCGCCTTTTTCCCAACCGCGCAACGTTATAGGCAGCCATGTGCTGTCCGCCCTGGTCGGCGTGTTCGCGCAGCAGCATTTTGGAGCCACCCCATGGCTTGCGGCCGCCTTGGCGGTATCTCTGGCCACGGCGGTTATGTTCCTTACCGCCACCATGCATCCGCCTGGCGGAGCCACGGCCCTGATCGCCGTGGTCGGCGGCCCGGAACTCAAATCCCTGGGATATTGGTACGCGCTGATGCCCTGCGGATTTTCCATGCTGCTTATGGTCATTCTGGCCGTGATCATAAACAACATGTCCAGACGGCGCCATTACCCCTTATACTGGTGGTAAATCCGACGCGGCCGGAGGGGCCAAAAGACATGGCGCGTCACAGTCTCTGGCGTGAAGTTGGTGAAGACATCTATGGGGACTTTAATTCGCGGATTATACGGCAGGGATTGCCGGCGGCCAGGACATAAGGAGGCACGTCGTGGTTGACCACGGAGCCGGCGCCTATGGTGCTGCCCTCGCCCACAGTGACTCCTGGCAGGAGAATGGAGCCGCCGCCGATCCAGCATTTGTCGCCGACTTTAACCGGCGCGCTTTTATCCAGATAGCGCGGCCCGTCGCCGGCAAGTTCGCTGGGCATGAAACGGTCGTAGGGGCTTACGGTATGCCCAACGGCATAAATTTGAACAGCCGGGGCAATCAGCACATCGGCGCCTATGGTAATGTAATTACAATCTAAAAATACGCAGTTGAAGTTGATAAAGGTATTATCGCCAATGCTTATGTGGCACCCGAAATCGCAAAAAAACGGCGGTTCAATCCAAACATGCTTTCCAATGGCGGCAAACAACTTAGCCAAAACAAAGGATCTTTCGTCCTCCTCCGCTTCAAGCATGTGATTGTAAACCGCCAACAGACTTCGGCCCTTGCGGTACAGGGCGGTAAGCTCCGGATCCCTTGGGTTGTACGGCTGTCCGGCCAGCATTTTAGCCCGTTCGCTCATCATCAGGTAAGACCTCTATAATAGTATGGGAACAATCGCGCAGAAACGCTATCATATTTTATGAGCAAGTAAAGATGGCGTGTTCAATCCGCTCTGCCCCTTATTTAGCGGCAATCATGGGAGCGGTTTGATATTGAAGCCGCCGGCGTCAGAAAGCGGATGCATTTTTTTTTAAATGATAGTAACCTGCAGGCAGAGGTGTTTCGCGGAAAAATTGAACACTGCACATAAAGGAGTCTATATATGGCGTTATCGCATATTTTTGTGAATCTTAAGCGTTTTGATATTTCGGACGCTCTTGGCGGCGTTTGCCCGTCAACGGATCCGGAACTGTGGATCAAAGAAGTTATGCGTGAATCCCTGAGCCTGGGCCTGGACAAGGACAAACGCATGGAACTGGCTTTTTTCCTGCCGGAAGGCCTGATCCTGCCGGCTAAAGCCATCCTCGCCGGCAGCGGAATTTCCATTGGCTGCCAGGGAGTGTTCCGCGAGGACGTGGCCCCGGGCGGAAATTTTGGGGCCTTCACCACTCTGCGCACCGCCAAGGCGGCCCGCAACTTGGGCTGCGAATGGGCCTTGATCGGGCATTCCGAGGAGCGCAAGAACCTGTTGGACGTTATGGCCGCTTATGATCCGGATTTGCGGGCCAAACCGGAAAAACTCTCCGCCGGTTACGCTGCCGTGGAAGCCTGGCTGCGCGCCTGCGTGCAGCGGGCGGCCGAAGCCGGCCTTAAAGTTTTGCTGTGCATAGGCGAGAACGCGGAAGAACGGGCCGCCGGCCCCAGTCATTTCCTGTCCGTCCTGCAAAGCCAGATTAGCTCCGCTTTGTCAGGAACTTCTCTGGACGGGCGGGCCGCCATAGCCTACGAGCCCATCTGGGCCATCGGCCCCGGCAAAACTCCGCCCGACGGCGCGACCATTCGTTCCACCCTGGACGCCGTGCGTGACATCCTCAAAAACAACGGCCTGGGGAGCGTTCCGGTGGTTTACGGAGGCGGATTGAAAAAAGAGAACGCGGCCGAGGTGCGTTCCGCCGGCAGCGACGGCGGACTGATCGCCCTGACCCGCTTTACCGGCAAGATTGGCTTTTCGGCCAAGGATCTGCACGAGATTGCGAGTTTGTATTTGGGATGAGCCCTACGGCATTTCAACTTTGAAATGCCGCGTCATGGCTGGCGCTGCCCGGCCATGGCCGCCGCGCAGGCGTAGGCGAAACTTGTTTCGCCGTTAAGCGCCGAAGCGAGCGTCTTAAAGCTAAAATGCTCTAAAGAAAGGCTGAAAAGGCATTGATTCCCGTTTTCGCTGGAATCAATGCCTTTGGTTTTTATGCCTTATCAATATTCGGGGAGCCGCGAGGCTCCCTTTTTGTCCGCTCAGGCCTAAGCGCCCAGCGTTGCGGTAAATGTGTCCAGCACGGTTTGCAAAAATGCGTCTGAAGGAGCGATAAAACCGAAGTGCACGCCCCTGGCCAGGCCCACCAGGGCGCAGGCGGCCAGGCTGGCCATATGCGCGGCATTGAGGTTTGGCTTTATGCTGCCGTCCGTCTGGCCGTCCAGGATGATTTGCAGAAAATAGTCCGTGATATAATCGTAAATGGCCTGGATTTCCCGAAAAACCGGATCTTTGCTTTCGCCATAGCGGGCCGGGGCGTCCCGGAAAAAAAGGCGGAACTCCTGGTGGTGGTTTTCCAGAAAGCCGTAAAAGACACGGATGGCGGTCAGAAAACGTTCCATTTGCGTTCCCGGCCAGGAGGCCGGCATGTTGCGTTCGAATTCCTGGCGCGTTTTCTGATGCAGCCCCACGATGATATCCAAAAAAATATCATCTTTGGTCTTGAAATGCCTGAATATGGTTCCCTCGGCCACCTTGGCCTTTTTGGCCAGCAGCGCGGTGCTGGTGTTGGCAAAGCCGCGCTCCGCGAACAACCTGGCCGCGGCCTTGAGAATGTCGTCTTTTTTCATGACGCCAGCGCCCGCATCGTTTTCAGGATGCTTTCCGTATCTATGGAGCAGAAATGCCGCAGGATTTTTGCCGCCCCATGCGTTACAAAGGAATCGGCTATGCCCAGCCGGCGTACGGTACAGCCGGCCAGCGCGTCGTGATCGCTGAGGAATTCCAGCACGGCGGAGCCAAAGCCGCCGGCCAGTGCGTTTTCCTCCAGCAGGAGCAATTTTTTGTTGGCCCTGGCCAGTTCCAAAAGCTGTTTTTCCGGCAGGGGCTTTACCCAGCGGGCGTCAAAAATTGTGGGGCACAGGCCGGTCAACTCTTTAAACTCCTCAGCGGCGGCCATGGCCGGGTAAACCCGGCTGCCCACGGCGATTGCCGCCAGGCCGCAATCGCCCTCCAGCAGCACCTCTCCCATGCCGGGAGTAAGGAGCGGCGGGTTGCCGGCAAGTTCCACCCCCACTCCGGCCGCCCTGGGGTAACGGATGGCCACCGGGCCGTCCAGGCTCAGGCCGGTGCGCAGGGCGGACCGCAATTCAGCCTCATCCCTGGGGGCCAGAATTTTCAGGTTGGGGATGCAGCGCAGGTAGGACAGGTCAAAAACTCCGTGGTGGGTGGGGCCGTCCTCTCCCACCAGGCCGCCGCGATCCAGGCAGAACAGCACCGGCAGGTTCTGCAGGCAGACGTCGTGAATGACCTGGTCAAAAGAGCGCTGCAAAAAGGTGGAGTAAATGGCCACCACCGGCCGCAGTCCCTGGGCGGCCAGGCCGGCGGCAAAGGTTACGGCATGCTGTTCGCAGATGCCCACGTCAATGAAGCGCTCCGGAAAACGCCCGGCAAAGGCGGTCAGGCCGGTGCCTTCCGGCATGGCCGCGGTAATGGCCACAATGCGGGGATCCTGCTCCGCCAGTTTGATGATGCTTTGGGCGAACACTTCGGTATAGCTCGGCACCTGGGCCGTGCCCGGCGCCGCCGGGGCGGATTTAAGCGCTTTGCCGGTTTCCGGCTCAAAGCGCCCCACCCCGTGATAATCCGTGGGGTTCGCCTCAGCCGGGGCATAGCCTTTGCCCTTGGTGGTGAGCACGTGCACAAGCACCGGGCCGTCCATGTCCGCGGCCAGGCGCAGGGCCGTGTCCAGGGCTTCCAGATCGTGTCCCTTGACCGGGCCTATGTATTTGAAGTGCAGGGCCTCAAAAGCCAGGGAGCGGGTAAAGAAGGTCTTGAAACTGCTTTTGCTGCGCCGGGCTATGTCCAGCATGTCATCGCCCACGCCGGGAATGGATTGCAGAAAACCTTCCATTTCCTTTTTCACTCGCCTGACCCAGGGCAGATACATGTTGCGGCTCATGAAGAAAGAAAGCGCGCCCACGTTTTTTGAAATGGACATGGCGTTGTCGTTGAGCACCACAATCAACGGTTTGCCCATAGCCCCGGCCTGGTTCATGGCTTCATAGGCCATGCCGCCGGTCATGGCGCCGTCGCCGACCACCGCCACGACATGATGCTTGAGCCCGGCCAGTTCCCTGGCTTTGACCATGCCCAGGGCGGCGGACAGGGCCGTTGAGGCGTGCCCTACTCCGAAATGATCGTAAGGGCTTTCTTCCCGGCGCGGGAACCCGCACAGGCCGCCGTACTGGCGCAGGGTGTCAAAATCCCCGGCCCGGCCGGTCAGCAGTTTGTAAGCATAGCTCTGGTGGCCGACATCCCAGAGGATCTTGTCTTCTTGCGCGTCAAAGGCGCGCAGCAGGGCAATGGTAAGTTCCACAACCCCCAGGGAGGGGGCCAGGTGCCCGCCGGTTTTGGAAACCGTGGCAATGATGCGCTCGCGCAGTTCCAGGGCCAGGGCTTCCTGTTCCGGCTGCGTAAAGTCGCGCAGAACGGAAGGGGAGGACACCCTGGCGAGCAGGCTTGGCGTACAGTTGTTAAAAGCATCCTTCATCAATAAACCCTATCCGCTATATACTGGGCAAGCGCCCGCAGAAAATCGGCTTCCGGACCGGCGTACCCGGCCAGGGCGGCTTTTGCCCCGGCAACTTCATCAAGGGCCGCTTCCCGGCTTCCGGCCAGTCCGAGCAGGGCCGGGTATGTCTGCTTGCCCTGCTCCGCGTCTTTGCCCGCTGTTTTGCCAAGGGTGGCGGCATCGCTTGTTTCATCAAGAATATCGTCGGTAATCTGAAACGCTATGCCCAAAGCCGTGCCGTAAGCCTCCACCCGCTCCAGATCCGCTTTGGCCGCTCCGGCCAGAAGCGCCCCGCTAAGACAGGCGGCCCGCAGCAAAGCCCCGGTTTTCAGGGCGTGCATGCGCCGGAGTTCTTCCAGAGAAATGCTTCCCCGGCCGGTGTATTGCATGTCCAGAAACTGTCCGCCGACCATACCGCCGGAGCCGGCGGCCGAAGCGATCAGGGCCAGCGCTTTCAGCGCAAGCTCCGGGCGCACGGAATTGTTCAGGCCGCAGGAGGCCATAAAGGCAAAAGCGTCGGTAAGCAGAGCGTCCCCGGCCAGAATGGCCGAGGCTTCGCCAAAGCGCTTGTGGCTGGTCGGCTTGCCGCGCCGCAGGTCGTCATTGTCCATGGCCGGCAGATCGTCGTGAATCAGCGAATAGCTGTGAATGCACTCAATGGCCGCGGCAAAGGGCAGCATTTTCTCTTTTTCCAGCCCGAACAGTCCGCCGCAGTTCAGGCAGAGCACCGGCCGCAGGCGTTTGCCGCCGGCCAGCAGGCTGTAATACCTGGCTTCGCGCAGGCCTGGCGGCATATCCGCGGCGTCCAGGCATCCGGCCAGAAAAGCTTCCACAAATGAGGCTTCCTGTTTTAATCTGGCTTTGACCGGTTCCGGCATATCAGGCTCCGCCGGGATCCTTGGGCGCAAAGGCTTCCAGGCCCTGTTCAGTATACATTTTAATTTCCAGTTTGGCGTTTTCCAGTAGTTCCCGGCAGGCGCGGACCAGCCCAAGTCCTTCCTTGTACATGGCCACGCTTTCCTCCAGTGAAAGCCCGCCCTGCTCCAGGGCGCGGACTATTTCCTGCAGGCGAAGCATGCGGCCTTCAAAATCGGTTTTATTTTCTTCCGCCATGGCGTCACTTTTTAGCTGGAGAGAGGTTGCCTGAATTCTCATACAGGGATGTGGTCCCGCTCCCACGCGGCGCCGCCTTAACCTGGGGCTTGGGCTTTTCCTCCAACGGCGGCGGCATGTCCGGGAGCAGCGGGGCCGGGTTGACTATTTCGCCCAGGACGGCCAGGCTCAGGTGCAGGTGCGGTCCGGTGACCCGGCCGGTGCTGCCGACCAGCCCCAGAATTTCATCTTTGGCCACCGCCTGGCCTTCGCGCACTTTAAAAGCGGAAAGATGCATGTACAGAGTATACACCCCAAGGCCGTGATCCACAATCACGCAATTGCCGGCGAAGTACTGCTCCTCGGCCAGCACTACCCTGCCGGCCGCGCAGGCTTTGACGGGATCGCCCTGGGCCGCGCGCAAATCCAGACCTTTATGCTGGCTGCGCGGCTGGTTGTTGAAGATACGGCGCAGGCCGTACACGCTGCTTACCGTGCCGGGCACCGGCCTGCTCAAGGGAAAGGCCAGGAACTGCTCCGGGCTTATGCGGCTGAGAACGGCGGCGGTCTTTTTTCTTTCCCGCTCGATCCTTTCGGACAGCGAGGGATCCGGGGTCACGTACTTCTGTTCCACCGTAAGGCTTTGCACCGGATATTCCCGCTTGCGCACAGGCAGGCTCAGAGCCTGGCTTGGTCCGGCTTTGCCGTTCCCCAGGCCGACGACCAGGGTGAGGGATTTTTCACCCGCGTTAAGCGGCACGGAAAGCAAAAATTCGCACAGAACGTTCGGGTCGTTTTCCGTGCTTGCGGCCGGCTGCCGGGCCACGAAGAATTTTTTTCCCCGCCACTCCGCCTGCACTCCGGGCAGATCTTGCCGTGAACGGACTTTTACCAAAAAAGGCTCGCCGGCCCAGATTTGGGCCGGGGCCTCCACGCTGATAGCGTCCTCTCCCGCCGCATTGCCGGCAAAAGCGCCTGAAAAGCCCGCGCAAAACGCCAGAAGGATAAAAAGAAGCTTGTTGCGCATGTTATCTCACCTGGACGGGCACCAGACCGTCTTTGAGTTGAATATCCAGCAGATCCCCCGGAGCGGCTTCGCTTTTGCTGCGCAAAAAAGAGCCGTCCGCCCTGCGGGCCAGGGCGTAGCCGCGCTCCAGAGGCTGCAAGGGGTTTAAGGCTGCCAGCAGGCCGTTCAAATGTCCGCAGTTCTGTTCCATTTCCGCCAGCAGGCGCTCCATGGCCGAATCCAGGCCGGAGCCGAGACGCTCCAGACGTTCCGTTCCGGCGGGCAGACAAACCGGAGGCTTGCGCAACACGGCTTCCAGAGCCTCCAGCCGGCCGCCCAGGCCGGCCAGGCAATGCGTCTGGGCCAGCGTGAGCCGCTGCTCCGCCTCCCTGAGGCGCTCGGCCCAATTGCCCAGGATGGCCGTGGGCGAAAGCAGGCCCAGGTTGCGCTCAAGCTGAAAAAGATTTTGCCCGCAAGCTCTGAACAGCGCCTCAAAAGCCCGGCTCAGGGCCATATCCATCTCATCCGCCCGCTGCAGAAGCTCCCGGCGTTCCGGCCAGAGCAACTGGGCCGCGTGGCTTGGCGTGGCGGCCCGCACGTCAGCGGTCATGTCCGCCAGGCTCACGTCCACCTCATGGCCGATTCCGGCCAGAACCGGCAGGCCGGAGCTGAAAATCGCCTCCGCCACCCGCTCGGAGTTGAAGGCCGCCAGATCCTCCAGGGAGCCGCCGCCCCGGATGAGCGCGATCACTTCCGCCCAGCCATCGGCGTTGGCCCCGGCTATGGCCGCCGCAATGGCGGGCGGGGCCTCATCGCCCTGCACCGGCACCGGGTGCAGGCGGACTTGCGCTCCAAAGCCGCGCTCCGAGCCGATGCGGATAAAGTCATGCACAGCCGCGCCACGCGGCGAGCTTACCAGGGCTACCCGCAACGGGTTTGCCGGCAGGGGGCGCTTGCGCGAAGCGTCAAAATAGCCTTTGGCCGCCAGCCTGGCCTTGAGCAGCTCAAATTCCAGCTTCAGCCGCCCTTCACCGGCTTCCTGAACCAAATCCACCACCAGTTGGTAAGCCCCGCGCGGAGCGTAAACGCCGAGCCGGCCGGCGCAGACGACTTCCTGCCCTTCAGCCAGGGTCCGGGCCGGGCCGGGGCGCGGTCCGTCCTCATAAACTTCGCCGGTCAGGGGATCAAAGCTCTGTTCTTCTTTCTGGCTGCCTTTGAACCATACAGCGGCCAGCAGCGCTTCCTCGTCCCGCAGGTTAAAATAGATGTGCCCGGAGCCCGGGCGGGACAGGTTGCCCACCTGGCCGCGCACCCAGACATACGGAAAAGCGCCTTCCAGCATGCCTTTGACGGCCAGGGTGAGTTCGCGCACCGTTAAAACGGAACCGCCTGGAAAATCCGGCATTTTGGCTACATGCCCCAACCGGCGTAAACTTTGGCCCGCCAGGCGTCAAAGGCGGCCATAAAGCCGTCCAGCGGCAGTTCGCCTTTTTCGCCGCTGCGCCGGTCCTTTACTTCCGCCACGCCCCTGGCCAGGGTTTTCGCGCCCAGGACCACCTGCATGGGAATGCCGATCAGGTCGGCATCCTTGAATTTGACTCCCGGCCGTTCCTCCCTGTCGTCCAGCAGCGCTTCCACGCCTTCCCCGAGCAGGGTTTCGTAAAGCTCCTGAGCCTTGGCGCCGACTGCCTCCGACTTCGCGTCCAGATTCAGGATCAGCGCCTGGTACGGGGCAATGGGCGGCGGGAAGATGATGCCGTCCGCATCATGGTTTTGCTCAATGCAGGCCGCGACGATACGGGTTACCCCGATGCCGTAGCAGCCCATGACCATGGGGGCGTCCTTGCCGTTTTCGTCCAGGAAGTTGGCGTTCATGGCCTTGGAGTATTTCAGGCCCAGTTTGAATACATGTCCCACTTCAATGCCCTTGGGCAACTCCAGACGCCCTCCGCAGCGCGGGCAGGGATCCTGGGCGGTGATGGCGCGCAGATCCGCATAAGCGTCGATTTTCGCGTCCCTGGAAAGGCTGACGTTCACCAGGTGGAAGTCCTTTTTATTGGCCCCGCAGACCCAGCCTTCGCCGGCCTGGAGTTCCTGGTCCGCCAGCACGGCGCTCACTTCCAGGCCGACAGGCCCGGCAAAGCCCACCGGAGCCTTGGTCCAGGCCACAACCTGCTCCGGCGCGGCCAGTTCCACCACCGAGGCGTTGAAGTAATTCTTGACCTTTATCTCGTTCAGTTCCCGATCACCGCGCACCAGAGCGGCCACGGCCTTGCCGTCCACGTTGAGCAGGATGGTTTTGACCAGTTGTTCCGGGCCGATTTTTAAGAAGTTCGCCACTTCCTCCACCGTGTGCCGGCCCGGAGTGTGGACTTCCGCCCAGGCGGGCGGCGGCGTGGAATTTTTAGGCCCGGCGAATTTGACTTCAGCCCGTTCCACGTTGGCCGCATAGTTGCAATCCGCGCAGGCGGCAATGGTGTCCTCGCCGGTTTGGGCCAGAACCATGAACTCATGGGAAAAACTGCCGCCTATGGAGCCGGAATCAGCCTCCACAGCCCGGAATTTAAGGGCCAGACGCTCGAAGATGCGCACATAGGCGTCATACATGGCTTTGTAGCTTATATCCGCCCCGGCGTCGTCCCGGTCAAAGGAATAGGCGTCCTTCATGATGAATTCACGGCCGCGCATCAGCCCGAACCTGGGCCGCACCTCGTCCCGGAATTTTGTCTGGATCTGGTAAAGGTTCACCGGCAGCTGGCGGTAGGAACGCAATTCCCCCCGGAGCAAATCGGTAATGACTTCCTCGTGCGTGGGGCCAAGGCAGAAATCCCGGTCGTGACGGTCTTTGAAGCGTAGAAGCTCCCGGCCGTAGTGCTCCCAGCGGCCGGACTCCTTCCAGAGATCCGCCGGCTGAACCATGGGCATGGTCAATTCCAGAGCCCCGGCCCGATCCATTTCCTCGCGCACGATCTGGGCCACCTTGGCGATGGCCCGCCAGCCAAAGGGCAGGTAATTGTATACGCCGGAAGTCAGGCGGCGGATCAGCCCGGCCCGGATCATCAGCTTGTGGCTGATCACCTCGGCGTCGGCCGGGGCTTCTTTCAGCGTGGGAAGGTAATATCTGCTCAGACGCATGTGTTTTCCTTGGAGTTGTGTTTTTAAGAAGGCTTTTTCCTTTCCGCCAGAAATAAATCAACTTCCCGCAGCAGGGCCCGCAAAAAGTCCTGGGTGGAGCCGGTTACCGCGCCCACGCGCTCGCCTTTGCGGAAGAGCACGGCCTTGCCGCGTCCTCCGGCTATGCCTATATCCGCCTCGCGGGCTTCGCCGGGGCCGTTTACAATACAGCCCATGACCGCGACCGTAAACACTTCGGTTACTCCGCGCAAGGCTTCTTCCACAGCCTCGGCCAGGGCGACCAGGCTTATTTCCGTGCGGCCGCAGGTCGGGCAGGCGATTATTTCCGGCCCTCTGGCGCGCAGGCCCAGGGAACGCAGGATTTCCCAGGCAACTTCAACTTCCCGCACCGGATCGTGGGCCAGAGAAACCCGCAGGGTGTCGCCCAGTCCTTCGGCCAGCAGAATACCCAGGCCCACAGCGGATTTAACAGCTCCGCGCAGCAAAGTGCCGGCCTCGGTTATGCCTATGTGCAGCGGGTAGTCGCAGCGCTGGGCCAGCAGGCGGTAAGCGGCCAGGCTGCCTGGTACGGAAGATGATTTAAGGGAAATTTTTATATCCGTAAAATCGCGATCTTCCAACAGCCGCACGTGGGCCAGAGCGCTTTCCACCATGGCTTCAGGCGTGGGGCCGCCAAAGCGGGCCAGCAGGGATTTTTCCACAGAGCCGGAATTTACCCCCACGCGGATTACCGCCCCGGCGTCCTTGGCCGCGCGCGCCACCGCGTCCACTTTGTCAGCTCCGCCGATGTTGCCGGGATTGATGCGCAGGGCCGGGAACCCGGCCTTTAGCGCGGCCAGGGCCAGACGGTGGTCGAAATGAATGTCCGCGATCAGCGGCACTGGCGAATGCCTCGCCAGTTCAGGCAGGACCGAGGCGGCCCGGTCGTCCGGCACGGCCACGCGCACCAGCTCGCATCCTGCCAGGGCCAGGGACTCTATCTGGCGCAAGGTGGCCCTGGGATCGCGGGTATCTGTGTTGGTCATGCTCTGCACAACCACCGGCGCCCCGCCGCCCACGGCCACACCGCCTATGTTCACCGCTCGACGCATGATGTTTCCCTGATGTGTTTAACGGCAGCAAACGCGGTTTTTGCCGGAGCGCTTGGCGTCGTATAAAGCTTCGTCAGCCCGGCGGATAAAGTCTTCCGGGGGTTCGCCGCGCAGGTGATCCGTGCAGCCAACGCTTATGGTGACCGAAGGAATCGCGCCAAAGTTATGCCGGGCCACGCTTTTACACAGTTTTTCCGCAAGCTTTTTGGTGCCGGGCTGCCCCAGAAACGAAGAAAGCACGGCGAATTCCTCTCCGCCGTAACGGGCCGGCAAATCCCCGCGCCGCAGGGAGCCGCGCAGAATCCGGCCCAGTTCACGCAAAACGGAATCCCCGGCCAGGTGCCCGAAAGTGTCATTAATGTTTTTAAAATCATCAATGTCAAAAAAGATCAGGGCCAGCGGCTCGCCGTCCTTAACGGCGCGTTCCGCGGCCTGGCGCAGGGAGTCCATAAAAAAGGCGCGGTTGTACAGGGACGTCAGCTCATCCAGATTGGACTTCTGCTTGTACAGCTCAAGATTATTGCTGAGTTCGCGGCGCTCCAGCAGGTGTTCGCGGGCTTTGCGCAAAATGCGGGTCCGATCCGCGTATTCCTCGTTCAGGCAGCGCAGAACCAGCAACCGCTCCTTGCCGGGCAAAGTGATGGCCGTGGCGATCAAGGCGCTGTCCTGGTCCACGCCGTCCTCCTGCCAGAGGCCGGAGTGGAACGAGCCGTTGGCGCCGGATTCAAAAAATTCCTCCGCATCGTCCAGAAAAAAGTTGAACATGTCGGAGCGCTCCCAGGGCGTGACGTTTGGGGCATCCTGGGAGCATTCAAAAATCCGGGCGTAAAAAGCCGGCATGCGGCCGAAAAAAACGTAGCTTCGCGGCCCGGTGCGCCGGAGAGTGGCCACAGACAGGGACTCCAGCAGAGCAAGGGCCAGATTGCCTGTATATTCGAGGGATTGCTGATCAGACATGCAGCATGGCCTTGGCAAGAAAGAGAAATGAATCATTCACGGCCAGGCCGGTTTTGGCGCTGGTGCGCGCCACCGGAACGCCGCGCGCCTCTATGCCGGCCAGGCGTTCCTCAGAGACTTCCCAGGCGGGCGCCAGATCCGCCTTGTTGATGAGCAACATGTGCGGCACGTTCCCGATAGCGTTCAAAGCCTTGTCCCGCAGCCCCAGAGCCACGTCCAGGGTTTCCGCGCGGGTGCCGTCGGCCACAGTGAAAAACCCCATGGCCCCGCGCAGATAGGAAATATTGACATCGACGAAATCGTCTTTGCCCTCCATATCCCATAAAACCAGCGTTACATCCGTTCCGTCGAGGTTAAGAACTTTTTTGCTGATCTTGACGCCAACGGTGGAAAGATAGCGGTCGGAAAATATGGAGTGGACATATTGCGCGACCAGGGCCGACTTGCCTACGGAAAAGGCGCCGATCATGCATATTTTTTTGCTAATCATATTGGAGTCAGAGCCTTTTCACTTACAGCCGCCCCGTGGCAAGGATTGGCGGCCAAATCCCCGCGAAGCGAGAGAGCATGCCAAATACCAGTCAGCATTTCAATGGTGAAATGCTCCAATCTTGTAAATAAAATCCACCCGCGCACAGCCGTATGCGGGGTGGTGCCGTAATCGCGGCCGCAACAGCGCGCCGAATTTGTTTTTTATCTTAAAACCCCTCCGCGCACAAGCGGGCTGTTTTATTTATGCGTGGCGCCGGCCGCGGCGTCCACCGCCCTTACCAGGCGCACCCGCAGTTCCACCCGCCGGTCGGACTGCTCCCCCTGGGCCCGGGGTTTTTCGTTGCTCGCGTAATCCGCCCCCATTCCGTAAGTGAACACCGGCATGCTGGAGCCTTTGGCGTAGAGCATGGCCGCCAGCGTTCTGGCCCTGGCCTGGCTGATCTCATAATTGCGTTTGGGGGTGCCCAGGGCGTCAGCGTAGCCATAAATAGTGACGCTGGCGGAAATGCCCATCAGCCTGGCCAGGCGTTCCAGAGCAACCAGCCTGTCCACAGCGCCGGCCAGAATCGGCGCGTCCGAAGGCACCGGCGCATCGCCCCCCAGGGGAAACTCCACTTTAACGCTTTCCACGGCGGCCACCAGGCGGTCCAGCTCTTTAAAGCGGGGATCCCGCAACGCGGATACGTCCACGCTTTTTACCCCGGGCAGAGCCAAAGCTTCCTGGCGGGCGTTGGCAATCCAGTCCGCCGGGGCGGAACCGGACAGCGAGAGAACTCCATCGGCAAACGCCAGGCTCACTGCCGGCGGCGGGTTTATTTTATCGCGCACGCGGCGGGCCACCATATCCGGCTCATAGGATACATACGGAATTACGCGGATTGCGAAATCTTCCGGATTAAAGCCGCTTTCCGCGAGCGCTTCTTCCGGGGCGCGTGCAAAATCGTCGCGCAGCACCAGCACCGGCCAGGGTTTTTCCCCGACCGAGCTTATGAGTGTGGGCATGAGCCCCGGTTCGCGGCGCAAAACTTCAATGCCGCCATGCAGATACCCTTGCGTGACCGCTTTTTGCGAATCCAGCAAAAGATTTTTCATAACACTGGCCTGAGCCGCCAGGCTGCGTTCATGAATCCACCAGCCCAGCCCGGCGGCCAGGACCACGGCCAGAACCGCGGGCAGGATTTTCCCCCATAACAGGGGCAGGGGCTTGTTTTCCGTGACGAAACGCGCGGACAGGCAGTCGTCCAGGCGCCGCTGCAATCCAAAAAAAGGCGCGGTGTCGCCGTTAAAGGCGGCCATGGCGTCGGAGCACTCCACCAGCATAAGGTCAAAGTTGGCCTGGATGCGGGAACGGAAGTCCGCCGGCGGAGTGCCGCGCACCACGCAGGCCAGAAAAGCCTGGGGGCTTTTTTCCATGTAAATGTTGAATTCGCCCAGGCGGATGGAGTCCAGATCCCCTCCCCCGCCGGTAAAGCAGTCCCGCACAAAATCCTGGATGGCCGTGAGCATGGCCGAAACCATGTCCGCGTCGCGGCTGTCCGCGCCGTCGTTAACCGCATGCCCGAGCACCAGGCCGGTTTCGGCGTGGATCAGAAAGACCTGCTCCACCCGGTAGACCAGGGTGTGGAGCAGCACCACCTCGCTGAAGGATTTGCCGGAGCGCAAAGCCTCCAGACGCCAGCGCAGCCCCTTCCAGGAAAAGGACATTTCCAGGGTTTTGCTCAGTCCTTCCAGCATGGCGCGGAAAGTTTCGGAAATGGAGCGCCGGATGGCCGGGCCCATGAGCGGAAAAAGCAATCCGGCCAAATCCATGGGGTTTTTCCGCAAGGATTTATGCAGGATGCCTTCTATCGCCGGTTCAAGAGCTTTGGCCAGGCGTTCGTCTTTACTGCCCCGCAAAAGAATGGCCTCGGCCAGGACTTCACCCACTTCACGGGCGTGGATGCGCGGATCGTCCAGCCGGTTTTCCAGGCTTTCCAGCAAGGCTATTTCGCGGGAAAACAAAAGCCCGCGCAAGGATTCAAGATCCGAATCCCTCACCTCACGCGGGCGCCCGGCTTCGTGCTCGCGCGTGTTCGCGGCGTTCTGAATATTCCCGCCCGGCTCGGCGGGGCCTGATTCATGCATTGGAATCGTGATCTTCTTCCACGCCGCCGGAATGGCCGGACTCCAGCTCCAGAGTCCACTGGCCGCCTAGTTTTACGGCCATTTCCGTGAGCATGGAGGACATATTGGAACGATAAACCATGTCCTGGCGAATTTGCGCAGCGGTCTTGGATATGACGGACAGGGCCTCGCGGTATTTTTCCTCGATTTTGTTCGAAAGACCGCCGCTTTCCGCCAGCAGAAGGTTGCGCAGTTCCCTGTCCAGGCTGTCCAGGGAATCCGTAAGACGGGCGCATTTGCGATCCACCCCTTCGCTCAGGGCGTCCAGATCCTTGGCCAGCCTGGCAAAGGATTCGGCCCGCTCGCGCTGTTCCGTCGCGAAAGACTCAGCCCGTTCGCGCTGCTCATCTTTGATCGAGGCTTCCAGAGCGCTCTTTTCCTCTTTCAGCCGCGAAAGCAGCGAAGCGGTTTCGCTCTTCATGAAGTTTTCCAGGGAGTCCAGGCGCTGCTTCATGGAGTCGCGGGCATCCGCGACTTCGCGAGTAAAGCGTTCTTCACGGCGCTGGAAACGTGTTTCCATATCCTTCAGCTGGGTTCCGAACAAAAGTTCGCGCACCTGTTCCATGGGCGCCGCTTCCACAGGCATTCCCAGTTCATCAATGCGTTTTGACATATTAAATTCCTTGTTGATATAAAACTTGAAATATAAGTTTAGATGAGAGCGTATACTATATTCATACGCATTTTGGCAAGTAGTTCCGGGGTATTGTCTTATAGAGTTCTTTTTATTGGCTATATATTGCAATGAAAATATAGTGTAAAAATATATAAATTTTATGCTATGGAATATAAGTTATATGTTTTTGACGCCGTCCCCATTTTTTTGTAAAAAAGACGATTCAGAATCTCCAAAGAAGGTCCGGCATGTCTTTTAATCATTTGGTTCTATCTTTATTGGTCTGTGCGGCCGCAGCGTTGCTTCCGGCCGCTCCGGCCAGGGCGGAGGGTTTTGCCTCCAAGTTGCTTTTTGCCCCAAACGTGGGTGTGGCCACCCAAAACAGCGCCCTGGTCAACGTGGCCGCTGGTGATGACCCCCTGAAAGTTTTTCTGCGCTATCGCAAACTGGACGCCAAACAGCCGGAAGCGCCCTGGACGTCCCTGGCGGTCCGGGAAATTCCTCCGGCGCGCGGAGTTGATTTTGAGCTGGACGCGCTTGCTCCGGACACGCGCTATGAGTTTGAGGTGCGCAATGCCGCAGAGCCGTATGACAGTAACGAGGGCGCGCCGCTCCTGGATAAAGGAGCATTCATAACGCAGCGCTCCAAGGCGGCGGAATTTTCCTTCGCCCTGATCAGCGACGCGCACATCAGCGCGCTAAGCCAGGACGGCTATCGGATGGGCGTGCTGCGCGGCGTGGCGGATACAGCCCTGAGACATCAGCCGGATTTTGTGCTGATGCTGGGGGACAACATGCAGACCATCGGCTCCGCGCACGCCGGGTACGCGCTCGACCCCAAACACCCCTACGTGTTCCACCTGCGCTACCGCTATGCGGCCGGAAGCCTGCTTGCCAACGCCGCCACCTACACCCTGAACGGCAACTGGGAAGGCGAAAACGGCTGGCACCCGGCAAAAAACCGCGCCTGGTCCAGGGAAGCCAGAATGAATCTGCTGCCCAACCCCAATGCGGACAGCTACCCGGAAGGCGGGAGCACAAACGAGGACTATTACGCCATGACCTGGGGAGACGCGCTCATCGTGGTCCTGAACGCCACCGGCTATACCCCGGTCGATCACGGGTTGGATCCCGCGGCGCCGGGCAAGCCGGACGACTGGACCCTGGGGGCGGAGCAGTATGTCTGGCTGGAGAAAACCCTTAAAAATTCCAAGGCGCGCTGGAAGTTTATGTTCAGCCACCATGTGGAAGGCGGCAATGCCGGGGACGCGGACAACTCCCGCTACGGCCGGGGCGCGGGCCGGGCCGCCAAGGTGGGCGAACAGGCCAAGATACATGCCCTGATGCGCAAATACGGGGTGTCCGCCTTTTTTGTGGGGCACGATCATGTGTACGCGGACATGACCGTGGACGGCATTCATTATACTGTTGTCGGCTCCGCCGGAGCGCCGTGGAAATTCGGCACCGCGGAGACCGGCTACACGGATTTCCGCACGGAATCCGGCTTTGTGCTGGTCAGCATAAAGGAAAACGCGGCCGATGTGGCCTATATCCGCCCGGATGATGCGAAACCGGGCGGCGAGAAGCTGGATGGATACACCATGCCCGCCCCGGGAGCCGGGAAAAAGTGAAATACTTCTTGAAACAGTTCTGGCTTGCGTATGAAGCTGCTCATAGACATGAATTTGTAGCCGCGTTGGGGTGCTTTTCTGAACAAGTCCGGAACAATCGATCCAGGTCGCGCTCGTCTGCGCCTTCCGCCTTTACAAATACACCGTTCCTGAACGTCCCCGCCTCATCCACCTGTACCCCAGTTTGGGGTACAGGTGGGGAATATGAAAAGAGCGGATTGTAAAAACAAAGCGCTCCCCGGAAAGGATGGCCGTAAAATTGCGCTCGTCACGCCAGAAAAGATCGTCCAGCGAATAACTTGTATACATCCGGCCAATGCCGCGCTCGCAGAGTACCCGCCTGATTCCTTTGTCCACCAGAATGAAGTTGGTCATTTCCTCAAACGGGCAGTCGTAGTCCGTTACAAACAAATAGCCGTCAGGTGTGGCGTATTGCCGCAGCAGGCAGTAGCCCGGCAGCGTAAGGGCCTGCGGAGTTCCGTCCTGGATCAGGCGGGAGCGCAAAGGCCAGGTCTGGTATTCCCCGCTGTGGCGTTCCAGGGAAAAAGCGTTGATTTCGCGCATCGGCTGAATCAGGACTTAAAGGCACCCTACCCCAGCAATAAAGAATATGGCGCTGATCATGTACATCTTGCGGACGTAATGGCCGTGCTTGTCCAGGCTGAGCCAGTCGTCGCCGGCCTGGCGCACCAGGGCGTTCAATCTGATATGCAGGAGCAGGCTGGCGGCTATGCCTAAAAATACCGGCCAGGCGCACAGCCCCACAAGCCAGAGGTTGGCCAGGAGCACCCAGGCCAGGGGCCACCAGATTTGCAGGGCGAACACGGCCCTTACCGGCCCGAGCAGGCCGGCCAGAGTGTTTTTGCCGGCCGCCTTGTCAGTTTCAATTTCCGGCAGGCTCTGGTAGTACAGAACGCCAGCCACCATCAGGCCCATGGGCAGACTCAGGGCAATCAGCCTGGCGGACCATACGCCTGTCAAAACGTAATAGGTGCCGGCAACCATGACCAGTCCCATGTTAAGGCAGACCATAAGCTCGCCCAGGCCCCGGTGCCCGTATTTTACGGGTGGGGCCACATAAAGCAGGCTGGACAGAATGCCGAAGATCACAATGGGCAAAATACCCCACAGGCCGGTCCACCACACTCCCGCGCAGGCCACCAGAAAAGCGAAGGCGTAAAGGCCCATTATGGCTTTTTTCAGCGCCGCGATGCTGAGTTTGCCTTCCTGCAGCACGCGCGACCCGCCTATATTGTCGCCCGCGTCCACGCCCTGCAAGTGGTCGAACAGATCGTTGGCGATATTGGCGTTCATCTGCAGGGCAAAGCAGGCGGCCAGAACCCAGGCGAAGCGAAAGACTTCCCAATTGCCGGCATCTTTGCCGGCGGCCACAAAGGCCAGAAACAGCGGCAGCATGGTGGCGATGAAAAACGGCGGACGGGAAGCCTGCCACCAGGCCTTGAACAAATCCTTGGCTTTGCTGTCAGTCATATAATATACCATCTTTAAAGTTTTCAGGATTGACCCGCGCTAAGAATGCCAAACTAGCGGCCAGAGGTCGAGAAAAAAGTCGGAGAGTCGATGTCTCAGTATGCCATAGCCGGCCTGATTTGTTTTTTCGGCGGCCTGATCAACGGCGTTACCGGTTTTGGCGCCCTGATCATTATGGTGCCGCTGCTGATCCATTTTATGGACATGTCCACCGCTATACCCATGGGCGTGCTGTGCTGTATTGCCATGCAGGCGCGCGGCGCGGCGGTAAACCACGCCCATGTGCATAAAAGCAGTTTGCTGCGGCTGCTCTTGGGCAGTCTGCCGGGCATCTGGCTGGGGAGCGCTCTTCTAAGCCGGATACCGGATCTATGGATGCGCCTGGCCCTGGGAATTCTTTTTATCTGCTATTCTCTATGGAATCTGCTTGGAAGATATGTTCCTCCCAAACATCCTCCGGCCCTCCATTGGGCCTATGCCGCCGGGTTTTTCAGCGGCGCCCTTTCCGGCGCGTTCGGCATCAACGGGCCGCCGGCAGTGATTTACGCGACCCGGACCGGCTGGCCGATCGCGGTTTTCCGCGGAACGCTCAACGTCGCTTTCATGCTGATGTTTCTTTTTGTGGCTGTGGCGCACTTTTTTCAAGGCCTTCTGACCGCGGAAGTGCTGCGGCTTACCCTGCTGGCCCTGCCTTTGTGCCTTGCCGGGAATTTATGCGGGGTGCGCCTGACAGCCGGGTTGCTCCAGGCTCAGTATATGCGGTTGGTTTTTTTGCTTATCCTAATCATGGGGCTGTCGCTGTGCCTGCCCGCGCTACGCCTGTGGCTTGGCTGAACAGCCATGAAGTAATTATTCGGAAGCGCGCTTCTTGTGCCCTGCCGGAATAGCTGTTATAAAAAAAGATTAAATTCACTGATAAAAGGTGCCGCATGAGCAACGAACCGGACAAGATTATTTATTCAATGATGCGCGTGGGCAAGCGCCACGGCCAGAAGGAAGTGCTTAAGGACATTTCCCTGTCTTATTTTTACGGGGCCAAAATCGGGGTGCTCGGCCTGAACGGATCCGGCAAAAGCTCCCTGCTTAAAATCATGGCCGGGGTGGACCAGAGCTTTGAGGGTCAGACCGTGGTCGCCCCCGGCTACACCATCGGCTACCTGGAGCAGGAACCCCTTTCCCACGAAACACGCACCGTGCGCGAGGTGGTTGAGGAAGGCGCGGCTGAGCTTATCGCCATCCGCGACGAGTACGAGGCTATCAACGCCAAATTCGCCGAACCCATGGAGCCGGACGAGATGGACGCCCTGATCAACCGCCAGGGCGAGGTGCAGGAGCTTATGGACAACAAGGGTGTCTGGGATCTGGACTCCCGCCTGGACATGGCCATGGACGCCCTGCGCTGCCCGCCGCCGGAAACCCCGGTGCCGGTCATCTCCGGCGGGGAACGCCGCCGCGTGGCCTTGTGCCGCCTGTTGTTGCAGAATCCGGACATCCTGCTCCTGGACGAGCCGACAAACCATCTGGACGCGGAATCCGTGGCCTGGCTGGAGCGTTATTTGCGCGACTTCCCCGGCACGGTCATTGCCGTCACCCACGACCGCTACTTCCTGGACAACGTGGCCGGCTGGATTCTGGAGCTGGATCGCGGCCGGGGCATCCCTTGGAAGGGCAATTATTCTTCCTGGCTGGAACAGAAGCAAAAACGCCTGGCCAGCGAGGAAAAATCCGAAGCCGAACGCCAGAAGACCCTGCAGCGCGAACTGGAATGGGTGCGCATGGCCCCCAAAGGCCGCCATGCCAAAAGCAAAGCCCGCCTGAACGCTTACGAGGCCATGCTCTCCCACGAGTCCGAGCGCCTTTCCAAAGATTTGGAAATATACATTCCGCCCGGACCGCGCCTGGGCAAGGTGGTCATAGAGGCTGAAAACATGGGTAAATCCATGGGCGACAAGCTGCTCATGGATAACGTCAACTTCATCATTCCGCCCGGAGCCATCGTGGGCATCATCGGCCCCAACGGCGCGGGTAAGACCACCTTGTTTAAAATGATCGCCGGGCAGGAAAAACCGGATTCCGGCAGCCTGAAAATCGGCGAGACCGTGGCCCTGACCTGGGCGGACCAGGGACGGGAAACCCTTACCCCCGGCAAGACCGTGTACGAAGTGATCAGCGAAGGTTACGAAACCGTCAAGTTGGGCGGCCGGGAAATAAACTCCCGCGCCTATTGCTCGCGTTTCGGCATTCAGGGGCAGGACCAGCAGAAAAACGTGGACGTGCTCTCCGGCGGCGAGCGCAACCGCGTGCACCTGGCCCGAACCCTGAAATCCGGCGCCAACCTGCTGCTTCTGGACGAACCCACCAACGACCTGGACGTGAACACCATGCGCGCCCTGGAGGACGGCCTGGAGAACTTTGCCGGCTGCGTGCTGGTAATCAGCCACGACCGCTGGTTCCTGGACCGTATAGCCACGCATATCCTGGCTTTTGAAGGCGATTCCGCGGTGGTCTTTTTTGACGGCAATTACAGCGACTACGAAGCGGACCGCAAAAGGCGCCTGGGTAAAGAGGCGGACCAGCCGCACCGGATCAAATTCAGAAAACTGACGCGGTAAAGTGGATGAGGGGGCGAAGCCCCCTAAAATACTTCAATAAAGTTACATTGTTTTGACTTTTTCTAGATTATAAGTATTCTCTTGGAGAATTTTAAATTTAGGGGCCCACTCCGGCGCTTTACGGCGGCAATGAATGCCGCCGGCGCCTGTGTGGCGCGGCTGTCGCCACGGGATTACCATGTTGCGTCTGGAATTTTATAAAATGAGCCCTGGCGGCAATCCGACCATCCTGATTGCCGCTCCGAAGATCGCGGCGCCTCAACGGGCCGCCGTGGCGTCCGCGCTTATGCACCCGTTGCATTTGCAGGCCGAACAGGTGGGCTTCGTGGATCTGGATGCCCGGCCTCCCCGGCTGGATATGATGGGCGGGGAATTCTGCCTGAATGCGTCGCGTTGCCTGGCCCTTCTGCTGGCCCATGCGGGGCGTCTGTCCGGAGCCGGAGCCACGGAGGAAATTTCCGTGTCCGGGCTTGCGGAGCCGGTGCGGGTAAAAATACAGACTGTCGCGCCGGAAGATGGGGCGGACCAGGAGCCGGTCCGGCTGGATTGCGGCGTGCGCATCCCCTGCCCGGCCTTGGAGGGGCGGGATTGTACAAAGTGCATGGATGAACCGGAAAAAGGAATCATAGTGGTCCGCCTGCCCGGCGTGACCCATGTGCTGCTGGACAGCGCGGACCACCCCAGGCCGGATTCCCAGGCGGAATTTTTTGCTCAAGCGGAAAAATTGCGGGAATCCCTGAGACTGACGGATGAGGGGGCCTGCGGCGTGATCTGGCATGCCGCGGCGGATTGCGGGGGCGGCGTCCGCGCCGGGCAAATCTGGCCGGTGGTGCATGTGCGGGACACCAACAGCACTTTTTTTGAAAGCGCCTGCGGCTCCGCATCACTGGCCCTGGCCCTGTTGCTGCGTGGGGCTTGCGGCGCCGCGAGTTTGGCTGTGCGCCAACCCAGCGGCGCTGATTTGCGAATAGACTTTGAAAAAAACGGATTGTTCGCCTGGGTCTCCGGCCCTGTGCACTTATTGGCCAAGGGCGACTGTTACGCGGATTTATAAAGTCTTTGGGGGATCTTCGGTTATGGCGCGCTCCGGCTTGTTTTTTGATGCCAAAGACTATGAACTTCTGAACATGGTCAATATGATTCTGGAGCGGGACCGCGCCCAGCCCCAGGGTTATGAGCAAAAACTTTTTGATCCTTCGCTCCACCCGCACGGCATTAAGGAACTTGCCGTGGCCACGGAAATCCGCATCGCCTATGCGGTTATAAACTTGCTGGACTCTTTGGAGGCCGGTTGGGCGGAAGACCGCATTCTGGCCCTGCGCGCCCTGCGCGACGAAGTGCTGTACAGTTCCAGCATCAACTTCCGCCGCAACACCGCCCGTGTGCTGATCCAGATTATGAAAGACCTGGTGCGCGCCCACGGTGACACCAAACGCCAGCTGATGCTGGCCCATGACTTCCGCGCGGCCGCCTCCGGCAAGCGCCGGGTGATCCGCCGCCTGCTGCGGCGCTACTATTTGCTGGAAATGCCGGAAAGCTGGGATCAGCTTACTTTTGATCACCATGTGCACGACGCCAACACCAAGGGCCGCAAATCACCCACACATCTGATTATGGACGCCTGGATCAAAGGCATCCGGCAGCTTACCGTGGTCTACTACAACCATGTGCAGCCCCAGGCCGTGCAAGAGCTTTTGCGGGCCGCGGAAATAATGGGCGTGACCGTGAACGTGGGCGTGGAATACAAAGCCCGCTTCCGGGGGCGTTACGTAAGCTTTATCTGGGAACCGCAAGGGCTTACTGATTACCAGGACATGCTGGATTTTTTGCAGGAGCGCCCCACCCAGCACCTTATGCGAATGGGGCGGGAAGCCTCGGAATATCAGTCCGAGTATGTCTTTGCCCTGCTGGAACGCTACAACAAGGCGCACCGCCTGGATATGAAGCTTTTTCTGGGCGTGGAAGTGCCGGAAATAAGCAAGGATGAGTTGCTCAAATTTGTTGGCGCGGGGCAGGCTTCCCGCCTGCACCTGGCGGAACTCATCCACCGGCAGGCCCTGCCGGCCCTGAAAGAGCGCTATCATGAACTTTCCGGGCGGCTGAAGCTGGGGAACGGCGGAAAACACGATACGGAAAAAGCCTTGCAGCAGCTTGCCCAGTTTTACCCTGAAAACATTATTGATATCTGGCTGGGCAGGGAAAGCAACAAGGATTTGCGGGATCCGGAAGTAATAAACGACGCCTGGGCGGTGCCGGAAATACTGCGTCTGTCCGCCCCCACGCTTATGGACTGGCTTACCGGCATACGCCCGGCTTCCCACATCAGCATGAACCTGTCCGGACTGAAAGTGGAAGACGTGCTGGAGCTTCTGTACGACTGCGAAGGCATGATCTCGCATATCGAGTTGTTCAACCTCAAGGACTTCGCGGCCGGAGAATCCCCGCACATGAAGGCCATCAACGAGCTGCAGCTGGCCGTGAACCAAGGCAGCGTGGTGGCTCTTAAGCGCATGCTCCGCAACATCATCAGGGAAATTGGGTGTGACCTCAGCGCGGACGCATCTTCGCGCTGCAAGCATTTTACCGATATTCTGCGCAATATTCCGCGTCTGCAGGATTTTTACAAAAGTAAAAAGCTCAAGGCGCGCATCGGCAGCGATTCCACCAGCCGGTCGTCCCGTCTGCACGGCATGGGGTTTGTCTGCCCGGAAACCCTGCCCTGGCACGCCCAAAAGGAAATCCTGAACTCCGGCGATCACTCCATGCGGCGCACTCTGCCCCTGCAAATGGAGATAAACTCCCAGGTCATCTACAGCCCAAGAAAACACCTGCCCATAAGCGACGGCCTGGCCAGGCAGATCCGCCGCCTGCCCGGCTGCGCCAGGCTATGGTACATCCGTATTCACGACTGGATCATGCATACGGCCTTTACCCGCTGCGCCATGCCCGGCAACATCGCCACCCTGGGCGGATTCCATACCAGCAAGGGCCCGGCGGCCACGGAATCCGACCGCCAGCACGACGAAGAACACCGCAAAATGTTCTATATGAACACGCCGCTGAAAAACGTCATCAAGGTGCTGATCGGCTTTATTCCGGCCTTTCTTACGTTCCAGTACACACAAAGCTGGTGGCTGCTGGCTCTTTTGGGCGCTCCGCTCTGGTTCATCATAACCGGCCTGCGCAATATCCTGCAGGCGGTGCTGGGCGGCGGCGGAGCGCGCCGCTCCCCCATGCTGCGCTGGAACAACTACGTAAGCTGGACCAGATTGTGCGATTCCCTGATGTACACAGGGCTGTCCGTGCCGTTGCTGGAATTCGGCGTGCGCATGATCCTGCTTCAGAACATTCTGCATCTGAATCCGGTGGACTCGCCCTTGATTTTTTTCACCACCCTGTCCACGATAAACGGTTTTTACATCTCAGCGCACAACATCTATCGCGGCTTCCCCACCACCGCCATAATCGGCAACCTCTTCCGCAGCATTCTGGCCATTCCCATCGCCATGTTCTATAATTATCTGCTGCTGGAATTTTTGCATCTTACCGGCTCGCACGACATCCTGCCCATACTCCAGCATGGCGCGGCCATAATCTCCAAGGTGGCCTCGGACACCGTTGCCGGCATTATTGAAGGTTTTGCGGACGCCATAGACAATATGCGCCTGCGGCACTGGGAATATTCCCTGAAGCTGGAGCAGCTTTTCCGCTGTTTCGCCCGCCTGGAGCTCCTGCTGCCGGAAGACGACGTTCTGGATCTTTTAAGCCGGCCCAAGGATTTTATCCGCACCATCGGAGTGGAAGCCAGGGATCTGGAAAAAACCATCATCATCAACGCCTTGGATTTGATGTACTTCTGGATGTACCAGCCCCGGGCCAGAGCCGTGCTCATCAATTTGGCGCGGGACATGACGCCGGAAGAGCGCGAAATTCTCGGGCGCTCCCAATTGGTGCTGATTCGGGAAAAGGAAATCAGCCAACTTTTTGTGGACGGCATAGTCGGGCGCAACTTCTCCAAGCCTCTGGCCTTCTACCTGAACCAGTCGGCAAAATACCTGGAAGACATGGCCAAGCTCACAGGCTCCAAGGCGGATGCCCCGCCAAGGCCGGCCATAGGCTGAGCGTCGGCCGCGCTCAAGGGATGGATTCCCTTGAATAAGGATTAAAACATGACACAAAGAGAATTCAGCGATCTTGAACGAAAGATCCTGCGAATCGCGCAAAAAAACCTGCCGGACAGCGCCGCTCCGTACGCGGACATCGCGCGGGAATTGGGCACTGAGGAGCGGGTCGTTCTGGACTTGCTCAGGGATTTGAAGGAAAAAGGGGTGATCCGGCGCTTTGGGGCCAGTTTGAAACACCAGAAGGCGGGTTTTTCCCACAACGCCATGGTGGCCTGGAAGGTGGCCGGCGAAGGCGAGGCCGACTTGCTCGGCGCCGCGGCGGCCGCGCACCAGCGTATTTCCCACGCCTACCACCGCCCCAGCCCCGCGGCGGACTGGCCGTATACGCTTTACACCATGATTCACGGCCGCAGCGAACAGGAGTGCCTGGATGTGATTGACGAACTCAGGCGCTCCACCGGGCTGCGCGAATATGCTGTTTTGAAGAGCCTTAAGGAACTGAAGAAAATCTCCATGACTTACTTTTAAACCCAAGGTCAGGTAAAAATATGGATGCCAAGTCGAAAAAACTGTTTGCCCGCGCCCAGAAAATCATTCCCGGCGGGGTGAACAGCCCGGTGCGGGCCTGTTCTTCCGTGCAAAGTTCCCCCATTTTTGTGGCCAAGGGCAAGGGCAGCAAAATAACTTCCGTTGACGGCGACGTTTACCTGGATTTTGTGCAGTCCTGGGGCCCGCTTTTGCTGGGCCACGCGCACCCGGCCGTGAACAGGGCCGTGCGGGACGCCTTGAAGAATGGATCCAGCTTTGGCGCGCCCTGCGAGGCGGAAATCCTGCTGGCGGATGCGGTTGTCAAAGCCATGCCCTATGTGGAAATGCTGCGCATGGTCAATTCCGGCACGGAAGCGACCATGAGCGCTCTTCGTCTGGCCAGGGCCCACACCGGGCGCGACAAGTTCGTGAAGTTCGACGGATGCTACCACGGGCATGCGGATTTTTTTCTGGCCGGCGCCGGTTCCGGAGTGGCCACCCTGTCCATACCCGGCACTCCTGGCGTGCCCCAGGCCGTGGTTCAGGATACCCTGCTCGCCCCCTATAACGATCTGGACGCGGTCAAGGCGCATTTTAAAAAGCACGGCAAGGACATTGCCGCCGTAATCGTGGAGCCTGTGGCCGGCAACATGGGCCTGGTGCCGCCCGCGCCGGGCTTTTTGGAAGGCTTGCGCGCCCTGTGCGACGAATCCGGGGCTCTGCTGATTTTTGACGAAGTCATTACCGGATTCCGGGTCTCTTTTGGCGGAGCGCAGACCCGCTTTAAAATCCGGCCGGATCTGACCACCCTGGGCAAGATTATCGGCGGCGGACTACCGGTGGGCGCTTACGGCGGCAAAAAAGAAATCATGCAAAAAATCGCTCCCAGCGGCGGCGTTTACCAGGCCGGCACCTTGTCCGGCAACCCTCTGGCCATGGCCGCCGGCATAGCCACCCTGAACGAGTTGTCCGGGGCGGATTATGCCGGCCTGGAACGGCGTGTGGATGATTTTTGCGCGGAGCTTCAGGCCATCTTCACGGCCAGGGGCATAGCGGTGCAAATCAACCACCTGGCCAGTATGTTCACCATTTTCTTCACCGAATCTCCGGTTGTGGATTTCGCCACAGCCAAAAAGTCGGATGCCGCCCGGTACACCAAGTTTTATAAAGCCATGCGGACTCAGGGCATCTGCTTCGCGCCTTCAGGGTTTGAGGCGGCCATGGTCTCCTTTGCGCACAGCGCCGGTGATTTTGAACGCACTTTGAAAGCCGTAAAAGGATTATCCTTATGAGCCGGATTTTGCCGGGAAAGGCGGCCAATACCCGCAACACCACGGCCATTTACGCCCTTACGCAGCAGGGCTGCATGCAGGCGGAGCGTATCGTAAAGGCCATGGGCGGCGAGATTTTCGCTCCGTTCAACCTGGCCGGCGAAAAATACGTCGGCTTTGAGCGGCTGGCGGACCTGATTACCTTGAATTACAGCCAGTATCGACAGCATATTATTATAGCCGCTCTGAGCATAGCCGTGCGCTGCCTGGCGCCGCACATTGCCGGCAAGGCGCACGATCCGGCCGTGGTGGTTACGGATCAGCGCGGCCGCTTCGTCATCAGCCTGCTCTCCGGCCATCTGGGCGGCTCGAACAAGCTTACCCTGGCCCTGGCCGATCTTTTGGGCGGAACGCCGGTGATCACCACAGCCACGAATACGGAAAGCCTGCCCACTCTGGATACCCTTGCCATAGATCGCGGGTTGTTCATAAAAAACCTGAGCGCGGTGCGCACGGTAAACTCAACTTTGCTCAAAAACCGCAAGGTAGCTGTTTGCGACCCGGACGATCATCTGGCGTTGCGGGACTCACCCTGGCGGGAGCTGTTCACATTTACTGACAGCCCCGCCATTTTGCCGGAACAGGACGGCTTTTTGCCTCCCCTGGTCCAGGTGACAACAGGCCAGGAGGCGGCTGGCGGCGAATCCCGCCTGATTCTGCATCCGCCGGTCTTTCACGTGGGGGTCTGCTGCCGCAAGGGCGCGCACCAGGATGACATCGTCAGCTTTATTGAAGCGCATTTCAAGGAATTGGGGCTGACAACGCGGTCCATCGCCGGCATAGCTTCGGCGGACACCCAAAAAGACGACATCGCCCTGGTTGAGGTGGCGGATTATTACCAGGTTCCCCTGCTCCTTTTCACGGCGGGCGAATTAAGCAAAATCAAGCGCGGCTCCACGGCGCCCAAGGTTGCGGCCGCCCAGGGAGTTGAAGACGTGTGCGAACCGGCGGCCATTCTTTCCGCCGGACCCGGCGCGCAACTGCTTACTCCCGGACAGACCAGGAATAATATTGCCATTGCCGTTGCGGAGGCTCTGCCGCCCAAGCGCCTGGAGGCTGTGCAGCGGAAGTTGGCTGAAATGCGGGCCGCGCGAACGTCTTAAAAGCATTCCGCCTATCTTAAAAAAATATCCCGCAAAGTCAGGGAATCATTTCAAAATCGGGATAACAAAAAGCGGGCCGCTGAAATACTCCGGCAGGAATACCCCGGATTTATAAAATTTTGCGCCGCCAACGGCATTGCGCCGGATTGTTTCTTCCGAGGGCCGGACGGCTCGCCTGCCCGCGTAAAATAAAAACGGGTTTTCAGGCTGCAGCCCTAAAACCCGATGTCAAAATTTTTTGGAAGGTTGGGGGGCGGGAGGGCTAAAACCTTTTTCAGGAAAAAGGTTTTCGCCCTCCGGATATTTTTTAATGTCCGACTTCTTTCTTCACATCCACAGCGATTTTCCAGAGCACGGAGAGGATGAGCAGGCCCACGCCGTACACGCCCAGGACGATCAGGATTTCCGCGATGGAGGGGGTGTATTCGGTCACGCCCTCAAACATGTTGGGGGTGAAGCCACCCACCAGCAAGCCCAGACTTTTGTCGCGCCAACTGGCGATGACCAGCATGACCAGGGTCCAGGGCAGGAGCTTTTCGTTGTCTCTGGTGCCGGGGGTCATCAAACGGCCCAGGGAGAGCAGGCCCAGGACCGCCGCGGTCCACATCCAGCCGTTGATCCAGTAGGTATGGCCGTCGTGTCCGGCAAAG
>JAVBSC010000036.1:0-8467 GCA_031547305.1 Desulfovibrionaceae bacterium
AGCTCAAATCCCCCTATTTTGAAATTCCGGATCAAAAAAAATCCGAAGCGCCGGATTACCCGGCCCAAAACAGCGCTCTGGCCCGCTACGCCTGGGGCCTGATCGGCCGCAGCCCGGCTCTGGCCAAACACGGCCTCAAAAGGCCCACAGATCCGGACCTCCTGCGCAAGGCAGAGGAATACTTCCGGATTCCCGGCCGGATGCAGGAAATACCGGCCAAACCAGGCGTCCACCCGTCTCTGCTTCTGGACGGTGCGCACAACGCCCATGGCCTGGCCGGGCTGGGACTGGCCCTGGCCCGACGCGGCATCGCCCCCGGCGCGGTCATCTTCGCCTGCCTGGCGGACAAAAAACCGGAGGGTCTCATTCCGCACCTGCGCGCCCTGTCCACCGGGCCAATCCTTGCCACCAGCATCAAAGACAATCCTCGCGCCATGCCGGCCGCCGATTTATCCGCCTTGATCGGCCTGAACGCGCGGCCGGCCCCGGATCTCCTCCAGGCTCTGGCGCTGGCCGCCGCCCTGATGGCCGAACGCCTGCCGGACGCCACGCCGGCCAACCCACTGCTGATCTGCGGCTCCTTGTATTTGCTCGGTGAATTCTTTACACTCTTTCCTGAATATCTTTGAGTATTTCTTGTAAGGATCCCCCATGACAAAAAATTCCGGATTATTCCGCGCGCTCCCTTCGGTGGATGCCCTGCTGGCGGCTTTTGGCGCCAGGGAATACAACGCCCTTGCGGCCAGCCTGCCGCGCGCCCTGCTGAAGGATCTGATCAATGAATACCTGGACGAATGCCGGCAGGGAATCAAGAACGGCAAAATAAAGAAGGAAGCGGAGCTTGGGCTGCCCGGGCTGATGCCGGCGTTGGCCGCTTATGTGCGGTACCAGGGGCGGCCGCATTTTCGCAGGGTTCTGAACGCCACGGGCGTGGTAATCCACACAAATCTGGGGCGATCGCTGCTGGCTCCGGAAGCGGTGCGGGCCGTGAGCGAAGCCTGCGGCCGCTATTCCAACCTGGAATTCAACCTGGATACCGGAGAACGCGGCAGCCGCTACAGCCATGTGGAAAAACTGATCTGCCGCCTGATCGGCACGGAAGCCGCCCTGGTGGTGAACAACAACGCAGCGGCCGTGCTGCTGATTCTGGACTCGCTGTGCAAGGGGCGGGAAGTCATAACCGCCCGTGGCCAACTGGTGGAAATCGGCGGCAGTTTCCGCATTCCGGACGTTATGCGCCGGAGCGGCTGCGCGCTGGTGGAAGTGGGATGCACCAACCGCTGCCATCTGAATGACTATGCGGAGGCGATCACGGAGAATACCGCCGCCCTGCTTAAAGTGCACACCTCCAACTACCGGGTGGTGGGCTTTCATAAGGAAGTGCCGCTCAAGGAACTGGCCGCGCTTGGCCGGGAGCGCGGAATTCCGGTAATTGAGGATCTGGGCAGCGGCAGCCTGTGCGATTTCGCGGCCCTGGGGCTGAATACCCTTCAGGACGAACCCACGATCATAAAGGTGGCGGAAGACGGGGCGGACGTGCTCAGCTTCAGCGGGGACAAGGTGCTGGGGGGGCCGCAGGCTGGCGTTATCGCCGGCCGGGCGGAATATATTGACGTAATCAAAAAAAACCCGCTCAATCGGGCTTTGCGTATAGATAAAATGACCCTGGCCGCCATGGAGGCCACTCTGCGTCTGTACCTGGACCCGGAACAGGCCAGGCGGCGCATCCCCACCCTGCGGATGATCTGCGCCCCGCCGCAGGAACTGCGCGCCCGCGCCCTGCGCCTGGCCCGGCGGATCTCCCGCGTTTTGCGCGGACTGGCGGATATTTCCGTGCTGTCCGGAGCCTCTAGAGTCGGCGGCGGATCTTTTCCGGAGCGGGACCTGCCCACCAGCCTGATCAGCATAAGCAGCCCTGGCTGTCCGCCTCTGGAGTTGCGGCAAAGGCTCCTGCGCGCCAGCCCGCCGCTGGCTGGACGGGTGGAAAACGAAACTTTTTGCCTGGATGTTCGCACACTGGACGATGACGAGTTCAGCCTTGCGGCCTCTGCCCTGCGTTTTGCTCTGGCGGACTGGCCAGAAACGCGGGGATGAACATGTCCGGGCAACAGGATTCCGGCTGCGAAAAAAACGTCTCTCCCAGATCCGGCAAAGCTCTGGAACTGGGGAAGCGCATCGCGGGCATAAAGCGCGTCAGCCTGATCGGATTGTACATAAATATCTGCCTGGCCGTGCTCAAGATAGCCGCCGGCATATTTGGAAACAGCCGGGCCGTGGTGGCGGATGGAGTTCACAGCATCACGGATTGTCTGTCCAGCGTGGGCATTCTTCTGGGGGTGCGTTACTGGGCCGCTCCGGCGGACGCCGGACATCCGTACGGCCACCAGCGCCTGGAATCGCTGATCTCGCTGGGGCTGGGCCTGCTGCTCGGATTTATGGGCTTGGGGATAATCTGGGATTCCTTAAACAACCTGCTCCACCCGGAACCGCACGCCATAAAGGGAATTCTGCCGCTGGGCGCGGCTTTGGCCTCCATAGCGACCAAGGAGTGGTTGTATCGCTGGACTCTACGCAAAGGAGCGGCGCTGCACTCGGAATCCGTGGAGGCCTCCGCCTGGGATCATCGCTCCGACGCCTTAAGCTCCATCCCCACGGCCATTGCCGTGGCCGGAGCCATGTGGTTCCCCCGGCTCGGCTATCTGGACTTTGCCGGGGCTTTGCTGGTGGCCGCCTTCATCATATACGCCGCCTGGAAAATCTGCATCCCGGCCTGCGATACCCTTCTGGACAAATCCGCGCCGTCGGAAACGCGCAAGGCCATCAGCCAACTGGTGCGCGAAGTGCCGGGCGTGCGCGGTGTGCACCGCCTGCGCACGCGGTATTTAGGCCCCTGCCTGCAGGTGGATGTGCATATTCTGGTGGATTCGCGGATCAGCGTGGCCGAAGGCCACGCCATAGCGGACGCGGTGGAAAAATCCCTGTGCGCGGCGGGCCGGGACTCTCTGAACGGAGAAAATGTTTGCGACGCCCTGGCTCACGTTGACCCTTGGGTAGAGTAAGAGGAATATCGTGCCTGGACCGGATACCTGGAAAAAATCTTGTATGCCTTGCCGTTTTTGCGTTGCGGTCTTAGAGCATTTTAGCTTTTAAATTGAACAGTACAAGTTTCGCATACGGTGGATTTAGCTTGTAACAATGCGAAATTCTCAAGATAAACGACACGCCTCGCGGGCATTCGCTTCGCGTCCGCCGAGCAATTTCAAAGTGAAATTGCTCTAATACCGAACCGGCAGGAGCGGTGTGGACGTGACAACAGAGGCCAACATCGCAAAGCCATGATGGAGCAAAAAAACGGACCGGGTTGCACCACCTGAATGCAACCCGGTCCGGAAGCGGATTCCGGCAAAGAATTTATTCCACCGGGCTTTCACCCCGGCAGCCCAGGCAGGTGGAGCCGTCCCTGGCCGGATAGAGCTCACCGCACTCCGGGCAGGCCGCGATTTTTCCCTTGTGCTTTTTGCCCAAAAATTGCGGCTTAATCTGAATCCGGCTCATTTTGCAAGCGTCCAGGCCGCCATGCCTGATCTGCTCCCGCAACGCGCCCTCAGGCTGGTTTTGTTTGTCCACCAGGCCCATGAACCAGTCGCGCAAATGATTCCACTTTTGCAAACGCTCGGTGTCCACATGGACACGCCAGCCCGCGCCGTTTTTTTTGTCATACAGGACCACGGCGTAGCGCCCCAGGTTAAGCACCCTGAGCCAGCCGTTGCCTATGGTGCAGGGGGTAAGCATCTGCACTGCGTCCGGCAGGCAGGAAGCGCTTTCCGCCACCGCATCGTACAAAACACCTTCCGGCATGCGCGCTTTGACAGCTTCCACCATCAGGCCGCCCAGGAGCACGCCCGGGGCCGCATAGCCGTGAAAGCCCCGCACGCGTTCCACAAAAGCTTCCCAGGCCGCATCATCCCGCACCATTTCAAGAGAAGGCATTTCTTCCATTGTAACTCCGCAAACAGGTAACAATTAACGTGGATCCATTGGCAGTTAAGAAAAAACAAAACCGACAGGTAACAAATAACAGGGAACAGCCAAGAAAAAAAGCAAAAACCGCACCCCTGCCCAATGACCTTAACCACTCCCGCGCCCTTCTTACCCGTTAAATGTCACCTGTTACCCGCAAAGCAGCCAGGACTGTAGCCTTTCTCCTGCATGAGCACGTCCAGGTGCATCAGGCTGTAAGGCAAAAGCCTGGCCAGGAGGACGTCTTCCGGCCTCTGGCGCAAGTCCGCGCTAAGAATATAGCTTTTGCAGGATTGGCAGACTTCGGCCCGCTCGTCTTCTTTGTTTTGGAGCGAATAAATGACGATGTTGTCCGGCTTGTCCAGGCCGCAAAAGGCGCAGGCCGTGCGCCGCCAGCGCCAGACCCGGCCGCAGAAGGAGCAGGACAGGCGGCGCACGCCCTCTTTTTCCGAAATATAGCTGAGGCCGGCGGCTGAGGAACAAACCGGGCAATGGGCGTGCTCCCATTTGGCCGCGTCCAGAATTTTGGAGGCGGCGCGGCTGAGCATAAAGGCGCAGGAAGCGGCCAGCTCGCGCGCGATAAAGATGCCGGCGTCCTGGTCCAGGCCTTTTTCCTTGGCCAGGGCCTCCGCTTTTGCCGAATCTCCGCGCAAAAAGGCGCGCGGCAAATCCAGGCGCAGCACGGCGTCCGCCAACAGGGTTTTGCAGAATTCGCCCACGGCTTTGGCGTGGGCCGGAAAAATCCGCTTGAAAACCGGGGCCAGGCGCTTCAGCAGAAGCTCGGAATCCACAGCCTCCAGGGGCAATTCATCCAGGCTGTACAAGGATTTGCCCTGGCTGAACAAGGCCTGGTCCGCTATTTGCGGTTCAAAGCCCTTAAGCTCGGGCAGGCAGGCCCTGGCGGCTTCCAGGCCGGTAAATGCGTCCAGGATGGCCTGATTTTCCGGATGCAGTTTTTTTTGCCGTTCAAAGTAGTCGACCACGGCCTGGCCGTTTTTACAAAGCGTGGGCATTGGCCCTCCAAAATCGATAATGTTTTAAGCTGTTCCGTTACCTGAGCCTGAAAAGTAAACGCATGGGTGGGGAACGTTACCCATAAACGGGCCAAGGAGGGTAACCTCAAGGGCGCGAACCCTTGCGGTTACCCTCCCCGTTTCATCTCTTTTCCTAATCCTTGCCGGCCGCGAACTTGTGGTAGTTTTCGGGCGCGTCAGTGACAATGTAGATGACGCGCACGTCCTCGGCGTTCAGGGCCTGGGCTTTGGGCCAGTTTTTTTTCAGTTCGGCCACACGTTTTTCCGCTTCCTTGAGCATGACGTCGCGGTCACCATAGGCCACGGCGCCGGTAGGACAGGAGAGCGCGCAGGCCGGAGGCAGGTTTTCCTTCTGGCGGTCCAGGCACATGGTGCATTTGAACATGGCCTTGGAGTCAGGGTCCTGACGGGGGATGTCATAAGGACAGACTTCGCGGGCCATTTCGTAGTCGCTTTTGCTGCTGGCGGCGGTATAGACCACGGCTCCGGTGGCGTCGTCGTGGATTATCTCGCCGTCGGCGGAAGCTGCCACGGCGCAGGGCGGATTGACGCAGTGGCGGCACATGTCGGAAAAAAAGTTCCAGTAGGGTTTGCCGGATTTGTCTTTTCCTTCGTGAAAGCGGACCACTTTATAGGTTTGGAAGCTGAAGTCCGGCGGGTTCTGATACGTCCCGCTCTGGACGGTTTTGGTGCCGGGCAGGCCGTTCCACTGCTTGCATGCCACCTGGCAGCCGCGGCAGCCGGTGCAGCGGGAGGCGTCGACGATGATGGATTTTCCGTCAGCCATGGTTCACCTCCTAGGCCTTCTTGATGATGTTGACCATGAACGCTTTGTATTCCGGCGTCATGGAGTTGCCGTCCCCGACCGTGGGCGTAAGCAGGTTGGCGCTGTCGCCGCAGTCTTTGGGGAAAAGCCAGCCGTAGTTGTAGGTCATGCCCACTTCGTGCACGGTCTTGCCTTCCACTTTGAAGGGCTTAAGGCGCACCGTGACCATGGCCACGCATTCCAGGCCGCCGCGCACGGATTCCACACGCACCTTGTCGCCGTTTTTGATGCCTTTTTCCTTGGCCAGTTCCTCGCTGATCTCCACGTAGACCTGAGGCATGGCCTCGGTGAGCCAGGACTGCCAGCGGGTGATGCCGCCGGTGCACCAGTGCTCGGTGGATGAATAGGTGGTCATGACGTAGGGGTACTTGGGATCCGCGTTGGCGATCTTGTCCAGCGGCCCGGTGTACAGCTTGATGATCGGGCTGTTCTGCTGGGCGGAGAGCGGGTTTTTGGCCAGGGGGCCTTCGCGCGGCTCGTAGTGTTCAGGGAAGGGGCCGTCGTTCAGGCCTGGGCCGTAGAGAGCGCCCAGGCCGTTGGCCTGCATGATGAATGGGTAGACGCCGCCCTTTTCCGCCATGGGCGCGGCCGGGCCGTCCGGGATGTCGCCGATCCACTTGCCGTCCTTCCAGGCCAGCAGGGGGCGTTTGGGGTTGTAGGGATTGCCGTTTTTGTCCACGGAGGCGCGGTTGTATAGCACGCGGCGGTTGACCGGCCAGGCGAAGGACCATTCCGGGTACAGGCCCAAGCCGGTAGGGTCGCTTTTGCCCCGGCGCTTCATCAGGTTCTGGCCGTCGGCGGTGAAGCTGCCGGCGCAGATCCAGTTGCCGGAGGAAGTGCTGCCGTCCGCCTGAAGCAACGCGAAACCGGGCACGCACTGGTCCTTTTTGTACTGCTTGCCGGCTATTTCCACGTCGCGGGTGAAGCGGCCGTTAACCAGTTTGGCCACTTCCTCGGCGTCATAGCCGCCGCCGGGCTTGAGACCGGCCGTGCTCATGTTCATGATGGGCTCCGGGAACACGCCGCCCTCGGCTTTATATAGTTCCTGAAGCTTCCTCTGGATGCGCAGGACTATTTCGCCAACGTACAGTCCGTCGCCCGGGGCTCTAGCGGCTTCGTACTTCCACTGCATCCAGCGACCGCTGTTGGTCTGGCTGCCTTCTTTTTCCACGGAGGCGGCGGCCGGAAGCAGAAAAACCTCTGTCTTGACGTCTTTGGGGTCAAGGCCGGGGCCTTTCCAGAAAGAAGAAGTCTCGTTGTCGAAGATGTTCATGTTGACCAGCCAGTCCAGCTTGGCGAAAGCGGCCCGGATCTTCGTGGAGTTGGGCAAAGAGCAGGCCGGGTTCTGGCCGATGACGGTCATGCCCCGGATGTTGCCTTTGTACATCTCGTCAAAGGTGGTCATAATGGAATGTTCCATGCCGTCATCATACTTGGGCACCCAGGAATAGCAGAAGTCGTTATCCTTGGTGGCGGCTTCCCCGTACCAGGCCTTGAGCAGGCTCACCAGGTACTTTGGGTAGTTGGACCACCAGTTAACGGACTGCGGATCCGCTGAAACCGGGGTGACGTATTTAAGGTAGTCCGCGCTGCTTTGAAGCGAGGCGCGCGGGGCGTACATGTAGCCCGGCAGGTAGTGGTAGAGCAAAGCGTGGTCCGTGGAGCCCTGCACGTTTGGCTCGCCGCGCAGGGCGTTGATGCCGCCGCCGCACACGCCGATGTTGCCCAGCAGAAGCTGGACGACGCACATGGTGCGGATGTTCTGCACGGCTATGGTGTGCTGGGTCTGGCCCAGGGCGTACATGATGGTGCCGGCCTTGTCCCTGGCCCCGGTGGCCGCGAACATCTCGTACACGGCCAGCAGGTCTTTTTCCGGCGTGCCGGTGATGGAAGAGACCTTTTTGAGCGTGTAGCGGGAATAGTGCTTTTTAAGAAGCTGGAAGACGCAGTTGGGGCTTTTAAGGGTCATGTCGCGCTTGATCAGCCCTTTTTCGTCCTTCTGGAAGGCCCAGGAGGATTTGTCGTAGCCGCGTTTCTGCCCGTCGTAGCCGCTGAACAGGCCGTCCTTGAAGCCGAACCTGGCGTCCACCAGAAAGGAGGCGTTGGTGTACTCCAGGACGTAATCCTTGAAGTACTTTTCTTTTTCCAGAATGTGGCTGATCATGCCGCCCAAAAAGGCGATGTCCGTGCCGGAGCGCAGGGCGGTATGAAAATCCGCCCGCGCCGAGGTACGAGTAAAACGCGGGTCCACGTGAATGAGCTTGGCGCCCCTGTCCTTGGCCCGCATGACCCATTTAAAAGAAATGGGGTGGTTTTCGGCAGCGTTGCTGCCCTGAATAAGTATGCAATCACTTTGCTTTATGTCGACCCTGTTATTGGTCATCGCGCCGCGTCCGAACGACTCTGCCAGAGCCGGTACAGTGGGGCCGTGTCAGACACGGGCCTGGTGATCGATATTCACCAGGCCCATGGACCGCACCCAGGCGGCGATGTTCCAGCATTCCTCGCTGTCCACGTTGGAACTGCCCATGTGGGCCATGGTTTCCAGGCGGTTGACCACCTGGCCCTTGGCGTTTTTGACAATGAA
>JAVBSC010000053.1:0-3165 GCA_031547305.1 Desulfovibrionaceae bacterium
CGCGCTCATCGGCGGTTCCGGCACGGGCAAATCCGTGCTTCTGCGCACCATAATCGGCCTGCAGCGCCAGAAGGAAGGCGAGGTCACGGTCATGGGCGTTAACCTGACCCGCTCTGGAGCGGAAGCCTGGGAACTGGCCCGCCGGCGCTGGGGCGTGCTTTTTCAGGACGGGGCCTTGTTTTCCTCCCTGACCGTGCGGGAAAACATTCAGGTGCCCCTGCGCGAATACACGGACATTTCCAAAAAACTCCAGGACAAAATCGCGGGCATGAAGGTGGATATGGTCGGCCTGCCGCAATCCGCGCTGAACAAGTACCCTTCCGAACTCTCCGGCGGCATGCGCAAGCGCGCCGGCCTGGCCAGGGCACTGGCAATGGATCCGGCCATTCTGCTCCTGGACGAACCAACGGCCGGGCTGGATCCCATAGGCGCGGCCGCCTTTGATTCCCTGGTGCATACGCTGCGCGGGGCCATAGGCCTTACGGTCTGCCTGGTCACCCACGATATGGACAGCCTGTACGCCATCTGCGACCGGGTGGCCGTGCTGGCGGAAAAACGCATCTTTGCCGTGGGCGGCATTCCGGAACTTTTGCAAGTGGATCATCCCTGGATCAAAGAATACTTTACCGGCCCGCGCGGCCGGGCCGTGGCCGCACAGCGGGCCTCCCTGCACGGCCGGAACGGCAACAACTTCAAGGAATAATGTTATGGAAGTCAGAGCAGGATACATCATGGTCGGGCTGTTCGCCATTCTGGTCGTTCTGGGCGCGATTGGCTTTACCGTGTTCAGCGCCAAAAAGGGCACCGGCGACGTGACCCGCTACGCCATCGCCTTCCGGGGCGGAGTGTCCGGCCTTTCCGTTGGCAGCGACGTGCGCCTGAACGGCCTTAAAGTTGGCCAGGTTGCAAGCATACGGGTGGACCATGACGAGCCATCCCTGGTGCGCGTGGTCATCCAGGTGGCCAACGGCACGCCGATTCGCCGCAATTCCGAAGCATCCCTGGAACTGCAGGGACTGACCGGCCTGGCCGCTGTCGCCATTTCCGGCGGCACGGCCTCCAGCCCCCTGCTGAAACCGGGGCCGGATCAGGAAATGGCCGTGATTCCGGCCAGAATTTCCAAACTCGAAGCCTTTTTCGCCGAAGTCCCCCAACTGGTGACCGCCGTGAACGAGCTGGTGAACCGGGCCAACGGCTTTCTGACCCCGGAAAACCAGGAAAACTTCAGCCTGACCATGAGCTCTCTGGCCGTGCTGAGCACTTCCCTGGCCAAGGAGAGCGGCTCCATGGAAAGGATCATTGAAAACGCGGAAGTAGCCAGCCTGAAGCTTAAAAATATTATGGACCGCGTGGATTCCGCGACCGACGTGGATCTGCGCCCCACCCTGGACAGCGCGGCCCAGGCCGCCAAGAGCCTGGATAAAATGATCCGCACCCTGGAGCCGGAGCTGACCCGCTTCGCCCATAACGGCCTGGAGGATCTGCGCCGCCTGATGGCCGAGGCGCGCGAAACGCTCAGAACCATGACCCGCCTGATCCTGCGTCTGGAAGACAACCCGCGCATGCTGATCTTTGGCGACAATTTACCGGAGTACCAAACCAAATGAGCACCCTAAATACTTTCCGCCGGATTAAGGCCCTGGCCGCGCCGGCCCTGCTCCTGGTAATCTCCCTGGCCCTGTGCGGCTGCCCGAAGGTCTTTGACCAGAAAGAGCCCCTTACCCAGGTGCAGCTTAAAATGCCGCCCCCGCCCCAGGTTTGCTCCGTCACCGTAAAAAAGCAACTTATCGTAAGCTTGCCGGAGAGCGGCGGGGATCTTAAGACCGACCGCATCGCCCTGCTCTTTAACGAGCGCGAGGTCCGCTACCTTTCGGACGTGAAGTGGAACAGCCAGAGCGCCTACATGATCCAGCGCATGCTCATCCGGCAGCTTGAGCAGTCCTGCGCCTTGTCCGGCGTGGGCACCGAGGCTTCCGGCATTGCCGCTTCCCTGCGCCTGCAATGCGACCTGGAGCGCCTGTACCTGTGCTACCCCTACCCGTACTCTGATGGTGACGGCCCCAGGCCCGGAGATTCCGGAACTCCGCCGGAAGCGCAGATCCGCCTGCGCCTCCAGCTTATGGATCTGGATACCGGCAAGGTAATCGGCAGCAAGATAGTGGACGCCCGCGTGCCGGCCAAGGGCAACAGCACCAGCCAACTGCTGGACGCCCTGGACGAAGCCGCCGCCCAGACTCTGACCCAAAGCCTGGACTGGGTTACGGACAGCGTGGGCGCTAAGAAGTAAGGAATAGCACCTCCGGGCGCGGAGATAAAGCCTGGCGGAAGGATTGGAGATCTGTTGAAACGGCCTGGATTCCCTGTGTATGGGGAATCCAGGCCGTTGGTTTTTGGATGGTCCGCAGATTCCCGCCCAGGGCGGCAAAGCACTCCAGGGCGGCAAGCACCTTGTCCGCCGCCCGGCTGGGCTCCTCCCCGCCGGTCAGGGCCGCGTCCATGCGCCAGACGGCATGGGCCAGGGCGGATTCCGCCACTTCTTTGCGCGCCTCTTGCAGGCGGGTTTCCGAGATCTTCAGGTCATTCGGGTGCGTTTCCGCCGCCTGGACGACCCTGGCCGCTTCGCTGGCCGGCAGTCCGTCCAGGAGCGGAGCCAGGGCGGCCCGGGATGTCTCGGGATGTCCGTTTTGGAAAGATAAAGAGGTAGATACGGCAAGTCAGGAGAAATGCTAAAACGGCCTGACTCTCCTGCGCATGTTAGCCAGGCCGTCAGTTTTTCGGACAAATCAACCAAATCAGGCAACCGGTGCCGGCTTGACGAGGCCGATCGCAAAATCAAATCTAGACTTACCCCGTTTTTATTGTTCGTATCAACTTCCGGCTGCCACATTCACCAATCAGCGGTATCTTTTACTCTTCTTCGTCTTTCAGGATGTCTTCCACATTGTAGACATACAATACGTCTTTGCCGTCTATCTTGTCGTACAGGTACAACCTCCTGCATGATGGACAGCGGTAATCCCCCCCAAAAAAAGTAGTGTTTTGAAGTAGAATTTCCGAGAATAAACAGCACGGAGATTTTGCATGAAAACGTCCCGATTTTCCGACATCCAGATTCTGGCGATTTTAAAACAGGCCGAGAATGGCGTTCCCGTCACCGAGCTTTGC
>JAVBSC010000039.1:0-84914 GCA_031547305.1 Desulfovibrionaceae bacterium
CTGCTGGCGGAAAAGCCGGACTGCATAGTGGGCCTGCCGGCCCAGGTGCGCCGTCTGGCCCTGCTCTGCCCGCAAGCCAGACCAAGGACCGTGCTGCTCAGCGCGGATTTTCTGCCAAATGCCGTGCGCGCCGGCCTGGAACGAATCTGGGGCTGCGAAGTCTTCGATCACTACGGCTCCACGGAAAGCGGCTACGGCGGCGGCGTGGAATGCGCCGCGCACAGCGGCTACCATTTGCGCGAAGCGGACCTGCTGCTGGAAATAGTGAACCCGGACACCGGACGCCAGCTTCCGGACGGCGAGACCGGCGAGGTGGTCTTCAGCACCCTGACCCGGCGGGCCATGCCGCTCATCCGCTACCGGACCGGGGATCTGGCCAGGATGCTTCCCGGCCCCTGCCCTTGCGGTTCTCCATTAAGACGTCTGGGCAAGGCCCAGGGCAGAATCAGCGGCCGCGCGCCCAGGGCTGGCGGGCAAGGCATCGCCATTCACGACCTGGACGAACTGCTGTTCTCCCGCCCGGATTTGCTGGACTACTCCGCCAGCCTCCGGGACGGCCTTTTGCGCATCCGGGCGGAATTCCTGAACCCCTCGGCCACGGAACAAGCCCTGTCCGACTTGCGGGCTTTTTTGCGCCCAAGGCTTGGCCAGCCCTTTGAGCTTGAAGGCAAAACCGCCGCTCCAGGCGCCCCCGTTGGTCTTAAGCGCGCCATCGCGCGGGATTGACCGTTATAAATGCCGCGCCGCCGCGAAAAAGGCATGGATTCCCGAGACCGCCGGAATCCATGCCTTTAATTTTTATGGTTTCTACTGCAGCACGCCTTCCAGCTTAAGCTGGTAACTGTCCAGAATCTGCTTGACCGGCTTGTCCGTTGTGATGATCTCCTGAATGCCGGTCATCACCAGAATGGCAACCTTGGCGTAGTTGGGGCCGGAAGGCAGGTTGACGATATAAGGCACGGCGTACTTCATGGAGCCCTGGCGGCCCTGGTCGTCAAACATGCCCGGAGCCAGCGTTTCATAGTCCTTGACCGGCGGGAGGAACCCCACCGGGCCGTGATACTTGTTCAGGGCGGACTTGCTGCCCACCAGGTATTCCACAAACTTGGCCACGGCTTCCTTGTGTTTGGTGCTCTTAATGACCACCAGAGTGTGATCGTCCGGGGTGGCGATATGCCTGCCGGAAGGCCCGAGCGGAGAAGGCATGGGACTCCAGGTCTTCACGTACTCGTCGTCGTTCGTGTACTTGTTGAACAGATTGAAAAAGCCGCGATGCTGGGCGCTGTCCAGGCTGAAGAGCACCCGGCCCTGGGCGGCCATGGGGCGGAACTCGCCAAAGCGCTTGCCGGGCAGGGTGTAGCCCAGCTTGACCATGCGGCGGATCCACTCCCCGAATTTGACCATGTTCTCGGAATTGAACTTGGCGGTATTGCCCTTGATGACCTCATATTCGAACATGTTCATGTAGTTCCAGATGTGCGAGAAGCCCACGGTGCGGATGGTGGTGTCCACCTGGAAGCCGATGACGTCCGGGATTTGCTCCTTGGCCTTTTTCATCATCTCTTCCATTTCCTCAATGGTCTTGGGGGGGCCGTCGTAGCCGATCTGCCTGGCGATCTTCTTGTTGTAGTGGAAGGTCATGGTATTGGGAGACCAGAGAATCGCGCTGTGCTTGTCCCCCACCCGGACCTCTTCGTAGAATTGATCGAAAAGCCGGTTGGTGAAGGAGGCCGGATACAAATCCTCGGACGGCAGCAGCGCGCCCATGCTGTAGACCACGGCCGCGTCCGCCACATGCAGTTGGGCCACGTCCGGAGGGTTGCCGCCCATGATCATGACGATGAGCTGGTTGCGGATGTCGCCCACGCCAATGGGGATGTTCTTGATTTTAATGTCCGGATTCTCTTTTTCAAAGTCGTCAATGACCTTAAGAATAACCTTGGGCACTTCCTCCGAGGAAGCGAAGTTAAGAAAGCTGATCTCCACCTTTTCCGCCGCGTAGGCCTGGACCGGCATAGCGCACAGCAACGCGAACAAGGCTAAACAAAGCATCTTACGCATGGTTCCCTCCGTTTATATGTATAAAGACCGTCATTCACAAAAGATCGGGCTGGTCCAGGCGACGTCGCCGTTCCTGAGCCAGATGCGCAGCCGGTAGTTTGAGCCGGGGCAAAGCTTCAGCCGCCGCTCCGCCCGCAAGGTGTAGCCCAGCTCCGGCACGGCCCGGCGCACCCGCACCTTGTGGGCGTTATGCCAGTATAAATCGTCGCGGTAGTGCTCCACCTTGCCAAAGGTGCGCTCGGCCAGGCGCACGCTGTCCTCGTATTGGGCGAAAATGCGCGAGCCTTTCAGCAAATCGGCCACCGGCATCGGAATATCCAGACCATCCACGCTCAAAGTCAGCACATCGGCCAGGCCGGCTTCCACCTCAAAGACGAAGCCTTCCTTTTTTACCGGGCTTGGGCCCATCCAGTGCCCGGTTTCCGTGCCCAGGTAGGTGGTCAGGGAAAATTCGCAGGAATTGTCCGTCCGGACGCGCAGAGCCTGGCCGTAGCTGTTCCAGCATTTTTCCACGGACAGGATGCGGCGCGGCACTTTAAGGCCGCCCTGCCAGTGTTTGACCAGCATGTCTTTGTAAAAGCGCGGATTCGGCCCCCAGCCGAACTCCACCTTGAACTTGAGGTTGAAGACCTCCGGCAGGGCCTGGCGTTCCCAGACGCCGGAATGAACGATGGTTTCCTCCGGGATGCTGTCGCGCAGGATTTCCACCCGGTCCACGGCCTCGGCGGCAGCCACGCCCAGGCGCAAATCCCCCGCTCCACCGGCCGGAATGACCGCGCCCATGGGCGCGCCGTCAATACTGAAGTCAATGTCCATGCGGCCCCGGCTGACGCCATAGACCCGGCGGGCCTTAAGCCCCTCCCAGATTTTTTCCCGGCTGGCGTCTTCCGCCAGCACGCACATCAGGCCGTGGTCGTACACGCCCGGCACGTTGTGGTTGTCGCCGGAGGCAATGGCTCCGACGCGCAGCCCCAGCTCAAGCCCGCGCTCGTAGCAGGTCTGGCCGGTGCGCGGCCCCATATGCAAATGGCGCTCCATGTCAAAGGGGCCGGTGTCGTTCTCGCTGGAGCCGTGGCTGGAATAGATTTCCGCAAAGGGAGAGAACGTTTCGTCGTGGGTGGACCAGTTCTTGCCCCGGCTGTTCAACTGGTAGGCCAGGTGGTGCGGCACCGCGATCGCTTCCGCGTTGCGAAAGCTTTCACGCAAATCCTGATAGCGCAGAGGATGGAGCATGGGCGGATCATCGCCAAGGAAAAATACGTTGTGATCCCCGTCCAGGCCGGCCCCGTGCCATTCGTAGCCCATGAACACGGGCCAGCCCCCGGCGTTGCTCCGGCGCGCAAAGGCGCGCAGCTTTTCCCAATCCGCCCGCAAATCCTCCGCCGGAATCAAATCTTCCAAAGGCGCGCCGGATTCGCTTTTGCGCATGTAAAAGGGGTAGTAGGCCACGGGCCAGAAATCCAGAACCTCCCTGGCCTGCTCCAGCCATTTGGGCAACTCGTCCATCTGGTTGTGGTGGATGTTGGCATGCAGATCCGACCAGAGTTTCTTCCAGCCCATTTCAGACTCTCCTGAAAATTACTCCAATTCATTCCAGTCACGCATAAAGACCCGCTCGTTGTACGACAAGCTGGCCGGGTAATTGACCAGGGCCGTATCCGGCGGAATCATCACGCCCAGGCGCGCCGGATCCTCCGTGCGCTCCAGCCAGCCGTCCAAAAGGGCGCGCATTTGCGCAAGGTCCGGGGCAAAATCCGGATTATCCGCCAGATTAAGACGTTCCTGCGGGTCGTTCAGCACGTCAAAAAGCGCCTCGCGCGCCTGGGGCCGCTTATAATATCCGCCTTCCACGCGCCTGGCCTTGTCCGGGCTTTCATCCACGTTGCTGGGCCTGGGCAGGGCGTTGGGGCTGAAACGGCGGATATACTTGTATTCCCTGGTGCGCGCGCAACGCTGGGGGTCATAGGCAACATGGAAGGAGGTTTCCGCGAACACGGCGTCCCGCACGGACTCGGCCCGGCCTTCCAGAAGCGGGAGCAGGGAAACTCCCTGCAGCCCGGCGGGCTTTTCCAGGCCCAGCAATTCACAGAGCGTTGGGAAAACATCCAGATGCGAGACCAGGGCGTCGCTGGCCCGGCCGGCCAGCCTGTTGCCCGGATATTTGATAATCAGCGACACGCCGATGCCGGCATCGTACAGGGTGGCCTTCATTTCAGGGAAGGCCAGGCCGTGGTCCGTGGTGAACATGACCAGGGTCTCGCCCTCCAGGCCGCCGGTCCGTAAGGCTTCCAGCAGCGTGCCCACGCAGCGGTCCGCGATTTTGGCGGATTCGACGAAACGGGCCATGTCCCGGCGGTTGGCCGGCAGATCCGGGATTGGCGCGGGCGGCAGCACATAGTCCGGCTCGGCATCGGAAGGCAGGGGCGGAAAATCGCGGTGCGTGCTGAACAGCCCCAGGGAAAGGAAAAACGGCCGGTCATGCTTTTGCCGCAAAAAATCCGCCGCCAGGCCGGCGTTTTCCAAATCAAAGGCCGCCCAATCCCGGCCGAACTGCCCCATGGAATAATCCTGCGATCCCAGAATGCGCTCGTAGCCGAGGGTTTGCGGGTCTTTGGCCTCGTGCTGGATGCCGGCCAGAACGGTTTCAAACCCGCTCTCTTTCAGAAAATGCGCCAGGTGCTCCCGGGGTTCGAACAGGGAAAAGCCCCGGTGCGCCAGGCCCCACATGCCGTTGTTGTGCGGCATGCGTCCGGTCAGAAGCGCGGCCCGGCTGGGCGAGCAGGTGGGCGCGGCGCAACAGGCGTTGCGAAAAAGCGTTCCTTCACGGGCCAGGCCCTGCAGGTTCGGGGTGGGCACGGCCTGGCCGTAAGGCTGGATGTACCGCCCGGTATCATGGGTATGCAGGTAAATGACGTTCATAGGCGTGATCCTTGCGGACGCCGGATTTTCAACTTCCCGGCGCACCGTCGCTTTTTTGCAGATGATAGATGGACTTGACCTTGTGGAAAGCGGATGGCGAATCCGCGCCGGAAATCCTGGCGACAAGCAGTTCCGAAGCGGTAATGCCCGCGTGCTCCGGATTCTGGATGATGCAGGGGAAGCGCAGACCCAGCTTGTCCATGCTGTTGCGCATGGCAAAGCCGGCCACGTCCACCCGCCGGAGCGCTTCCGGCCCGCGCCGGTTCAGGGCCATGAAGGCGTATTCCAGAAAATCCCCGCCAAAGGCGATAAGCGCCGGACGCCGTCCCAGAAGGGAACTTTCGTATAAAGCGTTGACCGCCTGGTTGGCGTTGTCCGTATTGTGGCAGTTGTAGAACAGCCTGGCCCGCTCCAAATCCGCATCCGTCTCGGCAAAGGCCCGGCGCGCGCCCTTAAGGCACTGCCGCGTGCTGGCCGCCTGCTCCGCCCCGAAGAGCATGCCCACTTCGTCGCAGGCATGGTTTCGCAGCATAAAGCCGACAAGCCGGCAGGCGTTTTCCTCGTAATCGGCGGCTACCACGTCGCAGTCGATATCCTCCGGCCGGTCCAGAATAACCAGGCGGCCGTGCCGCGCGGCCACCCCGCGCAAAAAGGCGGTGTTCTGCCCGCAGGGCGCGACGATCAGCCCGGCTGCCCGCTGGTTCAGGAGCTCCTGGATGAAAAAGCGCTCCTTGTCGCCGTCGTTGTCCGTCCGGCAGATGCAGGCGACGTATTTGCGTTCGTAGAAGTAGTCGCTGATCGCCGCGCAGACCTTGGCGAAAAAATACTCCAAGTGCGGCACAACCACGCCGATGGTGTTGGAATGGCCGCGCTTGAGGTTGCGGGCAAAGGCGTTGGGCTCGTAATCGAGCTCACGGATGGCGGTCTTAATGTTGTAGGCGGCCAGGGGCTGAACGCTCTTGGGGTCCGCCAGGTAGCGGGACACCGAGCTGATGGATACCCCGGCCTGGCTGGCGACGTCGTGGATGGTGATTTTTTTCTCTTTGCGCATTCTTGTCCGGCCTTTTTGCGGGGACTGACAGCAATCATGCCTGAGAAAATGTTTTCATTGATTTTTTGCTATCCGCAAAACCGCCATCTGTCAATACGCGTTCTGTCGCATGTAGATATTCTAGATGTAATATAAGAATATTATTGAAAATTTTATGTTATAAGCACATCATTTTATCTGGCGAACCACAGCGCTGAAGATAGCTTATCTTTTATATATTTACTGAAAACGTTTTCAAAAATTCCATAAAAACAATCCACGTTGCGGAACGCGCGCCCCGCAACGTTCAGACCGCTTCCAAACGCCCGCGGGCGCTTGAAAAGCTTCACGACATTTCAACTTCGAAATGCCGTGCCGTGGCCGACGGCGGCCGTTGCGGCAACATCGCCAGGATTATTCGCCTGTAATCGTCACCGTATGTTCCATCCGGTCCAGGGCGTTCGCCGGCATCCGCTCCGGGTAGCCGAACGCGCCGCAACCGTGGATGCGGTGCTTCGCCGGCACGCCGAGGGCGGCCGTGTGGGAACGGAAGGCCGCTTCGTCGTTCAGGGCGTTCAACTGGTTGATCCAGCAGGAGCCGATGCCCAGGGAGCGGGCCGCCAGAAACATATTGCCGAGCACCAGGGCGGCATCCGCCTCCGGAGCGGCCGACACCGCCGGGTCCACGGAAACAATAATAAAGGTGGGCGCATGGTAGTTGACGGTATAGCCGTCCTTGCCCACCATATCCTTGTACTTGTTTTCCGGCATTCTGGCGGTGGCGGCCTTGACTTCGCGGGTCAGGGCGTCAATGCGTTCCGCGCCCCGGATTACCGCCAGATGCCAGGCCTGGGTATTCCGGGCGCTCGGGGCGTGTAATCCCGCCTGGAGAATCAGGTCCAGATCCGCGCGGGGGAACTGCTCCGGCTTGTAGCGCCGCACGCTGCGCCGCTCCAGAATGGTCCGGATTGTTTCATTCATGGCATTTTCTCCTTGTTTTGACTTAGCGGACGCCGTGCTTTTAAGGGCACAACTGGCTTCAAATGCGCATAACCAGCGAAGTATATCGGGCAAGCGCTCCATCGCCGGTAATCAGCCGCATGGGTTCGGCCATGGCCTGGGCCACCAGCATATGATCAAAAGGGTCATTGTGGTGTCTGGGAATTGTCGCCAGCATTTCCGCATGCGAACCAAGGAGCGGCAACTCCATAAAACCGCTTTCCCGCGCGGCGGCGCGAAGTTCCGGCAAAGAAGCGTCCAGCTTGCCGATGCGCGCTTTGATCGCGATTTCCCACCAGGAGACGGCACTGACAAAAACTTCGCTCTCGTCGGCAAGCAAAAGCTCCCTCACCGGTTCGATACGCGGCGAGTTTGCCAACGCCCAAAGCAGGACGTTCGTGTCCAGGAGCAGCCTCACTGCAAATTACCCTCAAAAGCGGCAAGAAGTTCCGGGGGCAGTGGGGCGTCAAAGTCGTCAGGGACGATCAGCTTGCCTTCCAGAAGACCAAGGCGTTTTTTAGGCCTGGAACACGCGGCTGAGGCAAGAACGGCCTCCGCCCGGCCATAACTGCCGATAAAGATGACCTCTCCGTTGGCCGCGCGTTTGACCAGTTGCGATAACGAACTCTTTGCCTGGTGCATGGAGACAACGGTTGTCGGCATACTCCACCTCCAAATATCTTAAAGCGGATCGACTTTGAAACGCCCTACTACAGACTTAGCCAGGGCTTAGCCCGAAGTCAAGGAATTTTATACCTTGGGAAGCTTGTTGCCGCGTCCTGCCGGCGCGGCCACGCTTTACCCGAAAACCCGCCCGGCGATTTCCCGCATGCCGGGCAAGGCGTGGGCAAAGAAGATTTTGTAGGCCCTGCAGTGCCGGTTCAGGCTAAGCCCCCCGCTCTCCTCCCGGTCCCGGCGGCAGCCCCCCCGGCAAATAAAGCCGTATTCGCAGGCCAGGCAGTCCGGGTGCGGTTCCAGGCTCGGCGCGGCGAAATCGCGCGCCGCATCCCCTTCCAGCATTTCCGCGAAGCTGTGCGCGCCCACCCGCCCCAGCCGGTATTTGTCCAGCGCGTAAAAGTCGCAGGGGTATACGCTACCGTCCGCCTCCACCAGCGGGTAGGCGGCGCAAAACCCGTTCATGGCGCAGCTTTCCGGCGGATACCCCCCGAGGATATGCACATAATTGTCGAAAGTCCGGATGGACACGTAATCCCCGCGCGCAAAATCCGCCCGCCACAAATCAAAAATCCGGCACAAAAAACGGGCGTAAGTTCCGGCGTCCGGAGCGAACCCGGACGAGTCCGGCGCCTCGCCCAATCCTTCCAGGCACGGTATGAACTGAACGTGCTTGAAATCACGCTGTTTATAGAATTTGTAGACCTTGGCCGGCTCCCCGGCCAGGGCCCGGCTGACCACGCTCAGGATGTTGAACTGCGCCCCGGACTTGCGCAAGCGCGTGGCCGCTTCCATACAGCGCCGGTGCGTGCCGCGCTTTTGCGCGTCCAGACGCAGCCCGTCATGCACTTCTTTCGGCCCGTCAACAGACAGCCCCACCAGGAACCCGTTCTCCGCCAGAAACCGCGCCCAGGCCTCGTCAATCAGCAGCCCGTTGGTCTGCAAGGTATGGACTATCCTTGCGCCATTGACATTATGGCGTTTTTCAAACTCCATCAAATTGCGGAAAAAATCCAGCCCGACCAGCGTGGGCTCCCCGCCCTGAAACCCGAAAGAGCAAAACTCCGTGGCCTCGGCCAGGGCGCTTTTGACCAGAACCTCAAGAGTCTCCAGACTCATGGCTCCGTAATTGCGTACCGCGCGCCGCCGGCTTACGTCCGCGTAAAAACAGTAGCCGCAACGCATGTTGCAGCTTGCCGAGGCCGGCTTGATCAATATGGAGAGCGCTCGCATCCTCACAACCCCAGCCTGGCGAATTGCTCCGGCGGGGCCTCGCTTTGCTCCATCATGCCGCGCAGGGCCGCGGCCAGGCGGGCTTCGGCAACGGGGTCGTGGACGGAGTGTTCCTGGGCCGGGTCTGCTTGCAGATCAAAAAGCAGGCTGCCTAAGGCGATGTGGTCGTCATACAGATAACAGGAATTGGGGGGCGACGTGGCGTCCGTGGTCGGAATGCGCATGAGCGGCACGCCGTCGGTAAAGGGGAAGCCGGGGTGCAGGTTGCGGTCCGTCGCGCGTAGTTCTTCCTTGCTGAAGGGCGTGAAGATGTGCGTGGGCATGAGGGTGTAGCTGTAAAGATCCATTCCCGGACGCAGGCCTGAGCGCATGTAGACGTGGCGGCCGTCCGTGATGTTCACGTGCTTGCCGAAGTAGCCGAACAGGGCGTAATCGCGGATTCTGGCGTCCTCGCGCGCGGCGGGAAGCAGGGATTTGCCCTGCATGCGCGGCGAGGGCGCCACCCCGAAGTGCTCCAGGAGCGTTGCCGGAATATCGATGGTCTGGGCCAGGCTGGAGCAACGCCGGTCTTTTTTGCCGCCGGCCGGATCCCAGAGAAAGAACGGAATGTTGGCGATCTCGTTGTACGCTGGCATATAGTTTTTGGAGCAGAATCCGTGCTCGCCCAAAAGATACCCGTGGTCCGTGTTGACCATGAGCAGCGTGTCCTTCCACATGTCATGCTCGTCCATGTAATCCAGCAGCCTGCCCAGGTAGGCGTCGCACATGCTCACCAGGGCGCAGTAGTTCTGCCGCATTTTCCGCAGGTCTTCCCGGTCCGCGTCGGTAACGGCGCGGTAAGGCGGCCAGTCCACGTCGTTGGGCTGGTCCGTGTACAGGCGCTTGTATTTTTCGGGCACAAAAAACGGCTCATGGGGATCAAAATACTCCAGGTGCAGATGCCAGTTGTCCTGTTCCCGGTTTTTCTCAAGAAAATCCATGGCCGCGTTAAAGGCTTTGACGTGGGGGAAGTCCGCCTCGTCCCGCATATGCAGCCGGTTCACCTTGTCCTGGCGGCGCACGTGCAGGTTGCGCTCGAAGCCTTTGACCTGGGGCCGCCAGAAATCCCCTTCCTGGCCGCGGATGAATTCATAGCTGGAATATTTGTTGTGGTAGGTCAGGCCGCCGTCCTGCCAGTAATGGGCGTGATCCGAGACGAAGTGGCTGTAAATGCCGTTATCCGCCAGCATCTTGGGCGCGGAATCGTCAAACGGCTCCAGCGGGCCCCAGCCCCGGTGCAAAAAATTGTAGCGCCCGGTGTGCAGTTCCCGCCGGGCCGGCATGCAGGGCAGGCTACCGGCGTAAAAATTGTCGAAAACCACCGTTTTTTCCGCCAGGCGCCGGAAGTTAGGCGTAATCGCGAAGTCGCGGCCGTATGGCGAAAGATAACGGCGGTTAAGGGAATCATACATTACCGAGATGGCTCTCATTCCTGTCTCCTGGCTAAAGCATCTTCACCCCACCCAGAATCGGCGCATGCCGAAACAGGGGCGGGGTGAACAACCTTAAGAATGCCAAACTCGCGGCCTGAGGTCCAGGGAAAATAAGAAACAGCGTCTTTATTCAAACGCTTTCCGGCATATGCCCGAGTATTCTGGATATGGCTCCGGTGGCCTCAATGAGATGGGGCATGAGTTCCAGCTTGCGCCTTTTGGTCAGGCGGATGTCCGGCCCGGAAATGCTGATGCCGCCCACCACCCTGCCGCCCGGCCCGAAAATGGGCGCGGCTATGCAGCACAGCCCCAGTTCGATTTCCTGCTCGTCCAGGCTGTAGCCGTCCTTGCGGATCTGCTCCAGGGCGGCGCGCAACTCCGCGGGCGTGGTGATGGTGTTTTTGGTGCGGCGCGGCATGGGCTCTTTCATAATCAGCTCCTGCTCCGCCGGCTCCATAAAGGCCAGAATGGCCTTGCCCACGCCCGTGCAGTACATGGCCGCCCGCCGCCCGATCTGCGAGGAGATGGTCATGGCGTGCGGGCCTTCGATTTTATCTATGTACACCGCGTGCATGCCCTCGCGCACCACCAGGTGCACGGTCTCGCTGCACCTTTCCATCAGTTCCTTCAGGTACGGCGCGGCCAGGCGGCGCAGATCCAGGCCGTTCAGATAGGCGTTGCCAAGCTCGAACACCTTGTGCCCCAGGCTGTAGCGGCCCTGGGAATCCTGCACCACATAGCCGAGCTGCTGCAAAGTGTAGAGCAGCCCGAAACAGGTGCTCTTGTGCAGGCCCACATGCGCGGCCACGCTGGTTATGCCCGTGCCCCGTCCGCCGCCCGCCAGATGCTCCAGAAGAGCCGCCGCCCGCTGCACGGATTGAATCAAATTGTATTTAGGCGGCATAGAGTCTCCTCAGATATAATCGTCCAGGTTCACGTCGTTTTCGCCCGGAATGCGGATGCGCTCAAAGCGGAACTTGTCCGCGGCCAGGGGCACGGTGGCGTCAATGCCCATTTTGTCGGAAACCCCGTGATCCGTGGAAGGATCCAGCTGGTTGCCGCAGGCCCTGGGCACAATGAACACGTCTCCGGCCGCCTGCATGCGCGTGGCCATCGCCCACTCTACATCAAGGGGATCAAAGATGTCCACATCCGCGTCCACCACCACCACGCGCTTGACTTCCTGGCTGCTGGCGAACGCCGCGAACATGGCGTTTTTGGCCTCGCCCTCGTTGACCTTGTCTATGCTGACAACCACGTGGTAGCGGCACGTTCCGCCCGGCGTCAGATGCACGGCCCTGGCCGTGGGCACGGCCTGGCGCACGGCCTGGAGCATGCCGCCCTCGCGCGGGATGGCCCCCAGAAGCAGATGCTCCATGGTGGCGGCGACAATGGTCTGGAAAACCGGTTTTTCCCGCATGGTCATGGCCGTGAGCTTTATGTACGGCTTGGGCGAGGCCGGGCCGTAATACTTGGGGTATTCCCCGAACGGCCCTTCCACCGCGCGCTCGCCCGGCACGATATGGCCTTCCAGGACTATTTCCGCCTCGGCCGGGACTTCCACGTCCACGGAATGCCCCTTGACCAGCTTAAGCGCTTCCCCGTACAGGGCCGAGGCAATGGTGTACTCGTCAAAGCCAAGAGGCACCAGGGCCTGGGAAGCCAGGAGCAGCACCGGGTCCAGCCCGATGGCCACGGCCACTTCCAGCGGTTTGCCCAAAGCCTCCGCCTTGCGGTAAAAATTGTGCAGATGGCGCGGAAGAATGAGTATGCCCAATTGGTCCGGCCCCTGCACCTGCAAGCGGTGGATGGACAGGTTGCGCGCCCCGGTTTCCGGGTCCTTGGCAATGAGCACCCCGGCCGTTATGTAAGCCCCCGCGTCTTTTTCATGATGCACGGGCACGGGCAGAAGGCCCAGGTCCGGCCTCTCCGGAATCCGTTCCCGGCATGGCGCGGCCCCGGCATCCACCATTACGCAATCCTTGGGCGCGGCCTGAGCTCTGGCCAGAGCCTCTCCCAGGCCGGCCTTTTCCACGCCCAAAAGCTCGGCGAAAAGCTCCCGGCTGGAGGCCAGCCCGGTGACCACCGGCATGGGCGCGCCCCGGACTCTGGTGAACAAAGTGGCGAACTTCCCGTCCGCCTTCTTGCCCACGGCCGCCAGCTCAAAATTCAAATCCACCTCGCGCGCCACTTCCCGCAAAAGGCCGCGCTTTTTGAGATACTCCATCCATTCCCGCAACGATTTCACCATTGTTGTGAATCTCCTTTTGGCCGGTGGACTCCGTCCCCCGAACCACCCGCCAAGGGGTAGCCCCCTCAATATTATCTCTTTTTCTTCGCCAGTTCGGCGGCCACGTCGATGATCAGGTCTTCCTGGCCGCCCACGGTATGGCGCCGGCCCAGTTCCACGAGAATGTCGCGCGGGTCCAGGCCGTATTTTTCGGCGGCGCGCACGGAATGAAGCATGAAGCTGCCGTAAACGCCGGCCCAGCCGATGGTCAGGCCGAGTTTGGAGATAACCTGGGGCCGGTGCATTTTGGGCCGGACCACGTCTTCGGCCGCGTCCATGGCCTTGTAGATGTCGATGCCGGTGCGCACGCCCATTCTGTCGAACACGCAGGCCAGCACTTCCGTGGCCGCGTTGCCGGCGCCCGCGCCCAGGCCGCACAGACAGCCGTCCACGCAGTCCGCGCCGGCTTCAAAGGCGGCCAGGGAATTGCCGATGGCCAGGCCCAGGTTATTGTGGGAATGAAAAGCCACCTTGACGCCGACGGCCGCCTTGAGCGCCCTGACGCGCCCGGCCGCGCCGGAGGGCAGGAGCGCGCCGGCGGAGTCGGTCACGTAGATCATGTCCGCGCCGTAGCTTTCAAACAGCTTGGCCTGCTCGACCACTTTTTCCACCGGGGCCATGTGGGCCATCATCAGGAAGGTGATGGCCTCCATGCCCAGTTCCTTGGCCAGCTTGATGTGCTGCTCGCTGATGTCCGCCTCGGTGACGTGGGTGGCCACGCGCACCGCCTTGGCCCCGAGCTTTGCGGCCCGTTCCAGGTGCTCGTGCGTGCCTATGCCGGGCAGGAGCAGCACGGCCATTTTGGTTTTTTTCAGCACCGAGGCCACGGCCTTGAAGTAATCCTCCTCCCTGGCCTTGGAAAAACCGTACTGGTAGGAAGATCCGCCCAGCCCGTCGCCGTGGCCGACCTCAATGGTGTCCACCCCGGCGTTTTCAAGAGCCACGGCGATCTCCGCCATGTCTTCCGGCGTAAACTGATGGCTGACCGCGTGCATGCCGTCGCGCAGGGTGGAATCTATTATTCTTACGCTTTTCATATGCATTTCCTCTAAGCCTCCAGCATCCCGGCCGCGATCCTCTCGGCGCAGGCCAGGGCCGTGGCGGTGATGATATCCAGGTTGCCGGCGTATTTGGGCAGGAAGGCGCCTTCGCCCTCCACTTCCACCATCAGGGTGACGCGGTCGTTGTCCAGGGTGGGTTCCAGACGCAGGCGGTAGCCTGGCACGTAGCTTTTGACCTTTTCGGCCATTTTGTGGACGCTCTGGACAATGGCGGCCATTTTTTCCGGCTCGGCCACCTGGCAGTACACGGTGTTGCGCATAAGAATCGGCGGCTCGGCCGGGTTGAGAATAATGATGGCCTTGCCGGATTTGGCCCCGCCAACCTTGACCACGGCGTCGGCGGTGGTCTGGGTGAATTCGTCGATGTTGGCGCGGGTGCCGGGTCCGGCGCTCCGGCTGGAGATGGTGGCCACGATTTCCGCGTAGGGCACGGCCGTGACCGCGCTGATGGCCGCGACCATGGGCACGGTGGCCTGGCCGCCGCAGGTGACCATGTTCAGATTCCGGGCGTCAAGGGCCACCTTATCCAGGTTTACGGCCGGGACGGTGTATGGGCCCACGGCGGCCGGGGTAAGGTCTATGGCCACCTTGCCGGCCGCCGCGTAACGCGGGGCGTTGGCCGCGTGGGCCTTGGCGCTGGTGGCTTCAAAGACGATTTTGATGCTGTCGTCGGCCAGAATGCTTTCCACTCCGTCCAGGGAGGTGGCGAAGCCTTTTTCCCCGGCCAGGGCCAGGCCTCTGGAGCCGGCCACAATGCCGGACACCAGCGCCAGTTCCACGTTTTCGCCCCTGTTCATGATTTTGAACATCAGGTCCATGCCGATGTTGCCCGGGCCGAGTATGGCGGCCTTAATCTTTTTCATTGCGTATTCTCCCGGAAATTATTTGCCGAAAGAGATCTTCACAGAGCCAAGATCTCCGAAATGGGCGTAAAAACTGTCACCCGGCGCGACCGGATAAGCCTTGGTGAAAGAGCCGGAAAGCACGATCTCGCCTTTGCGCAGCGGGGTGCCCATGGCGCCCAGGTTGTTGGCCAGCCAGACCACGGCATTGGCCGGATGGCCCATAATCGCGCCGCCGGCGGCTGTATCGATTATTTCGCCGTTCTTTTCCAGAACCAGCCCGACGTATTTGAGGTTACAGGCGCAAAGCGGGGAAAGCCGCCCCCCCAGGACCAGGCCGGCGCTGGAGCCGTTATCCGCTATGGTGTCCTGGATTTTGATCCTCCAGTCCGCCACGCGGCTGTCTATAAGCTCAAAGGCCGGCACGACGGCGGCCGCGCCGCGCAGCGCGTCCGCCAGGGTAACGCCCGGGCCCTTAAGATCCTCGCCCATAATAAAGGCCAGTTCCGCCTCTATTTTGGGTTGCAGGTAGGCGGAAACGGAAAGAGGCGCGTCTTCCGGAAAAATCATATCCGCGAACAGATGCCCGAAATCCGGCTCGCTCACGCCCAGGGCGGTCTGCATGGCCTTGGAGGTAAGCCCGACTTTTTTCCCGATGATTTTTCCCCCAGCTTTCAGGCGCTCGCTCACGTTGAGCATCTGCACGGCATAGGCGTCCGCGACGCTCAGGCCCGGCTCGGCCTCGGTCAGCGGTCCGACAGCCTTGCGGCTTTTTTCGGCGTTACGCAGCGATTCCGCCAGCTTATACAAAATCTGCCCGCTCATTGATTACTCCTTGCACAGCGCTGAAAGCGCGCTTCCGTTAACTATCCATGCGCGTGATGATGCCGGTGCCGCATGCTTTCCACAAACTTGCCGCGCAGGGCCCGGGCCAGTTGTTCCGCGATTGCTTCCTTGTCCAGCCGCCGCTTGAGCCCTTGCACCAGGATGGGGCCGGCCAGGCGAACTTCGTCGTGCGGTCCGGGCAGCGCGGCCAGCAGGCAACCTTTGTAAACTCCCACGGCAATGCGTACGCCGTCCTTCACGTGGCGGCCCTCCCCTTTGGCGAAACGCACCAGGTACGGCGCGGCGGCCTGCGGATCCAGGGCCAGAATCGCCTCCACGCTGAAATCCTTATCTTCCGCGCCCACTCCGCCGGTGGTCACCACAGCCCGGCTGTTTTGCGCCGCTTCGCGCAGGGCCCCGGCCAGGGCTTCCAGGTTGTCCGGCAAGCTTCCGCCGGCCCGGACGGGAAACCCGGATTCGGAAAAAATCTTGCAGAGATACGGGGTGTTGGTGTCCTCAATGTTCTTGGCGATCAGCTCAAACCCAGTGGGGAAGACCATAACCCCGGCCGCGCCCGCCGCTCGAATGGAGGAAGCCATTTCCCCGGCCGCGCGCAGCGCGTTGCGGGCCGAGTCCTCGTCCAGGCTGATGGCCCCCAGAATGCCCTGGGAATGCACCGCGGCGTCCGAATCCAGCCGGACGCCGGGCAGTGCGGCCAGGGCGGCCAGCAGGCGTTTTTCCCTGCCGAAAAACTGGGCCGCGTTTATGTCTGGCACCAGAATATCCAGAGCCACCTGGCCAGGCCGCACGTCAATAACCGCCACCTTGTCCGGCGGCAGTTCCAGCGCCTGAGCCGCGCCGGCGGCCAAATCGGTAAGGTTGGCGGCCTCAAGTTCCACGCCCTGGATGCGCAGCTCGGTCTTGCTGAGCAGGTTAAGCGCGAGATCCGGACCCTGGGCCTTGAGTTCCGGAAGCTCCCAAGGCCGCTCCACGTCCAGGCGGCAGTCCGCCAGGGGCGCGTCCACAATGGCCTGGCCAATGTCCAGAATATCCACGTCGTGTCCGCAGATTTCGTCTATCCGCTCCAGGCGGACGCCGCCGGCGAAGGCCAGGGAAATATCCCGCCGCCGGCCGGAACGGACCGCCATGTCCGCCACCAGATCCAGGTCCTCCAGGCGGCCGGTGTCCACCATCAGAATGTCCGCCCCTCCCAGCAGCGCGGCCAGCGTCTCGTCTTTAAGGCTTTCAATCAGTCCCCGGAGTTGGATGACTTTCAGGCGCCCGGCCATGTGGCTGACTCCGGCCAGGGTTTTTTCCACAGAACCGAACATGCGCACGTAGTTTTTATCCAGGTAGACAAAAGGGCGATCCGCGATGCAGCCGCCCGCGCCGCCCGCGTGCACGGCCCGGCGCAAGGCGGGCTTGAATTCCAGGGGCATTTTTTTGGCCGCGCCCGCCACTATGCGCACCCGGCCGGCGGCGGCGGCCACGGCGGCCGCCGTGGCCCTGGCTATGCCGGAAGGCTTGGCGATGCAGCCGATGACCTGGTCTTCCGCAATGGCCACGGCCTTGGCCGGACCGCGAAAGACCAGGACCGGTTCCCCGGCCGAGGCCCGTGCCCCTTCCGCCAGAGAACGCGAAAGGACGCAGCCCAGGGCTTTCAGGCGCATGGCCGCATCTTCCAGACCGCAGACCAGGCCGCTTTGCTCCATGCGGACAGCGGCCTTGAACTCCTGGCCCTCCAGGGAGGCGAAGATGGCTTCGCGCAAATCAGCGTCCATGCCTAGCCCTTCAAAATAGCCGGGTCCACGCCGCGCTGGCGCAGCCACTTGGGCAGCAGGACTTCATCGACCTTTTTGCTCACGGCCGGGGCTTTGGCGCGCAAGAGAGCGGCAAGGGGCTCGCTCACGTTTATGCCGCCCACTGCGCCGTCAAAAATAATCACTTTGTCCGTGCCGGCGCTTTTCACGGCAAAATGCATGGCTCCGTCCAGATCCCCGGCTATGGTCGCGCAACTCATGTACTCCACGTTCTGGGAATCGCGGTTCATCACCCCGGCCTGCTCCGGCGTGACCACAATGGTGGGGATGTGCTCGCTGAAGAACGCGCTGGGGTAGCCGCCCCAGGCGTAGTTGTGCACGCACATCTTTATTGCCGGGTTGACCGGGGCCACTTTGTCGCTGAGCGGCCCGCCGCGTCCGTAAAAAGCCTCTGTATACCAGGTGTAGCCGGGCAGGGGCATGTCCAAATCAAAAAGATCCGTGTTGGCGCCGGTGAAGTTGGCGTAAATGACCCCGGCGGCGAAAACGTAGGGTACCGGGCAGGGAAAGTCCAATACGGCCACGCAGTCCTGAATTTCTCCGAGCAGGGTCATGATCTTGCCGTAATAGCGGCAGCCGGCCACGGTGATGCGGTCGTTCACGGCGTACAGGTCGTTATCCGCGTCCACGCCCACCACGCCCACCGGGGACATATCCAGGAAGGTGGCGAAGGCGAACTTGGACTGCACGAAGTCCGAGGCGAAAATGGACCGGGCCGTGAAGTTGGCCGCGCGCGGGCCCAGATTCTGGTGGTACGTGGAACGGGTTTCAATGCGGGCGTAGGACATGCCGAAAGGCTTGACCGCCCGGTCCACCTGGCGGTGAAAATGCACTTCGCGCACGTCGCTGTTATGGGCGTGGACAATCCAATCCGCGTCGTAAACGGCTTTCAGTCCGTACAAGGTGCCTATTTCCGTCTCAATGGGAATGCCTTCGTCAATGGGGGCGCAGCCTTTGGTCTTGCCCTTGCCGAAGTGCGCGTCCAGGCCAAAGGCCTTTATGTATTCCTCGGTCTCGCGGAAGCGCAGCCCCACCCCGGCGCGCAGGCGTATGTTCTTGCAGCCGGTGCGGGCGGCTATTTCGTCCCGGATGGTTTTGAGCATCACGGAGTACGGCTCGCCTCCCAGCAGGGTAAAACCGTGGTGCGAGGCGCAGATGTTCACGGACTGATCCGGCTTGATCATGTCCATGTTGACGTTTTTAAGCGCCTGGCGGGTGGCTTCGGCTACGGATTCGATTCCGCCGGGGCCGGGAAAAACCACGGCCGGGCTGTCCGGAAAAAGTTCCCTGAGCAGGACCGAAGTGATGCCCGGAAGCTGCGCGGCGCGCCTGGCCACAAATTCCGGGGCCACGCCGTACTGGGAAACGCGCGGCGGGGCCGGCATGATGGGTGCGTTCGGCATGTTCGTTACCTCCTGGGGGAATTGACTATTTCATTGAACAAGGCAAGGTCGTCGTCAAAATAGAACCCGCGCTTGTTGTATTTTTGTTTGATTTCCGCCGGAATATCCTTGAGTTGCGGGGTTTTGCCATACCACTGCCAGCCGCCTTCCGGAGGCGTGGGCGTGATGCCGGCCGCGTCCAGCATGCGCAGGGCAGGCTGGATGCATTCCACTGAGCAGCCCATGCGCAGGCCGGTGCGCAAAGAGATAAGCTCCGGCGTGCGCGCGCCGTCCAGAATGGCCTGGGCAACCTCGTCGGCCCTGGTGGCCGTACAGTAGCAGAGGATTTGTCCGGGGTTGAAGCCGGCCTTTTTGCACAGCTCTTCAATGCGCGGCCGGTCTTGTTCCTTTACCTCCACGGATACGGTGAACGGCTTGTCCAGGCGGACCAGGCTTACGGCCTCCACCGGGCAGCGCTGGTGACAGTTGGCGCAGGCCAGGCATTTTGCCGCGTCCACCACCGCTTTTTTATCGACAACGCTTATGGCCAGGGTCGGGCACACCTTGGAGCAGATGCCGCAGCCTATGCAAACATCGGTATCGATTTGCGATCTGAGCGTAATGGTTTTCACCCTTTCCTCCTTAAAACAAACTATGTTCCGCATTATCGAACGCAATTCTATTTTATCGAAAACAACAAAAGTGTCAAGGTTTCTCCGGCAAAAATGAATCGGGCGTCATCGCCGTCCAGCGATAACGCCCGCATTTTGTGGCGATTTAGTATTTGTTTTGCGAACAAACTCCAAGCCGCCGGGGTTTTGCAAAGTCGCGTCAGCGCCAAGGCCGGACCGGCGCTACTTCACCCCCAGCTCATCCAGGGCTTTAAGCAGGTATTCCGGCTTGACGAAGCTCTGGGCCGGAACGTCGTACTTCTTATCAAGCAGCCCGGCATCCACAAACATCTTCGCAATATTGCCATACCAGGTCATGGCCGTGCCGTCCGTAAAAATGCGGCGCATGTCCGGGGCGGAAAGCCAGTGGGTCTTGGCCACCAGAAGGTGCGCCGTGTCGTAATCCTGGTGGATGTACTCCGCCACCCTGGCCACTGTGGCGTCCATATTATTGTAACGGTATTCGCTGCCGCGCGCCCAGGCCTTTAAAAAGCGCACCACCACGTCCGGATGTTCCTTAAGATATGACGGCGAAACCACCCAGCTGTCTGTGAAGGCAATTTTGGAAGAAAAATCGTCGGCCGAAGCTATGGTGACAATATTAGACGCGCCGAGCTCTTTACGGATTTGGTCCGTGAACGGCGACTCCGTGGCTACCGCGTCTATCTTGCCGGCCATGAAGGCCGTGACCTTGCCGGAGGCGTCCATGTTCACGGCGTGGACGTCCGAGCGCTTCATGCCGTTAAAGTCCAGCGCCAGCGAAAGCAGGAGATCCGAAGTCGTTCCGGCGGCGAAGGCAACGGTTTTACCCTTCAGATCCTTGAATCTTTTGATGCCGGAATTCGCGCGGGCCATGATTTCATCGCTGGTGTCCGTGCTGTCCAGGGCGATGACGTAGCATTGCCCCTGCGGCGCGAACACATGGCCGCCCAGGCCTATGTAAGCGATGTTTATCTGTCCGGAAGCCATGGCCGCCAGTTCCGACGCGCCGGAAGTGAACTGCACCAGGTTGACCTTAATATTTTCTTCCGCGAAATACCCCTTGTCCATGGCATTGATGATGCCGCCGAGCGAGTTTATGTTCGGCATGTAGGCCACGGTTACGACGTCCTTGTCCGCGGCGGCTTCGCAACGCCCGGCTCCGAACGCCCCGCGGGACGCAAGCAGCGCGGCCGCCATGAACAGGATGGACAGGCATTTTTTCAACATACGGCAATCTCCTTGGTTTTAACGCGCATGGGCCAGGTAGTCCTTGTATACTTTGCCCCAGATCGCGTTTCGCATTTCGGTGAAATCCGCGCTCATTTTTGTCTCCTGGTTGCGCGGATACGGCAGGCCTATATCTATGACCTCGCTTATTCTGCCCGGCCTGGCGCTCATTATCACCACCCTGGTGGCCAGAAGGACGGCTTCGTCAACATCGTGGGTTATGAAAAAGCATGTTTTGCGCTCGCTTTCCCAGGCCCGCAGCAGATTTTCCTGCAGCTGGGCTCTGGTTTGCGCGTCCAGCGCGCCGAAAGGCTCATCCATGAGCAGCACGTCAGGATTCGTGGCATAGGCCCTGGCGATGGCCACACGCTGCTTCATGCCCCCGGAAAGCTCCCTGGGGTATGAAGAGTCAAAGCCTCCCAGGCCGACAAGCTCGATATACTTGTCCGCTTTAGCATGGCGTTCCGCCGCCGGCACGCCGTGCATGCGCAGGCCGAATTCCACGTTGCTGCGTACGGTAAGCCAGGGGTACAAAGCGTACTGCTGGAATATCACCCCCTTTCCCTCGCCCGGACCCGTGACCGGCTTGCCCTTTACCCTCACTTCGCCGGAAGAGGCTTTGCTGAGCCCGGCAATAATGTTGAGCAGCGTGGTCTTGCCGCAGCCGGAAGGCCCGACCACGCAGACGAACTCGTTTTTGGCCATGGCCATGTCCACGCGCGCGAGCGCCGTAAAATCGCCTTTGGCGGTTTTATAAATTTTTGAAACGCCGGATATTTCTATTTCCGGGCCGGAAAAACCTTCGCCGGGCGTACCGCGTGCGGTCATGATTGCTTCACCTCCTGCCAGCGCGTGAGCTTTTTCTCCAAAAACAACACAAGCCTGTCGAAAACAAAGCCAATCACGCCGATAACCGCTATGCCCATAAGCACGACGTTCATTTTAAAATACATGCCCGCCTGTTGAATCATGGTGCCAAGCCCGGTTGAGGAGCCGGTCAGTTCGGCGGCCACCAGGGTGGTAAGCGCCGCGGCCAGGCCCAGGCGGACGCCGGTGAGAATGTACGGGAAGGAAGCCGGCACGATCACATGAAAAAAAATCTGGGCGTCATTGGCGTCAAACACCCTTGCCGCCTTGATCAAAGTGAGATCCACATTTTTTATGCCCTGGTAGATGGTCACGACCATGGTCAGAAATACAGCGAAAAAGATGATCATTATCTTGGCGCTGGTCCCTATGCCGAAGGTGGCGATCACAATGGGGATCAGCGCTATGGGCGGCACTGTGCGCAAAAACTGGATCCACGGCTCCACGATGACCCGGAAAGGCCTGTACCAGCCAAGCAGAAAAGCCACCGGGACCGACACCACAAAGCCGAGCAGAAAACCTCCGACAACCCGGATCAGGCTGTCCCCCACGTTCACCAGCAACGTACCGTCGCGCAGGCTGCCCATAAAAGCCGCGGCCACCTCGGAAGGAGGCACGATTACCGGGCGCACGCTGGGGATCGAGGAAATCCCGCTCCACAGCAAAAAAGCGCAGCATACGGAGATGGCAAGAAAAATAAAACCCGTACTCCATTTGGAGATAAATTTTGTATTTTTCACCGACTATCCCTCTTTATTACCACAAAAATTACAACATCACTCATATAAATAATTACAACACACATCACTCCTTCAAATATAAGCATATTACTCAATATGAAAATGATGTCAATTTTTGTTACATCACAACAAAATGCAGAGGATAAATTATCATAATACATTTTGTTATTTTTGAAATAATTGAATATAGCATGCATAAATTATAAAAATTAAGCAAAAATAAAAATCAATGCATATCTGGAATCACTTAAAAAATAGCCAAAAAAACGAATCCTCCAGGGGCGGAGGGCGCTGGCGCCGGGAATAATATTTTGCCGTGGATAAAAAAGACGGATCAAGGGCTCCGGCAAGCCAGAGCGTAAGCGGCAAGCGAGGAGGGCGGCTTTTACAGCCGCGGCCGGATCTTCAGCCTTAGACAGACGGGAAAAGTTGTGGTAATTTTAACCTGTCGTTGCTGCCAATAACAAAAAAAGGACTCACGAATTTCTTCGTAAGTCCTTCCGGAGTTTCTGGTGGGCCATCGGTGACTTGAACACCGAACCAACTGATTAAGAGTCAGCTGCTCTACCAATTGAGCTAATGGCCCATATTGCGAGTGAGTTAAGTATGTTCAGAGCGTCTGGAAGTCAAGAAAAAAATCGCCTTTTTTTCAGCATATGCATCATTGTGATTTTTTTCATTTTTTTGCAAAAAAGCCTCTGCGCGGCAGAGCTTACGCGGGGCGGAGCTTTTTCCGCCGAGCCTCCCGCTCCGGCCGTGGAAGCGAGTTGGGACGTGTACGCCGGCCCAGGCCTGCCCTCCCCGCCCCAGGCCCTGGCGGACGCGCGAAGCCCGGCCGCGCCGGGCGGCCGGAGCGCCCTGCTCGTTCTGAGCCTGAAAATCCCCAGGGGCAGCTATATTTACGCGCCTTTTTCAATAAGCGGGGCGGATCTGCCGCTGCCGGACGATGTTTATCCCACGGCCCTCAAGCTGGATTTGCCGGCATATGCGCCGCTGTTTCCGCCCGGCGGCATCAAAGAGGATATTTACTCCGGCAACCGGGTCTTCACCTACCAGGACGAGACGCCGCTTTTTGTTTACATTCCGGCCGAAGCCGCCATCCAGGGGTTTAACCTTACCTTGAGCGGCCTGCTTTGTTCGACAAGCTCCTGCACCCCGTTCAGCCGGAATTTGCACATAGCCGCGCCGGAAATCAAGGACAGCGGCGGCCTGCCCGCCAAATGCCTGAAACTCCTGGAGCAATCCAGGCCGCCGGCCCGGCAGTCCGTAAACAACGAAGGCGACGGAGCACTCGCCCCGGCGGAACTGCCGGAGCTCAACCCGGTGTTTTTCTCCCCCGGCCTGGAGGTGAGCTTCCTGTGGCAGGCCGTACTGCTGGGGCTGGCGGCCGGTTTTCTGCTCAACCTCATGCCTTGCGTCCTGCCGGTGATCAGCCTGAAACTCAGCGCCCTGCTGAACGTCTGCTCTTTAAAATGCATGCGGGAACAGCGCGCCATGTTCCGCAGCCATGCCCTGTTTTTCGCCCTGGGCATCCTGGTCTGGTTCGGCCTGCTCATTGTGGTGCTGGGCGGTGTTGGCATGCTCTGGGGACAATTTTTCCAGAATCTGGTCCTGCTGGAAGCGCTGGCCATAATTATTTTCATGCTGGCCCTGAGCATGCTGGGGGTTTTTTCCCTGCCCGTGCTCGCGCCCAGTTTCGGGCAACACCGCAGTCCGCGCCTGGAGGCCTTCTGGGGCGGGATTCTGGCCACCCTGCTGGCCACGCCGTGCAGCGGCCCCATGCTGGGAGGAGTGCTGGGCTGGGCGGTAAACCAGCCGGCGCAATACCTGGCCCTGACCATCTTCAGCGTGGGCCTGGGCATGGCCCTGCCCTTCCTGATCATGGCCTGGCGGCCCGGCATGGTGCGCTTTCTGCCAAGACCGGGAGCCTGGACCGGCGTGCTGGAACAGGTGCTGTCCTTTTTTCTGCTGGGCACGGTAGTCTACCTGCTCTGGCTTTTGCCGGAAAGCCGCCTGCCCGTGATGCTGGCCGTCCTGCTGATCATCAGCATGGCCGCCTGGTTCTGGGGCAGGATCGGCGGCTTGAATGCCCCGCCCCTGCGCCGGAAAATATCCAGATATGTGGCCGTGGGCCTGGGCTGTCTGGCCTTGTGGGTGTGCTTCGGGTACAAAGAAAGCCCAAATCCCTGGCAGAATTTTGAACAGGAGCGGTTCGCGGCCAACCTGGGGCAAAAAGCCATGCTGGTTGAATTCACGGCCGACTGGTGCGCCAACTGCAAGGCCCAGGAATACGCCACCCTGACGTCCCGGCGTCTGAAGCGCTGGCAGGAGCAATACGCGCTTAACTACGTGCGCGTGGACCTGACAAGACACAACCCGGAAGGCCAGGCTCTGCTGAAATCATTGGGCGGAGCCAGCATACCGGCCCTGGCCATTTTTCCGACCGGCCAGGCCGCCCGCACCCCCCTGGTGCTGCGGGATCTGATCACTCCGGATCAACTTAAGGACGCCTTGCGCCAAGTGTTTAAATAACCGGCGCTCATCCAATAAATCGGCATTGGCCGATTTATTGGGATCGCTTCGCCGAAAGACGTGTTCCAGGCTCGCCCACGCTCCTGAGGCGGCGCGCGAACTGCCGCCCGGCGTCGGAAAGTCCGCTCCACATACGCGTAGCCCCGCCCAAAAACTTCCCTGAGGATTCGCTTTTTGTTGTCGGCATATTTGTAAAAAGCAACGTAAAAACGACATAAAGACAAGCGGATACGCAATACAAAAGGCGACGGTCAGGCTTGAGCGAATTATACTTTGTTGCCTTGTTGTGAATACCGCTGTAAAATAAGATAGATTCATTCTGAAAAATAATTATATTATGCTAAGATCACATTCCACGCCGGCTGCTCAACAAAGGGCGCGTGCCTGACGGAGTCTTGGAATGCTTTGCTTAATATAGGATATAGTATGGACAGAACATATTCTTTTTCCTGGGATTTTATCGGAGATATCCCTTTGGGCCGGCCAAATCTCGGTGACTCCACAAACGTGGCCCTGTACCGTCTGCTCAAATTTTCCCTGCGGGACGCCATTGAGCAGGAATGCGGGACAGAGACCACGGACAAAATCATGTACGAAGCCGGGCGGATAGCCGGGCGGGCCTTTTATGGAAAATTTCTGGCTGACGCCGGCTCCCTTGGCGAATTCGCCAAAAGGCTCCAGGATCTTTGCCTGCAACTGCGTCTGGGGGTGGTACGTTTTGAAAAGGCCGATCCCCAGTCCGGATATTTCATGATCACGGTGGAGGAAGACCTGGATTGCTCCGGACTGCCGGACACGGGCAAGGAAACCTGCGTTTACGATGAAGGTTTTATTGCCTCGCTGCTGGAAAATTTTACCCGGAAAAAATTTCAGGCCAGGGAAGTGGACTGCTGGACCACCGGCGGCCGCACCTGCCGCTTTGAAGCCAAAGCTGTTTCCTGAACTTGGTGCGAACAATGCTCCCACCTGAAGAACACCTCCAAAACGCGCCGCCGGACACGGACCGCTTTGAACTTGCCCTTAAGTATCTGAGCGATCTTCTTCTCTCCCCAAAGCCTCCGGAAATGCCGGCGGATCTGTCCGGTCGCCCGGACCTGAAGGAGCTGGGGGAAACCATCCTGGCCGTGAGGCGGTCTCTGGCCGCCTTTGCCGAAGGGGATTTTCTCTCCCCCATCAAAGCCCGAGGCAGCACCGTGGGCCAGCTTAAAGCGCTTCAGTCCAGACTGCAGCACCTGGCCTGGCAGGCTCTTATGGTCGCCAGGGGCGACTTCACCCAACGCAACAACTTTATGGGCGAGTTGGGCAATGCCTTCAATATGATGGTGGAACAGCTGGATCACAGCTTGCGGGAGTTGTCGCAAAAAGAACTCATGCTCAGCGAGCTGAACCTGAACCTGCAAAAAGAACTTAAACGGCGCGCGGCGATAGAGGCGGATCTGCGCAGAGTCCAGCGGCGCTATAAACTGCTGGCCTCATTGGATCCCCTGACAAAAGTCTACAACCGCCGCCAGTTCCTCCTGCACGGCTGCGAGCTGCTCAAGCTGGTGCGCCGTTCCGGCCAGGACGCGTATCTGGCCATGCTGGACCTGGATCATTTCAAAAAAGTAAACGACACCTACGGCCATGCGGTGGGCGACCAGGCCCTCAGGCACATTGCCCGTTGCCTGCAGAAAAACCTGCGGGACACCGACGTTCTCTGCCGCTACGGGGGAGAGGAATTCGCCGTTCTTCTCACGGACATGCGGCACGATGGCTGCCTGAAGCTTTTAAAACGCCTGCACGCCTATCTGGCGCAAAACCCCATGCGGCACGATGGCAAGGATCTGCGCATCACCATAAGCCTGGGGGCGGCCAAAATCACTCCCCGCCAGGGGGAGTCCACGGGCAAGACCATGATGGCCGGCCTGAAAACGGCCGACCAGTACCTTTACGCCGCCAAGCAGGCCGGGCGCGATTGCAGCTGCCTGGACGGCCTGATTATCCCGAATTAACGGGCGGACGTTGTCCCCCGGACGGGAGCCGTGGCGGCGGCCCCAGATTAAATTAAAAGATCTTCCGGCCTGGGGCAGCGATCCCACTGAACTTTGCCATGGCTTTTTTTGTATTTGCGCAGGATCGCATAAAGCGCCCCGGCCCCGCCGTCGTGCGGCTGGGCCGTGCAAAAAGCCAGCACCACCCTTTTCAGGGGCTCTCTGGTCAGCCAGGCCTGGATGCGCTCGCGCAAAATCCCCACCCCGTCCGGCGAATTCCGCCCCCGCCCGGTTACAATCACCAGGGTGCGCAGCCCGCGCTGGTAAGATTGGCGAATGAACAACAGCAGGGCGTCGTAGGCCTGAGCCGCGTTCTGGCCGTGCAGATCCAGGTGGGCTTCCGGACTGTATTGGCCGGCCCGGAGCTTGTTCACCACCAGAGGATCCAGCCCGACCACCCGGCCCTCAATAAATTCGTCAGTGAACTCCACGGCAAACTCCAGCTTGCCGTGCAAAAACTCCTCCAGGGCGGCGCTCGCCGCCTCTGGACCACCGGCGGCGGCGGCGCTTTTTTTGATTGCCGGTGGCACTTCCCGGCCCCGGCGGTTCAGCGGTTTAACGCCACTGACCGCCCCGGAAAAAAGCGCGGACTCCGGATCTTCGTCTGTTGCGGCAACTTCCGCCGCAACAGGGTCACCGCTCAGTTCCGCCGTTTTTTTATACTGATTCGCGGAAAGTCCGGACTTATCCGCATCCTTGCGTCCTCCCCGCGGAGCGGCGGCCGTATTTTTCCCAGCGCCTCCGGGCTTTTTCCCCAGTCCGGCCACATTACGCATGGCCTCGGCAAAAAGCCCGGCCTCATCATCCTGATTTTTGGCCGGTTTACTTTTTTTACCGGTCATGCCGCGGACCGCCTCGGCAAAAAGGCGGGAATCGTCATTTTGCTCCCCAGGCGCTTTTTTGCGGCCCGCGTCCGGCTTTCTGGAAGGTTCGGACGCCGCCCCGGCAACAGGTTTGAATGCGCTGGAGAAGTCCTCGAAAGATTTGTGGGAAGACGCGGCCATGGGCAATCCCCGGCTTTCAGGCCGGCTTTTTCGCCAGCCGGGCCTTGCGCAGCCAGTCGTACCAGGCCTGAAGTCCGGAGCCGTCGCGGCAGGATACCGGCAACACCGCCAGCGTCTTGTTCAGGGCCGTGGCAAAGCGGGCGGCCCGGCTGGAATCAAAATCCACATAGGGCAAAAGGTCCACCTTGTTCAGCAGCATAACCGCGGAAAGGCTGAACAGCAGCGGGTATTTTTCCGGCTTGTCGTCGCCCTCGGTCACACTCAGCAAAGCGATTTTGTGGTCTTCGCCGCAGTCGAACTCCACCGGGCATACCAGGTTGCCCACGTTTTCAATGAACAATATGTCCAGGTTGGGCAGGTCAAAAGCGGGCAGGACCTCACGGATCATCCGTCCGTCCAGGTGGCAGCCGCCGCCCGTGTTGATCTGCACGGCCCTGGCCCCGGTGGCGGCCACGCGCCTGGCGTCGTTGTCGGTTTGCAGGTCCCCTTCAATGACGGCCATTTTGAATTCCGGGGCCAGATCCCGCAGGGTGCGCTCCAGCACGGAAGTTTTGCCGGCCCCCGGCGAGCTGATCAAATTGAGGACCAGAACGCCGCTTTGAGCGAAAGTGCGCCGCAATTCCGCGGCAATGCCGTCGTTGACCTCGAAAATGCCGCGCTCAACAGGAATTTCCATGCGCCTACTCCGCTTCAAGATGATCCAGGTACAGTTCCCGGCCGCTTATGACCGAATGCCCAAGTTCCGCCCCGCAGGCCGGGCACGGGACAAAGGGCGAAGGCGACCCGCCTTCCGGGGAAAACTCCCTTCCGCAGGCGGTGCAGCCCAGAACCAGCGGCGTGGCGGCAAGTTCCAGTTTGGCGCCCTCAAACTCCGTGCCGGCGGTCAGCACTTCAAAAGCCATTTCCATGGCCTCCGGCACCAGGTTGGCCAGCGGACCGTAACGAACGCGGACCAGAATCAGTTTTTGCGCGCCGTGCCTGGCAAGTTCCTCGCGAACCATGCCCAGCAAGCTGTCGGTGATGGACATTTCATGCATGGCCAGACAATACGCCAAAAGCGCCGCAACGTCCAGCGCCGCGCCTTCAGGGCGGATTGGCATTGAGGTTTTCCCGCCGGAATATTTTCTAAAGCCGGGCCAGGCAAAACGAACCTGACGGGCGTTCCTTTTTTCCGCCTTTTGTTTTATGTTCCTGCCAACAGCGCAACAAGGCGCATTTATGCGGTTTTTAGCCGCCCCGGCCTTGCCTGAAGCCTCATGACCAGGGTTTTGCCCAAGGGAAGTCAGCCGTGCAAAAAACATTTCTGGGCATGTATGCCAGACGCAAAGAACAGGAAGAGTCCGAGCCTGACCAGACCGGGTGGCGCGTCTGGAAAACCGCGGACGGCGTTTTTTTGGCCCAGCCCTATTCACAGGAGGGCCTGGCCCTGGCCGACCCGACGCGCATTGAGGATGATGATTTTTTTGTCTATTTTCAGCCCATCCAGGTCAAGCCGGCGGATGATCAGGCCGATGCGGAACCAGTCTGCCTGCCTGACGACAAGGTGGAAGCCGTTCTTGAAAAAAGCCGGGCCGGCCGGGCCGATGACCCGGATCTTCTGAAGCACTGGCTTAAGGCCGGGCCGGCCCAGGCGCCAGCGGATCCTGAGCCGGCAAGCCCCGCCAAGGCGGATGAAGCGCCGCCTGGCGCTGAAGCCGCCGGCGACGAAGTGAAAAACCCCAGCCAATCGGAGCACGAATTGCGGGCGGAATACGCCCTGGCTCTGATAAAGCTGCAATCCGACAAAGCAGCGACGCGCGATTTGCGCAAAATACTCACGCGTCCCCTGCCGCCTTTGCCGGAGTATAAATTTATGTTCACGGAATTCGGCAAGTCCCTGCGTAAGAAAGGCCTGTGCGATCTGGCCTGTCTGGCGCACGAGCGGGCTTTGGAAATGGACCCTGACGACGAGCACGTGCTCTTCAACCTTTCGCGGGCCCTGCACGGGGCCGGCAAAACCGAAGAAGCGCTGGGGCATCTTAAAAAGGCCCTGGCCATAAACCCGGCCTTTGGCCTGGCTAAAGAATTTTTGGGCTTTCTGGAAAAGTAGCCCCGCAAAGGAGAATCATCATGAACAAGGGCATAACCATGCTCATTCTGGCGGTAATTCTACTGGCCATGGGCATGGTCACTTTCTTTCACCTGCAAGGCGGCCGGAGAGACGCCCAGGCTCCGGCCGCGCCGGAAAACTCCACCCGCGCGCCGCTCCAGGCCCAGGCTCCGGCCCATAACGCCACCGGCGCGCCGCCGGCGGCCACTCCATCCCAAAACGCCAGCGCTTCCCCGGCCATAACCGCGCCGGCCCCGAACGCCACCGAGCGCGCCGAACTACCCCTGCCCAAGATGCCGCCCCCCATAAACGCGCCGGAGGAATCCAGGCCGGCCATGCGCCAGGCGGACGACAAAAAGCCGGCCGAGCCGGCGCCTCAAACAGGCGAAGCCAACGCGGCGCCGGCTAAAAAGCCGAGCGCACCGGCAAAGCCCGCCAACGGCCAAAAGACGGAAAAAACCGTTAAAGAGGTTGCGGAAAAGCAAATTGAGAGTATAAGAATATCTTTCTCCGGCCAGAAAATGCTGTTGCGCATTGTGGGCAACGCCCCGCTCAAGGCCAGATACTTCGTGCTGGACAACCCGGACCGCCTGGTTGTGGACCTGCCGGGCAAGTGGAAGAACATAAGCGCGCCGTCCGTGCCGTCCAACCGGATCATCAAGGGCGCGCGCCTCGGGCGGCACGGGGATTCGGAACGCCTGGTCCTGGATCTTTCGGGCAAACCGCAAAAGGACGAAGCCGTTACCGCGAACCCGCAGGTACTGGAAATATATATTCAATAACCCCGGTGCAGTCCGGCCTGTGAGGCCTGCGCCGGACTAACCCCAAAAAACCGGGAGCACATTATGAAAAAAGCACTGATCGCCTTAAGTCTGAGTGCCGTTTTTTTGTTCGCCGCCTCGCTTGTTTTCGCCGACGCGGACGGAGCCGCCGAGCTGTACAAAAAACAGTGTCTTTCCTGCCATGGCGATGACGGCGCCAAAACTCCGGCCGGCGCGGCCGTTCTGAAAGGCCAGAAAGCCGAGGAGCTCGCCAAAAAGCTGGCCAGCTACAAAAACGATCCCGCCTTCGGCGGCAAGAGCAAGGCCATGATGGAAAACATCGCCCACAAGCTGGACGACGCCCAGATCAAAGCCCTGGCGGACCACATCTCGAAATTCTGATATATTTCATAGCGGAAATGCCATAAAGCATTTTACTTTGCACCGCCCGCAACGGCGCGAATTCCCACGCAAACGGGAATCCGCGCCGTTTCTGTTTTTTGCGGGCCCGTCAGCCCTCCGGCCGCTGAACGCCCCGCATCATAAACACCAGGCCATATTTCTGAAAACACAATCCGATACAGCATGGTTCCGCTTGCGCAAAACAGTGGTTTAACGTATTGACCAACGGATAAGCATACATATTTTGGATTAAAATAATCCATCAGTAACATGATGTTTGACGAATGAAATATGGATCCGCGGACCAGGCGCTAATGATCAGTGGGCTTCACGAAGCCAAATCGCTTTCAAACGCCGCGCGTTGCGGCCAGGAAACAAAATTTGCCATCTCCGGACGGACCGCTTCGGTTCAGCCCTAAACGCGTTCTAAAATCCGGCGGAACTTGGGTGGATTCAGGTGGCGCCGCTACAGCTTCGGCTTATAAGGATTTTATTCTATGTCGCAAAGCAATATCACCGCCGCGGGCAAGCCGGCGGCCGCGGCCCTGCCGCTTGCCGCGGCCGCTTTTGCGGCCTTTGTGGCCGCCTATTACGATATTTTCCCGAAACTTCTGGAGTTCTGGGATCGGCCGGACTATTCGCACGCCTATATCGTGCCCATGATCATGGCCTGGATCTTCTGGACCGACCGCCGCAAGCTGGCGGCCACGGCCGGCGGAGGCCACGGCCTGGGTTACCTGTTCCTGGGACTGACCGCCTTTTTCTTTCTCCTTGGCCGGCTCAGCGCCATCATGGCCCTGGTTTTCTTTTCCATCTGGACCCTGGTCATGGCCATAATCTGCCTGACTTACGGCAAAAACGGCTTCAAGACCCTGTGGGCTTTCGCTCTGGCCGGACTTTTCGCCGTTCCCTGGCCGGCTTTCATATTCCGAACCTTAAGTTTTCAACTGCGCCTCATTTCTTCCGCCCTGGCCGAACTGATGCTCCGCATGACCTTTATTCCGGTCTTCCGGGAGGGCAACGTCATTGATCTGGGCACCATTCAGCTGGAGGTCGTGGATGCCTGCAGCGGCCTGCGCTACCTTTTGCCCAGCATCCTCATGGCCGTGCTGGCCGGATGGATTTTCCTGCGGCGCCCGCTTTTGCGCGCCATACTCATTTTTGCCGCCGTTCCGGTGGCCGTGTTTTCCAACGCCTTCCGCATCATGGTCACCGGCATTCTCTGCCGCTGGTTCGGCCCGGCCATGGCCGAAGGCTTCTTCCACGATTTTTCCGGCTGGCTGGTGTACATAATCTCCCTGCTGGCGCTCCTGGGCATTTTGTACGCCCTGCGGCGCAAGGACCGGCCGGCCCCGGCCCCAAAACCGGATGAAGAGCCCGTAATCCCGCTCGGGCGGATCCGGCCGGGCACAAAAGGCCTGGCCGCAAGTCTGACGGTCCTGCTGCTCCTGACCGCCTGCGCCGTGTGGGCCAGGCAGACCGCGCCGACTCCGGCCAGAGAATCCCTGGCGGCTTTTCCGCTCCGCCTGGGGGACTGGCAGGGCCGGCCCATTCAGCTCAAGCCTGAGGAAATGGCCGGTCTGGGCGCGACAGAGGCCTTCAGCGCCCTTTATATAAACGAAAAAACACGGGATACCCTGTATTTTCTGATTACTTATTACGCGGCGCAGGATTCCGCGGCCTCGGCCCATGCGCCGGCCTCCTGCCTGCTGGGCAGCGGCTGGAGCATCATGGCCAAAGGAGAATCCGAAAGAGGCGCGGAAAAACAGCCCGTCGGCCGCATGCTCCTGAAAAAGGAAGACCAGTTCATTTTGTCCAACTTCTGGTTTGAGCAGAGGGGGCGGAAGATCAGCAACGAATTCCGGAATAAGCTCATGCTGTTCCAGGACGCGGTAACCACCCGCAGAACAGACGGGGGCCTGGTACGCATTGAATACATCATGCCGCGCGGCGTAAGCGAGGATGCCGCGCAAAAAGTCGTGGACGGTTTTATATCCGGAATCCGGCCGGAGGTGAAGCGCTTTATCCCCGGCGGCCTGGAAAACAACTAAGCCACAAAAAAGACAGCTATGTACAGGCAACAGGTTCTGCTCATAACCAATCTCCTGCTCCTTGCAGACGGCCTGGTGTTCATACTCGGCGGATATCTGGCCTGGTACATATACTGGGAACTGACCTGGCAGACTTTTGCCATGTCGGATCTGGTCTTTTTGCTTATGGCGCTCCTGCTTATCCTGCTCAACGCCTTCATTCTGGGCAACATGCGCCTGTACGACGAAAACTTCCTGCCGCCGCTCAAGCAATGCCTGGTAAAAATCTTCACCGCCGTGGTTCTGGAATTTTCACTGATCTACACCAGCTTCCTGTTGATTGAAGTATACGAGCTGCAGCGGGACTTCATGCTCATATACGCCGGCCTGAGCTTTACCGGGCTGATGCTCAGCCGCATCCTGGGCAAGGCGGTTCTGCGCATGCGCATCAAGGACGGCCGCAACCTCACGCGCATACTTCTGGTGGGGGACGCGGAACGCCTGGGCGTGGTGAACGTGGCTCTGGACGAACAGGGCAGTTGGGGCCACCGGGTGATCGGCTGGCTGCACTACGGCCCGGAAGAGCAGGAAATACCGGGCCTGCAAAAACTGGGCGACTACTCGAAGCTGGAGGAACTCCTGCACAACGAGGCCCTGGACGAAGTGATCATCGCGCTTCCGGCCAAGGCGGATCTGCCCCTGGACAGCGTTGTGGAGCGCTGCCGCCTTTCCGGCATAACCGTGCGCATCATCCCGAGCATGTTCAATCCAAAGGAACGCGTGCGGGGGCTTACGGTGGAGCACCTTAAAAACGTCCCCACGCTCACGGTCTACGGCATGCATATAAGCCCGACCGGCCTGTTCTACAAAAGGATCCTGGATATTGTCGGCGGCCTGGTGGGATTCGTCTTTTTTTTAATTCTTCTGCCCTTTGTGGCTCTGGCCATAAAACGTGATTCGCCAGGCCCTGTTTTATTCAGGCAGACCAGGGTGGGGCTGAACAACCGTCATTTCCAGTTGTATAAATTCAGGTCAATGTATATTGACGCCGAGGAACGCAAAAAAGAACTCTTGAAGCACAACGAGATGGAAGGCCTGATGTTCAAGATGGCGGACGATCCGCGCATCACCAAAGTTGGAAAATTCCTGCGCCGCACATCCCTGGACGAGTTCCCGCAGTTCATCAACGTGCTCAAGGGTGACATGAGTCTGGTTGGCACAAGGCCGCCGACTCCGGACGAGGTGGAACACTACGAGCCATGGCAGAGGCGCCGCATTTCCATGAAGCCTGGCGTGACCGGCCTGTGGCAGATCAGCGGCCGCAGCTCCGTTAAAAGTTTTCAGGATGTGGTTAAATACGACCTGGAGTATATTGACCAGTGGCGCTTCAGGCGCGATCTGGTTATTCTTTTCAAAACAGTTATGGTGGTAGCTACAGGACGCGGAGCGTCTTAAAGCGATATAACGTTGAGTATTCCGCCACGGCGCGGCATTTCAAAGTTGAAATGCCTTAGTGCAACTTCACGCCGCACCTGCCGGTTCGGTATGGGGATCGCAAAGCGCAACACGCTGTTTTTGCTTTGCTTGTGCCGCCTGGAGCGGCATCAGGGATGTTTTTGACGCTATTCCGCGGGGCATTTTACCCGCGGAGACGAATTTGAAATTCAACAGAGGTAAGACAATGAAATATTTACTGGTTGCGTTTATGATCGCCCTGTGCGCCGGCTGCTCCTCCAAGGAAGAGCGCCGGGACTCCCTGTACGAAAACGCTGAAAAGCTGGAGAAAGCCCAGCGTTGCGGCGAAGCGCGCGTGGAGGCGAAAAACGCCATAAAGCTGGACCCCAAGTTCGCCAAAGCTTATGTGCTTCTGGCCCGCTGCGACATGCAGGAGCAGAACTGGCGCGGCGCCATGGGCGGCTTCATGCGGGCCGCCGAACTGGATCCCCAAAACGTGGAAGCCCTGCTGGGCATGGCCAGGATATACCTGCTGGCCAACGATCCGGCCAAGGCCCAGGAAACTGTGGATAAAGCCACAGCCCTGCGGGCGGATTCCCTGGAGGCCCAAATAATCAAGGCCGGCATCGCCATACGGAAAAAAGACGCCGACCAGGCCGAAACCATTCTGCGCCAGGTGCTGGCCAAAGCCCCGGACAACGAAGAGGCCCTCCTGGGCGTTGTCGCCATACTGCTGGAAAAAGAGCGCACTGAAGACGCCAAGAAGATGCTGACCGATTTTCTGCAAAAGAAACCCGGCTCGGCCGCGGCCATAAATTTTCTTACCAACATCGCCTTTGTCCAGAAGGATTACCCGGCCGCGGAAAACTACCTCAACCAACTCAAGGCGCAGTTTCCGGACAATCCCAGCATTGTTCTGCGCCTGGGGGAGGTGTACAAGGCGGCCGGCCAACCGGAAAAAGCCGTGGCCCTGTATGACAAAATCCTGGCCGAGCAGCCGGAGAACGATACCATTCGGATCACGGTCGCGGAAAACCTGACCGCCGGCAACCAGACCGCTGCGGCCCTGGAACTGCTGAACAAGGCGCCCGCGCCCACTCCGGCTTTGCGTCTGGCTAAAGCCGGAGTGCTGATGCAGAGCGGCAAAGCCGATGAAGGCCTGGCGGAACTGCGCGCCGTGGCGGACGACCCCACGGCCGGTGAACCCGGCCTGCGGGCCATGCAGCGGCTGGCGGAAATATACGCCAGCCATGGAAAAATCCTGGACGCGACAGCCATGCTGGACAATCTGCTCCAGAAAAACCCGGCCTCCATCCGGGCTCTTGCCCTGCGCGGCCGCATGTACATGCTCCAGGGGCGCTACGATCAATCCCTGGCGGATTTGCGCCGCGTTCTGACCGAAGACCCCAAGGATTACAGCAGCGCCATGGTTCTTGCCGCGGTGCAGCAGGCCCAGGGCACTCCCCGTTCGGCCGAAGACACGCTCCGGAACGTGCTGGCCAAAAGCCCGGACTACACGCCGGCTTATCTTATTCTGGCAAAATCATACGCGGATCAGAACAAGACGGACGACGCCCTGGGCATTCTGCGCAGCGGCGCGGACAAGGTCAAAAACAAGAACGAACTGCTTTTTGCCCAAGGGGAAGTGCTGACCCTGGCCAAACGTTACCCGGAAGCGCAAAAAATCTATGAAGGCCTGCTGGCTGATGAAGGCGCCAAAGTCAACGCCATGATGCGCCTGGCCGCGTTGATGGGGCTTCAGCAGAACTACCAGGAATCACTGAATTACTTTGACAAAATCCTGGCTCTGGATCCGGACTCCGGCTCGGCCGCGGAAGGGCATGTGCGGGCGGAGGTAGCGGCCGGCAAAACTAAAGAAGCGCTGGCCTGGACGGAAAAACGCCGCCAGAGCAGACCCAAGGATCCCAGCGCGGCGGCGCTTATGGCTGAAGCGGCCCTGGCGGCGAATGATCAGAAAAAAGCCGAAGAGGCCTACAAAGCGGCCCTGGAACTGGCCCCGCAATGGGATTTGCCGGTCACCAGACTGGCCCAGATCTACGTCAGCTCCGGCCGGATTGACGAGGCCATAAAAACCTGCCGGGACACTCTGGCCAAGGAGCCGCAGTCTTTTTCCAGCGGCATGCTCCTGGCTCTGCTCCTTGAGCGCAAGGGCGACATCGCCGGTTCAGAAGCGACCTATCGCGACCTGCTGGCCAAATTCCCGGACGCCCTGGCGCCGGCCAACAACCTGGCCTACCTGATCAGCCAGCACAGAAACGATCCCAAGAGTCTGGAAGAAGCCCTGGCTTTTGCCAAAAAGGCGGCGGAAAGCAAGAATCCGGCGGCCATTGATACCCTGGGCTGGATACTGTATCTTCAGAAAAATTACCCGGAAGCCGTCAAAGCGCTCCAGGAAGCCTTTGCAAACGCCCAGGACAACAAGACCATCGCCTACCATCTGGCCGCGGCCCTGGCCGCCGGCGGGCAAAAGGCGGAAGCGGCCATGATCCTTAAGAAAACCCTGGCCCAGGATCCCAATGAGTTTCCGGAACTCGCCCAGGCCAAGGACCTTTTAAAAACTCTGGAATAAAAGTCCATCAGACCAGAACTCCGGGCCGGCATCCATAAAGAGCGGGCCCGGAGCATAAAAACGAAAGCGCGGCAGCATGTCATCCAAAACGCTCCCCAAAATACCGCCGGTCTGCAAGCCATCCCGGATTATGGCTTATGCCGCGTTCGCTCTTTACGGCTTACTGCACTGGGCCGATCCGGCAGCCGCCCAACTCAAGGTCACCCCTACCATAAAGGCGGAGACCTCCTGGAACGACAACCTGTACTTGAAAGACATTGAAGACATCCAGTATAAAATAAATCCCCTTCTGACTGTTGAGAAAAAGACCGAGCGCGGCACTTTGCGCGCCACCGGGGATGTGGCCAGATATCTGTATGAGGACAACAGCCAGTATAACCGGACCAATATACTGCTGAACGCCAGCGCCGAACACCAGTACACGGAGCGCCTGGCCCTCAACCTGGGCGTAAGCTGGAGCGAGGATTACGCCATTGAGGACTATCTGGACGAGGTCGGCGCCCATCAATTCATGGCCAAACGGCATACCTCGTCTGTAATGCCTGGATTCAGCTACCAGCTTACGGACAAGGATTCCCTCTCCGTCAGCGGCACATACTCCAAATTGGAGTATGACGTAACCATCTATCCGGACTATGACCTGTGGGCTTTCAACAGCACCTGGCAGCATATGCTCCTGGACAACACCCTGGCCCTGATCGTTCAGGGAGCCTGGCAAAACATAGAGTTTGACAGCCCGTCCAGCACAACCACCCAGAACGTCTACACCGGCATGGGCGGATTTTACTGGGCGCCTATGGATAAAGTGACAGTCCAGGCTCTGGCCGGCATGTATTTTATTGACTCCAGCACCAGATTCAAGGCATTCGGCGGCGGGCTGGATTCCACCTCCTCGGGATTCGCCGGGGATCTGAAGCTCACCTGGCAGGATGAGCGCTGGAAGGCCGAATTCACGGCCAACCAGGCGCAATCTCCTTCCATTTACGGAGAACTGACCACGCGGAACACCTATATGGCCAGTTTGCGTTACTCCCACGACCGGCGCTGGTACAGCGTAACGCAGGTCAGCTACCAGCAAAACGAAAGCAGCGGGGATATCAGCCGGGTCTCGCGCGAAACCTGGTATTATTCCCTGGGCACGTATTATAGATTCACAGAGGATTTATATTCTGGAATTGTTTACAGATATATGAACAACACCAATAAACTGGCTGACGTCGTCAGAGACGCGAATTCCGTAAGTCTTATTATCGCCTGGGATTTTCCGCAAGAATTGTAATCCGGCGCGCCGCGCCACTTAACATGCAAGCCCGACGCATTCCGAAGGTTGTTTATGGCTAACAATGAAGTAAACGAAATTTTTGTAATTCTGGACGCCTTGCGCAGGAACAGGCGGGCGTTTGTGATCACGCTCTTCTGCGGCTTTATCCTGACTATGCTGCCGGTCATGCTCCTGCCTTCCATCTACGAAAGTTCCGCCACCATTCTGATAGAAAGTCAGGAAATCCCCTCGGAATTCGTGCGCTCCACCGTAACCGGCTTTGTGGAGGAGCGCCTTAAGGCGATCACCCAGATCACTCTGAGCCGCTCCAACCTGATGGGCATAATAGAGCGCCTCAATCTCTATGAAAAAGAACGAAAAACACAGCCGGCGGAAGAAATAATAGAGACGATGCGCAAGGACATAGCCATGACGCCCATCCAGGCGGACGTCCAGAGCGCCACCGGCCGCCCCAGCGTGGCCACCATTGCCTTTACTTTGAGCTACAAGGGAAAATCGCCGCCCAAGGTCTTGCAGACCACCAACACCCTGGTTTCCCTGTTTCTGGAGGAAAACTACCGCAGCCGGGAGGAAAAAGCCTCCACGGCCCAGGATTTTCTGGAAAAGCAACTGGAAAGCATCGGCAAGGAAGTGAGCTCCACGGAAGCGGCCATCGCCCAATTTAAGGAATCCCACCTGACCTCCCTGCCGGAAATGCTCCAGCTCAATATGGAAATAATGGAAAGAATCCGCCGGGAAATCAGCGTGCTAAAAGAATCCTTAAGCTCGCTCGCGGATCGCAAGGCCTATCTGGAAGGCCAACTGGCCACTGTGGAGCCGCTGCGCCCCACTGTCGGACCGGATGGCAAACTGGTGCTATCTCCCAATGAAGAACTAAAGATGCTCCGGAACAAATACCTGAGCATGCAAAGCACCTTGTCCGACAAACACCCGGACGTCATAAAAATCAGGCAGCAGATCTCCGCCCTGGAACAGGCCACGGGAGCTGGACCGTCAAACAGCAAGATAGACGAATACCAGAAGGCCATCACCAACATGGAAGCGCGCCTGCAGTCGCTGAGAAGCAAGTACAGCGGCTCGCACCCGGATGTGATCGCCACGGAAAAAGAACTGGCTTCCACTAAAAAACTTCTGCGCGCCGAAGAACGCAAGGGCTCGGCTGTAAGAAATATTCCAAAGGCGCAGAACCCGGACAACCCGGCCTGGGTGACCCTGAACGCGCAGCTGAAATCCACGGAGCTGGAAATCGCCGCGCAGCGCGCCAACCTGGAAGGGCAGGAATCAAGGTACAACGAATACCTGAAGCGGGTGGAGGAAGCCCCAAAGGTGGAGCAGGAATACCGCCGCCTGCAGCGCGACTACGCCACCAGCCAGGCCAAGTACCAGGAAACCCTGCAAAAGCTTATGTCCGCCAGGGAAGCCAAGGGGCTTGAAGAGCAGAGGGTCGGCGAAAAGCTCACCCTGGTGGATCCGCCCATCCTGCCGGAAACTCCCACCTCTCCCAAACGTCTGCTCATACTGGCCCTGGGCGTGTTTTTATCCGGCGGCCTGGGGGCCGGAGTGGTGGCCCTGCGCGAGATGACCGACGGATCGGTGCACGGCCGGTACGGCTTGCGCGGCACAAGCGACCTGCCCCTGCTGACCGCCCTGCCCTACCTGAAAACCGACCAGGAAATCGCCAGGCAAAAAAAGCAACGCCGGCTGCTGCTGGCCTTTGCCCTGCTGTCCGTGGCCTGCCTGCTTCTGGTGTTCCACTTCCTGGTCATGCCGCTGGACGTGCTTTTTTATTCCATACAAACCCGCATCAGCGCCAGATTGTAACCCTCTCCGGAATTCACTATGAGTAAAATTTCAAAAGCCCTGGACAAGGCCCTGGAAGAACGCGGCGGGTTCACCAACCTGCCGGAAGTCACAAAAGCGAGCCAGCCGCCGCAGCCGGCGGCAACGCCGGTTATCCCGGTATACAGTCAGACCGCGGTATGCCAGGTTCTGGACACCCGGCAGCTCAACCTGGGCCGGATTATCGGCGGCAACCAGGGGCCGCAGTTCCATGACGCCATAAACGTGCTGCGCACCCAGGTGCTGCAGAGAACCCGCCCCAAAGGCTGGAACACCATCATGGTGACCAGCCCCACAGCCGGCGCTGGTAAAACCACGGTGGCCATCAACCTGGCCGTGAGCCTGGCCCAGGACATCAACCAGACCGCCCTGCTCGTGGATTTGAACCTGCGCAACCCCAAAATAGCCGAACGGCTGTGCATGGGCGAACGGCCCGGCCTGGTGGAGCATCTTACGGAAGACATTCCCATCGGCGATTTGCTGGTAAACCCCGGCATAGAAAAGCTGGTGGTGCTGCCGGCCGGCAAAAACCCCAAGCGTTCGCTGGAGCTGCTGGGCGCGCCGCGCATGAAGCAACTGGTCAGCGAACTGAAGAACCGCTATCCGGACCGCTACGTCATCTTTGACGTGCCGCACGTGGTGGACGTGGCCGATCCCCTGGTCTGCGCCGAATACGTGGACGCGATCATCATGGTGGTCAGCGATTCGGAAACCGGCAAAGACGCCCTGAACTCCGCGCTCGAACTGCTGCAGGAGCGCAACATCATCGGCGTGGTGCTCAACAAGACGCGCTAGCGGGAAATATATGTACGAATCATTCTACGGTCTTAAAGAGACCCCTTTCACCATTATACCAAACCCGGCGGTAATCTTTGAAAGCGCCAAACACAGCCAGGCTCTGGCCTATTTGCGCTACGCCATTGTCGGTGACATAGGTTTTGTCCTGCTTACGGGAAACATCGGCACTGGCAAAACCACTCTGCTGCGCAGATTCATGGACGAAATAGAGCAGGAAATCGACGTGGCCGTGGTCTTCAACACCAACGTCGACAGTCTGGGCCTGCTCCAGCTTATTCTTGGGGATTTCGGCATTGAAGACGTGCCCAAAAGTAAAACCGAATGCCTGAGCCGGCTGAATGAATACCTTATCGCCAATTTCGCCAAGAAAAAGCGTTCCCTGCTGGTGATTGACGAAGCCCAGAACCTTTCCCGCGAGGCCCTGGAGGAAGTGCGGCTTCTCTCCAACCTGTACACCCAGAACCACGCCCTGCTCCAGATCATCCTGTGCGGCCAGCCGGAACTCCAGCAGATTATCGCGGATCCCAGCCTGGCCCAGCTGGCCCAGCGCATCGCCATAAAATACCACCTGGCCCCGCTGAACAAGGAAGAAACCAGGGAGTACATCCAGTATCGCCTGGAAAAAGCCGGAGCGGCCAACCAGGATCTGTTCACTCCGGAAGCTCTGGATTTAATTTACGCCAGAACCGGCGGCATCCCCAGGGCCATAAACATTCTGTGCAACGCCGCCCTGGTTTACGGTTACGCCGATGAATTGCCGCAGATCAACGACGCGGTGATCAAACAGGTTGTGGCGGACAACAATGAAGCCATGGGCAAGCCGGACACTCCGGCCGCCGGCAAAAGCGGCAAAAAGAACGCTCCGCCCGCCAAAACTCCAGCCGCCGACTTCGCCTTGCAGTCTCTGCAGGCGGAAGTGCGCAGCCTGGCCGGGCGGGTCCAGTGGCTGGAATCCAACCGCAACCAAAGCGACGGCGACAACGCCAGGCTGCTCCTGGTCCTGGAGACGCTGGTCAACAAGGAACGGGAACGCAATGAAACGCTGCAACGCCGCTGCCTGCAACTTGAACAGGAAATAAAAAACCTGCAAAATACGGTTCCGGATCAGGCCGGGCAAACGCCGCGCCAGCAAAAACCGCAAAAAGAAAAATCCTTGCTGAGTAAAATATTCGGCGGCGATTAAGCACATGGAGCGCGAATGTCTGTAGAACCATCGCATAACTCGGAAAGTCTGATCGTCCATTTCCGGCGCATCGAAAGCCTGAAAGAGGAAGCCAAAAACTACCCCTCCGTCCAGCTTTACGCGGATCAGCTCTACGAACTGGAACTGCTGCTGACCAGGGGATACTTCCCGCTGGACGGCTATATGACCAGAGCGCAGTACGAATCCGTGCTGGACAAGGGCCGGCTGCCGGACGGCACGCTCTGGCCCCTGCCGGTGGTCCTGGCGGTTGCGGAAAAAGACGGCGCCAAGCTAAAGCCGGGAACCAAGGCGGCCATCCGGGACGAGGAAGGCGTGATGCTGGCGGTCCTGCACGTTGCGGACAACTGGAAACCGAATCTCAAACGCGAGGCGGAAATCTGCGCCGGCAAGGATAATTTGGCCGCCCACGGCGCCCTGAACATTCTGGGCAGGGAAGGCCAGGTCTATTTGGGCGGCCGCCTGGAAGGCGTGCAGTTGCCCCTGCATTACGACTTTACGGAACTGCGCTTCACCCCTGATTCTTCGCACCGCTACGCGGCCCAGCGCGGCTGGACCAGGCGGATCGGCGTTCTGGCGGACCGCCCCTTGCACAAGGCGGATGCCCAGGCCCTGCAAGCTTTGGCCAAAGAACACGGAGCCGCGATTTTTTTATCCCCGGCTCTTAAACCGGCCTCGCCGCTGGAAACCGCGCATTTTTCCCTGGTGCGCTGCCAGCGTATGATTATGGGGCTTTTGCCGCGCCGCCTGTCCATGTTCGGCGTGCTCCCCTTCTACCCAAGCCTGCACAGCCCGCGCGAAGCGGTGATGCAGGCCCTTATTCTGCGCAACTACGGCTGCACCCACACGGTGCCGGGCCTGTGGCCGGATCCGGGCGCCGACATCGCTGAAAGCAAGGCCTTTGCCGAAGTCCGAAACCTTGGCGCGGAACTGAACATTGAAGCTGTGGCCCCGACCTGGGAAAAAGACGCGGCCGCGCTCTATGTTGCCCCGGACGCCCTGCGGGAGAAAATCGAAAAAGGCCAACCGGTGGACGATTCTTTCACTTTTCCGGAAGTCATAAATGAGTTGGCCAAAACCTATCCGCCGCGTAAAAGACAGGGGCTCACCCTGTTCTTCACCGGGCTTTCCGGAGCGGGCAAATCCACCATCGCCAAGCTGATTTACGTAAAACTGCAGGAAATCCACGATCGCCCGGTTACCCTGCTGGACGGCGACATCGTGCGGCGCAACCTCTCCAGCGAGTTGAATTTCAGCAAGGAACACCGCAACCTGAACGTCACGCGCATCGGCTTTGTGGCCTCGGAAATAACCAAAAACGGCGGCATCGCCATCTGCGCGCCCATAGCGCCGTACGATGAATCCCGCCGGGCCAACCGCGAGCTGATCAGCCGTTACGGCGGATATGTGGAAATATACGTGTCCACGCCCCTGGAGGTCTGCGAGCAGCGCGACCGCAAAGGACTTTACGCCAAGGCCAGGGCCGGTATAGCCAAGGGCGTGACCGGGGTTGACGATCCTTATGAGGAGCCGCAAAATCCGTCCCTGAGAATTGACACCACGGAGCTTACCCCCCTGGAGGCTGTGGAAGTGGTGGTGGATTACCTGAAAACCGAAGGCTACATGTAGGCGGAGCGTGCCGCTTTAAAATAAAATAGTAAAGAAATGCCCGAAATGTATAAAGCTTCCTTTGAAAAACTGCTGTCCGGCGAACAATGCCTGGCTGTGGTCGGCCTTGGCTATGTGGGACTCCCCCTGGCCGCCGCCTTGTCATCCAAATTTACAGTAATCGGCCTGGACAGCTCCACGGCCAGAATTCAGGAATTACGCAACGGCCAGGATCGCACCGGCGAGCTTGCGCCGGAAAAACTGCGCGCGGCCAGTATCGAATTCAGCGCTCAGGCGACGGACCTGCAAAAAGCCTCGCTGATCATCGTGGCCGTGCCCACGCCAATCGACGGCCATAAAGCCCCGGACTTGCGCCCGGTGATCGGCGCTTCCACCACTGTGGGCAAAAACCTGACGCGCGGCGCCGTGGTGGTTTACGAATCCACGGTCTACCCCGGCGTGACCGAAGACGTCTGCGTGCCCATTCTGGAGCGCGAATCCGGCCTGAAATGCGGCACGGACTTTACTGTCGGCTACTCGCCGGAGCGCATCAACCCCGGCGACAAAGTCCACACCGTGGAAAACATCGTCAAGGTGGTCTCCGGATCGGACGCCGCCACGGCCGATCTGCTGGAGAAGGTTTACGGCGGAGTCATAAAGGCGGGCATCCACAGGGCTCCGTCCATCAAGGTGGCGGAAGCGGCCAAGGTCATTGAAAATACCCAGCGCGACCTGAACATCGCCCTGATGAACGAACTGTCCATCATCTTCAATATTCTGGGCATAGACACCCTGGAGGTGCTTGAGGCGGCCGGCACCAAGTGGAATTTCCTGCCCTTCCGGCCAGGCCTGGTGGGCGGCCACTGCATAGGCGTGGACCCCTACTACCTGACCTACAAGGCTGAGGAAGCCGGCTACCACCCCCAGGTAATCCTGGCCGGCCGGCGCATCAACGACTCCATGGGCAAATACGTGGCGGAAAACGCGGTCAAGCTGATGATCCAAAACGACTGCCGCGTCAAAGGCGCGCGGGTGGGCATCCTGGGCCTGACCTTCAAGGAAAACGTGCCGGACCTGCGCAACACCAGGGTCACTGATATCATCAAGGAGCTGGAAAGCTACGGAGTGAATGTGCTGGTGCACGACCCGCACGTGGATAAAGACGAAGCCCGGCGCGAATACGGCATCGAGATGATGGAATTTGAGGAGTTAAAGGAACTGGACGCCCTGATCGTGGCCGTGGGGCATGAGGAGTTTGGGAGAATTGGTCTGGATTCACTGAAGAAATGTTCTTCCGACGACAAATGCATCCTTCTGGATATTAAGGGCTTATATGATGCAGCCAAGGACAGCGAAAGCTCATTTATATTCTGGAGACTTTAAGGCTCCGCTAAACCAGAAGCTTACTAGCGATGCTGGTGAGTCTCAAACTTTTTGCTCAATATAAAAGTTACGGGCTTACAAACCCTGTTTTTACTACAATGATTAAGGTGATGTCTTGATTCGCGGCAGGACAAATGGCGAATTCGTCAATGGAATAGATGGAAATCAAAATGGCTAACTCAGTGAGACAACAACCATATCTGCTCCAGTCTGGGTTATGGTATAAGATAAAAAGACGTTTTGCCTGCCGGAGCAACAAGGCCTATATAGCATTCCTACGATCTCTTGGGTGCTCTATCGGTGAAGGATGCATAATATACAGCCCACGGAACACATTTATAGATGTAACAAGACCTTACCTAGTGGACATAGGGCATAACGTGTACATCACCCATGGTGTAGTAATATTAACCCATGGATATGAATGGGTAGTGCTGCAAAATATCTACAAGCGACCTTACGGCAACGCGGCGAAAGTCAAAATTGGAGATAATGTCTTCATAGGTATGAACAGTATTGTGCTTAAAGGCGTCAGTATTGGGAGCAATTGCATAATCGGGGCCGGGTCAGTTGTGTCTTCTTCCATTCCTGACGGTATGGTGGCAGTTGGGAATCCGGCCCGGCCTATCATGACCATTGATGATTTTGAAAAAAGGACTGCCGCCAGACAGGATAAGGAAGCAAAAAAACAAGCTCTGGATTACTGTGAATGTTTTGGGACTCCACCGCCTGAAAGCGCTTTCAGCAAATCATATTTTCATCTTTTTTTGGATAGATCCAAGCCTTTTTCCACTGTCATCCAATGTCAACTGGGCGGCTATGAGGAGGAGTTCCGCAGAACCCCCAAAAACTACGACTCTTACTCCGCATTTCTTGAGGAAGCCTTATCCGGTTCTGCGGATACAGAAAGGCATGCCAACAATGACAAGTAGATACTACTTTAACTCAGCCTCCTGTTGGCTTGAACTCTTGGCTGGAAGCCAGTGTTTCTCCACAACATCTGTCAGTTACTATTTATAACTTTTTATTATATTAATATAGATAGTACTCATAGCAAAAGGGCCTTGGAGTGTTAGCCAATACTTTGTCCATTGCATCCTGACCGCTTTGACTGTAAATGCGCGCCTCTCCCACAGTTCCGCGCGGATGATGTGACAATCTTGGTTCCAGTAGTATTATTTTTTGAGATAAAACTCGGGACAAATACCAAGGTAATCCAGTGAAGGATATCATATCTATTTTTTTAGCCGCCATAGTTGTGGCAATATATGCTATATGTTATTATAGTTTGGGGCAGACACCTAAAGATACGCTTTTATTAATGTCACCGATTTTATTATTCACAGCATTTTACTTCATTTTTTTCAACTTTGAAACATTGTTTTGCTTACTTTTTGTAATATTGCCATTCGATAATATTTTACTCAAAATGGATGCCGGATTCATGACATTTACACTTTTTTCAATTGGCATCATATCATGTGCATCTGTATTATTCATAAAAATTATCGTTGGAAAAATAAAATTTGTAGCTAATTCAATAGATATTCTCGTTTTATTTCTTTGTACATTCTATTCAATAAAAGGCTTGCTGTCTATTGACTACAAGTCAAGTTGCTTTTTCACACTACATGGAATTATTATACCCGCGATAGTATATTTTTGCACAAAAACACTACTAACTAACAAACAAACAACAACAAAATTTTGTTATTTCTATACATTCGGCACTGTAATATTGTCAATATATATGGCAATGAATATTATGCTGTATGGGCGCCTAAATTCAGTAGGAGGAATAACATCTATAAGCGGCGCAACATATTTATTTCTTGGACTTTGCATAGCAATATACATAATATACAATCAGAACAAATTAGCTAAGATAGTTTCCATTTTTCTTAATGCAATAGGATTCATCTCAACATTATCCAGAATGTATACACTCGCGCTATTTGTCATGATATTTATGAAAAATATATTTAGAAAAACCAATATTGCAGCTGGATATATCATATTGATGCTCATGACTCTTATAGTCACCCTGGTGCTGACATCAAAAATGATCCATTTATCAGTGCAGGTATCACGTGAACAAATCACTGAAATGGAACATGGCGCTGATAGGCTTACGAATATGGATAGCATAAAGTACGCTCTGGCTGGTAGAATTGAAGAATACAACCGGGGGATGGAGCTGTTCTATAAATCGCCCATAACTGGGGCAGGGATACAACGAGGATTGGCAAATATTACGCAGCACAATGTACATGTAGCCTGGCTTGCCTACGGCGGGATTGTGGGCTACGCAATATACTTTTCTATTTTTCTCATATTTTTTCTACGTATCACGAATAAGGACAAATCCGATGGCATCATTTTTGTTGGGACAGCGACAACATTTGCCGTTATCTTGAACTCGCTGACAAACGGCATAATGCATGGCGCAATGCCCATCGTCGCATTTCTTGCCATGGGTATGACCACTGCACAGAAAAACCAGCAAAAGGATATGGAAGGATATAATGCTTGACAGTCTAAAACAAGCCGTGCCGTTCACCTGGCGGCAATGGGCGCGCCATTTCTGCCGGCAGTATAATATCGGCGACGCGGGGGTCCGTCCTGACCGCCCTGGCGACGGGCCGACAAATTTCCCCATTAGGACATGGGAAAAATTTCACCGCCAAATCCGTACATCCAAACAGGCATTGCTTTACGCTTTGTCGCAATTTCCAGAGGCTATCCTTATAGGCGGATGCCAGCGGTCAGGAACAACCATGCTCACACGCCTAATCACGAGTCACCCTGACATCTATGACTTCAGCTTTTTGAGGGATGAAGAACTGGCTGCGGCGCTTGTCCTATCCGGCCACAGCCATTCAGGGCACGCGGGTAGGCGCTGCTTTCAGACGACCTACCTGAACGAACGCTACGTTGAATATTTTGCTATGCCCAAAACCTACAAACTCATCTGGCTGTTCAGAAACCCATCATCTGTGGTGCGTTCCATGCTGTACAACTGGGCGGACTTTCCCAGGCTGGAACTATATTCCTCTTGCGGAGAACAACTTGATGACGGAACACCGGCGAAACAATGCGCTTCTTCCTCCCTTTTGCAGGCCTGCAGCGGGTACAACGGGAAGATAAAACAAGCTCTGACGTTATGGGAAAAACTTCCCAGGGAGCAAATACTTTTTATTGAGTATGAGGCTGTTATCAAAAACTCTGAAGTCTGGATTCCTAAAATCTTCTCTTTTGTCGGCCTTTCAGGCGCAGGCATAGCGCTGCCCGGCAAAACGCGCAGCTCAATGATTATTCCGGAACTCACGGAAGAACAAAAAATGACGATTCGTGCCTCCTGCGAACAATCCTATAAAAAGGCCAGAGAAAGAGTTCTTTCCTGAGGATAAGGGAATGAAGAAAACCAAGATTCTCTTGCTTGCACCGCAAAAATTCCCCCCCAGGCATGTTGACGTGTCTGTTCTCATTGGCGAAAAGCTGCCGCAGTATGGATATAAGACAGATGCGCTCATGCAGGCCGAAGCGGTTTGCGGACAATCCTATTCCACCACCTGGGGGAGCGGGACAGCCTACGTGGCTTGTACAAACGACGCGACAACTCTCTGGGGACGCTGCAAACGCTTCTGGAACAATCTGGTCAATGACGCCAAAGTGTTGCCACTGGCGAAAAAAAATTTGTACGCCTGTATTATCGCCAAAGACAAATTTTTTGGTGGAATAATCGCCTTATTGGCCGCAAAACTTACAAAAACCCCTTTTATATTCTGGCTCTCATTTCCATACCCGGAGGATTTTCTCTGCCAGGCAATGAGCAACTCCGGAATAAAACGCCTGACGCTTTATTCGCGCTTTATCCTGACCCACTTCGTACTATACCACATTTTATTGCCATGCTCCACGCATATTTTTGCCCAAAGCGCACAAATGAAAAACGACCTCGCCGCCGAAGGCGCGTCGCAAGGTAAAATGACAGTGCTACCCATGGGGATAGCCAAAATGCCAGAGTCGGACACCAGTATTCGGTCCGGGCAACTGGACAGACCCTTTGCCCTGTATCTCGGCACCTTGAATTATGTGAGAAATCTGGACTTTCTGGTTCGGGTAATGGCGGAAGTAATAAAAGAAAAACCAGAAGTGCAGCTGTTTTTCATCGGCAAGGGAGTGCATCCTCAGGACGAAGCCATACTGCGCACTGAAATAAACCGGCTTCAGCTTTCAGATACAGTAAAACTCCTTGGCTTCATGCCCTTTGCGGAGGCAGCCGGGTGGATCAGCCGCGCCTCCGTGTGCTTATCACCCTATTACCCATCATTTATCCTCAACTCTACCTCTCCGACGAAACTTATTGAATATATGGCCTACGGAAAAGCCGTTGTAGCAAACGAGCATCCTGAACAAAGCCTTATTCTGAAAGAAAGCAAGGCTGGGCTATGTGTACCCTGGGAGGAAAAGGCCTTTGCCAGAGCCATTATAACTCTTGTGAATAATCCCGAAGAAGCCAAGGCCATGGGCCAGCGCGGGCGTGAGTATGTAAAGAACACCCGCACCTACGACATCATTGCGGCTGACTTTGTAAAGTCCCTTGAAAAAGTAATCAGCCAGTAATTAAACCATCTGAAAAATACAATATTATATCTATATGCTACTAAAATATCACAAAATTTATCCATACGCCGTACGGGCGCACCGGCACCGCGCGCCATGGTTTGCCGCTGCGGCTCTGTTCGCATTTCTTTGCTCAGGCGCGGATATGGGCTGGCCGGATAATCTGCCGCCGCAGGTACACGCAACAATAACAGGCCCCTTGGTGGACTGGATTTCACTGGATCTTCCAGACCGCCTCAAACAAAACCCGTTGGCAAGAAATGGTTTTTTGGATGTCACACTACTGGGTGCGGACCCGACAGGCGGCAAAGACTCCACAAAGGCTATTCAATCGGCAATCAATACGGCAAGAAACCTGCAGCTTGTCTGCTTTTTCCCATCAGGAACATATATCGTCTCAGATACATTAAATTGTGAACAACAAAGATATAAGCGCTCCAGCGGAAAAATCAGCTCGGCGCCACAATTCCCTAATGTGCTGCTGGGCTCCAGAACGGGACCCAGGCCAAAATTAATCTTAAAAAGAGCAAGTCCCGGCTTTGCGTCCAAAACAAGCCCCAAGCCGGTAGTTCACTTTTGGGCGCAAAGCGTGGCAGCGCCAGAAAAGCCGCAACCGAACATATCGTTTTTACAAACTTTTACCAATATAGATATAGAAATAGAACCAGAAAACGATGGCGCGGTGGCTCTGCGGCATCAGGCGGCGCAGGGTTCGGCGATAGAAGAATGCACTCTGGATGTGCGGAACGGCTTCAAGGGGCTTGAGGGCGGCATTGGTTCCGGCGGGGCGATTACGGATTTAACTGTGCTCGGCGGGCAGGTCGGGCTTGATTTTTCCAGTTCACAGCCTGTTCCTACCATTATTGACGTGAAACTTCTTGGGCAAACCCGGGCTGCCATTGTCTATACCGGAAGACAGTCGCTTGTTTGCGTGGGAGCACGGATTGAGTATTCCGGCAACGGAGCCGCTATTAGCGGTTTTCCGCTCCTGCGCTATCCATTTCTGGGACAGATCGCGCTGATAGACAGCAGCATCAAGCTTGCCTCAAAAAGCGCCATCCCTGTAGATACACAGTCAAGCCTATACATCAAAAATACCTATATCAAAAACAGCGGCCTTCGTGACATACTCATAAAAGGCCCCGAACCATCATCCACTACCACCGTTCAGTGGGCTCATATTGTTGAGTTGGTGCAAAAGCAGAGAGCGCTAGAATATCGCGGAAATATCTACACATCTCCTGTCTATGTAAACGGGGTGCAAAAAAAGTTCCCCCCCGTAATCGGCACTGTGCCAGACCTGCCGGCAGGCTTTCTCCAGCTGCATCACATGCCATCGCCCCGGCCTTCGTTTGAGGATAAAGGCGTAGCGGATATAATGAAGGACTTCGGAGTAAAAGGAGACGGCCTTACTGATGACACAAAGGCCCTGCAGGCCGCGTTGAATAAAACAATAACCGTATTTTTGCCAAAGGGCGTATACAAAATATCCGCCCCGCTCGTTATTCCCAAAGGGGTGACGCTGTTCGGAACTGCAACGCATTTGGCCGTTATCACGCCGGATCCCAAGGGCTGGCGGACAAAAAAAGGCCAACCGCTTCTTATAACCGCAGCCGGGGAGGACGCCGCTGTAAAATTATTCTCCTTTTCCCTCCATACACCTGACAGCATTCCGCAGGCCTACGCACTTCGCTGGCAAAGCGGGGGAGAATCCATCCTGCATGGGGTTCTCCCAACGCCTATGCCGCCGTTGGGTGGATTTAAAGCCGGCGGCAAACCAACACGGACAGAGCCGCTGGTGCAAGCCACGGCCGGAAGCGGCGGCCGCTGGTACCGCCTGTGGATCACAGCCCCCAGCAGCGATGCCCCAGGCTATGCGCACCTTTCTATGCTTGGAGCAAATAGGCTTACTTTATACCATTACAACACGGAGCGGGCCAGCTCGCCGCAGCAGTTGAAAATTGAAGACTGCCGGGAGGTAAATATTTTCGGCCTGAAAGCTGAGGGCGGGACAACGGTGGTTTCCATTAATAATTCAAATAATATAGGTATTTATGGACTCGGAGGTCTGGTATCCGCCACTCGAAACTCATCTGTCATCACTATTAAAGAGTCAAAACAGATTCGCCTAATCAATTTAATGGAATCCCCAAGCCCAGACAAAAAAAATGCTCCGCTCAGCAGCGTCCCGGATTGGGAATATACAGCAAACCGCGGTGATTGGAGTTTTGTGCATGATACAGAAAAAAATGCAGATAATTCTGAACAAAGTGTGTTGACAAACAAATTTGAACGCCCTGCAATGTATTATCGTGTAGAATAAATTATGCACTATGGCTACTTCAAATAATCTTACAAAAAATACCAGCCAAATTCTCCTAGGCAGTATTGGAGCACAAGCAATCAATCTTGCGCTTTATCCAATATTAACAAGAATATATTCTCCTGAAGCCTTTGGCATATTTTCAATATTATTGACAATAATAGTCATCATTGGTCCAGCCTCAACTCTACGTTATGATGCTGCATTGCTACTCCCAAAGCAGGATAATGAAGCTTTTGCTTTATATTTTATGAGCCTTGGTGGGGCTATAATATTTGCCGTGCTCATTTCAATAGCAATATTTGTTTTGCAACTGTCCAAAGGCTATCCTTTTATCGATGAATTGAAGGGACATGAATCCATAATATGGCTCATCCCATGTGGTATTATAAGCCTGGGCATGTTCCAAAGCGCCTCTTTTCTTTCGACAAGAACAAAACAATTTATACCTTTATCAAAAGCCAGAATCATGCAAGCACTTTTGGAAAAGGCCATCTCCATAGCCATCGGCTTGGGCTCAGCAACAGCCGTCGGACTTCTGGCCGGCAGATGGTTGAGCCCGCTTGTGGCCTCTCTCTATCTTGGGTGTAAAGCTTGGCGCTTTAACACGCCAAAGCTGCCCCTGGCAGCATACGCGGCGCTAGCGAACCGCTATAAAAGATTTCCCCTTATAGGAGTTTGGGGCGTATTTTTAGATACAGCGGCCCGCGAGCTTCCAACTATTCTTTTAGGTATTTTGTTTTCACCAATAACAGCGGGACAATACGCCCTAGCAACACGCATTATTGGAGTCCCGCTCAGCACCATAGGGGAAGCCGCGCAACGGGCATACCTGCATCAATCCGCGCTCATTAGACACGATATCGACGCTGTACGACAGGCCACCGTTGAGTGCCTTGTCATGTTGATTATTTTCGCCATGCCGACATTACTGCCATTCATATTCCTAGGAAAAGATATTTTCGGATTCTTTTTTGGCTCTCAATGGGCATTGGCTGGTGTTTACACGCAGTATCTCGGCCTGAGTTTTATGACCAAACTTATTATGCGCCCTATATGTTCAATTTTTGTTATTCTTGAAAAACAATTAATAATGGTAGCATTAAATACATTATTATTGATATTTAACATAATGCCAATATTTGCATGCTATATCTATAACTATAATGATATCATACTAATAATATCATTAGCAATATCATCATTCACAATATCATTATTCATAATAATATTTACGTTAATATACATATCATCAACAGTGCATAATTTTCTATCTATACTAAAGAGTATATTAATATCAATTTTACCATCCATCTTTATTTATACATATGCATATAAATATATACAAATGTTATACATAAAAATTCTTATTGTTATAGTAGGTGTTCTTCTACAATATGCAATATTAATATTAATGAATAATAAGTACAGGACTAGGATTATAGCAATATTTGTCAGTTACTCAAAAAACAAACGATAACGCCATGAAGCCTCCATTTTTTATCCTTGGCAGCCAACGCTCCGGCACAACGTTGCTCCGTCTTATTTTCAACGCCCATCCAGAGCTGGCCGTGCCTGAAGAGGGAACCTTTTTATTCCCGTGCTTGCGCAGAGAAAAAAAGTCCGCGGGAATTGAATACGCGGGCGGGGAACTGACCGCGCTGCTGCAATATTTTCAAAAAAACACCCAATTCCAGCAATGGAACCTGAATCAGGAATATTTTGAGCAGGCTCTTAGCGGCAAAGCCGCCTTTAACTGCCGGGAAATTTTTGAAGCCTTATACGGCGCTTTTGCAAGACAGCATAATAAGACACGCTGGGCGGACAAAACGCCAAGCTTTTTCCGCATGGTCCCCACTCTGGCGTTCATATTTCCGGAAGCTAAATTCATCCACCTTATCCGCGACGGACGCGATGTCTACCTGAGTCAAAAAAAAATGGGCACGCATGCCTATACAGTCGGAAGCGCGGCTCTGGAATGGAAAGTGAAAGTGCGGATAGCGCAGCGGGATTTGAGGGTATATGCGCCTGGCCGGTGGATAGAGATCCGCTACGAAGATCTGCTGACGGCGCCGGAAACAGTAATGCCGAAGCTTTGCCAGTTTGTGGAGCTATCGTGGCTTCCGGAAATGCTGAATTTCTGGCGGACAAGCGAACAGTTTATCGGCAAACATCACTCCAAATCCATCTTTAAATCGCTGGACCCTTCGCGGGCTAACCGCTGGAAGGAAAAACTGCTCCCAGCCGAAATACGCAAATTTGAAAAAGTGGCCGGCGATCTGCTGGCCTCATTGGGATATGAAACAAATACACACGGCCCTATCAGTACAAAGGAATACGCGATGTTGGCTCTTGAGCTGCTCACCCACATACCGATGCGGGCTTTTTCCATAGCCTTCACCAGGATGAACCTGGGAATAAGCGCCCGTTTCGGACTAAAGACCGAAGCATCCGGCAAAGGGGAAGAAAAGTGACCGCGCAAAGCAAAGGCCATGCATCATGAAACTCCTCTTTGCCAACAAATTCTTCTTCCTGAACGGCGGCTCGGAAACAGTCATGTTTCAGGAGCGCGCCTTCATGCTGTCCCAGGGCGCGAAAATTATCGACTTTTCCATGCAAGACGAGCGCAACTTGCCCTCGCCTTATGCGGAGTACTTCATTCCGCCGGTCTCCTACCGCAAGGGGCCGCTGCTCAGCCGCCTCAAAGCCGCCGCCTCCTTCGTGCATTCCGGCGAGGCCGTTCGGCGGTTGAAGCGGTTGCTGGCCGGGGTCAAGCCGGATATCGCGCATCTGCACAACATTTACCACCAGCTTACGCCGTCCATCATTCCCGTGCTCAAAGACGCCGGCGCAAAAGTGGTTATGACCCTGCACGACGGCAAGCTGGTCTGCCCCAGCTACCTGATGCTGAACCGTGGCAAGCCCTGCACCGCCTGCGCCGGTCGCAAATTCCACCTGCCCATAAGCACCCATTGCCAGGGCTCCAGGTTGCAGGAAGCCCTGTTCTGCGCGGAGGCCTATTTCCATAAGTGGAAAGGCAGCTATGACGGCGTGGACCGCTTCATCGCCCCCAGCCGCTTTCTGGCGGATCTTGTGGCCCAGCGCGTGGGCCGGGAACGCGTGGTTGTCATCCCCAACGGCATTGACCCGGACGTCCATCTACCCACCTGGGAAGACGAGGGCTACATTCTTTATTACGGCCGTCTGTCGGAAGAAAAAGGCGTGGCAACTCTGCTGGCGGCGCACGCGGCCATGAAAAACCAGGTCCCGCTGGTCATCGTGGGAACCGGGCCGCTGGAAGCGGAATTGAAAGCCCAAAATCCGGCCAACGTCACTTTCGCCGGCTACCGCTCCGGGGAAGAATTGTGGAATTACGTGCGCCGGGCCTCCTGCCTGGTCACGCCTTCCGAATGGTACGAGAACGCGCCAATGACCGTGCTTGAAGGCATGTCCTTCGGCAAGCCGGTTATCGGATCGCGCATCGGCGGCATTCCGGAGCAGATCCAGGATGGCGAAACCGGCCTGCTCCGCGCCCCCGGCAAGGCTGAAGAATTCGCTTGCGCGCTTGATAAGCTCATGGCAGACAAAGAATTGCGCGCCAGGATGGGGAAAGCCGGCCGCGGCAGGCTGGAGGGCCAATTCAGCCTGGCGATGCATAACGACCGGCTTCTGGCCTTGTATAAGGCGATTCTGTAATCGCAACCGCTTAAACTATCGCGTCGTCCGGAATCAGGATTGCATCCTGGCGGTTTTTCTCTATAATCCACGCACAAGACTTTAAACAGGTGTTTTTATGAGCCAGGACAAATCCGCTCTTCTGCCCAATCCGCCCGAGGCCCTGCTGGCCGTCACTTACCGCTGCAACGCCAAGTGCCATATGTGCAACACCTGGCAGTTTCCCACGAAAAAGAGCGAGGAAGTGAGCGCCAGGGATCTGGAAAAACTGCCGGGCGGCTACCGCTTTGCCAACGTTACCGGCGGCGAGCCTTTTTTGCGCGAGGACTTGCAGGACATCGTGGAAGTCGTGCTGCAAAAGACCCAACGCCTGGTCATCAGCAGCAACGGCTATTATACGGACAAAGTCCTGGCCCTGGCGGAAAAATTCTTCCCCAGGGTGGGGGTGCGCATCAGCATAGAAGGCCTGCCGGCGGCCAACGACGAGCTGCGCGGCCTGAAAGACGGCTTCGACCACGGCCTGCGCACTCTGCTGGGCCTGCGCCACCTGGGGCTTAAGGACATCGGCTTCGGCATCACCGTATCCGACCGCAACGCCAGGGACATGATCGAGCTTTACGAACTGGCGGACGCCATGGGCCTGGAATTCGCCACGGCCGCCATGCACAACACCTATTATTTCCACAAGTTCGACAACAGCTTCAGCGACAAGGAGATGATCTCCGAGCAGTTCCGCGAACTGGCCCGCCGCCTTCTGAAAAGCCGCAGCCCGAAAAAATGGTTCCGAGCCTGGTTCAACTACGGCTTAGCCAACTATGTTTACGGCAATCCACGCTTTCTGCCCTGTGAAGTGGCCAACGACGTGTTCTTTATGGACCCGTTCGGGGAAATCCGGCCCTGCAACGGCATGGAAGAAAGCATGGGCAACATCAGGGAAAAAAGCTTTGAGGAAATCTGGAACAGCCCGCAGGCGCGGGAAGTGCGGCGCAAGGTTTCCTGCTGCGACAAACACTGCTGGATGGTGGGCAGCGCGGCTCCGGCCATGAAAAAAGCCATTAAGGTGCCGCTGAAGTGGATCATCAAAAACAAGCTGCGTCTGCTCAAGGGTGAGGATATCGACTGGTGCCTGGAAAAAGGTTGATAATCAGATGTTCAGGAAAATTGCTTCAAAAGAACGCTGTTTTCATATTTATGATAATTCCTTGTTTTTTGTAAGGCGTCCTGTATGAAATTTATTCTTTCCTGGATAAATCAATTGGTGAAAGAGCAAAAAAATGCCTGGGCTTTGCTACCTCTAATCATTGCGTATGTACTCCTGGCCTCTCCCTTGCCGTACATTAATGAAGTTATCAGGCTGGCGTCCATGCAGACGGATCTGAGCAAGCGCGTTGTAGGGGTAAGCTCTTTTATAGTTATATCAATGCTTTGTTCCTTTTCAGTATTAATATTCGCCTTCTCCCGAAAAATTAAAAATTATGTTATATTTTTTATTTTATTATCGCTAGTAATCGTTGACCTGAGTTATACAGATATTGTCGGGCATTATTTTACAATTTCCGACTTAATTTTTTCATATAATGAGAGCGGGCAGAGCATCAATGCCTTAATTGAATTTTTCCCCACCTGGTCTGTGGCAGCTCTAAAGGTGCTGCCTTTTGCCATAGCTTTGTTTATTTTGCGCAGATGGGTAACCATTGAGTTTTCTTGCGGCATTACAAAATACATTATTCTTCTTGTTGCCGCAGCTGCTGTATGGTCCTCAATGGTGTTCTCAAACGGCAAACGCGACAACTACGTTACAGCGCCAAGACTACTTGGAGTGGCGGCCTACGCCGTGCACTACAGCGATTACCTGGGAGCCAGCCTGCCTTACGCCCAACGCACACTGGATCAATCCATCCGGCCGACCGGCGAAAAGATGGCCAAAAATATCGTGTTGATCATAGACGAAAGCATCTGCAGCAAGTACCTTTCAATTAACGGCTACCGCGCGGAAACGACTCCATTTCTGGACTCCATCAAAGATACTTACATCAATCTGGGTGACGTGGCATCCGCAGCAAACGCCTCCAATACTTCAAATTATATTCTACGTAACGGCCTGACTCCGCAAAACATCCCTGACGACCGCCGCGCAACTCTTAACTGGCCGTCTTTGCTCACTTATGCAAAACAGGCAGGCATGCATACTATCTATATCGATTCGCAGCATAACAGTGACAGCCTCCAAAACTATATGTCAAATTTTGACCTGCGTGATATAGACTACTACGAAAATATTATCACTGATGATGGAAATATTGCGGAAGCCGACTTCAAAGCCATGAGGCAAACGGCTTCAATACTAAATAAATCCAAAGGCAACTTCATAATTCTATTGAAGATGGGTATGCATTTCCCATATTATCTGCGATATAGTGAAAGTGAAAAAATCTTCACTCCTGATTACGATAAAAGTAACGCCATGTTATATAGGGCAAAAATTAAAAATACTCAGGAAGACAGAGAACGACATCTTAACAGCTACCTGAATGGAATTTCAAAAGTAACAGATTCATATCTAAAACACATGCTTTCGACATTCGACATGTCAGACACGCTGATAATATATACTGCGGATCATGGACAAAGTATCAACGTGGAAAACCAGAAAAATACTCACAATACATGGCCACACCCATCAGCGGAACAAAACCTTGTCCCTGTCCTGATATTTGGAGCAGCCGCGCAACAAATCGCTCCTGGCCAAATAAGTAAAAACAAGTACTCCCAACTTCAAATTTTTCCGACTTTATTGAGCGTCATGGGGTATCCGGCTGAAGTATTTTCAAAATACGGCCAACCTCTGGCAAGCGGACCAACTGAGCAAGCCAGCTTTGCTGGACCGTTGTTTTCCAAAGAAGGAAAATTTGAGCCTGTGCGCCCTGATGAAGCATATGTCGCTGAACCTGATGGAAAATTCGCCAGCAGTCACACAAAAACCCAACATTAATTAAATAAGTAAAAACAAATGGCAACTATAAAAAATACGCATGCAGCCACACTGCCGTTAGACGCATTGCGTGGTATTGCAGCTATTGCCATTGTCCTGCATCACTTCAGACCAAACTCAATCCTGACATCAAATCCCATAGCGGTGAATGCGCCGCTCCTGGTGGATCTTTTTTTTGCCCTGAGCGGATTTGTAATAGCTTTTAACTATTTGGATAAAATTTATACTCTTAAGGATGCCATAATATTTCAGAAAAAAAGATTTCTGCGACTATATCCGCTTCACGTTGCCATGCTCATGGTATTTCTTCTCTTTGAGCTTGCCAAATATTATAGCGAAAAAAAAGCTGGGTTAGCAGCTGTAACCCCAGCTTTTACCAACAACAATCTATATTCGTTTATAAATAACATTTTTATGACGCAGGCTATCCTGGTGCCGCGCATAACATTTAATTATCCAAGCTGGTCTATTTCAGTAGAATTTTATACATATATTATCTTTGCCTTTGGTATGTTATATTTCAAAAAGCACTTTAAAATATTTTCAAGCGTGTTGATCCTTGCATCAGTCGCCTTACTTTTTATTACCAATATTCAGCACCCATCAACAGGCATGGCGATGTTCAGATGCCTGTATGCCTTCTTTGCCGGCGTATTATCTTATATGTATTATAGAAACGCTAAATTACCCGCCAATGATTTAACCGCGCTGGCATTCCTAATAATACTTATCGTGATTCTGATTATTGGACCTTCCGCAAGATTGTCATTATTGCTGCCACCGTTCTTTTGTATGATGATCGTCTATCTTTCATTGCTCCCGTTTGACAGTAAAATCAGATATATCCTAACAGTCAAGCCGTTAATATATTTGGGCTCCAGAAGCTATAGCATATATATGGTCCATGCGGCTATCTGGTGGACGATAATAAACGTGATAAAATTTGCGTTCAGAGTACATACAGAGCTTGCTGACGGTAAACCTAAATTATTTTTATCTCAACCTATATTGATTGCTATTACTATTTTAGGTGTTTTTCTGACACTGTTAATCTCACATTTCACATATAAATATATTGAGAATAGGTTCAGGATAATAAGCAAGTAGAGTTTTGTGCATACAACCAAGAAAAAATACAGGTGCTTCCGATGAACATCGCCATGCTCGGCCTGCGCTCCATCGGCGGGCAGACTTCCGGCGGTGTGGAGCGCCACGTGGAGGAGCTGGCCGTGCGCATGGTTGCCCAGGGCCACAAGGTCACGGTGTTCTGCCGCGGCCGCTACAACAGCCTGGAGGAATACAAAGGCGTGCGGCTTGTAAACCGGCCGGCCGTGTATTCCAAGCACCTGGAGGCCATTACCCACACCCTGGCGATCATGCCGTCCGTGCTGGCCGGTTTTGACGTGGTGCACATCCACGCCACCGGACCTTCGCTGTTTTCCTGGCTGCCCAGGCTGTTCGGGCGCAAAGTCGTGGTCACGGTGCACGGCCTGGATTTTCTGCGCGCCAAATGGGGCGGTCTCGCCTCCCTGGTGCTGCGCTGCGGGGCCTGGACCGCCGCGCACTGCCCCAACGAAACCATTGTGGTATCGCGCACGCTACGCGCCCATTACCTGAAAAAAGACGGCATCAAAACGCGTTGGATTCCCAACGGCGTAAGCGCCCCGGTCTCCCGCCGGCTGGATAAGCTTAAACGCTTCGGCCTGGAACCGGGAGGCTACCTGCTCTCTCTGGGCCGCCTGGTGCCGGAAAAAGGCCTCCACTATCTGATTCAGGCTTTTGCCGGGCTGGATACGCCGCTCAAACTGGTCATCGCCGGCGGCGGCCTGCTGGATTCAGGCTATGAGCGGGAATTACATAAGCTGGCCGCGCCGGATCCCCGCGTCATCTTCACCGGCCCCCTGTACGGCGAAGACAAGGACGAAGCCTTCAGCAACGCCAGATTCTTTGTTCTGCCTTCGGATCTGGAGGGGATGCCCATAGCCATGCTGGAAGCCATGAGTTACGGCTGCCCGATGCTGACCAGCGATATTTCCGAATGCACGGAAATATCCCTGGCCGCCGAGGAAGAAGGCTCGCCGGACATCTGCTCCACTTTTGCGGCGGGGAATATTGAAAGTCTGGCCGCAAAACTGTCGGATTTTCTGGTGAACCCTGAATTGAAGGCACTGGGCGAACGCGGCCGGCAGTATATTCTGGCCCGCTACTCCTGGGACGACATCACCGCCCAGACTCTGGCGGTGTACATGGACGCGGCGGGATAGCCCGCGCTGACGCCACCAGCCAACGTTACTGTGCCTCCGAAAACATGCCTGAAAGCCCACTGCGGCATCATGATCGGGGTAGGCGCGGCGCTACGCCGCCACCAATATCCCTATTTATGCTGAAGTGGCTGCCCGGCGGTCTGGTGGACAAGAAACAGCCGCCAAGAACAAACTGAAGTCTTTTTCCAAAGTCTTTGCCATATCAATTCTCATAAGGACCGCGATAATGAAAAAAGCGCTCATCACCGGCGTCACCGGGCAGGACGGGGCATATCTGGCCAAGCTTCTGCTGGAAAAAGGCTATGAAGTGCACGGCATGAAAAGGCGTTCGTCGCTTTTCAACACGGACAGAATCGACAGCCTTTACGAAGGGCCTTCCAGGCAGGGCAGACACTTTATTCTGCACTACGGGGATCTCACTGATTCCACGAACATCATCAGAATCCTGCAGGACGTCCAGCCGGACGAGATCTACAACCTGGGCGCCCAAAGCCACGTCAAGGTATCCTTTGAGTCGCCTGAATACACGGCCAACTCGGACGCCATCGGAGCGCTGCGCATTCTTGAAGCCATCCGCATTCTGAACCTTACGGAAAAAACCCGCTTTTACCAGGCCTCCACGTCCGAACTGTTCGGCAAGGTACAGGAAATACCCCAGACGGAAAAAACGCCGTTCTACCCGCGTTCGCCTTACGCCTGCGCCAAGCTTTACGCCTACTGGATCACCATAAACTACCGTGAGGCTTACGGCGTTTACGGCTGCAACGGGATTTTGTTCAACCACGAATCCCCGATGCGCGGCGAAACCTTTGTCACCCGCAAGATCACCAGAGCTCTGGCCCGCCTGGCCCTGGGCCTTGGCGGACCGCTGAGCCTGGGCAACATGAACGCCAAGCGCGACTGGGGCCACGCCAAGGATTACGTGGAAATGCAGTGGCTGATGCTCCAGCAGGAGCAGCCGGACGATTATGTGATCGCCACCGGCCGGCAGTTTTCCGTGCGGGAATTCGTGCGGCACGCCGCCGGGCACCTGGGGATTGCCGTTGAGTTCAAGGGCAGCGGCCTAAAGGAACAGGGCATTGTAAAATCCCTTGATGCGGAGCGCCTCAACTCCATGCTGCCGGGGAAAAGCCGCATGAACTTCGCTGTCAAGCCGGGCGACGCGATCGTCAGCGTGGACCCGCGCTACTTCAGGCCCACGGAAGTGGAAACCCTGCTCGGCGACGCCACAAAGGCCAGGGAAAAGCTCGGCTGGACGCCAAAGATCACCTTTGAGGAGATGGTGGCCGAAATGATGGAGAAAGACCTGCAACTTGCGGCCCGGGATCACCTGTGCCGGGTGGTGGGCTTTGAAACTTTTGACCACAACGAATAGGCTCTGCATATGGAAACATCGTCACGAATTTTTATAGCCGGATATCGCGGCCTGGTGGGAAGCGCCATTGCCAGGCGTCTTCAGAAAGACGGTTATTCCAACTTGATCCTAAAAAGCAGCGCGGAGCTTGATTTGCGCAGCCAGGCGGCCGTGCTTGATTTTTTCGCCGCGGAAAAGCCGGATTACGTGTTCCTGGCCGCCGCCAAAGTAGGCGGGATACACGCCAACAATATCTTTCCGGCCGATTTTATAAGAGACAACCTCCAGATCCAAACAAACGTTATAGACGCGGCCTGGAAGAACAAGACCAAAAAGCTGCTGTTCCTCGGCTCGTCCTGCATATTCCCCAAATTCGCCCCCCAGCCGATCCCGGAATCCAGCCTGCTGACCGGACCGCTGGAACCGACCAACGAATGGTACGCCGTGGCCAAAATAGCCGGAATAAAAATGTGCCAGGCCTACCGTAGGCAGTACGGCTTTGACGCCATCTGCGCCCAGCCCACCAACCTTTACGGGCCGGGCGACAATTTCCACCCGGAGCATTCGCACGTCATACCGGGGCTTATGCGGCGCTTTCACGAGGCCAGACTCTCCGGCGCCGAACAGGTGACCGTGTGGGGCACAGGCAGAGCCATGCGTGAATTCCTACATGTGGACGATCTGGCGGACGCCCTGTTCTTCCTCATGCAAAACTACTCGGATGAAGAAATCGTCAACGTGGGAATGGGAGAAGATCTGAGCATAGCGGATCTGGCCGCCCTTATCGCCAGGACCGTCGGGTTCAAAGGCAAACTCGCCTTTGACGCGAGCAAGCCCGACGGCACGCCGCGCAAGCTGCTGGACGTGGCCAAACTGCGCGCCCTGGGCTGGCGTCACGGCATCCCCCTGGACCTGGGACTCGCCGAAACGTACCAATGGTACCAGCAAAATAAATGACGAAAAAATCCCCTGTTCCGCCAAGTCAGACGGAACAGGGGATTTTTAACCACAGCTAAAAAATATCAGCTCAATTCAGCGCAAAATTTCAGAATATCTCCCACGCTCCCCACCCCCACGGCCGGCGGTTCCGCCGCTCCACTGGTGACCTGGTACAGCCGGCCCACGCCGGACGCTCTGCCCGCCCGCACGTCCTTGTCCTGGTCCCCGACCATGATGGAAGCGGCCAGGTCTATATTCAAGTCCTCGGCGGCCTTCAAGATCATACCCGGACCAGGTTTTCGGCAATCGCTGTCTTTGTCGTATTCCTTCAGCGAAGCGCCGGGAATAAAGGGGCAGAAGTACACGGCGTCAATATCTCCGCCCCTGGCCCGGAATTCTCCCTTCACCCAGTCCATGAGCCGGTTAAAATCCTCTTCGGTATACTTGCCCCGGCCTATGCCGGACTGGTTGGTCACCACCACCACCAGGTATCCGGCCTTCCGGGCCCCGGCCACCAGCTCGAAAATGCCGGGAATAAATTGAAAATCCTCCCGGCGATAGATGTAGCCGTCGCCGTTGTGGTTGATCACCCCGTCCCGGTCCAGGAACAAAGCCTTTTTCTTCACGTCCGGCTACCTGATCCTTCCATAAGTGTCTTCAAATCTGACAATATCATCCTCGCCCAGGTAGGAGCCGGTCTGAATCTCGATAAGTTCCAAGGGGATGCGGCCGGGGTTTTCCAAGCGGTGCTTGTTGCCCAGGGGGATATAGGTGGACATATCCTCGGAAAGCATGCGCGCTTCCTCCCCCACGGTCACTTTGGCCGTGCCGCGCACCACCACCCAGTGCTCGGCCCGATGATGATGCAGTTGCAAAGACAGCGTCGCGCCGGGGTTGACGATGATGCGCTTTACCTGGAAGCGCTCGCTGAGCGCCAGCGTCTCATAGGATCCCCAGGGACGGTAGACCTTAAGGTGGGTATCCGTTTCCGTGCGTCCGCGCAGCTTCAGCTCGGCCAGCAGCTTCTTCACGTCCTGGCCCCGGCCGCGCTCCAGCACCAGCACGGCGTCCGGCGTTTCCACCACGCTGATGTTCTTCAGCCCGATGGCCGCCAGCAGGCGGCTGGTGGCGTGCAGGTAGCAGTTTTCCGAATCCAGCTCCACCACATCGCCCGTAAGGGCGTTGCCGCGCCCGTCATGCGGGGCGCTGTCGTAAAAAGCCTCCCATGACCCCAAATCGCTCCAGTTGGCCGCAAGTTTGACCATGGCCGCATGCCTGGTGTGCTCCATGACCGCGTAATCCAGGGAGTTTTCCGGGCAGGCCGCGAAAGCCTCTTTGTCAAAGCGGGTGAAATCCAAATCTTTTTTGCGGCTTTCCCAAATTTGCAGGCAGGCCGAGTGCATGTCCGGGGCGTATTTTTGCAGTTCCGCCAAAAATAGCGAAGCCCGGAACATGAACATGCCGCTGTTCCAGAAGCAGCCGCCCTCGGCAATCATCGCTCTGGCCTTGTCTTCGGAAGGCTTTTCCACAAAACGGCCCACCTCATGAACGCCGGCGGCCAGTTCCTTGCCCTGTGTGATGTACCCGAAGCCTGTTTCCGGCCGCGTTGGCGGCACGCCAAAGACCACCAGCCCGCCCTGCCGGGAAGCCCCCAGGGCCAGGTCAACAGCCGCATAAAATTTTTCAGCCGGTTCGATCACATGGTCCGAGGAAAGCACCAGCAAATGCGGATCCTCCCCATCCGCCAGGGCCGCCAGGGCGGCCAGGGCCACGGCCGGAGCCGTGTTGCGCCCCATGGGCTCCAGCAGGATTTCCGCTCCGCCCAACGCGCCCGCCCCGCTTTTTTCCAGCGCGTCCTGCAAAATGGCCGCGGCCAGAAAACGATGCTCCGCATTGCAGCAGATCAGCGGCGCGGACGCGCCCGGCAACCCGGCAGCCCGCTCCAAAGTCCGCGAAAACAATGTGCTCCCGCCAAGATCCATGAACTGCTTCGGGTAAAGCCCCCGCGACAACGGCCACAGCCGCGTCCCGCTGCCGCCGCACAAAATAACCGGCCGTATTTGTTCTTTCATCGACCTTACTTCCTGATTATCTTTAAAATTTCTTCGGTCTTCCGGCGCATCAGCTCCGGGTCGGCACGGGATTCCACGTTAAGGCGCAGGAGCGGCTCGGTGTTGGAGGAGCGCAGGTTAAAGCGCCAGGCTCCGAAGTCCATGCTCAGGCCGTCGATGTGGCTTTCGGCCGGCTTCAGGGTGGCGTAGCGCGCCCGGACGTCGGCCACGGCGGACGCGGCGTCCGCCACGCGGCTGTTGATCTCCCCGCTGCAGGGATAATTTTTAAGACAGTCCGCCACCAGTTCTTGCAGGGACCGGCCGGAAGTGGAAAGCAGCTCCACCAGCTTGAGCCAGGGCAGCATGCCGCTGTCGCAAAAGGCGAAGTCACGGAAGTAGTGGTGGGCGCTCATTTCTCCGCCATAAATGGCGTTTTCCGCGCGCATGCGCTCCTTCATGAAGGCGTGGCCGGTCTTGGTTTCTATGGGCAGGCCGCCGGCCGCGCGCACCATGTCAATGGTGTTCCAGGTCAGCCTGGTGTCGTGCAGGATTTTCGAGCCGGGCGCGTCCTTAAGCATGGCTTGGGCCAGCAGCCCCACCATGTAGTAGCCTTCAATAAAATCGCCCTGATGATCATAGAAAAAGCAGCGGTCAAAATCCCCGTCCCAGGCCAGGCCCAGATCGGCCTGGTGCTCCAGCACGGCCCTGGAAGTGACGGCGCGGTTTTCCGGCAGCAGGGGGTTGGGCACGCCGTTGGGGAAAGCGCCGTCCGGCTCGCCGTTGATGACGATCAGACGGCAGGGCAAACTGGCCTGGAGCAGGTCCAGAACGGGGCCGGCGCAGCCGTTGCCTGCGTCCGCCACAATGCGCAGAGGCTTGAGCTTGCTCATGTCCACGCTGCGGAGCAGAAAATCCGCATATTCAAAGCGGAAGGATTTTTGGGTCAGCGTGCCGGGCTGAGGGGCCGTGGGCGGCAGTTTGCCGGACAGGACTTTGTCCCGCAGGTCGAAAAGGCCTGAATCGCCGCTCACAGGCACGGCCCCGGCCCGGACCAGCTTCATGCCGTTGTAGTCCGCCGGGTTGTGGCTGGCCGTAAGGATTATGCCCCCGCCAAAGCCGAAGTTAGCCGTGGCGTGGTAAATTTCTTCAGTGCCGCAGACCCCGGCGTCCGTTACATCCGCCCCGGCGTCGCGCAGGCCGCGAATAAGCGCGGCAAGAAGGGCCGGGCCGGAAAGGCGCGCGTCGCGGCCCACAACCACGCTTTTAGCCTGCACCTGAACCGGAAAAAAACGCCCGATGGCGTAGCACAAATCCTCGTTCAGTTCGTCCGGCACCCGGCCGCGAATATCGTAGGCTTTAAAGCTGCCCTTCATCCATGCCTCCATATATTTCTTTTTACTATGATACCAGGTGGAAAAAGGCAATAAGCCCAGCGATCGCCCGACTTGACATATGTATAGACATAATGTATTAAATGTCTATACATATATAAAAATTTTAGGACATATCGCAATACAAATAACTAATATACTGTTTTATCTGACAATTAACCGCGTGGGAGGATGGCGTTATGCGTAAATTGTTCTCTCTGGTTCTGGCTCTGTTCATATTCTGCGGCGTGAACGGACGGGCCCTGGCGGCTGACGCGCCTGTTGAACTGACATTCCTTAATTTCGCCACAACTGATGAAGCCATGAAGTCCATCTACAAAGTCATGGATGACTTTGAGAAGGAAAATCCGGATATAAAAATCAAAAACATGCCCATGGCGGTGGACAGCATCCGCAACCAGATCATCATGATGGTCATGGCCGGCAACCCGCCGGACGTCGTCCAGACTCTCGCCGGCGACTCCGTGGTGGTGTATTCCATGGGCGCCATTTATTCAGCTGAAGAATTATACGATCAAGCATTCATCGATAATATGCACAAAGGATTTTATGATTTGGGCTTGTACGACGGCAAACACGCCGGCATAGTGTTCGCCCCCAATCCCATGACCTTTTTCTACAACAAAAAGCTGCTTGCGAAGCTTGGCCATGACGCCCCGCCCAAGACGCTTGAGGAAATGGAAGCCATGATGAAAAAGGGCAAGGCCGAGATTCCCGGCCTGATTCCTTTTCAGCTTGATACCACACTGCGCTCCATCGGCTTCAACCACCAGTGGAACTTCATGAACCTCTTCGAATACAAGGTATTTGACGGGAAAGTTTCAAAGTTCAACAGCCAGGCCATGGTGGAATTCGGTGAATGGGAACGCCGCATGCTCAAGGAAGGCTATACCCTGCCCGGCAAAAAATTCGGCGAATTCCGCCCCATGGCCGCCCAGGGCCGGGTGCTCTTTGCCATTGACAACGCCCAGCACCGCAGCATGATGAAAGCTTTCAACAAAACCATGACCGATCAGGAATACGACGAAACCTGGGAAGTCTACCCGGCCCCGCTGGGTCTTTCCGGCCAGCGGGCCTCATCGCCGGATTCCCATTCCCTGGTGGTGCCCAGGGCCACCAAACACAAGGAAGCCGCGGTCAGGTTTGTAAAATACCTCACCGCCAGCAAGTCGGCCCTGACCAAGTACCTGGACCCGGCCGGATTCCTTCCGGCGGTGAACAACTACCGGGAACTGGCTCCGGGCTGCTTTGAGGACAAGGGCCGCCAGGGTTCCCTGAAGTATGCGGTGCCGTATAACATAGCCCCATGCTACGGGCCGAATTACGCGAAACTGTCCCTGCTGGTCATGACCGCGATCCAGGAAATCATAACCACCGACAAACCGGTCAAACAGATTCTGGACGCTTACCAGCCAAAAATAGAAGGAGTGATCCAGTAGGCCGCGCCTTGCGCATTGACCAACTGGATGCCGAGATCCCGCGAATGAAGTTTTACCGGCAGAAAAGGAGCGCCCGATGGCCAACGCGCCGAATATAATCTGGTTCATGGCGGATCAGCACAGAAGCCAGGCCCTGAGCCGCCACGGCGATCCCAATGTGTCCACGCCCAACCTGGATATGGCGGCGGCTTCCGGCCTGGACTTTACCCGGGCGGTCAGCGGCTTCCCCCTGTGCTGTCCTTTCAGGGGGAGCCTGCTGTCCAGCCTGTACCCGCACAAATGCGTGCCCGGCCACGAGTACCGCCTGGACCCGGCGCTCCCGCTCGTTACGGACGTTTTCAGGCAAAACGGCTATTGCAGCGCCTATTTCGGCAAGTGGCATCTGGACGGCTTTAAGGAAAAAGACGGCCGGGCGGCTTTTCACACCGTTCCCAGGGAACGGCGCGGCCGGTTCGACGTCTGGCTGGGCTACGAGAACAACAACAGCCCCTTTGATTCCTGGGTGCACGGGCACGGAACCGCCGGCGAGGTGGAACGCTACCGCCTGCCGGGTTATGAAACAGACGAGATCGTGAACCTGGGCCTGCGCTTTGTTGAGGAACAGGCGGAGTTGCGGGATCAGGGCAAGGCCTCCCCATTCTTCATGGTGCTGTCAGTCCAGCCGCCGCATAATCCTTATGTGGCGCCGCCAGCCTACATGAGGCGCCACAACCCGGCCCAAATGGAGTTCCGCCCCAATGTCCCCGCCGCCGCGCATTACCGGCGGCAGGCCGGGGAAGATCTGGCCGGGTACTGCGCCATGGTGGAAAACATCGACCATAACTTCGGACGGCTTCAGGAAGCCTTACGCAAGCGCAACCTGAGCGACAATACCCACATTTTATACTTTTCCGACCACGGGGACATGCTGCAAAGCCACGGCCAAAGGAACAAGACCAGGCCTTATGAGGAATCCATGCGCGTTCCCTTCATCATCAGCGGGGAAGCGCCTTTTTCCTATGGCGGCCGAAAAAGCGGGCGCAGCGACGCCCTGGTGAACCATGTGGACATCGCCCCGACCTCTCTGGGCCTGTGCGGCCTTGCCGTGCCGGACTGGATGGAAGGGTATGACTATTCGCACCTGCGCCTGGGGCATGACCAGCCGACGCGGCCGGAGCCGGAAAGCGCCTTTTTGCAGAGCGTCATTCCCACCGGCAACCCGGACAGCCTGGATCGTCCCTGGCGCGGCGTAGTCACCAGAGACGGCTGGAAGTACGCCTGCTTTGAATCCCTGCCCTGGCTGCTCTTTGATTTGAACACCGATCCTTATGAGCAGGCCAACCTGGCCCATAACAACGTCTATTATCCAAAGCAGCGGGAGTTGCTGGCCCTGCTGCGGGACTGGCTGGCCAAAACCGGCGACGCCTTCGCCTTGCCGGAAGTTTGAAGCGCGACGAGCCGGTCCGGGCATGCCGTACCGGCTCGTCGCCCGTAAACCGCACGCATTGAATTCCGCGGCGGATTATGGCAGTTGAAACACATGAGCAAATACGAACTGCACGGCGATCTGCTGCAAAAAGATTCCAAATTTCCGGCTTTCAACCAACTGCACGACATACTGCGCAATTACATTCTGGGCAACAGGCTGGAACCAGGCGCCATGCTCCCCAAAGAACTCGACCTCATGCGCATTTTCAAGGTCAGCCGGGGCACGGTGCGCCGGGCCATCGAACGTCTGGCCGTGGACCAGCTGGTTTACCGCCGCAAAGGCCAGGGCACTTTTGTCTCGCAGCCCACGCTGTCGCGCGATATCATGCGGAACTGCCAGGGAAGCCATCCTTCGGTGAACGCCTTCGCCGACGCGGAAAACCGGCATGTGGACATGGGCGAGGCCAGGCCGCTGAAAACCTGGCTGACCAATCTGGGGCTCTCCGTGGACGCCACGGCCTTCCGGGTGCGCCGGCAGAAGGTGCTGAACGGCAACGTGGTGGCCATGGAGGTACTGGTGCTTCCCCTGCCGGTGGCGGAAAAATTCACCCTGGAAGAGCTGAAAAACGCCAACTACGTCAGCATGTTCAATAAATTTCCGGATACGGCGGTGCATTCCGTGGCCTATACGGTCATGGCACGCGAGGCTCTGCCTGTTGGGGCAGGCTTTCTGGAAATCCCCGCCGGCTCGCCGTTTTTGCACACCTCGTACATTTATTACAATGCGGCAAACCTGCCTGTGGGCACAGGTTCCATAAGCTACCCGGCGGAGCGGGTGGAGGTGAGCATGCGCTTTGCCCTGCCTCCGGCAAAATAAACTTGCCGTTATCGGAAACGGCCGGTATACCTTACGCATGCTTTTTGTGAAAAAAATGCCGGCCGCGCTCGCGGCCGGCCTGGTGTTTTGCCTGTGCGTCCTGGCCCCACCCCCGGCGAACGCGGACCCGGAGTTTGGCCACGCCTCCTGGTATGGCGAGCGCTTCCACGGCCAGACCATGGCCAATGGCGACTCCTTTGACAAGCACGCCTATTCCGCCGCGCACCGCACCCTGCCCTTTGGCACGGTCCTGCGCGTGTATAACCCCAAAAACGGACGCCAGGTCCTGGTCCAGGTAAGGGATCGCGGTCCGTATAAGCGTAAACGGGTTCTGGACGTCTCCCGCCAGGCCGCGCAGCGCCTGGACATAATAAAAATAGGCGTGACCACCCTGGCTTTTGAGGCCATCAGCGACGATAAAGGCCGCCCGCTGGACGCCAGGGAGCGTTTTTATCTTATGTTCTCCCGCGTCAATTCGGCAATCCAGGCGCCGGGCATGCTGGAATTCCTGCAAAAGCGCAGCCCGTTGCCCCTGTGCGCCCTGAAGCCGGACGATCCGGGCCGCCCGGTGCTGATCTGCGCCGGCCCCTTTGAAAGCTTTGATGAGGTCCAGGCCAAGCTCACGGCCCTGTTTGACGATTTTCCCAGGCTGGAAATAGTCACCGGCAACACGGACGGCAGCTACAAGCATTGCAATCTGCCGCCGCGCAGGCCAAACCCGTCAAAACCCCGTCAAAACACGGGGCGCTGAACGCACACATTCTTCTATAACAAACTATAATAACTTGCTTATGTCCCTCTGGCCCGGTACGTGCATTCGTACTGGCGCTGGAGATGCGGACCATGTTGAAAAAAGCAAAAAACCTGCTCGTGCTGCGCGGCTGCCTGGCCGCTCTGGCCGCCTGCTGCGCGGCCTTCTGCCTGTTCCGGTCTTTTGAGGGCAACTTCTGGAACAGCGCGGCCATGGCCCAGGAAGCCACGCCGGCCATTCCCGGCCAGACGGAAAACCAACGCCTGGAACTGAAGTACTCCCTGGATACCCTGGCCGCCTCCCTGGGGGCGGGCCTGGGACGGCTGGACGAAGAAGAGCTGGGCAAAGCCATGGCGGCGCGCCTGAACGAACTGTTCGGCCAACTGCGCGCAACCGGGTATATCACGCTCTGGCGGGGCACAAAGGCCCTGTGCTCTCCGCTCACGCCGGACGTGGAAGGCCGGGATTTCGGCCCCAGCCGCGACGAGAACGGTGCTCCATACGTGGCGGACATGGAAGCGGCGGCCCGCGGCGGCGGCGGTTTTACCGAGTTCAGCCTTAAAAATTCCCGCTGGGACGCCGAACCGGAACATTATATCTGCTACGCGGCCCCGGTTTACGGCGCGCCATTTCACCTGAGCGTCTGGGCCGCCTCCCCGGCCGGCCAACCGCCCAAAATCCCCACCAACAAAACCCGCCGGGGCTACTTTATCAGCGGGCTGTCCTTTGCCGGACTGGCCTTTGTTCTGCTGCCTTCCGCCAGGCGCTTCAGGACATGCTAGCAACCACAACGCAACACCACAGGCCTGGTCGGCGGACGCGACGCCCGGCGTCTTTTATCCGCGATCGCATCCGCCGCGCGAAATAGGTATAACTTTTTTCGCAAGCCTTTACACGGCGCGGCGCCAAAGCGGGGGGTGAACACCCGGTCTGGGCGTACGCCATGCATGATGATTATCACATTACAAAATTTTCAATTTTATCAAAATCATATATTGTGAAATTCTTGACGTTGACTAGCCAGGAATAGTGGTACATAATCCATCGATGCAGAGATTCCTGCCAGGATTGAAATTCCTGTTATATCTTTGACGATATTGAGCAAGCCGGGGCCGTCCGGATATCGGCAAGGCCCCTCAAGGGAGCCCGCCGCTGAACATGGCGGCTTCATTTTGCCTTGCATACACACAAAAACCCAGGCGGCGCCTATGAAAACGGTGAAACTTGGCAAAGGAACGGATCGCGCCTTCATCCACGCGGTGGAAGAAGAAAGCGGCGAAGAGCTAAAGCGATGTTACCAGTGCGGCAACTGCTCGGCCGGTTGCCCTATGACCTTCACATACGATCTTCAGGTCAACCAGATCATGCGCCTGCTCCAACTGGGGCAGCGCGAAGCCGTGCTCTCCTGCAAATCCATCTGGCTGTGCGCTACCTGCGAAACCTGCACAGTCCGCTGCCCCAACAACATAAAGGTCGCCAAGATCATGGACGTCTGCCGGCACATGGCCAGGCGTGAAGGCTACGGCGGCGTGTACAGCGTGCGCGTGTTCGCCGACTCCTTCCTGCAGGCGGTCAAATGGCACGGCAAGGCGCACGAGCTTGGCCTGATGGCCATGTTCAAGATGCGCACCGGCAAGTTCCTGGCGGATCTGGAACTGGCCCCCGGCATGCTCAAAAAGGGCAAGCTGCCCATCCTGCCGCACCGGGCCCAGGGCCACGCCGAAGTGGCGGAAATATTCCGGCGCTACAAGGAGAAAAGCAAGTCATGAGCACGCTTTCCTTCGCTTATTACCCCGGCTGTTCAGGGGAAGGCACTTCATCCGAATACGACAAATCCACCCGGGCGGTCTGCGCCGCCCTGGGCATAGAGCTTAAGGACGTGCCGGACTGGAGCTGTTGCGGTTCCACCCCGGCCCACACCGTGGACCACGCCCTGGCCGCGGCCCTGGCCGCGCGCAACTTCGCCCAGGCCGAAGACGCCGGCCTGGACCACCTGCTCACCCCCTGCCCGAGCTGTTTGAAAAACCTGCGCAACGCCCTGGAAGAAACAAAAGACCCGGCCATGAAGGCCAGGGTGGACGAACTCACCCTGCGGCCGCTCAAGCGCGACCACTCCGTGCGGTCCGTGCTCCAGGCCATAGTGGAACAGGTCGGCCTGGAAAAAGTCGCCGGTCTGGTCAAAAAGCCCCTGACCGGCCTTAAGCTTGTGCCCTACTACGGCTGCCTGATGACCCGCCCGGCGGACCTTATGCGCTTTGACGACCCGGAAAACCCCGTTTCCATGGACCGCCTGCTGGAAGCGGCCGGCGCGGAGGTAATCCCCTTTCCGCTCAAGGTGGAATGCTGCGGGGCATCCATGGGCATTCCGCGCGGCGACGTGGTGCCCCGCCTGTCCGGCAAGATAGTCGGACTGGCCGTGGATTTGGGCGCGCACGCCATTGTGGCCGCCTGCCCGCTCTGCCAGATGAACCTGGACATGCGCCAGGGCCAGATCAATTCCGCCAGGCACGCCAATTACCGCATTCCCGTCATCTACTATACCCAACTGCTCGGCCTGGCTCTGGGCCTGGACCGCTCCAGCCTGGGTTTCGACAAACTCACCGTGGACCCGGAGCCGGCCCTGGCCCAGATCGGCAAGGTCGCGCCAAAACCGGAACCAAAAGCCAAGGCGAAGCCGGCGGCCAAGCCGGAATCCCCGGCGGGCGATCCGGCGGTTAAAGGGAAGCCCGATCCCAAAGCCAAGCCGGAAGCGGCCGAGGGGGGAGAACAAGTATGAAACTCGGAGTTTTCATCTGCCATTGCGGCAGCAACATAGCCGGCACCGTGGATTGCGCGAAGGTGGCCGAAGCGGCCAAACTCATGCCGGACGTGGCCTTTGCCTCGGATACCATGTACGCCTGTTCCGAACCCGGGCAGGAAAGCATTGTCAGCGCAATCAAGGAATACGGACTGACCGGCGTGGTGGTGGCTTCCTGCACCCCGCGCATGCACGAGCCCACCTTCCGCCGTACTGTGGAACGGGCCGGCCTGAACCGCTACATGTTTGAAATGGCCAACATCCGCGAGCACGTCTCCTGGATTGGCAAAGACAAGGACGCCAATACCAACAAGGCTGTAGAACTTGTGCGCATGGCCGTGGAAAAGCTGCGCCTGAACAAGGCGCTCATACCCAAAAAGTTCGACGTCACCAAAAAAGTCCTGGTCATCGGCGGCGGAGTTGCCGGCATCCAGGCCGCCCTGGACTGCGCGGACGCCGGCCTGGACGTCATTCTGGTGGAGCGCGAGCCGACCATTGGCGGCAAGATGGCCAAGCTGGACAAAACTTTCCCCACCGTGGACTGTTCCAGTTGCATCCTGGGACCGCGCATGGTGGACATTGCCCAGCACGAGCGCATCACCCTGTACGCGGCCGCGGAACTGGAATCCGCCTCCGGCTACGTGGGCAACTTCGACATCAGCATCCGCAAAAAAGCCACCTACGTGGATTGGGAAAAATGCACCGGTTGCGGCCTGTGCACGGAAAAATGCCCGGCGAAAAAATCTTTTGACCGCTTTAACGAAGGCGTGGGCCCCACCACGGCCATCACCATCGCCTTTCCCCAGGCCATTCCCAAGAAAGCGGCCATTGATCCCAAGTACTGCCGCCAGTTCCTCACCGGCAAGTGCGGCGTCTGCCAGAAGATCTGCCCCACCGGCGCGGTGAACTACCAGCAGCAGGAAGAAGTCGTCACCGACAAGGTCGGGGCCATTGTGGCCGCCACCGGCTATGACCTCTTTGACTGGACCGTTTACGGCGAATATGGCGGCGGACGCTACCCGGACGTGATCACCTCGCTCCAGTACGAGCGCCTGCTCTCCGCCTCCGGCCCCACCGGCGGGCACATCAAGCGCCCGTCAGACGGCAAGGAGCCCAAAAACATCGTCTTCATCCAGTGCGTGGGGTCGCGAGATCCTTCCGTGGACCGGCCGTACTGCTCCGGATTCTGCTGCATGTATACGGCCAAACAGGCCATTCTGACCAAAGACCACATTCCGGATTCCCAGAGCTACGTCTTTTACATGGACATCCGCTCTCCCGGCAAGATGTACGACGAATTCACCCGCCGCGTGCAGGAGGAATACGGGGCCAACTACATCCGCGGCCGCGTCTCCATGGTCTATCCGGACGGCGACAAGCTCATCGTCAAGGGCCAGGATACACTCATCGGCGCGCAGGTGGAGATTGAAGCCGACCTGGTCGTTCTGGCCGTCGGCGGAGAAGCGGCCAAAAATTCCCCGCACCTGGCGGAAAAGCTGCGCATCTCCTACGATAAAGACGGCTTCTTCATGGAAGGCCACCCCAAGCTCAAACCGGTGGAAACAAACACCGCCGGCGTGTTCCTGGCCGGTTCCTGCCAGGGTCTCAAGGATATCCCGTCCTCCGTGGCCCAGGGCAGCGCCGCGGCCGCGAAAGTGCTCGGCCTGCTCTCCCGCGACCAGCTTGAAAGCGACCCGCAAATCGCCCAGGTGGATATCAAACGCTGCATCGGCTGCGGCAAATGCATCAATGTCTGCCCCTTCGGGGCCATCCGCGAAATCGACTTCCGCGGCCAGCCCAAGGCCGAGGTCATTGAGGCGGTCTGTCAGGGCTGCGGCTTGTGCAACGCCACCTGCCCGCAGGGAGCCGTACAGCTTTCTCACTTTACAGATAACCAGGTTCTGGCGGAAGTGGAGGCCTTATGTCGGTGTTAGAAGGCAAGGAACTGCGCATAGTCGGATTTTTGTGCAACTGGTGCTCCTACGGTGGCGCGGATACCGCCGGCGTGGGCCGCTTCGGCCAGCCCACGGACCTGCGGATAGTCCGCCTGCCCTGCTCCGGACGCATCAACCCCCTGTTCGTCATGAAAGCTCTGCTTTCCGGCGCTGACGGCGTGCTGGTTTCCGGCTGCCACCCCCGCGACTGCCACTACGCGGAAGGCAATTTCTACGCCCGCCGCAGGCTGGAAGTGGTCAAACGCATGCTGCCGGTCCTGGGCATTGATCCGCGCCGCTTCGAATATACCTGGGTCTCCGCCTCCGAAGGCCAGCGCTGGCAAAAAGTCGTCAGCGACTTCACCGCCCAGATCCACGAACTCGGTCCGGCCAGACATCTGCCGGAATCCGACGAACTGGAAGGCCTGCTGGCTTGCATGGAAAATTGATTGATTGGATGAAGCCAATCTATTTTTAATAGCGGGGTTCTGCCCCGCACCCAGCCAAGGGGCGGCGCCCCTTGGAACTCATTCAGGGTCGCGCTCGCTTTGGTCAAAACAATACGCTGAAAGCGCTGCTGAACTTTCAGACCAAAACGAACGCGGCCCAGAAAGGGGTTCCGGGGCCGGTGGGCCCCGGCGGGGTCTGGGGCGGAGCCCCGGCATTCAATAAGGAGCTAGATGTGTCTGTACAAGAGCAGCTCAAGAAAATAATTCTGGAAGTGCTTCCGGATGTGGAGTGCGTGATTGGCTGGGGACCGGGGCCGGATCCGGCGCACGGTTCGCCGTTTTTCATGCGCAAACCGGAGGATGTGGACAAATTCGCGGTCGGGCCGTTGGCCGTGCAGAATCCCGCTTTATTTTTGCCGGAATACAAAGGCAAAAAAGTGGGGATTGTGGTCAAGGGCTGCGATTCCCGCTCCATTGGGGAACTGATTGCCGAAAATCTGATCAAGCGCGAGGAAGTGGTGATTATCGGCTTCCCTTGCGAGGGCGTGGCGGATCTGGACAAGCTGGCCGCCAGGCTGGCGGACGCCGGCGAACTGGGCGAGGTGAGCGCAATCGAGGCGAGCGGCAAAAGCCTGAAGGTGAACATTGCCGGGCAGGAGCGCGAAGTGGCCATGAAGGATGTGGAAGCGGACAAATGCGGCCGCTGCCGCTACCCCAACGCGGTGTTCCACGACTACTTCGCCGGCATACCGGGCAAAGCTGTGGCGGAAAGTGACGAATACGCGGATCTGGCCGCTTTTGAGGCTTTGCCGCTGGAAGAGCGCCTGGCCTTCTGGGAAAAAGAAATGTCCCGCTGCATCCGCTGCCATGCCTGCCGCAACGCCTGCCCCATGTGCGTGTGCCGGGATCACTGCGTGGCTTCCAGCCGCGAGCCGCACTGGCTTACCCAGACGGATTCCGTGCGCGACAAGCTGTTTTTCCAGATCATCCACGCCGTGCACCTGGCCGGACGCTGTACCGGCTGCGGCGAATGCCAGCGGGCCTGCCCGGTGGGATTGCCCGTCCTGCTGCTCAAGCGCAGCTTAAGCCGCAGCGTGGAGGGATTGTTCGACTACCAGGCCGGGGTGAGCACCGAAGATACCCCGCCGCTTCTGACCTTCCAGGTTGAAGAAGCCAAGATCAAGGAAAGGGAGTGGTAATGAGCGGCAGCAAATTCATCGCCCGCGCCGATATTCCGGCCTGGCTCAAGGAACTCTCCTCAAGTTACGAGGTGTTCGCCCCGCGCGTGGAAGGGCAGACCAAACCCGGCGCCGGCGGCGCCACGGCCGTGGTCTACCGGCTCTACACCCCGGAAGCCGGGATCGAGCTGGATAAAAAGCCCACCGAGTCCGCCAAGCACGCTATATTCCCGCGCAGCGAAGCGCTTTTGACCTACCATCGCGTCAAGAAGCCGGAAAATCCCGGCCAGACTGACTTGATCCTGAAGGAGCCGGCCGATCCGGCCCCCAGGCTGGTCTTTGGCCTGCTCTCCTGCGACGCGCGCGGCTTTTTGGTTTTTGACCCGGTCTACGACGGCTGCGGCACCGGCGGCAAGGCCAAAGACCCGTACTATCTGAAACGCCGGGACAATACCGTGCTGATCGTGCGGGCCTGCGATAAAGTGCTCTCCTCCTGCTTCTGTCACTGGGTGGGCGGCGGGCCGGCTTCCACGGAAGGCGCGGACGTGCTGGCCACGGAAGTGGCGGACGGATTTTTGCTGGAACCCGTGAGCGAGCGCGGGGCAAAAACCTTGGAGTCAAAGCTGCTTAAAGACGGGTCGGACAAAGAAGCGGCGGCAAAAACAGCGCACGAGGCGGCAACAAAGGCCCTGGGCGAAGCCCCGGACCTGGGGAAAGCGCCGGAAGCCCTGCTGGCCCGCTTTGACGACGCAACCTTCTGGCGCGACGAATCCGGGCACTGTATTTCCTGCGGAGCCTGCACTTACCTGTGCCCGACCTGCTATTGCTTCTCCATCACCGACGAAGGAGCCGGCCTTAACGGGGTGCGGGCCAGAAACTGGGACGCCTGCATGACCCCGCTCTTCACCCTGGAGGCCAGCGGCCACAACCCGCGCACCGGCAAAGCCCAACGCCTGCGGAACCGGGTGGGGCACAAGTTTTCCTATTACCCCGGCATCCACAATGGCCGCATCGCCTGCTGCGGTTGCGGGCGCTGCATCAAGAGCTGTCCGTCTTCAGTGGATATCCGCCGCATCGTGACCGATGCCATCAACGCCAAAGATTCCAAGGAGGCCGGCAAATAATGGCTACCCAAAACGCGGCCGTAAGCCTTCCAAAATACGAACCCGGCCTGTCCAACCCCTACCTGCCCCATGTGGCCACCGTGGTTGAGACGATTCGGGAAACGCACAACATCATGACCTTCCGCGTCCGCCTGGACGACGAGGCGGCGCACGAGGCCTTCAGCTTCATGCCCGGCCAGGTTGGCCAGCTCTCCATGTTCGGCGTGGGTGAATCCACTTTTGTCATCAATTCCCCGCCCACGCGCAAAGACTATTTGCAGTTCAGCGTCATGCGCGCCGGGGAAGTGACCACCGCCCTGCACACGCTGTCCGCCGGCGACAAAATCGGCGTGCGCGCCCCCCTGGGCAACCACTTCCCGGTGGAGGCCATGAAGGGCAAGGACATCGTCTTCGTGGGCGGCGGCATCGGCATGGCCCCCCTGCGCACCCTGTTCCTGTACATGCTGGACAACCGCAAGGATTACGGCAAGATCAGCCTGCTCTACGGGGCCAGATCCCCGAAGGACATGGCTTTTTCCTACGAACTGCCGGAATGGCTGGGCCGCAAGGACGTGGAAGCCGTCCTGACCATCGACGCGCCCTTTGAAGGCTGGGAGCACAAGGTCGGGCTCATCCCCAACGTGCTTCTGGAAATGGCCCCCTCGCCCAAAAACTGCGTGGCTGTGACCTGCGGCCCGCCCATCATGATCAAGTTCACCCTCCAGGCCCTGGACAAGCTCCAGTTCGCGCCCGAGCAGATCATCACCACCCTGGAACGGCGCATGAAGTGCGGCATAGGCATCTGCGGCCGCTGCAACATCGGCGGCAAATACGTCTGCGTGGACGGCCCGGTGTTCACTTACGCGCAGTTGAAAGACATGCCCAATGAATTGTAAGCGGCTGGGGAGCCTGAGTTGACCGCGTAAAATAAAACCCCCGGCGGGATTGCCGGGGGTTTTATTTTACGCGTTTTCCCAGAACGGATTGACTTTATGCGGCGGCCAGGGCCTTGGCCCCGCGGCGCTTCATCGCCATCAGTCCCGCCAGGCCGCTGCCCAGCAGCCATACCGCGCCGGGAATGGGCGTGTAGGTGAACTGGACAAGGTTCTGGTAATTGCCCTGATTCAACCAGACGCTGAGTTCCACATGGCCCTTGAGGCCGCCGCCCAAGGCCGCGGCGTACAGTGAGTCAAAGGCTCCCCGCAGGGCCTGATAGTTGGGGTCGGCGGAAGACACGTAGAAATCACCGCTGCTCAGGCTGTACGGAGAAGAGCTTTCCTCCATGGCTTCCCATACGGCAAGCTGGAGCACCCGCTTGTACAGGTCGGCATTCGCGCCGTTGGCCAGAATGGTCGGATAGGCGGCCTTGATCATGCCCTCCATGAAATCATACTTGCCCCCGAGTATGGCCCGCGCGTCCGGGGCCTTTGCGTAGGTCAAGTCCGTATTTTTAACGATATTCTTGGTCACATCAAGGCAAAAGGCGTTGAAGTTGTCCCCGGTGGTTTTGTCGCTGATGAAAAACATGGACGGAGTAGTGCTCTTCAGGTCGCCATCCAGGCGGTACTTCACACTCTCGCCGCCTTCGGAGTGCGTATACACCAACGTATCGGCCCAGGCCGCTCCCGCGACGCTCAAAACAACCAGACAGGCAACCAGTGCAAAACATTTTTTCATGATCTCTCACCTCAATTATAAGAATTAAACAATCAACTTTCCACTATAATTATGTATGCACTGATTATACCAAAACTTATGCGCAAAAATGCCGGTTGGTGTTTTGTGAACGTACCGCCGTCTATTATATGGATTATTCCGGCTGAACAAAAAAAATAACGCGCGCTTTTCCACCGCCGGCCAGGTCGCATTACGGCGCTCCAGCCAATCGCCCCATTGTTTTGTCCGGTTTATCCGGCAATCTGTCCGAAATTTACGGACACAGACCTCCGCCGAATCGCTAGAGCGATTTCACTTTGAAATTGCTCGGCAGACGCGAAGCGGATGCCCGCGAAGCGTGTAGTTTATCTTGAGAATCTCGCATTGTTACAAGTGAAAGACTATACCGCTTGCGAAACTTGTATTGTTTAATCTCAAAGTTTAAATGCTCTAAAAGCAAAACCCCCGGCTGAAAAACCGGGGGTTTCGCGCATTGCATTTTTACTTTGATTAGGCCTGAACAAGGGCCTTGCGGCGCTTCATCGCCATCAGGCCGGCCAGGCCGCTGCCCAGCAGCCATACCGCGCCGGGAATGGGGGTGGCGGCATAGTTGAACTGCAGCAGATTCTGGCTGTATGGGTTCGTCCACAAGGTGAAGGTTACGGCGCCGGAAGCCGCGTTCATGGCCAGGAGATCCTGGAAGGTGGAGTCGTAGAGCGCACGGCTGGCGTCACCCTGGGAGACCTTGAAATAGCCGTTCAAAAGGCTGTGGGGGTACGTGGTCTCTTCCACTATTTCCCACATGCCGAGCTGCAGCACCTGCTTGTACAGCTGGGCGTTGGCGCCGTTTTGCAGGATGGTCGGGTAGGCGGCCTTGATTAACTGGGCCATGGAAGACAACTGGCCGGCGGTGAACACGCTGGCCGGGTCAACCGCCGTGTATTCGTACTGGGTGTTATAATTTATGCCGTGCCCGATATCCACGCAGAACGCCTGGAATCCCTGGCCGTTCACGGTAATGTCCATGACGCCGGACATGTATGTGTTGGAATGGACCCCCCACTGCACAGCCACATTGCCGCCGTCAACATTGTTCAGGGTAAGCGTATCGGCGCCGGCCACGGAGCCGAACCCAAGAGCGCACACAAACATAAGAATCGCGGCCATCTTCTTCATGATATCCCCCTGGTGGTTTTTAAGTTAATTTTTCTATGCAAAATAACATTCGAATCACCTATAGCATAAGGCATGCCAAATATGCGCACGCCTATTGAAGCGCCCGATAAACTCAACCAATATACGGCGTTAACTCATTATATGCTAACGACTCAACGTAATCTAAAAAAATCCGTCCTGGATAATCGGACTATAAATATAAGTTGCCAAGTATGCTTTTCTTGCAAAAATGCCCCTTCAGCCATTCCGCAAGCAAATTTCGTCCGACAAAAACGGAATTTGATCTGTGAAAATCGGACACCTTCCCAAGGCGCTTCTTGCGGATAGACGCCGTCCCAAACGTGCAATTCTTAAATAAATAACGTGAAATCCATGCTTTTTGCGCGCGCGGGGATTGCCATTTGCCGCTTTTTTCCGCAATATGCAGGCGGAAGACAGGCAATATCCCTTTTTTCAACACCAGAGCGTTTTACTTTGAAATGCCCTGGCGGAGACATACGCGGTATGGCTCCGCGCCCACTTAGGAGCGGGCCGGCCTTGCCCGCCGCAAGCGATGAGTGTGGCGTTCGAAAGTCAAATCACTTTAAGTTCGGAGGTTCTCATGAAAAAGGCGTTCCGGCTGCTTGGCGTTTTTGCCCTTGTACTCCTGCTTGGCGGCCAGGCCCTTGCGGCTGACGTCAAAATAGGCCTGATGGCCCCGCTTACCGGCTCCTTTGCCGAGGAAGGCCAGGACATGAAGCGCATTGTGGAGCTCCTGGCCGAGGAAGTGAACAAGGCCGGCGGCATTAACGGCAACAAAGTGATCATTGAGGTCGCGGACGACGGCAGCGACCAGCGCACCGCGGCCCTGGCCGCCCAGCGTCTTTCCACACTGGGCGTGTGCGCGGTCATCGGAACCTACGGCTCTTCCGTAACCGAAGCCTCCCAGGACATCTACGCGGAAGCCAAAATCCTTCAGGTGGCCACCGGCTCCACCTCCATCGCCCTTACGGCCAGCGGCTACAAGCTGTTTTTCCGCACCTGCCCGCGCGACGACGAGCAGGGCAACGTGGCGGTCAGCACCGTGCGGAAGCTCGGCTTCAAAAATATCGCCATCCTGCACGACAACTCCTCCTACGCCAAAGGCCTGGCTGACGAAGCCAAGGCCGGATTTGAAAAGGCCGGCAAGGAAAAAATCGTCTTCTTTGACGCCCTGCAGCCCAACGAGCGCGACTACACCGCCATCCTCACCAAGCTGAAGACAGCGGGGCCGGACGCCATACTGTTTACCGGATATTATCCGGAAGCCGGCATGCTCTTGCGCCAGATGAAGGAAATGGGCTGGTCCGTGCCCATGATCGGCGGCGACGCCACCAACAACGCCAAGCTGGTGGAAATAGCCGGCAAGGACGCCGTGGCCGGCTACTACTTCATCTCCCCGCCCATGCCCGCGGACCTGGATTCCCAGGTGGCCAAGGACTTCATCAAGGCTTACAGGGCCAAGTACAACGCCCTGCCCAGCTCCATCTGGTCCGTGGCCGCCGGCGACGCCTTCAAGGTCATTGCGGAAGCCGTCCGGGCCGTCGGCCCGGATTCCCAGAAAATGGCCGACTACCTGCATAAGGACCTCAAAAACTTCGACGGCCTGACCGGCAAGATCTCCTTTGACGACAAGGGCGACCGCGTGGGCGATCTGTATCGCTTTTACAGGGTCGACAAAGACGGCAATTTCGTGCTTCAGCCCTAAAATTCATATGACTGGGGGGGCAAAGCCCCCTCAGTCATATTATATAATCTTATGGAAATATTTTTTCAGCAATTGACCAACGGTTTGGCCGTGGGCGGCATCTACGCCCTGATCGCCCTGGGGTACACCATGGTCTACGGTGTGCTCAGGCTGATCAACTTCGCGCATGGGGATTTGTTCACCCTGGGAGCCTATCTGGGGTTCACCGGTCTGGTGTCCTTTCAGTTGTCCGGCCACGTCGGCAACCTGGCGGGCATGGGTCTGGTGCTGCTCATGGTCATCGGCCTGGTGGCCCTGGCCGGCTATCTGCTGGAGCGGGTGGCCTACCGGCCGTTGCGCCATTCCAACCGCCTGGCCGCCGTGGTGTCCGCTCTGGGGGCCTCCATATTTTTCCAGAACGCCATGATGCTTATGTACGGCCCGCAGTTTCAGATTTACCCGAGCGATCTGCGGCCGAATGTGGCGCTTTCCTTGTTCGGCATATCCATCCCCCTGGTGCGCATCATCATGGTTGGGGCCTCCGTTTCCCTGATGTGCGCCCTGTACTGGTTCATTCACAAAACCCGCACCGGCGCGGCCATCCGCGCCGTGGCCATAGACCAGGGCGCGGCCAAGCTCATGGGCATTGACGTGAACAGGATCATTTCCCTGGTCTTCATGATCGGCCCGGCCCTGGGCGGAGTGGCCGGGGTTATGGTGGGCATGTACTACGGCCAGATCAAATACGACATGGGCACGGTATATGGCCTGAAAGCCTTTACCGCCGCCATTCTGGGCGGCATAGGCAATATGCCCGGCGCCATGCTGGGCGGACTGCTGCTGGGGGTGATCGAAGCTCTTGGCGCGGCCTATATTTCCATTGCCTGGAAAGACGCCATCGCCTTCCTGGTGCTCATCCTGATTCTGATCCTGCGGCCCACCGGGCTCTTGGGCGAACGCGTGGCGGAAAAAGTATGAAGCCGGACCGCATCAGGATCGTCTGCCTCGGCCTGCTGGTCATCTTCATGCTGGCTCTGCCGCATCTGATCAATCCGTACTGGACCAGGCTGGTCAACGACATCGGTATTTACGCCATTCTGACCTTGTCGCTGAACATCATTCTCGGCCAGACCGGAATGTTCAACATGGGGCATGCGGCCTTTTTCGCCATAGGCGCGTATGTAACGGGTATTCTTAACACTTTGTACGGCGTGCCTGTGCTCTGGCTGCTGCCCGTGGCCGGGGCCGCGGCCGCCTTGTTCGGCATACTGGTGGCCAGGCCGATCATCCACCTTCGCGGGGACTATCTGCTGGTGGTGACCATAGGCATAGTGGAAATCGTGCGCATCACCCTGGTGAACAACGTCTTCGGCCTGACCGGCGGCAGCGACGGCATCCGGCGCATCGCCCGGCCGCAGATATTCGGCTACACCATCATCCGCGAAGACCAGTTTTTTTATCTGATCTGGGGGTTCGCGGCCGTGAGCATCCTGCTTTTCCTGCTTCTGGAGCGTTCCCGCTTTGGCCGGGCGCTCAACTACATCAAGCATGACGAGCTGGCCGCCGAGGGCAGCGGGGTGAACACCTCGCGCTACAAGATGCTGGCCTTCGGCCTGGGGGCCTTCTGGGCCGGCATGGCCGGCACCTTGTTCGCCACGCGCATGAAGACCATTGCCCCGCAAAGCTTTTCCTTTGCCGAATCCGTCATGCTCTTCGCCATCGTCATC
>JAVBSC010000070.1:0-6979 GCA_031547305.1 Desulfovibrionaceae bacterium
TCACCTCGAACGGGCAGCGCACAAAAATGGCGCTGCCTTGTCCCGGCGCGCTTTCCAGGCAGATATCCCCGCCCATAAGCTTTAAGAGTCGCTGGCAGATCGCCAGGCCCAGGCCGGTGCCCCCGAATTTGCGGGTGGTGGAACTGTCCGCCTGACTGAAGGCCTGGAACAGCCGTTTTTGCTGCTCCGGGGAAATGCCAACCCCGGTGTCCGCCACCCGGAAAAGCAGCTCTGTTTTATCCGCCTCGTTCTCGGCCCGGCAACTCAGGTTGATGCCGCCTTGCGCGGTAAATTTGACCGCGTTGCTGAGCAGGTTTATGAGCACCTGGCCCAGACGCAGGGGATCGCCCAGAAGGGCGCGCGGCACGTCCGGAGCCACTTCCAGCTTGAAGTACAGCCCCTTTTCCCGGCAGGAGGGCTGGAACAGGTTGAGCAGGTTTTCCAGCACGTCGTCCAGGTGGAAGGGAATATGCTCCAATTGCAGCTTGTCGGCCTCAATTTTGGAAAAATCCAGGATATCGTTTATGATGCCCATCAGGGACACGGCGGATTTGTTTATTTTTTGCAGATAATCAAGCTGCTTTTCATCCAGGGACGTTTTAAGGGCCAGATGGGAAAGCCCGATGATCGCGTTCATGGGGGTGCGGATTTCGTGGCTCATGTTGGCCAGAAACTCGCTTTTGGCCAGATTGGCTTTTTCCGCCTCCTTCAGCGAGGCGGCCAGGTGCTCGGAAAGCCTGACCGTGGCCCGGCGGTGTGTTTCCAGTTCCGTGGTGTCCCGCACAAAAATCAGGGTGCTGTCCTTGTCCAGAACCCTGACGAACCAGGCCACGCAAAGTTCCCGGCCGTCCTTGCGCAGTCCCTGACTGTCCTCGTTCTTGTTGTCCGGCTTTTCCGGGGTGAAAACATCCAGGGGGTTTTCCGCGAAGATGGCGTCAAGGTCCAGGCCGCGCATCTCCTGTTCCGTATAGCCGAAGATGTCGCAAGCCCGCTCGTTGACATCCCGGATGCTCCCCTCCGGGCTTACCAGGAGTATGCCGTAGGGCGCGCAGTCCACATAAGCCTGCTTGCGCCGGGCCACTTCGCTTTCCAGTTCGCGCCTGGAAGCCAGGCGCGCCCGCCAGGCCAGGATTATGCTCAGAATCGCGCCGGAAGCGCACAAAAAGACGATCCAAGCCAGGGAATTCCCCAGCTCCTCGGCCAGTTCCGCCGTTGAGCGCCGCAGCAGTACCCACCACTGTCCGGAGGTGTCGAAGTTGGCGCTGACGCTGAAAACCGGCGAGCCGGCCAACTCCCAGTCCCCGGCAACGTCTTTCAGTTGGGCGGAAACAGTCTCCAGGGGGTTCAAATGCTCCACGATCGGCCTGGTCTGGGGGAGCAGTTCCCGGTTCAGGATTTTTCGACTGTCGGTGTTGGCCAGGTAAAGGCCGCGCCCGTCAAGCACTTCCAGGCGTCCGGTACGGCCAAAGGAAAAATTGGTGATGAACTTGTCGCTGAAATAGTCCAGCTTGACCCCAAAGCCAAAAGCGGCCAAGAGGCGTCCACTTTCCGCGCGCACGGGCGTGGTCACCATGAACAGAGGCGGAAGACCGGGCACGGCGTTGGGTTTCGCCTCGCTGACAAAGGCGGACGAGCCCTGGGCCACGGCCCTGATGTAGCTGAAGTTTTCGATTCCTCCCAGTCCAACGCTACGGCCGCCAATGGAATCAACCACCGAACAGCCGTTTCTAATTTCCACGATTTTGCCGCCCAGGTTCAATTGCAGGACGTCATCCGGGTTTGGCAGGAAAATCATTATATTGATCAACGTGAAGTAGGACTTTTCGTTGTGGATGTGGGTCAGGAGGTTTTGCACCCGCTCGCGGAGTGCTTTGTCCAGGGGCGTTTTGCAGTAAGCCGTGATGATTGGCATGGCGGCCAGGGTACGGGCCAGGCTGACCTGCTCGTCGAGCCACAGACGCATGGCCGCGCTTACCTGGGAGCTGAGGCCGGCGTTAAGCCGCGCGGAAAGAGCCTGGCGCTGGCTGTAGAGCTGGCTGTAAGCCATCCATCCCAGGGAGGAAAAGAACAGGACTGCGCAAAAGGTTGTAATGGCCAGAAACAGCTTGTTGTCGCTTTTCAGCAGGTAGGAAAAAACCATGCCTGGCCCTTTTATTGAACCGGATATATTATTTTATAATATATCGCTAAAACTAAGTTTCAGTCAATCTGTCAAAGTTATTTTCTTCTTGTAATGGAAATCTGCCGTCCTCTGGCAATGGCCAGTTCATTGTCCTTGACGGTTTTGGTGATCACCGAGCCGGCCCCTATCAGAGCGCCGGCCCCAATACGCACCGGCGCGACCAGGGCGGAATTGGAGCCAATGAAGGCGCCTTCGCCAATGATCGTCCGGTGCTTGTTTTTACCGTCATAATTACAGGTGATGGTGCCGGCCCCGATATTCGCCCCGGCCCCTATATCAGCGTCGCCAAGGTATGTCAGATGGTTGGCCTTGGCTCCCTTGCCCAGGCGGGCTTTTTTCATTTCCACAAAATTGCCCACGTGGGATTCTTCTTCCAGCACCGCGCCGGGCCGCAGTCTGGCGTATGGCCCCACGATGCAGCCCCGGCCGACGGCGGCTTCCTCAATATGGCAGAACGGGCGCACCTGCGCGCCCTCGGCCACTTCCGCGTCTATAAGGCAGCAGTGCGATTCGATTTTTGTGGAAGCTCCCAGGCGCGTATTCCCGTAAAGCTCGCAGGGGCCGCAAATATCCGCCCCCGGAGCGATTGCCACGTCCGGTCCGATGCGCACGCTGGCCGCCGCCCGGATGATCACGCCGGCCTTCATCCAGCTCTCCACAATAGCGGCGCGTAAAAGCTCTTCCGCCTCCATCAGTTCCAAGGGCGTGTTTATGCCCAGCAGGCGCGCGTCCGCACCCATGTTCACCCCGGCCACCTTAAGCCCTTTTTCCACGGCCAGGCCGATTAAATCCGTGATGTAAAATTCCCCGCTTTTGTTGGCGTTGCTCAGGAGGGGCAGGAGCGGCTCAATGGCTGAGGCTTTCAGAGCGTAAATGCCGGCGTTGATTTCCCTTGGCTCCGGCCCGTGCGTGGAAGGGTCGTAGTCCTTGGCCTCAATGATCGCGGTGACCCGCCCGTTTTTGCGCAGCACCCGGCCGAAGGAGCCGGGGTTTTCCAGGGTCAGGGTCAGAAAAGCCAGGTCGCAGTCCTCGGCCAGGGCCTGTTCGGTAAAGGCGCGCAAGGTTGCTTCCGGCAGGGCCGGCGTGTCGCCGTTGATGATGATCACCCGTTCGAGTCCGGCCGCGCGCAAATCCGGCCAGGCCGCGCGCAGGGCGTGACCGGTGCCGAGTTGCTCCGCCTGCACCACAAAACGCGAGTCCCGGCCGGTAAAGACCCTGCGTACTTCTTCAGCCTTGTGCCCGATGATGGTCCAGACGCGTTCCCCGAACACGGCGGAGGCGCTTTTAAGCACATAATCCAGCATGGGCGCGCGCAAAAGCTCCTGAAGAACCTTTGGGCTTTGCGAGTGCATACGCGTGCCTTTGCCAGCCGCTAAAATGGCGGCCCCGCAGGAATCTGTTATTTTTGTCATGTTAGCCGTCCTTTTTTTGCCAAGGTCTTTGCTTTTATGGCAAAAAAGCGGTATTTAAAAGGGGTAGGCGGAATTAGGCGTTATTTAACTTTGTATTTTACAGCAAATACAGCCAGCCCGCAATCGTTTTAGCTTGTTCCGGGCTGTTCTTGATCAGTATCTGACGCCTTTGGTGGGCACAATAAAATAAGAGGATATTTATGAAAACAAAGATTTTAGCCACAGTGGGGCCGGCTTGCAGTTCCCCTGAAATGCTTTCCCGGCTGATCGAGGCCGGAGTGCGGATTTTCCGCCTGAACTTCTCGCATGGCGGAGCGGAGCAGTTTGTCAAGCTTATCGACGACATACGTGAGCTTGAGCGTAAGCACAACATTCCCATAACCATCCTGCAGGACTTGTCCGGCCCGAAAATCCGCATCGGCGTGCTGGACGCGCCCATAAACTTCAGCGCCGGCGACGCGGCCCTGCTTGGCCCGGAGCGGCCGGCCAGCGGTAAGGACATGCCCTTCATTCCCTTTGACAAACATGAGATCCTGGACGGCATTGAGGAAGGCGACGTGCTGGTGCTGGCGGACGGCTCCTTGCAATTCACCGTGCTGGAGGCCTGGCCGGACAAAGTTTTTGTGCTGGAAGCGCGCAACAGCGGCATTGTGACTTCCCGCAAAGGGCTGGCCCTGCCCGGCAAGGCGGTGCGTCTGCCCGCGCTCACGGAAAAGGACAAGGTGGACCTCAAGGAAGGCTTGCGCCTGGGCGTAGATGCGGTGGCGCTCTCTTACGTGCAGACTCCGGAAGACATTCTGGAAGCCAAGGCCATCATAAAATCCGAAGGCCGCAGCGTGCCGGTCATGGCCAAGCTGGAACGCCAGAACGCGGTGGATCGCCTGGACGACATACTGAAGGTGGTGGACCTGGTCATGGTGGCGCGCGGGGATTTGGGCATAGAATGTCCGTTGCCAAAATTGCCGGCTATGCAAAAACGCATAATCACCGCTTGCAATAAGGCGGCCAAGCCGGTTATAGTGGCCACGCAGATGTTGCTTTCCATGGTGAACAACCCGGCTCCAACCAGGGCGGAAACCACGGATGTGGCCAATGCCGTGCTTGACGGCGCGGACTGCGTAATGTTGTCTGAAGAGACCGCCATGGGCAACTACCCGGTGGAGACCGTGCAGTTCATGCGCCGCATCGCGGAAGAGGCGGAAGCTCTGCTGCACGAGACCAGGCCGCTTTCCGCCCCTCCGGACGTGCGGGCCAAAGCTTCGGACTTTTTGTCCTATTCCGCCTGTCTTCTTGCGGAATCCGATCATGCCGCGGCCCTGGTGGCGCACAGCATGTCCGGGGCGGCGGCCAGGGCTTTGTCCGCTTATCGTCCCAATCAGACGATTTACGGGCTTACCCCGGACTTTAACGTGTTGCGGTATCTGAATTTTTCCTGGGGCGTGGAGCCGCGCATGGCTCCGGAAAGCATGCCCGGCCACCTGGAGCGGGCGGAGTTTTTTGTGGATACCTGCCAGGACATCAAGCCCGGCGACAGCGTGGTGATTACCGCCGGACAGCCCCGCTACGGCGAATCGCCCAAGGGCACTAACCTGGTCAAAATTTACAGGAAGTAAACTACATATGGCGCAAGCTGGCGTACCGGGAAGTATTGCAGAGGAATATTACCAGATCAGCGAAGCGATCTTGTCCAGTTTTTCCAAGTACCGCCCCCCGGTGGACTTGTTCAGATTGAATGAGGAACTGGTCCAGCTTGCGCCATACAGCCGCAAAGGCAACCGCCTTAGCAACGAGCAGGTGGAGGAAGTCCGCAGACTGTGCGAGGAGGGCAACCTTTTTGTTTCCCGTACGGACCACCCCATCTATTCACAGCACATAGTCAAGCAACTTGACCTTATTCTGGTGGACAGAAACCTCAAGGAAGGCGAAATCGCGGACATAACCGTGCGCGCCCTGGGCATGCGTCTGGCGGATTTTTTCGAGCAGCCGGTCAAGGCGGCTTTTGAGCCCCTGTTTACGGACATCATGGTTTTTACCGAATACCTGTGGGAAGATAAGCACCGCATCAAAAACTTCATGCGCCGCCTGCAGCCGGGCGAATATTCCCTGATCAAGCATTCCATGAACTGCTTTATACTTGGCGTCTGGATGCTGTTGACCGCGCGCGGCGACGAGCTTACCCGCAAGGAGCTGGACCGCGCTTCCCAGGCTCTTTTGCTGCATGACGTTGGCATGACCAAAATCCCCGGCTTCATAACCGGCAAGACAACGCCCCTTAAGCCGGACGAAAAAGAAAAGATCCCGCCCCACCCGATCGTCGGGGCCAAGATCATGCAGAAGCTGGATCTGTTTTTTGACGAGGCCAGGGAAGCTGTTCTGCAACACCACGAGCGCCTGGACGGTTCCGGCTATCCGCAAAAGCTCAAGGGCAACGACATCAGCCGTTTGGGGCGCATCGCGGCCGTGGCGGACTCGTTTTCCTCCATGATTCAGGATCGCCCGTATGAGGCGGCCAAGGATATGCTCACGGCGGCCAGGGAACTGAGCCAGGACAACGCCCGCTACGACAAGCTTTTTACCGGCATGCTCCTGAGCGCCCTGGTCACCAACGCATTTGGCCCCATGCAGGCGCTTCCGCAGGAGCCGAAGAGTTAGCGGGCAGAGTGCGGCATCAACTTTAAAGCGGCCGGAGTTAATAGCTCCGGCCGCTTTGCTTATGCTTACTTCTTGACCGCCGATTTTCTTGATATTATTGTTTTTTGCGCAAATACTTGAGAAGCGGCGTCAGAAGGAGCAGCGTGTGGCGGAACTTCAATTTTACATCGTGTTTGGCTGTCTGATATTTGGCTGCACTGGGTTGATTATACTCCTCAGGGGCGGATTTCCTTGGTGGAAGACACTCTTGCTGCTGCTGGCAGGGTTATTGCTACTTGTGCCGGAATATGAATTATTTTTTTTCATTGATGGTATATCATCAACAGTATTTGGTAGTTCCGCATCATCATCTTTGAGTACGGTGTTGATTTTTGCTGATGCTTTTATTGCGACAGCTTTGACTACATTCATTTTATTTTTTATATTTCTTAAGGTAATGAAGACAAATTTTCCAAGTCGTAGATTTTTATTTTTCATATCCGCCTGGCCAGGTATTTTTTTTATGTTATTTGTATTTATGGCTTTATCGATCCGGTCTTGAAGCCTCAGCGTAGAACATTCCATATTGTATCAATATTTCGAAACATGCGCGCACCTTCGCCGGGATTCATGTCCAGAGGCATCTTTTCTCTATCCAGCCTGGCGTCATACCTTCCTTTCATAGTCCTCCAGCCCTGCTTGAAGTAAGTAACCAGAAGGGCGGCTTTTTCTTCAGGGGTTTTATTTTTCATAT
>JAVBSC010000026.1:0-38201 GCA_031547305.1 Desulfovibrionaceae bacterium
GAAGGCCGCGCCGCGCGAATGCGGAATCGTTTCAGGCTGCCGGAGACGGCATGGATTATATTTATAAGCACGGAGGCAATCATTTTGCGTATATCGCTTGACATGTTGCTCCCGCTCTTGTTAAATTAAGCACAAGCATGGCGGAATAATACGCTTTGTGTTTGAATATGTTGGTATTTTTGTTCTCGTCCTAGTTGTGATTTTTTGAACTTGTCTGGAATGGTCTCTTTTTCGTAAAGTCACCTTTAAAAACTCTGAATTGGAGGACAAGGTATGCCTACTTTCGTTGATCCGTCCAAGTGCGATGGCTGCAAGGGCGGCGAAAAGACCGCCTGCATGTACATCTGTCCCAACGACCTTATGATTCTCGACGCCGACGAGATGAAGGCCTTCAACCAAGAACCCGATGCCTGCTGGGAATGTTATTCCTGCGTGAAGATCTGTCCCCAGGGCGCCATTACGGCCCGCCCTTACGCCGACTTCGCTCCCATGGGCGGCACCTGCATTCCCATGCGTTCCGCCGACTCCATCATGTGGACGGTCAAATTCCGCAACGGCAACGTCAAACGTTTCAAATTCCCCATCCGCACCACTCCAGAAGGCTCAATCAAGCCATACGAAGGCCTGCCGGAGCCCGGCAGCCTGGAAGACGGCCTGTTCTTCACGGAAAAAGCCCTTACGCCCCCGGAAGGCGCTGTCATGAAGAAATTCGACGTCACTGAAGCCGACATGAAACAGACCTGGAAAAGCCACGTCTAGTCGCGCCCTGGCTTGAAAATAAACTTTGCCTAATAAGGAGATACTGCAATGCCGATGATTCCCGTTAAGGAAAGCCCCAAGGGCGTGGCCATAGCCGATCCGATCATAAAAGAGCATGACGTTGACCTGCTCATCGTGGGCGGCGGCATGGGTTCCTGTGGCGTGGCCTATGAAGCCGTGCGCTGGGCCGACAAATACGCCCCGGATCTGAAAATAATGCTGGTGGACAAAGCCGCGCTCGAGCGCTCCGGCGCCGTGGCCCAGGGCCTTTCCGCCATCAACACCTATCTTGGCCAGAACAATGCCGAGGACTACGTGCGCATGGTCCGCACCGACCTGATGGGCCTGGTGCGCGAAGACCTGATCTTCGACCTGGGCCGCCACGTTGACGACTCCGTGCACCTGTTCGAAGACTGGGGCCTGCCCTGCTGGGTGGCCGGCGACGACGGCCACAACCTGGACGGCGCCCAGGCCAGGGAAAAAGGCAAAAGCCTGCGCAAGGGCGACAAACCCGTGCGTTCCGGCCGCTGGCAGATCATGATCAACGGCGAGTCCTACAAGTGCATCGTGGCGGAAGCCGCCAAGAACGCCCTGGGCGAAGCCCGGATCATGGAGCGCATCTTTATTGTGAAGCTGCTGCTCGATTCCAGCCAGCCCAACCGCATCGCCGGCGCCGTGGGCTTTAACGCCCGCGCCAACGAAGTGCACATCTTCAAGGCCAACACCATTGCCGTGGCCTGCGGCGGCGCGGTCAACGTGTACAAGCCCCGCTCCACCGGCGAAGGCATGGGCCGCGCCTGGTACCCGGTGTGGAACGCCGGTTCCACCTACACCATGTGCGCTCAGGTGGGCGCGGAAATGACCATGATGGAAAACCGCTTCGTGCCCGCCCGCTTCAAGGACGGCTACGGCCCGGTGGGCGCATGGTTCCTGCTCTTCAAGGCCATCGCCACCAACTACAAGGGCGAAGACTATTGCGTGACCAACCGCGCCATGCTCAAGCCCTACGAAGATCGCGGCTACGCCAAGGGCAACGTCATCCCCACCTGCCTGCGCAACCACATGATGCTGCGCGAAATGCGCGAAGGCCGCGGCCCCATCTACATGGACACCAAGACCGCCCTGCAAACCACCTTCGCCAAGCTGAACGCCGCCCAGCAAAAGCATCTGGAATCCGAAGCCTGGGAAGACTTCCTGGACATGTGCGTCGGCCAGGCCAACCTGTGGGCCTCCACCAACACCCAGCCGGAAGAACGCGGCTCGGAAATCATGCCCACGGAACCCTACCTGCTCGGCTCCCACTCCGGCTGCTGCGGCATCTGGGTCTCCGGCCCGGACGAAGCCTGGGTGCCTGACGACTACAAAGTCAAGGCGGACAACGGCAAGGTGTACAACCGCATGACCACGGTGGGCGGCCTGTTCACCTGCGCGGACGGCGTGGGCGCCTCCGGCCACAAGTTTTCCTCCGGCTCGCACGCGGAAGGCCGCATAGTCGGCAAGCAGATGGTGCGCTGGTGCATCGACCACAAGGACTACAAACCCGCTTTCGCGGAAAGCGCCGAAGATCTGAAAAAGTTGATCTACCGCCCGTACTACAACTACCTGGAAGGCAAGGCCGCCTCCACAGACCCGGTGGTCAACCCCAACTACATCTCGCCAAAGAACTTCATGATGCGCCTCATCAAGTGCACCGATGAATACGGCGGCGGCGTTTCCACCTATTACACCACCTCCGACGCCGCCCTGAAAACCGGTTTCGACCTTATGGGCATGCTGGAGGAAGACTCCCTGAAGCTGGCCGCCCGCGACCTGCACGAGCTGCTCCGCGCCTGGGAAAACTACCACCGCCTCTGGACCGTGCGCCTGCACATGCAGCACATCCAGTTCCGCCAGGAATCCCGTTACCCCGGCTTCTACTACAGAGCCGACTTCATGGGCCTGGACGACTCCAAATGGAAGTGCTTCGTCAACTCCACGTACGATCCCAAAACCGGTGAAACGCACATTTATAAGAAGCCCTACTATCAATTGATTCCGGAATAATATAAACTCGGGGCCGCGGCATATGCCGCGGCCCCGCCGCAAACGGGTCTGAACCCCGGCAGTAAAACCGGCAGTTTTATTGCCGGGGTTCAGGCCGTGTTACACGGCGGCCGAGAGAATATTTTTTGGGGGACTCCGTCCCCCAATCACCCTGCCAAGGGGCTGAGCCCCAAATCATTGTTATGTTGGCTTCCATCATACTGGAGGAATACAGATGTCCAATGCCATTCTTGTCGTAGGCGGCGGGTTCAGCGGGCTTACGGCCGCCCTGGAGGCGGCGGAAGTCGGCTACGAGGTTTTCATTGTGGAAAAAAGCCCTTTTTTAGGGGGGCGGGTGGCGCAGCTCAACAAATATTTCCCGAAGCTCTGTCCGCCGTCCTGCGGGCTGGAAATCCAGTTCCAAAGGATCAAGAAGAATCCAAACATCAAGTTTTTCACACGGGCGGCGGTAAAGTCCGTCAGCGGCAGTGTGGGGAACTACACGGTCACGGTGGGCATCGAGCCGCGCCACACCGCGCCGCACAGCGCGGATTTGGGCCTCCTGGCCGCCGGGCTGGAAGGCGAGGCGGACAACGAATTCGACCTGGGGCTTTCCAAACGCAAAGCTCTGTACCTTTCCGCGCCCTTCGCCTTCCCGTCCCGCTATGTGCTGGATATGGATACCATGACCGGCAAGGATAAAATAAAGCTGGCTTCCAGCAAGTTCATTGATTTTAACGAAGAGGCCAGGGAGATCGAGCTTTCCGTGGCTTCAATCGTGCTCGCCACCGGCTGGCAGCCCTATGACGTGACCAGGCTGACCAACCTGGGCGCGGGCAAAATTAAAAACTGCGTAACGAACATGCAGTTCGAGCGCCTGGCTTCGCCGCACGGCCCCACAGGCGGCAAAATCCTGCGGCCCTCGGATGAAGAGGCACCCCGGAGCGTGGCCTTTGTGCAGTGCGCCGGTTCGCGGGATGAAAATCATCTGAACTACTGTTCGTACATCTGCTGCATGGCCTCGCTTAAGCAGGCTTTGTACGTGCGCGAACAGTACCCGAACGCGGAAGTGACCGTCTATTACATAGATTTGCGCGCGCCGGGCCGTTACGATGCCTTTATGCGCAAGGTGAAGGCGGATGACAAAGTCCGCCTGATCAAGGGCAAAGTGGCCGGCATAGAAGCCGGGCCGGATGATTCGGTGATTGTGGAAGTGGAGGACGCCGTAAAGGGCCTGAAAAAGAAGGTCCGCCACGACATCGTGGTTCTGGCCGCCGGCATGCGGCCAAGCCTGGCCGGGCAAAAGAACCCCTTTGGCGTGACCCTGGACGCGGACGGCTTTGTTGTTGACGGGGAAGAAAAAGGCATTTTCGCGGCCGGATGCGCCAAGCAGCCGCTGGATGTCACACGCTCCGCCCAGTCCGGCTCAGGGGCCGCCATGAAGGCCGTCAACGCGGCGAAAGGGAGGTAAACATGGCCACAACGATAGGCATATATTTTGACCAGTCCAACATAGGCGGCGGGCTGGACGTGGAAACCCTGGTCGCGGACGCGGAGGAAAAATGGTCCCAGGCCGCGCCGGTGGTCAAAATGTTCCCGGTGCTCTCCGATAAAAAGGCCCTGGCGGAAATCCGGGCCGACATAGAGGAAAACGAGCTGGACGGCCTGCTGATCTGCGGCGCTTCCCCGCGCGTGGACTGGGATATCTATAATTTTGCGGATGTGCAGGTGGAGCGCGTCTCCCTGCGTGAAGGCTGCGTAATGGCTTACGCCAACCCGGACGGCTCCGGATTGGAGCCTGGCGAAGACGCCCCGGAACTGCTCCAGGCCATGGCCACGGACTATATCAATATGGGCATGATCAAGCTGCAAAAAAGCAGAGTGCCGGCCCCGGAGCTGCCCCGGGGCGTGCGCCGGGTGCTGGTGCTGGGCGGCGGCTGGACCGGTCTGACCGCGGCGTCCGCCCTGTCCGCTTACGGCTACGAGGTTGTGCTGCTGGAAAAAGAGCCGGAACTGGGCGGCCGGGCCAAGGGTCTGTTCAAGACCATCCCCCTGAAGGCCCCGCATCTGGAAGCGCAGGACACCGGCCTGGATAAAAAGATCCTGGCTGTGCGGGGCGACGGGAACATTACCACGTACACCGGCGCCGTCCTGAACAAGCTGGAAGGCGCGCCGGGCGACTTTACCGCCTATATCGGCACAGCGTCCGGCGAACAGGCCGTGGAAGTCGGAGCAACCATTCTGGCCACCGGCTGGCGGCCGCAGGACCCCAACAATCTGATCAGCCTGGGGTACGGCTCCTTCCCCAACGTGGTCACCACCAGGGAGTTCGAGGCCCTGGTCAAGGACGGCAAGCTCCAGGCCCGCAAGGTTGCTTTTATCCTGAACGCGGAAAAAGCCGTACAGGCTTGCTCCTGCGCCACGGCGGAAGACATTGCGGACGTGCCGGTGGAATCCGCCCCTGAGGCTCCGGCTCCGGCCGCTCCCCAGGCGGACGGCAAAGTGGAAATAAAAGTGGAACCATTCAGAGATCTGGAGTCAATCCGTCATCTGCCTTACAGCAACGCGGTCAACAGCGTGGTGGCCTTAAAACAGGCCGGCTACGTGCTGGACGCCTTCAGCGACGGCATGGCTTATATACTGTATGACAGCATGGTGGTGCAGGGCGTGCACGAGCGTTACTACAAAGCCGCCCAGGACCGCCCCGGCCTGATGCTGACCAAGGCGGACATCCGCGAAGTGGTGGCCGGCCAGGGCCAGTTGCTGGTGCGGGCGGACAACACGCTGATAGGCGAATCCATTGAGCTGGCTGTGGACATGGTGGTGCTGCCAACCGGCATGGTGCCCTCCACGGCTAAGGAAGATATCCTGAACCTCAGCTACCGCCAGGGGCCCAGGTTGCCGGATCTGTCGCTTTTTGACGGCTTTGCGGATTCCAACTACATCTGCTTCCCGTATGAAACCCGGCGCACCGGCGTGTATGCGGCCGGGTGCGTGCGCCAGCCCATGACCCTGGATTCAGCCGAGGAAGACGCTTACGGCGCGGCCCTTAAAGCCATCCAGTGCGTGGAATCGGCAAATCGGGGCGTGTCCGTGCATCCGCGCTCCGGGGACCTTTCTTACCCGGTCTTCAACTTCGTGCGCTGCACCCAGTGCAAGCGCTGCACGGAGGAATGCCCCTTCGGCGCGCTGGACGACGATGAAAAAGGCACGCCCAAGCCAAATCCCACGCGCTGCCGGCGCTGCGGCACCTGCATGGGCGCCTGCCCTGAGCGGGTCATTTCCTTCGACAACTACAACATCGACCAGATCGGTTCGATGATTCGCGAAATCAAGGTGCCGGACGACATGGCCGCGGGCGGCCCGCGAGTGGTCATTCTGGCCTGCGAAAACGACGCCTACCCGGCCCTGGACATGGCGGCCATGCGCGGCAAACCCTGGAGCCCCTATGTGCGGATCATTCCGGTGCGCTGCCTGGGCTCGGTCAACGCCATCTGGGTGGCGGACGCCATGAGCAAGGGCATTGACGGGGTGCTCATGCTGGGCTGCAAATACGGCGACGACTACCAGTGCCATTTTGTGAAAGGCTCGGAAATCTGCAACACCCGCAAGAAAAACATCGCGGAAACCCTGGACCGCCTGGGCGTGGAGCCGGACCGCGTTGAACAGCTCCAGATCGCCATTGACGAATACGACAAACTGCCCGGCATGATTGACGACTTTATGAAGATGATCTTCGAAAAAGGTCCGAACCCCTTCAAGGGCTATTAGGAGGTTATAGAGATGGCTCAAACCGTAAGAATAGAACCGGACCTTCATTTTATAAAGGAACTTCAGGAGGCCGGCGGCGACACCCTGAAAAAGTGCTACCAGTGCGCCACCTGCAGCGTGGCCTGCCCCATATCGCCTTCCAGCGAGCCCTACCCGCGCAAGGAAATGATCTGGGCGCAGTGGGGCCTTAAAGACAAGCTTATGTCCGACATGGACGTCTGGCTCTGCCACAACTGCGGCTCATGCTCGGACCTGTGCCCGCGCGGGGCCAAGCCGGCGGACCTTATGTCCGCCATGCGCAACCTGTCTTACCGCCGGCTGGCCCCCCTGCCAGTCCTGGGCAAATGGATGAGCTCGGCCAGGCACCTGCCCATCCTGCTCGCCATTCCCGTGGCTATTTTCGCGGCCATCTGGAGCATCGTGGCCACGACCAACCTGTGGGAGACCATCGCCAAAGCCGGCTGGTGGCCCTTCATGGGCGACGATTACGGCCGTTTTGCGAACGGAAGCCTGATTCCGGAAGCCGGCAAAAGCGGCATTGTCTTCGGCAAGCTGTTTTTCGGCGATTTCACCATAGATATCGTCTTCAGCCTGGTGGCCCTGTTTGTGCTGTTCAATTTTTACAAAGGGGCCAGCAACCTGATAAAAAGCATCCGGCCGGAAGGCCAGGTGCTCATGCTGGGCAAGAAAAAGCCGGTACTGTGCTGCCTGTTGGAAGTGATCTTTCAGGATATCCTGCCGCACAGCCGCTTTGCCGACTGCGGCCAGGAGCGGGATAAAATCCTGCGCAAGCTCGGGCACATGAGTTTGATGTTCGGCTTTGTCGCGCTCTTTGTGGTCACGGCCCTGGTGGCCGGCGGGCACTGGGTGGGGCGCGTCCCCGGCCTTGAAGTTCTGGAGGTGCATACCCCCCTGCCCCTGTACCACCCAATCAAGCTGCTGGCCATTGCCGGCACCCTGCTCCTCTTGGGCGGCCTGACCCTGCTGACCGTGCACCGCAACGCCCTGGACCCCACCAAGCAGAAGTCCGGCTTTTTTGACTGGTATCTGCTGGGGGTGATCTGGGCTGTGGGCCTGACAGGCTTGGGCAGCATGGTCCTGCGCCTGCTGAATATTCCGGCCGCGGCTTATTTCTGCTACTTCCTGCACCTGGTCAGCGTGTTCATGCTCCTCGCCTACCTGCCCTGGTCCAAGCTCGGGCACCTGGTGTACCGCACCACGGCTCTGACGTACGCCAGGTATATGGGCAGGCATTAAAAAATATTGTAAATAACTGTAGGATTATACAGGAGGAACATATGTCTGATGAAGGGCGCAGAGTATTCAAAATGGAAACCGTGCTCGAGCTTGTGGCCGGCCGGGACAGCAATGACGTGCTGGATATGATGAGCTACCTGGCCAAACGCGAAGTCTGTTCCGAGTGCTTCCCCCTGCTGGCCCCCCTGGCCAGGGGCTATTTGTACAGCCTCAGCCCCGGCCTGTTCAAAAGCGAATACCTGGACGGCGATTTCGCCGGCTGGGCCAAAAGCGAAATCTCCCGCCTGGGCGCGAATATTTCCGTGCCGCCTCTGCCTGACAAAGAGCTGGCGGCTGTAAACAACACCTTGGATATTCTGGATGAAGCCAACGCCACGGCGGATGAAAAAATCGCCGAAGCCGCCAATCTGGCTAAGCAGGTAAAGGACCTGGCCCCGTTCAAGGCCAAGGCCGAAGACGCCGCCAAAAAGCTGGAAGCCGCGGAAGCCAAAAACGCGGACCTGACTAAGAAGACCACGGATCTTTCCGCACAGATCACCGACCTCAAAAAGGAGCTGGACGCTTTTAAGGGCAAACTGGCCATTGACGAGGCGGATCTTGGCAAAGCCGTCAAAGACATCGTGACCAAGGCGGTCAAAGACTCTTTAGGCGCGCTGGCAGTGGCCGGCGCGATCGCCGGCGCCGCCGAGGAAACCCCGGCCGAAGAGAAATCGGAAGATCCCGCCCAGGACGCCGTGCCGGACAGCTTCGGCTTCGGCACTTCCGGCGCGAACTCGGACGGCTTCGGATTCTAGAGCATTTTAACTTTTAGGTTAAACAATGCAGGTTTCGCAAACGGTATAGGGTTTAGCTTGTGACAATGCGAGATTCTTAAGATAAACCACACGCTTCGCGTCTGCCGGGCAATTTCAAAGTGAAATTGCTCTAACCCGCCTTTTTGCCGCATCGTAAACAAACAGGCCATCCAACAACCGTTGGACGGCCTGTTTGTTTACGATGTGAACAAACAAACATCCGCAATCCGGTGCCGGCCGGCCCTGAAAATGAGCGTGTCCGCATCCCCGCCAAAGGCATTCCGGCGCGTCTGACAAGGGTCATTCACGGCGCGGAAATATCCCGCCGCAAGCGCCGCGCCGCGCAGGCCGCCCGATCCAGAAATCCAGCGTGGCGTACAGCACATCCGGCGAAATCGGCTTGGTTATGTGGTCATCCATGCCGCACTCAAGGCTCTTTTCCTTGTCCCCGGCCATGGCATGCGCCGACATGGCCACAATCGGCAGATCGTCGAACCCGCCGCCGGCCCGAATCCGGCGCGTGGCGGTCAGGCCGTCCATAACGGGCATCTGGATGTCCATAAGCACCAGAACGTACTGTTGCCGTCCGACCATGCGCAGCGCTTCCTCGCCGTTGTTGGCCACATCAACTTCGTAACCGACGGTTTTAAGGAGTTCCTCGGCGATGATCCGGTTTATCTCGTTGTCTTCCACCAGCAGAATCCGCCCGCCGCGCTTTTTGTCCGGAACCAAGGCCGGCATCAGGGGCGGCGATTCGCCTGCCGGGCAATCCGGAACGGCAAAATGCGGCAGCGCTTCCGCGGAGTCCACCTCGAAGCCGGCGGTGAAAAAAAATGTCGCGCCTTTGCCCGGCTCGCTTTCCACCCAGATATCGCCGTGCATCATATTCACGAGATTTTTGGAGATAGCCAGGCCCAGCCCGGTGCCGCCGTACTTTCTGGTTGTCGAGGCGTCCGCCTGGGTGAAGGGGGAAAAAAGCCGGCCGATCTGCTCCGGCGTCAGGCCTATGCCGGTGTCCCGCACGGAAAACACATAACCGGCCCAGGCGCTGTCCAGCCCCCTGTTTTCAATCCGGACGCGGATCTCGCCTTTTTCCGTAAACTTCACCGCATTGCTGACCAGGTTGAACAAGACCTGCTTCAGGCGCAACGGATCCCCGAGGATTCTGGTTTGCGGAATGGTATCGGCCTCCATGTGGAAATCCAGCCCCTTTTCCGCAATCCGCGCGGCAAAGACGTTTTCCAGCTCTTCGCACACGTCCCGCAGGGAAAACGGGACTTTTTCTATTTCCAGCTTGCCGGCCTCAATTTTGGAAAAGTCCAGAATATCGTTGATGATGCGCAGCAGGTTGTTGGCGGAATACAAAGTTTTTTGCAGGTAGCTTAATTGCGCGGGCCGCAGTTCAGTATTGAGCAGAAGGTGCAGCATGCCGATAATCCCATTCATGGGCGTGCGGATTTCGTGGCTCATGTTGGCCAGAAACTCGCTTTTGGCCCGCGCGCTCTCCTCCGCCGCATCTCTGGCCAGCCGCAGGTCGTCCTCCACCTTGTGCATTTCGGCCAGCATGGCCTTGAGTTCCCGCAAATCGCGGGTATATCCGGCCACGATAAACTCTCCCCGGTGCCGGACCCGGACCAGGGTTATTTCAGAGGGTATCCGCTCTCCGTCCAGCTTCTGGTGCATCCATTCAAATCGGCAGTAGCCATCCCTGAAAGCCGTGGTGATCTTCTCCAGGGCTTTTTCGGAAGAAAGCCGGCCGTCCGGCTGGCGCTCCGGCGAAAGTTTGAAAAAACTGTCCAGGTATTCCTGTTTGGCCCCCAGGCCGAAGAGAGTCACAGCCTCCTGATTGCAGTCGATGTTATTGAAGTCCTTGTCCCAAAGGTTGCAGCACAGCGGCGTGGCGTCCAGCATGACCTGGGTGCGCTCGTCCGCCTCACGCATTTTGTCCATGCTCGCCCGGATTTCCCGCAGGTCCCTGGTGTATCCCGCCACGATGTACCCGTCGCGGCGCTTCACCCGGACCAGGGTAATTTCCGCCGGAATCGGCTCTCCATCAAGCTTCTGGTGCATCCACTCAAAACGATGGTAACCGTTCCGGAGGGCGATGGAGATGTTTTCCATGGCCTTTTCTGAAGAAAGCCGGCCGTCCGGCTGGCGCTCCGGCGACAGTTCGAAAAACCGGTCCAGGTATTCCTGTTTGGAACTCAGGCCGAAAAGGTTCACCGCCTCCTGATTGCAGTCAATATTCTTGCAATCCTTATCCCAGAAGCTGGCGCACATGGGGGTGGCGTCCAGCATGATCTGCGTCCGTTCGTCCGCCTCCCGCATTTTGTCCATGCTCGCCCGGATTTCCCGCAGGTCCCTGGTGTAACCGGCCACAACCGGCTCTCCCTGGTACATGGTCCGCACCAGGGTAATTTCAGTTGGTATCGGCTCGTTGTCCAGCGTGCGGTGCATCCACTCAAAGCGGTGCTGCCCTTCAGCAAACGCCCGCGCCACATGCTCCGCCGCCAGTTCGTGCGAAAGGCGGCCGTCCGGCTGGTATTGGGGGCAGAGTTCGTCAAAGCGCCGCAGGTACTCTTCCCGGCTGGAGAGGCCGAACAGCCGGACCGCCGCGTCGTTGCAGTAAATGTTCTCAAAATTCCTGTTCCAGCAGTTCAGACACATCGGCATCGCGTCCAACAGCGCCAGAGCGAGGTCAAAAGTCTTTTCGCCTTTTCGCGTATTCTCAAAAGTCATCGGGATTCTCCACCGGGATTGATAAGCTGATGGCGTCGCTTAGTCGCGCATATAGTAACCCTGACTGTCAAGGTGTCAACAGGCCTCTCGCCTTCAACCACCCGAAAACCCGGCTTTCGCCCCCTTAGCATGGAACCGCGCCGCACTCCCCCGGTTGCGCTTGCCTTTGCCCGAGCTAATATATAATATTCGCGGTTCAGCCCCATCCGGGACTGCTTTCTCATTTCCTCAAGGAGCTTTTCATGATCGGCATCTCCAAACTTTACTGCGGCCAGGTGGAGCCTTCAGACGCCCTGCGCTACGGCCGGCATTCCGGCAAGCTGCCTTCCCATCTGTTGCAGTTTTCCCAGGACAAAAAGCCTGTGGTGGTCTGGAACATGACCCGCCGCTGCAACCTGAAATGCGTGCACTGTTACGCCCAGGCCCTGGAAGAGCAAGGCACTGACGAAATTTCCACCGCCCAGGGCAAGGCCATCATTGACGATCTGGCCGCCTTCGGCGCGCCGGTCATGCTGTTTTCCGGCGGCGAGCCACTGGTGCGCAAAGATCTGGTGGAACTGGCCAAGCACGCCACGGCCAAAGGCATGCGCGCGGTCATCTCCACCAACGGCACCCTGATCACCAAAGAAAAGGCCAAAGAACTAAAAGAGGTCGGCCTCTCTTACGTGGGCATCTCTCTGGACGGCGGCGAGGAAGTGCACGACAAATTCCGCGCCGTGCCCGGTTCCTTTAAAAAAGCCCTCCGGGGCGTGGAAAACTGCCAGGCCGAAGGACTTAAAGTCGGTCTGCGCTTCACCATCAACAAGCGCAACCAGAGCGAAGTGCCAAAACTCTTCCAGTTGGTCAAAGACCTGGAAGTGCCGCGGATCTGCTTCTATCATCTGGTCTATTCCGGGCGCGGCTCCGAACTGATCAAGGAAGACCTGGACCACGCGGAAACCCGCGCCATTGTCGATCTCATTCTGGACAGCACCCGCGCCCTGTTTGACGCCGGCCACCCCAAGGAAGTCCTGACCGTGGACAACCACGCGGACGGCCCCTACCTGTGGATGCGCCTGAAGCGCGAAGACCCCAAGCGCGCCGCCGAAGTCTTTGAACTGCTCCAGTTCAACGACGGCAACAACTCCGGCCGGGGCATCGGCTGCATCTCCTGGGACGGCCAGGTCCACGCGGACCAGTTCTGGCGCAACCATACCTTCGGCAATGTCCTGGAACGCCCCTTCTCCCAAATCTGGCTCGATTCCTCCATAGAACTGCTCCATAAACTCAAAACCAAACACCGGCATGTGGGCGGACGCTGCGCCTCCTGCCGCTTTCTGAACATCTGCGGCGGCAACTTCCGCGCCCGCGCCGAAGCCTATTACAATGACATCTGGGCCCAGGACCCGGCCTGTTACCTGACTGACGAAGAAATAAGACCTTAAAAAGAGGTTAGCATCATGTCTGAATTTTTCAGGGGAAGACGGCTGCGCCGGAGCGCGGCCCTGCGGGAGTTGGTGCGGGAGCATCACGTGCGGCCCGAGGATTTGATCATGCCGTATTTTGTGGCGGAAACAGCGGATAAAAAATTCAGCAAGCCCATTGAGTCCATGCCCGGCCAGGCGCAGTTGTCGCTGCAGATGCTGGAAAAGAAGGTCAAAAAGGCGGTGGACGCCGGGCTGCGCTCTTGTTTGCTGTTTGGCATTCCCAAGGAAAAAGATCCTCTGGGCAGCGGCGGGTATGCTGAAGACGGCATAGTGCAGGAAGCGGTGAGGTTGTTGAAGAAAAACCACCCGGAACTGGTGGTGGCAACGGACGTCTGTTTGTGCGAATACACCTCGCACGGGCATTGCGGCATTCTGAACCAGGAAGGCGAGGTGCTCAATGATCCCACGCTGGAGCTGCTGGCCCAGGCCGCGCTTTCGCACGCCAGAGCCGGGGCGGACATTGTGGCGCCCTCGGACATGATGGACGGCCGGGTGGCCGCCATCCGGGAGGCTTTGGACGAGAGCGGCTTTGTGGATTTGCCGATCATGTCATATGCGGTAAAAGATGCTTCCGCGTATTACGGGCCGGTCCGGGAGGCGGCGGAGTCCGCGCCGAAATCCGGCGACCGCAAAAGCTACCAGATGGACCCGGCCAACGGGCGGGAAGCCATGCGCGAAGCCATGGCGGATTACACGGAAGAGGCGGACATGCTTATTGTAAAGCCGGCCGGTCCGTACATGGACATAATCCGGCGGGTGCGCGATTCTTTTGACGTGCCTGTGGCCGCTTACCAGGTCAGCGGGGAATACTCGATGATCCGGGCGGCCGGGTTGAACGGCTGGATCAATGAGGACGCCATCATACTGGAATCACTGGTGGGCCTGAAACGAGCAGGCGCGGATCTGATCATCAGCTACTTCGCCGAGGATTTGCTTTTAAGGAAACTGGTAAAATAATGGTTTACAGAATGGATGACTTTACGCACACGCACGGGGCCGTAACAGCGCCGGGCAAAGAGCCCGGGCACGGCGCCATGCGCCGGGATGGTCTGGCCGGCAATCCGCACGGACAGGGCCGCAAGACGCTGGAAGACGGCAGCCCCCCGCTCCGTCTGGTGGCCTGGGAAGTGACCCGCTCCTGCAACCTGGCCTGCAAGCACTGCCGGGCCGAAGCGCACCTGGAGCCCTACCCCGGCGAACTTTCCACGCCCGAGGCCAAGGCGCTCATCGACACCTTCCCTCAGACCGGCAGCCCGATCATCATATTTACCGGCGGCGAACCTTTGCTGCGGCCGGACGTATTTGACCTGGTCAAGTATGCCGCTGGGCTGGGCCTGCGTTGCGTTATGGCCCCAAACGGCACACTGATCGACAGGGACCGGGCGGCACGTATCCGGGAATCCGGCATTCAGCGCTGCTCCATTTCCATTGACGGGGCCACGGCGCAAGCGCACGACGCCTTCCGGGGCGTGCCCGGCGCATTCGCCGCCTCTCTGCAAGGCATCCAGCATCTAAAAGACGCTGGCGTGGAGTTCCAGATCAACACCACGGTCACCAAGAACAACCTGGAACATTTCAAGGACATCTTCAAGCTGGCGGAAAACCTGGGAGCGGCTGCCTGGCACATCTTTTTGCTGGTGCCCATGGGCCGGGGAGCGGAAATAGCGGACCAGGTCATCAACGCCAGAGAGTACGAGGAAGTGCTGAACTGGTTTTACGACTTCCGCAAGACCACCGGCATGCACTTAAAAGCCACCTGCGCCCCGCACTATTACCGGATCATGCGCCAGCGGGCCAAAGCGGACGGCTTGCAGGTCACGCCGGAGCTCTTCGGTATGGACGCCCTCACGCGCGGTTGCCTGGGCGGCACCGGCTTCTGCTTCATCAGCCACAGCGGCCAGGTCCAGCCATGCGGCTACCTGGAACTGGACTGCGGCAACGTGCGCCAGACGCCCTTCCCGCAAATCTGGCGCGAGGCCACGGTGTTCAAACAATTCCGCAACCAGGCGGAATACCAGGGCAAATGCGGAAGCTGCGAATACCACCGGGTTTGCGGCGGCTGCCGGGCCAGAGCCTACAGCATGAGCGGGGACCACCTGGCCCCTGAACCCTTGTGCACTTATGAGCCGAAACGATGAACACGCAAAACGAACTGGACGGCGGAGCCATTGAACTGCTGCCGGATGAAGCCGGCCTGGATGCGCTGGACAGGCGCATTCTGGGGATCATTCAGTCGGATTTCCCGCTGGAAAGCCGCCCCTACGCGGCCATTGGCGAGCGCATCGGGCTGACCGAGGCGGAAGTTCTGGCCAGGGTCCGGGCGCTTAAAGAACGCAGGATTATCCGCCGCCTGGGCGCGAACTTCCAGTCCTCCGGGCTGGGCTTCCGCAGCACCCTGTGCGCGGCCAAGGCGCCGGAAGAAAAGCTGGAAGCCTTCATCGCCAGGGTCAACGCCTGCACCGGCGTCACCCACAACTATCTGCGCGAGCACGACTACAACGTCTGGTTCACGCTCATCGGCCCGTCCTGGGAGGCGGTTTGCGCCACCCTGGAGGAAATCACGGCGGATACCGGCGTGGAGATTCTGAATCTGCCGGCCCGTAAGCTGTATAAAATCAAAGTCGATTTCAATATGGAATAGGCAACAGCCCGCCATGTAGGCCGGGCGGCATTCATTGCAGCCGTGAAGCGCCGGAGGGGGCGTGCCTTTGCAAAACCCGGCCTTGCGGGGGTGTCATCAGATTGGGATTCCAGCGCCAGCGGAAATCTGTGCTTTTGTTACGCCCGCCCGGACAGTCTGAACAGTCCGGGCGGGCATTTCGTTTATCCGCGCGAATCCCCCCGCTGGACGCGCCGCAACAGGCAAGCAGGAGACCAGGATGCGGCTCCGCAGTCATTCACGCGGATAATTCCCTACTGTACTTTTACCATCTCCACGCGGCGGTTCTTGGCCTTGCCCTCTTCGGTGCTGTTGTCCGCAATGGGCTTGTCCAGGCCGAAGCCCTCGGCGCTCAGGCGGGCCTTGTCCACGCCCTTGGCCGCAATGGCGTTCATGACCGCGTTGGCCCGGTCGTCGGAGAGCTTTTTGTTGGCCGTGGCGTTGCCCACGTTGTCCGTGTGCCCTTCCAGCTTGACCTTCAGTTCCAGCTTGGACTTCAAAGCGGTGACTATTTCATCGATCAGCTCGCCGGATTCCGGCTTGATGGTGGCCTTGCCGCTGTCGAAGTTGATATACAGGGCGATGTGCCCCTCTTTATCCAGCTTGTGCAGGATGGTGTCCGCGTCAACGATGTCCACGTCCTCCCGCATGGCCTCCACTTCAACGATCCTGTTGGTATAGTTCGCGCCGCCGTTATAGGCGCGAAACGTCATATAATATTGCTTGTCGTTCCGGGTGAAGGCGGCATGGAATTCGTAAGAGTGGCCGGGGTTCTCCGTTTCATAAAGGATTTCCCCGCCCAGCTTTTTGATGGCGTTCATATGGTTGCGGGCGATTTGCAGGGGGCTGGCCCGGTTGGCGGAACCGGCGTAGCCGTAGCTTGTTTCGGTAAGAGTGCCTTCATAGGTGTTTTCCGCGATCTTGGTGCTTTCCGCCTGCGGCGACTTGATGGTCAGGCGCTCGAAGTTCTGGAGCTGGGCGTGAATCTTATAATCCGGCATGCCGCGGAAGATGAAGTCCTTCTTTTCCGCCGCCTGGGCCGGCGAGGCCAAAAAAAGCAGGAGCGGCAGGAGCATGAGAAACCTTTTCATAAATTCTCCTTGGGTATTTCTTAAAATGGCCCGTTCAATTCAGCACAGTTACATCATAACGTAGCGGCACTTCTTCCAGCACCTGCAACGTATAATTCACACCACCGTTATAGCCGCGTACCGCCAGGTAATGTTTTACGCCGTTAAGCTCAAAGGAAGCGTGCAGCTCCGCGTTGCCGCCGCTGTCGCTTTCCCAGAGGACCTCGCCGCCCAGGGCCTTTAAGGCGTGCCCGAAGTCGCGGCAGATTTGCAGGGAACTGGCGTAATCACCCTTCCGGTTATACCCGTAGGCCGTATACGAAAGGTAGCCCTCGCGGGCGACTTCCTCGGGTTTCCCGCCGTCCGCCTGGGCCATCCTGATTTTAAGCCGTTCAAAATATTTGTATTTCTGGTTGCTCGCATAATTGGGAAGATCGGAAAAATCCGCGCCCCGCGCCGTGACCTGGTAGTCCGGGTCCCGCTCTTCCAGAACCTTGGCGCGATAAGACATGCCGCCGTTATACACTTCAAGCGCCAGATAGCACTGTCGGCCGTCTTTTTGAAAAGCGCCCTGCAAAGTGGTGTCCTTACGCAGATAAACTTCCCCACCCGCACTTTTCAACGCTTGCTCGTAGTGATCCACAATGGCCGCCGGAGCGGCCTGGCCGTCTTTGGCTGCTCCGTAACGCGTTTCGGTCAGATAACCCTCGCGGATCACCGCTTCGGTCTTGGCGCTTTCCGGCAGGGGGGATTGTACCTCCTGTTTGCGATACAGCCGGCTTTGCTCGCCTATTGTGTAGCCGGGCTGGCCGGGAAAAATGAAATCCGCTTTGGAATCGGCGGCCAGGGCCAGAGTGGCGCCGCCCAACAGAATAGCGAACGCCCAAAATAAACGCTTCATATTTCCACTCCGTTACGGTGTTGTGGACACGGACGCACTTCCAACGCCCTTACGCGCCCCGGATTTTCTGGAAAGCACAATCAGGCCTGACAGCGCCGCCCCGGCGGAGAGAAGCAGCGACGCGCCCAAAAGCGGGCGGTAAAAAAGCCAGGCCAGGGCAATGACCAGCAGGCCGCAAGCCAGGCCGGCAAAGGCGGCGATCAGCCCGGCCCCGGCGCTCAGCACGCTCCCGAACAGCGGGATCACGTCTCCCAGCACGCTCAGGGGCCGGAGCACAAGGTAGACGCCGGCGCACAGACCGAGTGTTCCGAGCGCCCGCAGCAGCCAGGCCAGCATGGAGTTTTCGCTCTGGGCGGCGTAGAACATGGCCGGGGCGTCCAGCAGGCCGGGCCGGAGCATCTGGATGCTCCGATTGCCGCCGCCCACGGAAAACGGGCCGAAGCTGTCCCCCGCCTGCCGGGCCACCAGGCTGACGTTCTGTTCCGGCGCATAAAAATACTGGATGCGCGCGTCGCCAACTTCCGGCGCGTCCGGATTTTTCCCGATATAAATCTCCCCGTCCGCGATCCTGCGGTTGCCGGTCAGCGAAGCGTTGTCCGGCGCGCGCAATGGTTCGGAAGCCCTAAGAGCCAGCATTGCGGCCGGCAGTCTGAAAGCGCCCAGCCGCGCGCCGGGGGCTTTAAGGGTAAAAGAGGCATAGGGCAGGCGGGATGGATTGGTATGGCCGCCGGGCTCGTAAAAGCGCGATGAATCCTTCAGCGCGGCTGACCAGACTTTCCTGTAGGTGTAGGTGGTCTGCTTCTCCGTGCCGCCGCCCAGCTTTTTGACCTCTTTGGTCTGCTGGTCCTCCTGCCACTGGAACATTTCCACATTGCGCTGCAAAACCAGAACCTGCGCCGCAATAAATGGAAAATCCGGGTCAGACAGCTTGCCTCCGGCCAGAGCCCGACCGGACAGATACGCCAGCTTTCCTTCGTTGGCCGGGTCCACCCGGTCCGCCGCCACGGGCACCACCAGCCCGGCCCCTTCCGCAAGCGCTTTGGCCGTGGTGACCGCCCGGCCTTCGTTCCACCAGAGCAGAGCGATGCCGCCAAGCAGCAGCAAAAGTCCGGCCAATATGCCCTTGAACGCATTCCCCAGACGGCCGCCCCAGGATTGCCTGGTTATGACGGTGCGAGTGTCCATAGTGCCCACCTGCTTTTTGTTGATCTCAAAGATAGCTGGCAAGGGGCGGGCCTGAACATTACCCGTTGGGTGATTTTGGCTCCCGACGATAAAGAACCCGCCGGAAAACGCCATCACCCCAAGGGTGAAAAAGACGTTCCAGGCCTTGAGGAACGCGCAAAGGCCCGGATCCCCGCGGAAACGGAAATCCGGGCCTTTGCCGATGCACCGCCAGCAGGCTGCTTTCGCGGTCAAGGCTGATTCCGGCCAGGGTCAGTCCTGGGAGCGCTTCATCATCTGGATGTAGACCATCAGCGCTTTGCGCGACGAGACGTTCAGCTTGCGGTAAATGCTTTTGTTGTGGGTTTTGATGGTATTGATGGACACATGAAGCGTCCCCGAGATTTCCGGGGCTGAGCGGCCCTCCATATACAGGTCAAAAACGCCTTTTTCCGCCCTGGAAAGGGTTTTGATATTCCGCTTAAATGCGTAAAAGGCCGACATGTCCACGTCCTGCCTCTGGTCGTCCTTGCCGGCGTCATTGCCCGCCATAAACTCCAGCAGGTCGTCGATTTCCAGGATGTTCGTCTTGGTCGCCGCGCCGGTTTTAATTGCGCCTATGCCGGCCACCAGAGGAGCGATGCATTGGCGGTTCACATACCAGCACAGCGCCACGGCCAGGGTCAGAAAAACAGCGCAGCTGAGCAGAATTTTCAGATAGTTTTTTTGAACAGCGCCGGTGTATTCCCCTCTGGGCATAAAGCAGGCCACTACCCAGCTCCGCGCGTCGCTTTTGGACAAAGGGGACAGAACCGTCTCTCTGTACAGGCCGAGAAATTCCCGGCCGTCCGCCAGATGGAATGAGTTCAGGCCGCCCTGCTCATTAATCTGGAGCTCACCGTTGCCAAGCTCGGCGAAGTATCCGCCTGATGTGCCGGATTCCAGCCCCGTTCCGGCAAAGATCACATCCCCTTGCTTCTGGGCGATCAGGCCGGTCAGGCGCTTGTCCGGATCATTGTTAATCGGGTGCGTCAGTTTAAAAAACAAGGAGCTGATCTCAAAACCGCACACGCCGTAGCTTTTGCCGTCTTTGCCCACAATGGGCACCAGCAGGAGCATTATGCGCTCCCAGGTGCCGTTAAGCCGGATAACCGGGGCGTAATAATAGCTCTGGATAAGGTTTTTAGACGCGTTTTCCAGAACCAGGCGGTAAAACGAGGCGCGCTCCACCGCGAATTCAAGTTCCCATTTGTTGTGGAAAATCAGTTTGTTCTCCAGCCCCACCTCGTGCACGCCCCTGGTCCAGAGCATCTCCGGGTTGACCGGTTTGGCAACGTTGATATTCGCCAGTTTCAGGTACAGGCCGCAGCGGGAGTTTTCACTGCCGGGCAGGGATGGATTCACGGTGGCGTCAAAAATGATGAACGCTCCGCTGCAATCCGTAATCAGCAGGGCATTGCGCAAAATGTCAAAGGTATTGCGCTCAAGGGCGGTAATCAGGCGCTGGCTGCCGGAAACATCCGCAAACACGGCCGCGTGTTCGGCCAGGGTTCTTTCCACTTCCTTAGCGGCCAGACCGGATAGGCGGATGCCTTGTGCCGCCGTATTGCCGAAGTAAGTGGAAAGGTGTTCCTCGTAACGCGCCAGGTGCCCGCGCAGCTCCGACTCCGCTTTTTCGCCGGGGGAAAACACATCCAGGACAAAAAGCAACAGGAGCGCGCCGCCCAGCAACATCAGCGCCATAACCGCAAGATACAAAAAAAGACGCCAGCGCAGCACTATACTGCTTCTGTCAGCGCCTCCATGCGTTTTTAAAATTACCTTGCTCCACTCAATCATATATTTTTGATAAAAATCAATACATATCCTGCTCAAGCTCGCGAAACATCCGTTGCGGCAGATCCGGCGGACTTTTCATCCCGTGTTTACGCGCTTCCCGGTACCGGATGAAAAGCTCGCGCTGCGCTTCGCAAAACGCCTTCTCCTCCTCGCCGTAACGCTCAAAAAAGGGCGGCACGTAAAATATTCGCCGCGCATACGTTTCACTTACCGTTTGGTAAAGTTCCGCGTAATTTTCGTTCAGAAAAGATGGCGTCCCTCCCTGAACAAGAGTCCGATAAGCCGCCTCCTTGACAGGGAAATACCCCGCACCGGTAACAAATGACACGTTGTTTTCCGGTTCCGTCAGCCATCGGCCAAAAATGAAGGCGGCATATTCTTTGCTTTTGGTCGATTTAACCACGCCAAGCCCGCCGCCCCGCTGGATGGCCAGAAGCTTGCCTTCCTGAAAACAGGGAACCGGCAGGATTTTCAGGCGTAGCGGCATGGTCGTGTTGTCCGGCAGGGTGACTGTGTCTTTAAAGTACAGGACCGAAGCCGTTGATTCCACGCCGCACACGGCTTCCCCGGTCATCATGGCCGTGGTGGAATAGCCGTCCAGCAGGCATACTTCGCCCGCGAGCGCGGATTCGGCCAGTTTATGCCAGACTTGCCGGAATTGTTCGTCGCGAAAATTGATCTTACCGTCCTGAAAAATATTGCCGCCCAGCGATACGGTGTTCAGCATGCTGTAGTGCAGCCAGTCGTCGTACTTAAAAAAAGCTTTGCCCCCGGACCATTGGTAATAGCTCTTCGCTGCGCGGAACATGCCTTCCCAGGTAGCCAGATCCGCATAGCCGATGCCGGTATCTTTGGAGAACCGCTCAAAAATGGTCCCATTTACAAAAAGGGCGCTTGAGGATTTGGCAATGGGAAAAAGCACCAGGCGTCCGTTGATTTTGCCTTCCTCAATAAACGAGGAAACGTATTCCTTGAGCGTTTCCTCCGGCAGCCAGTCCTGCCAGTCCATCAGGCGTTCCTGGCCGATGGCCAGGGCCGTTTTGGGGTAGGTGACGAACATATCCGGCAGGTTGCCCGCGCCCGGCTGCTTTTGGGCGGCGGCCACAAGGGCGAAGTGGATGTCCGTGGAGTTGGATATGGAGGTGACGTTGACCACAATGCCTTTTTCCCGTCCCACGGTTTGATTGAAGCGATCCACCAGGGCGTTCATGGGGCCGTCCGTCTGCGCTCCAAAGACATGCCACAAAGTCAGTGTGACGGGCTTTTCCGGATCCAGGTATGAATCGGAACAGCCGGCCAGAAGGATGCAAAAAAAAAGCGGCAAGACAAGTTTAGCCGCAACGCGTCTTATCACAATAACTCCGCCGCTCCATATCTTAATAGCTTTTGCGGTAAAAATCGCTTTAGTACAAAATGCGCATAAAAGCAATTTCAATATAGACTAATTACTATTTGATAGTGTAGCGGATGAACATTTTCAATGTTCATCCGCTCCTGCAAGGATTTGCCCGCGAATCCTTGCCACGAGATTGCCGTGGATGGGTTTTGCCCGCCGTTGAGCCAGAATTTCAAGGTGAATATGCCCAAAAGGCGCGGGAATGCCGATTGTGGAAAAATCAGAAAAAATCCGCCAGCGCGTACTTCCAAAGCAAGCTCAGGAACAAAAGGCTGAGGGAAAACACCAGAAAGCGGCGCACCACCTTTGGCCCGCCTTTTATGGTCAGGCGGCTGCCCACAAGGTTGCCGGCCACATTGGCCAGGGCCATGGGCAGGCCGTACTGGAAGACCACCTGGCTGTTGAGCACGAACACCACCAGGCCGCCGATGTTTGAAGCCAGATTGAAGACTTTGGTGGAAGCGGAGGCCTGTACCAGGCCGATGCCGATCACATAATGAAAAGCCATGATGTAAAAGCTGCCCGCGCCAGGACCGAAAAAGCCGTCGTAGCCGCCCACAATGAAGCAGATCAGCGGTAGCCCGAAGTAGTATTTGAAACGCGTCACCGGCTTGTCCGAAGTGATGTCTTTTTTGGGCAGCAGGGTGGCAAGAATGCCCACGGGCAGGAGAGCCGCTATGCATTTGCCCACAAAATTCGGGTCGAGCGCCACAAGCAACCTGGCTCCGGCCGCTGAGCCCAGCATGGCAAAAGCCACTCCGGTGGCGCAGAGCTTCCACATTACCGCGCCGCTCCGGGCAAAGTTGATCAGCGAGGCGGTGGTGCCGAGAGTGGAACTGAACTTGCTGGTGGCCAGCATCTGCTGCGGAGGCACGCCAACCAGGGCCAGAGCCGGAACCGACAGCAGCCCCCCGCCACCGGCCACACTGTCGATAAGGCCGGCCAAAAAGGCCATGCCGGAAAGGAACGCTACGGTCAACATGCTGTCGCATTTCTCTTTATTATTACTTAGTTATTTTCCTATCGCTCTGCCGCTCCTGCGCCCAAAAGTCAATGCGGGCGTAGTTTGAAGCGGAGACATACAGCAACGGCATAAAAGCCAAAGGCATGGGCGCCCGCGTCCGCGGGAATTCATGCCTTTTTCGCATTTATCCAAGTTTGTCAATAGGCTGTATCAGTTCAACCGGCGAGGTTCACTGTTCCGTTGCCCCTGAATAGCTCCGCGGCTACGGCCACATCTTCCGGCTCCGCAAAAACATAGGCCAGATCGCCGGACTGAAAGGTAAAATCGCCGCCGGGGCTGGGGGTGACGGTCTCGCCGCGCTGCACGGCCACCACCGTGACCCTGACCTTCTGCCGCAGGGCGGCATTGCCCAGCGAAAGACCGTCCACGGAGCTGCCCGGCTCCACTTGCAGAGAACTGACGTTCAGGTGCGGAATATGCTTTTGCAGCGCGCCCAGGGAAGTTCCGGCGGTTTCACGGTCGCGGAGCATGTCGTAATTTTCGCCGCGTATTTCCGAGGTAAAATGCTCGATCACGCTGACCGGCACCAGGTAGCGCGCCATAACGCGGGTAAAGACCTCAATGGAGGTTTCAAATTCCTCCGGCACCACATCGCTGGCGCCCAGGGCCTTCAGAGCCGCCACCTCGCCAACAAAACGCGTGCGCACCAGAATGTGCAGACCGGGGTTGAGGCGGGAGACCACTTCGGTAATGCCACGGGTGGCAGCCGGATCCGAAATGACTATGGCCATGACCCTGGCCCGGCGCGCGCCAAGGCTTTCCAGCACGGCCGGGTGGGTGGCGTCGCCGTGGATGATCGGTTCTGTTCCGGCGTAGTGGCGCACGGTATCCGGATTCATTTCCAGGATTATATATGCGATGCCGGCTATTTTAGCCGCTCTGGCCAGATGCTTGCCGCCAACGCCGAAGCCGATGATGATCAGGTGGTCGGAAAGTACCTGGGCCACCTCATGGGGCAATTCATCCTCTTCGGCCGGCCGGGTGCGGTTCAGGTATCGTTCCGGCACCAGACGCCCAAGAGTGCCGGCCAGCCTGGGGGCATAGGCCAGCAAAAAAGGCGTGGCGGCCATGGTCAGAATGATCGCGGCCAGAAAAAGCTGGTAGGTGTTTTCGCGGAACAGGCCGTGATCAAGACCGGCCTTGGCCAGGACAAAAGAAAACTCCCCCACCTGGCACAGGCCAAGGCCCACAATTATGGACGGCCGCAAGGGGTAGCCCAGCAGTATGCCCACGCCGGCGGCGCAAAAGGCCTTGACCAGGAGCACGGTTGCCGTGAGCAGAAGCACGCTGGGCAAATGGGAGAAAAAATACCCGGTGTTCATCAGCATACCCACGGAAATGAAGAACAGACTGGTAAAAACGTCCCGGAAGGGCAGAATGCCTTCCAGGGCGCTATGGCTATATTCGGATTCGGAAAGGATCAGCCCGGCCAGAAAAGCGCCCAGGGAAAGAGACAGCCCCATTACGGAAGTCAGATAGGCGATGGACATGCAGATGCCCAGGGTGCTGATAAGAAAAAGCTCCCGGCTTCTGGTGCGCACTATGCGATCCAGGGCCCAGGGCACCACCTTGCGGGCCAGCAAAAACAGCGCTCCGATGATCAGTATAGTCCGGCCGGCCGCCCAGAGCGGATCCCAGCCGGCAAAAGTGGCCCGGCCGGCCAGAAAAGGCACGGCCAGCATCATGGGCACGATTATAAGGTCCTGGTAGATCAGCACGGACAGGATAATCCGGCCCTGGGGGCTGTCCACCTGGGCCTGCTGCTGCAGGATCTTCAGCACAATGGCTGTGGAGGACAGCGAAATAAGGCAGCCGGCGAACACGGATTCGCCGATGCTGGCGTTGAACGTATGGGCGATCAGGGCGAAGATGGCTATGGTCAGGACCACTTGGGCCGAGCCGCCCCAGAAGACAGGCTTGGAAAGGCGGATCAGCTCGCTTACGGAAAGCTCCATGCCTATGGAAAACAAAAGCAGGACCACGCCCACTTCGGCCAGTATTTCCACCTCGTGCACGACGTTTACCAGGCCCAGGCCGTAGGGGCCGCAAACAATGCCGGTAATTAAAAAAGCGACTATGGGTGGAACTTTGACCTTGTGGCAGCAATAGATAACCACCACAGACAGGCCGAAAATAATCACGATCTCCCGTAGCAGGGGAATGTCCATCGGCGGGTCCGTAAATATTTTAAGTCAGGCGCGCAAAACGGCCTAATTCTGGAACAAATAACTGTACTTAGCCGCTATACCGTCCGTGCGTTCAGCCAGCTTGGACACCAGGCCGGGCACATCCTCCGCGGAAACCACCCCGACCTCTCTTTCCAGATAGTGCCGCAGGGTGCCGTCGCTCTGGGAAAACACCCAGACCACGGCGTAAACCGAGCCTATGGCCGGACGTTCCGCGAATTCCGGGGCGGTGGAAATAAGCACGCGGATCTTCGGGGTGTCTTTTTCCGTAAGCGTAAACATGGAGCCGGCATTAAACAGCTCCTTTAGCTGGTATGAAAGCTTGGCCCCGATGCTGTCCGTGCCGCTGTGCTCCACAAAAACTGGGGTTCTGCGGTCCGACTTTGACACAGCCGGCTTGTCCGGCAGGATCTGTCCGGGCTGGGCGTCCGCGGCCCAGGCCGTGGCGGTCAGGCAAAGAGCGCACAACAAGGTGAAACAACGCAGAAAAACGGACATACGGCCTCCTGTAAACTTAATTGACTGACGTGAGTATCAAGATAACCGCAGCTGTTTTTTTCCACAAGATTTTTTCCAGCCGTGGCGCGGGGTTTCCTCACAAAATTTCCGCCTCAAACCAGAAGATCTCCGTCCCCTTATCCCGCCAGGCCTCCGGAGGCAGACCGGCCTTGCGGCAGGTCTGGTCCAGAAACCGCTCGCGGTCCCAGCCCCATTCCAGCGGCACCTGCGGCAAAAGCAGACCCTGGCGCTCCCCGCGCCGCATAATCAGGCCATGCCGGCCGACCTCCACAAGCTTCGGGTCCGGGCATACTGTCACCGGGCTGAGGATGGAGATTTCCAGCTCCACCTCAGCGAATTCCCCGGCTGTAAGCGGAGAAAAGCGCGGGTCCCCGAAGGCAGCGGCCTGGGCCATTTCCGTAATGGTGAACCAAAGCGGGGCATCGCCGATTATGCGGCCTATGCAGCCGCGCAGGTTACCGTGCAGCTTCAGGGTCACAAAAGCTCCCAGAGGCTCGCAGAGCCTGGCGCTTGGGGCTTCCGGCAGGGGCCTTGCGCCATCCCGGCCGGAAAGGCGCCGGGCTATGCTGAGCCGCACAAGGTCCCGCAGGGCGGCTTTTTCTTCTTCCGTAAGACTGAACCCGAATGCTTCACTCATAATTTTTCCTTTTGATTCTTCGCGGCGGAACTCATCATAATATAGGTTTTATTCCTATAACTTACGGCCAAAAAGATCAATTACACCTTGTTTTTTTGCCGGTTCCGCAATATCTCAAACTTGAGTACCGTAATCCAAGGAGAACACCGCATGCCCCCGGCTGAATTCGGACTAGGCTCCACGTCGCACGACGATGCCTGGCGGATGTTCCGCATTATGGCGGAAACCGTCAATGGCTTTGAAATACTGAACCCGGTGGGACGTTGCGTCTCCATATTCGGCTCCGCCAGGGCCGGAGCCGGCACGCCGCTCTATGAAACCACCAGAGCCGTGGCCCGCAAGCTTTCCGAGGCCGGCTACGGCATAATTACCGGCGGCGGGCCGGGGCTTATGGAAGCCGGCAACAGGGGGGCGACCGAGGGCATCGGACATTCCGTTGGCCTGCACATCAACCTGCCCAACGAGCAGCAATGCAACGAATACGTCAGAACGCGCTGTAACTTCCACTACTTCTTCGTCCGCAAGTTCATGTTTGTTAAGTACGCCATGGCCTATGTGGCCATGCCCGGCGGCATGGGCACCATTGATGAGCTTTCCGAAGCTTTTGTGCTCTGCCAGACCGGCCGCACCAAGCCTTTTCCCATCATCTTGTACGGCAGCGAATTCTGGAGCGGCCTGCTGGACTGGCTGAAAAGCAGCATGGTCAACGGCGGGTTCATCCGCGAAGAAGAACTGGACATGCTTGTGGTGCTGGACAGCCCTGAAGCCGTGCTGGCCCACATTAACAAACACGTCATCATTTAGGCCATGCTGTGCCCGCCCACTCCGCCGCCGCCCTGGACAGACTGGGAAGCCCTTATGGAAGAAGCCCTGGGCCTGGCCGTCCAGGCCGCCCGGCAGGGCGAAGTGCCGGTTGGCGCCGTGGTTGTGGATAAAGATGGCCGCGTCATCGGCCGGGGGAGCAACAATACCTTTGGGGCCAACGACCCCTGCGGCCACGCGGAAATAGTCGCCATTCGGGAAGCCTGCCGCACTATCGGCAACTGCCGCCTGAACGGCGCGTTTCTGGTGGTCACTCTGGAACCCTGCCTGATGTGCGCCGGGGCTATGATCCAGGCCAGACTTGCCGGCGTCGTTTACGGCGCGCCGGACCAGAAGGCCGGGGCGATAAGCTCCAGGGCGGACACCCTGAACGAGCCTTATCACAACCACCGGCCCTGGCATTGCGGTGGAGTTTTACAAGATAGCTGCGCCAGGCTGCTGGAGGATTTTTTTCTGGAACGGCGGCTAGGCAAATAAAAAAAATGGATTCCCGCCAGAGCGGGAGTCCATTTTTTGGGGCCGTTCCAGCCACCGGCCAAAACAGCTTGCTTCCTAAAAGCGGATTAACTGTAAAATGCCGTAACGCGGGAATTACGCGTTTTTGCGGCGCTTTTCCCACAACTTCATATCTTTCATCTTATTGCGGCGGTCCCGCTGCAATGCTTTGCAAACAAGCGGAAGATCTTTGGGGTATCCCCACTTGTCACGGTATTCATCAGGTGTCATGCCATGCGACATGAGATGTTTCTTTGTAATAATTTTAAAAGATTTTCCGCACTCCAAACAAGATATGGATTTTTCCTTCAAAAACTTACCTGGGTTGCCTTGAGCTGAAGGTGCAGCTTCTTCCGCAACAGATCCTGACATCATCTTTTGAATGGCTATCGCTAAATTGCGAACCATCGAACTGATTTCGTCTTCTGTCATCGTACGAAAACTGGCCTGAGCTTTCACTATTTCAAGAGCCTGCCTGAGATGCTCGTCCATATTTAATCCTCCTGTGTGGAACGATCAATCTTAAGTTGAATTCAATATATTTTTTTATTAAAAAGGTCCAGTGGTATATTCTTCAAACCTAAACCTGAAGACATAAAAATATCACTCCATGCGGAACGGATTCCGGAGCCGGAACTATTATCCGAAGCGCAATATATTACACTGAAGGTGAACGAAGAACACAACCCCTTCAATCTGCCACTCGCGCATGGCGAATCAAGAAACCGTTTTTTTCCACCGCGATTCCGAATAAAGTGATAAAAATAATTCCCTGCTCTCTGTAATAAAAGAAGTCACTCAGCAAAATTTTTCCCCTTGCAAAAGATCCAGTAAATATTTGCCGTAGGCGTTCTTCATAAGAGGCCCGGCAAGCGCGCGCAGTTCGTCGTCGCCTATGAACCCTTTGCGCCAGGCTATTTCTTCCGGACAAGCCACCTTGAGCCCCTGACGCATTTCCACCGCCTGCACAAACAGCGACGCGGAAAGCAGGGAATCGCAGGTGCCGGTATCCAGCCAGGCTATGCCGCGCCCCAGGCGTTCAACATGCAGTTGCTCCTTTTTAAGGTAAATGTTGTTCACGTCGGTTATTTCCAGTTCGCCGCGAGCGGACGGGAGAATGCCCCGCGCCGTTTCCACAACCTGCCGGTCAAAAAAATACAGGCCGGTGACCGCGTGATTGGACTTGGGCCGGGCCGGCTTTTCCTCTATGCTCAGAGCCCGGCCGTCAGGGGCGAACTCAATGACGCCGTAGCGTTCCGGATCCTTCACCCGGTATCCGAACACCGTGGCCCCCTGCTCACGCTGCATGGCCGCCTTCAGCCCGCGATCCAGGCCTTGCCCGAAAAAGATGTTGTCCCCCAGAACCAGGCAGGTGTGGCTGTCTTTGATATGTTTTTCGCAAAGCAGAAAAGCCTGGGCTATGCCCTCCGGCCTGGCCTGCTCCACATAGCTGAACTTGCAGCCCCACTGCCGGCCGTTGCCCAGCAGCCGCTCAAAAAGCGGCAGGTCGTGGGGGGTGGAAACTATGGCGATCTCCCGTATGCCGGCCAGCAGCAGGGTTGATACGGGGTAATAAACCATGGGCTTGTCATATACCGGCATAAGCTGCTTGCTTACGCTGATGGTCAGCGGGTGCAGCCGGGTGCCGGACCCGCCGGCCAGAACTATGCCCTTCCATTTAGGCCCTTTCATAGACGCTCCCGAATATGACGCTAAACGCTTGCCTTGCGGCCGCAGTACACATATAGTTTCAAATCATTATCCTGGATAACCAACTTAACCAGAATACATCATGCCACACGCAAAAAAGAAAACCTGGCTGGTCACCGGCGGAGCCGGATTCATAGGCTCCTGCTTTATCCTCCAGTGTTTTGAAAAAAAACTGGGGCACCGGATTCTGAACCTGGACAAACTGACCTACTCAGGCAATCCGGCCAACCTTGCCGCCGTGCAGGAGCATCCGGACTACCGCTTCATCCATGGGGACATCGGCGATGCCGCCCTGCTGCGTTCCATATTTGAAAGCGAACGGCCGGACGCGGTGCTGAACTTTGCCGCGGAAAGCCATGTCGACCGTTCTATTCTGGACGCCGGGGCCTTTGTGAGCACCAACGTGGCCGGCACCTGCGTATTGCTGTCCGAGGCGCTCGCCTTTTGGCGCCAGTCGCCCCAAGAGCGACAGAATGCCTTCCGCTTTTTGCACATTTCCACAGACGAAGTTTTCGGCAGCCTGGGACCGGCGGATCCGCCCTTCACGGAAAAAACCCCTTACGCGCCCAACAGCCCTTATGCCGCCAGCAAGGCGGCCAGCGACCATTTCGTGCGCGCCTTCGCCCAAACCCACAGTCTACCGGCCATCATCACCAACTGCTCTAATAACTACGGGCCGCGTCAATTCCCGGAAAAACTCATCCCTCTGATCGTTCTTAACGCCATGGCCGGCAAAATCCTCCCCATTTACGGCAGCGGCAAAAACATCCGCGACTGGCTGCACGTGGAAGATCACTGCGCCGCGCTGTTACTTGTCCTTGAAAAGGGCATTCCGCATCAGACCTATAATATAGGCGGGCATTCAGAAGAAAGCAACATTAATGTGGTTAACCGCATATGCTCCATTCTGGATGAATTGTCCCCCAGGCCGCAAGGCCAGTATAAAACCCTTATCCGCTATGTGTCGGACAGGCCTGGGCACGACCTGCGCTACGCCATAGACTGCGGTAAAATCGAACAGGAACTCGGCTGGAAACCAACGCATGATTTTTCCACCGGGCTTAAAGCCACAGTTTTATGGTATATGCGGAACCAGGACTGGATCGACTCCATACAAACCGGGGAATATAGAAACTGGCTCAACATTAATTACGGCTCCAGAACATAATCGCATCCGTGCGACACGAAAAAAAATATTAAACAAGATTTAAAAACCATAACTCAATACACATCAGCGAATAAAAGACTGTTGGATAGTATACATATTAACTTAAAAATACAAGCCCCTGGATATATGCCGCCTCAACGATTTAATGACGGCCGCAAAAAACCCGCACCGGACGGCCCCCAACAGCCGTGGCGAATTCCAAAAATCGCGAGTTGCCCAGCTCCCGCATCCGCACAACCCGGCCTGGCGAATCTGTTATCCGGAATTTTCCGCCAGGCCGGTTGAAATTCAATTTTGCGCCGATCTTTTATACGTAAAACTATATTTAGTACCACATAATACATATGTGGCCGCAATATGCAAGCTATTTTTCAGATTATTCCATATTAGCCGCATTAATTAAAATTTTTGCAATAACGCCGTAAATTAACTTATCAATTAATTACACTAAATAATTTTCAGGAAATACAGATGTCTCCACAATCCGCCCGCCGCTTTCTGGAATCCGAGTTGGAAGAGTTGCCGGCCGGCCGGTGCCTTTTTCAGATCATCCCCACGCCCTGGGAAGCCAGCGTATCTTACGGCGGGGGCACCGCCGCCGGACCCCAGGCCATTCTTGACGCCTCCAGCCAGCTTGAACTCTGGACCGGGCGGGGAAATCCGTCCCTGGCCGGCCTGCATACCTGGCCGGCGGTGGACTGCCGCGGCCCGGCCGAGAACGTGCTCCGGCGCATTGAGAAAGCCACGCAAAAAGCCCTGGCCTCTTCCAGGCGGTCCGTCCCGGTCCTGCTGGGGGGGGAACACTCCATAACCCTGGGCGCTCTGCGCGCCCTGCGCAAAACCCACGGCCGCTTCGGCATTCTGCACTTTGACGCCCATGCCGACCTGCGCCAGGAATACCAGGGCAACGTTTACAGCCATGCCTGCGTAATGCGCCGCGCTGTGGAAGACCTGGATCTGGCGCTTTTTCAGGTGGGCGTACGCTCCCTTTCCGAAGAAGAAGAGGTTTACCGCCGCCGCAAGAACATTCATCACCTGGACGCGCGACCATATTTTATGGCCGGCGGGCTGGCCGGCGTTTCCCGCCCCCTTCTGCCGGCCGATTTTCCAAAACAACTGTTTATCAGTTTTGACATAGACGCCCTGGACTGCTCGCTCATGCCGGCCACCGGCACGCCGGAGCCCGGCGGCCTGGGCTTCTGGGAAGCTCTGGAGCTTGTGCGCCTGGGTCTGGCCGGCCGCGTGGCCATCGGCTTCGACGTGCCGGAACTGGCCCCCCTGCCCGGCCTGCACGCCGCGGACTACACAGCAGCCCGGCTGGCTTACGAAATCATGGGAATTATCCTGGACAATAATGGTCCGAACGCTTCTTGACACTCATCTTTCTTGCTTTATTTTGGGGGCATACAGGAGGCAACTGCAATGGTCATCGATTTCAGCTCAATGTATGAAAACACACGGGACATGGAGCATTTTCTGGAAGAAATGTTCCGCGCCAGTCCTTTTGCAGCTCGTCGTCTGCCCTACCCGCAAGTGAACATTTTTGAAAACGCCGACAGTTACGTGGTCGACGTGAATATCCCGGGTGTGGACCCGAACGAGGTGGAACTGGTGCTGACCGCGCGCAACCTGGTCATAAAAGGCGAGCGTAAATCACCTGAGGGACGGTATTATCGCCAGGAACGCACCGCCGGGCATTTTCAGCGCGTCCTGACCCTTAACGTGCCGGTGGAACGCGACAAAGTCACGGCCAGAAGCGAAAACGGAATCCTGCGCATCCAACTGCCCAAGGCTGAAGCGGCCAAGCCGCGTAAAATAGCCATTACCGGCTGATTTCAAGAGCAGGTAAACAAGGAGAACGCCATGGACAACACCCTGACAAAAATAGCCACGGTAACTCCGGCCACGGATATTCTGGAAATGGCCGACGGCTTTCACATAATTATGGATATGCCCGGCGTGGCCCAGAAAGACCTTTCCGTCAATCTGGAGGAAAACGAGCTGGCCATAAGGGGACACAGCTCCTATATGTGCGATTTGAACAAAAACGACGGGAGAGTGCATTCGGAATTCGACGTGGTCTCATATGAGCGTATTTTCACTATCTCCGACATGGTGGACAGGGAAAACGTGACCGCCAACCTGAAGGACGGCGTTCTGCGCCTGTTCCTGCCCAAGGCTGAAGCCCTTAAGCCGCGCCGAATCAACATTGCCCAGGGGTGAAGAATTAATACCGGAGCGGATTGACATTGAAAATGCTCATCCGCTCCAAGCTTGCGGCCCCCCCCTCAACGCCGGGGGATGTAAAGGCACGCCTCCGGCCCTGCGGCAAGAATCCGGCCCTCGCGCCACGCGAATTATAAACTGTTTTACTCTGTTTTGCGCCCGCCGGAATATTTTTGTCCCTGGCGGGCGCTTTACGTCCTTAAACATATATAAAACTATAAATGATATAATACTTAATACGTATTAGTATATTAATGTACCGAAATCACTAAGGCTGCTTGTTATAGATAAAACGTTATATATAGTTTTTCCCGGCAGCTCCGAAACAGCAAAAAATATTTTTTTCACATTTAACGTTGAAAATTTGCGTTTTCCTATTGACGACGCGGCAAGTTAAGGCTAGGGGCCTTTCATGGGGCCGCGTATTTTAGCATTTGTCTTGCTGAAGCTTTTTAGCGCGGATGAGTCATCATTCATTTTGTGAGGTTTTTTTAGTATGCCCAAGTCCATTTATGTCGGCAATCTGCCCTGGTCCGCTACGGAAGAAGAAGTGCAAACCCTGTTTGCCTCGCACGGCACCGTGCATTCCGTAAAACTCATCAGTGACCGTGAAACCGGCCGTGCCCGCGGATTCGGCTTTGTGGAAATGGATGACGCTGACGCCGCCAACGCTGTTCAGGCTCTGGACGGCACCAACTTTGGCGGACGGACCCTCAGGGTCAATGAAGCTCAGCCGAAAGCTCCGCGCCAACCCCGCTACTAACCTGCCACGTTGCGGAAATATAACACCCCGGCCCGCGCCGGGGTGTTTTTTATGTCCGCAGGCCCGCGCCAATAGCGCGGATTAACTTTAAGACGCTCGCTCCGACGTTTGACGGCGAAACAAGTGCCGCCTATGTCTGCGCGGCGGCCGGGCATTTTAAAATCAAATGCCCTAAAAAGCACCACCCACGGCGGAACGGCTGATGATTGCCCGCGGCCGCCGGCCGGCGCCTTGCCGGCATATTATCGGCACGCTCTTCTGAAAAAAGCAGGCTTTGGGCTTGCTGTATTTTTTTTTGCCGCGTAGTATTTGGGAGGCAACGGAGGGAATATGCGCAATAATGTACAAAAACTTATCACCCTGGCTCTTTTGACCGCGCTGGCTCTCAGCCTTGCGGCCTGCGCCTCCAAAGGCGGCAACGTTTACAGCTCCAGCGAAGAGCGCCGCGTCCAGACCGTGCAGTACGGCGTGGTGGCGGACGTGCGCACCGTGCAGGTGGACGACGAGGCCTCCGGCGTCGGGGCTGTCCTGGGCGGCGTGGCCGGCGGAGTCATCGGCAACTTGTTCGGCAGCGGCTCCGGCCGCACCATGGCCACCATAGGCGGCGCGGCGGCCGGCGCCATTGGCGGCTACGCGGGTGAACGTGCCTTGCGCCGCCATGAGGCCCTGGAAATAACCGTGCTTCTGGACGACGGACGGCAGATCATCGTGGTTCAGGACGCGGATGACTACTACAACAACGGAGACCGCGTGCGCGTGGTTTACGGCGCAAACGGCGCGGCCAGAATCCAGCACCAGTAATCCACTATCATCAATAACAATATTCTTGGAGTTATCATGCTCAAGGCGAATGAAGCCACGCTTTATAGCGGCGGCGCGGCGGGAACGGAAGCGGAATTTGGAACGCGCGCGGAATCTTGCGGCCTGCAACAGGTCAATTACAGTTTTGAAGGCCACCAGCCCATGCACACCAAGGGGCTGCGCATTCTGACCAACGAGGAACTCGCCCTCAAGGACGTCAGCCTGACCTACGTTTCCAAGCTCATGCACCGCCAGTTCACCAGCGCGCCACTGTTCCGCAAGGTTTTGCAGTCCATTTGCTGGCAGGTCAGCAGCGGGCACGAAATTTTTGTGGTGGGCGACATTCTTGAGGACGGCACCGTAAAAGGCGGCACCGGCTGGGGCGCGGAATTCGCCAAAATCTGCAACAAGCCCCTGTTTGTCTTTGATCAGAAAAAAAACGCCTGGTTTGCCTGGAATAAGGATAACTGGGAAAAAGCCGACCAGCCCAGGATTACCGAACGCAGCTTCACAGCCACGGGAACCCGCTTTCTGGAGGACAACGGGCGCAAGGCTATTGCGGACCTGTTCGCCCGATCGTTCAGCTAGCGTGGACAGCCGGAGCGCCAGAGGACTCTGGAGCGCTGTGGCGGCCTTCGGCATGTGGGGCGTCTTGCCCTTGTACTGGAGGCTGCTGCAGCCTGTTTCCTCAATGGAAGTGCTGTTGCACCGCATAGCCTGGTCCTTCATCTTTGTGCTGCCTCTGGCCCTGTTCAGCGGCCGCCTGGGCGAAGCGTTGCGGGCCATGCGGGTGCGACGCAACGCCATGACCCTGCTGGTCTCCAGCTGCATTCTGGCCTGCAACTGGCTGCTGTACATCTGGGCGGTCAATAACGACTATGTGCTGGAAGCCAGCCTGGGCTATTATATGACGCCCCTCTTCAACGTGGGCATGGGGCGGATATTTTTTAAGGACCAACTCAGCCGCCGGCAATGGCTGGCCATTCTCCTGGCCTTTTGCGGAGTGGCCGTACAGGTGGTCGCCCTGGGCAGATTCCCGGTCATTGCCCTTGGCCTTGGCCTGTCTTTCGCCACTTACGGCCTTTTGCGCAAGATAGTTCCCGTGGAATCTTTGCCCGCCCTGCTTCTGGAAACCGCCATGCTTTTCCCGTTCGTGCTGGCCGCCCTTATGGCCATGCACCTGAGCGGGCAGGGCGTTTTCGGACGCGGCAACTGGGAGCAGGATTTTACACTCGCCTTTTCCGGCATCATCACTTCCATTCCATTGATCCTTTTCGTCCAGGCTGCCCGTAACCTGCGCCTCAGCAGTCTGGGCCTGTTGCAATACCTCTCCCCCACCCTGACTTTTCTGGTAGGCATCTTTGTTTTGCACGAGACCTTCACCTCAGGGCACCTGATGAGTTTCGGCCTGATCTGGGCGGCCCTGCTCATTTACAGCCTGGACAGCCTGAACGTCCACCGCAGGCTAACCCGTAACTAGACGGTATTTTTTGTGTTCAGCTCTTATTTCGGCGAAACCATCGCCATACTTACCGCTCTTGTCTGGGCCATATCCTGCCAGGCCAACTCCATGACCGCCCGGGCCGTTGGCGTGGGCCCCCTTACCCTGCTGCGCCTGCCCGTGAGCACTGTGCTGCTCGGCTCCCTGTGCCTGATTACCGGGGCGCGAATCACCTTTGCGCCGGACGCCATGCTGCTCCTGGCCATTTCCGGCGTGATGGGCGTCTCTTTGTGCGACCCCTTGTTCTACATAGCGGCCATACGCATCGGGCCGCGCCTGGCCCTGCTTGTGCAGTCGCTTTCCGCCTGCATTACCGCCCTGCTTGGCGCGCTGTTTCTGAACGAGTTCATCGGCCCGCGCGGCTGGCTTGGCATACTTGTCGCCACGGCCGGGGTGACTTTCGCTGTCACGGACGGCCGGAACATCTTCAGCGTGCCAGGACGCGGCGTGATCAGCAAAAAAGAGCTGTGGATCGGCGTGCTTCTGTCTTTTCTTTCCGCCGTGGCCCTGGCTCTGGGCTTTATCTTCACCAAGCAGGCCCTGCGCGTGGCCGAAATCAACACAATCTGGGCCACCCTGACGCGCCTGTTCATCGGCGGCGCGCTGCTTTGGATCTTTGGCCTGCCCAGAGGCTGGGTGGGCGAACTCATCACCCACATCACCCGCAAAAAAGATCTGCCTTGGCGCATCGCCATGATCGGACTGGTCATAGGCGCCATCGGCACCTGGTTCTCCGTGGTGGCGGTCAAACATACGGAAACCGGCGTGGCCGCCACCCTGATCGGCCTGGAACCCATCATGATCATCCCCATCGCCACCGCCGTTGAAAAACGCATGCCCGGCCTGCGCGGCATACTGGGCGCCGGCCTGGCCTTTATCGGCACAGCTTTGCTGCTGCTACGGTGAGTGTTTGTTGCCATGGCGACATTCCAATTCAACGACTTGCGCTATAGAGAAAAAACGAATATCGCCAATGGGGAACCAGGCAGGCGCCGGTTCCCCGAAAACACATCACGGAGGCCAAATGTTCACCCAACTTGACGACAGCAACTACAAATCAACCCTGCCCGGAATAGAAGGCGGCATCGTCCTATTCTTCAAAAAACTCTGCCCACACTGCAAAAATATCGAAAAAATGCTGGAAAAATTCTCCAATATCGTCACTGGACTCAGTTTCTATTCCATTGACAGCGAAGAAAACCCAGACGCCATGCAAGGCTGCGAAGTCGAACGCGTCCCAACCATACTGGTCGTCAAAAAAGGCCGGATCGTCGCCCGTAAAACCGGCCTCCTCAACCCCCGCGAAATGGCCGAACTTTACAATAACGCTTAGGCTTGGCCGGAGCATTCATGAAAGAAGAAAAAAACTTCGACGTCGTCATAATAGGCGGCGGCATCGCCGCCATGACCGCGGCCATATACGGCGGGCGGGCCAATTTGCGTTGCGCCGTTCTGGAAAGCAACATCACCGGCGGCCTGGTCAACTCCACCTACACTGTGGAAAACTTTCCCTCCTGGATTGAAATCCACGGCATGGAACTTATGGAAAAAGTCCGCGCTCAGGTGGATCATCTGGGCGTATTTGTTGAGGAAGTCTGCTCCATAGAAAATCTTGACCTGGCCGGCGAAGTCAAACACATCGAAACCGACGAAGCCGTATTCTCGGCCGGCGCGGTCATCCTGGCCACGGGACGCAAGCCGGTCCCCCTGCCCTCCCCGGCCGGCGACAAAGAATGCGAACAGGTCCACTACTGTTCCATCTGCGACGGCACGGCCTACAAGGGCAAGCGCATACTGGTGCTGGGCGGCGGCAACTCCGCCTTTGACGAAAGCCTGTATTTGATGAAGCTGGGCATCGCCCACATCACCCTGATCGAAATCATGGATCGCTTTTTCGCCGCGCAAATTGCCCAGGATCAACTGCGCGCCCACGGCGATAGCGTGGATCTGCGCACCTGCAGCCAGGCCGTGGACCTGAACATCGAAAACGGCAAGCTCAAAAGCGTGGTTATTGAAAACGTCGCCGCAAAAACCAGAGACACCGTGCCCGTGGACGGCATCTTTGTCTTTTTGGGCCAGAAACCTAATACGGACATATTCAACGGCCTGATCGAACTGGACAAGCAGGGCTATATTCCGGCTGATGCGGAAATGCGTACCTCACTGCCCGGCGTGTTCAGCGCCGGCGACGTGAACCGGAAAACCTACCGCCAGATCACTACGGCCATGGCCGACGGCACCATCGCCATGCTCAATGCGGAACGCTATTTACGGACGTTGAAGAAATAGGAAAATGAAGATGGATCCTTCGCTGCGCTCAGGATGACGGGCTGCTGATTCATTCGATTGCCAAGGCCGCGCTTTCCCGCAGAACGGAAAAGCGCGGCCTTTTAATAATCAACCCCATAATGGGGATAAAGAGGTGGGGGGTCCGGGGGGGGGGGGGGGGGGGCGCCGGAAGAGGCGGGCGAGGGGGTGGGGGCCCCGCGAGGAGAGAGAGAAAGAAAGCAAA
>JAVBSC010000056.1:0-10488 GCA_031547305.1 Desulfovibrionaceae bacterium
CCCCCCCGGGGCGCGCCCTCCCCTCCCCCCCCCCGCGGCGCGTCCTTTTCCCCGTTGTCCCCACCCCCCCCGCGCCGATAATTGCGGGTCCAGACAGAGGATCACTTCCCCGACAGGTGGTGCGGGGGGCCTAGCCACCCGCAGCAAACCAAGCTATTTCCCAAACAATCCTTTAATGCCTTCGCCTGTGCTTTTGATGGCGTCGCCGGTTTTGGCCGGGGCGTCCAGGACGCCTTTGACCATATTGCCGGCCATGCGTTTGCCGTCCACATAGTAAGAAGGCGAGGCCAGGGGGCCGCTGACGATGACCGGGATTTCCGGCGGGGTGGGCAGGCGCAGGGCGGCTGTGTAGTCGATGCGGTCACCCGGCAGGTTCACGTTACCGCCGCCAGTGCCGTTAAGCACGGGGGATTTGAGCAGCAAATCCTTGTTGCTGATGACTCCCCTGGCAATGGTAAAGCTGCCGGTAAGCGACTCAATGGGGTAGTCGCCCCGGGCCGCGGGCACGCCTGGAATGCCTTCGGGAATAAGCTGAAATCCCTTTACTTCGCCGTTAACCAGACTGAACTTGCCGTTGCCGTTCAGGCTGGGGGCCAGAGTCGGCCAATCCAGGCCGCTGCCCTTGATATCCGCGTTAAAGGCGGCCAAACCGCTTAAATCGCTTTTGCCGCTCATGGCGGTGAGCAGTTTGTGCACGTTCAGACCGCTTACGCCGATAGTGGCGGACACGGGCCGTTCCTTCTTGAGAAGTTCCGCGCCGGCCGTCGCCTGGGCCTTGCCGTCAGCAATGTCCAGGTTCAGTTTTTTCAGGGAGAAAGCGCCGCGCTCCAAAGTGAGTTCCAAATCCACGTTTTCCATGGGAATTTTAGAGGCCACAAGCTTCTGGACGCGCAGTTTCAGCTCAACGATCAGGGAGCGCAGCATTTCCTCCTGACCGGCCAGGGGATCTTCCGGCTTGGCCCGCTTGCCCTTTTCCGCTTCCGCCGGGGCGGGCTGCTGTGTCTTTTTGGGCGTCTGCGGCAAGTAAGAATCCACATTCAGGTTGTCTATGGCTATGTCAGCCTTGATCCGGGTCAGCTTGTCCTTAAGATCAAAAGATCCGGCGCCTTTGATCTGGCTGTCCGGCAGCTTGAAGGACAAGTCAAATCTGCCGGAAGGATCAGAGGGGCGCACTTCCGCCTTGCCGCTGATTGCCAGATCCAAGGCTTTTGGCAAACCAAAACCTTGGGTTTTCAGGTTAAGGGAATTCAGGGCCGCGTGCAACATGCCCGGCCCGGAATCGTAACGCCCGCCCGCGTCCAGTTTTACCTCCAGGTTAGAGGCCCCCTGGTCGATCCGAGCGTTGAGCTTGAGGGAAGCGTCGGAATCCGGGGCGAAGTTGACGGCCACCAGGTCGTCCAGTTTAACGGAGAGAGGAACGGCTTTTTCTCCCTGTTCCAGGTAGCTGACCGTGGCGTTGGTTACGGAAAGTCGCTCCACCCGCCAGTTTAACTGGCTGGAGCCGGCGGCCTGGGCCGGCGCTTCCTGGATGGGAGTCACGCCGGATTGGGGAGCGGGTTTCTCCGCGCCGAACTCCCAGTTGTTCCGGCCGTTTTTGGTGGTCACCAGCTTAAGGGCCAGACCGTCCAGCAGAATATTGTTCACTTCCATGCGCCCGCTTAAAAGGGGCAGAGTGGCCAGGCTGATTTTGGCTTCTTTTATTTTAAGAAAGGGGCCGGGCCCAAAAGTCTGGTCGTCGTCCAAGGTCAAGGCGCCGGTGGTTATTCCCAGGTGCGGAAACACAGTCAGGCTCAGGGCTCCTTCAAAACGCATTTTGCGGCCGGTGGATTTTTCCACCAGAGCCGCTATGTCGTCCTTGTAATCGTTGGGGTCCACCACGGCCAGGAACACGCCGGCCGCCGCGGCCAGCAGCAGAACCAGGGCCAGACCGCCCAACAAGGCTATTTTTATAAGCTTTGGCATTGAGATCCTCCTTTATCGGCTCCCCCGTCTTATCACATGACTTAAAATAATTTAGCGATATTTTGGGAGCACGGCAAGATGGGGACGGCTGATTTTCTGGAACTTTATCCGGAAAACAGCTATGGGTTGCCCATGCGGAATGAGTCCCCCAAAACGTCAATGGCCAAAAGCGCTTTGCGCGGTCCGGGCCAGGTTGCTTTCAGCGCCGTTCGCCTGAAGTCCTGTGCGGATCCGGGCGGCGCTTCGGTTCAGCCTGAGGCGCGCTGACATGATTTTTCACATATTCCGGCATCGCCCCAGGTGGGTGGCCTCCAAGTCGCGCGGGGAGCATTTCGCGCGCGTATTAATCCTGGTGGCGGTTTTGGCCGCGACCGGCTGGGGTTTTTGGGCCAACAGCCAGCGAACGATGGAAACATTTAAAACCGCCGGACTGCTGCGCGATGCGACAAACACCCTGAGCCGCTCCCAGGTGGAGTCTTTGCGTGAGTATCTGGCCGTGCTGGAAGTCCGGTTCAATATAAAAATCAGTGTGGAAATCCAAAAGGATTGCGCCCCGCCACGGCTGGACCCAGGACGTGTCGAACTTTTCCTCTGCCCGGCGGACCGGACTGTGGCCTTCAGCGTGCCGCCTCTGCTGCGGCCGGCCCTTGGGGGCGACTTTATACGCTACATAAACATTGAGCATTTTCCGCCCTATTTCGCTCAAAACCGCTGGCCGGACGGCCTTGGCGCGGCTCTGGATCTTTTGGGGCGGAAGCTGGACGCCGTGCAAGGCAGGGAATAAATATGGCGACGGAACAAAAGACTGTGGATATTTTTACCGACGGATCCTGCCTGGGGAACCCCGGCCCGGGCGGCTGGGCCGCTCTTTTGCGCCACGGAGCGACCGAGAAGCGGATATCCGGCGGTTTCGCCCTGACCACCAACAACCGAATGGAAATACTGGCCGCGATTATCGCCCTGGAAAGCCTGCGCTACCCATGCCGGGTGAATATTTTTTCCGACTCTCGCTACCTTAATGATTCTGTAAGCAAAAAATGGATCTATGGCTGGCTGCGCAAAAACTGGAAAAAGTCGGACGGCAAGCCGGTGCTGAACCGGGACTTATGGGAAAGGCTGCTGCCGTTGCTCGCCCGGCACGAAATAACCTGGAACTGGGTGCATGGGCATAGCGGGCATAAAGAAAACGAGGAAATGGATGACTTGGCCAAAAAGGCGGCTTGCGGAGTCGGGCTTCCCGTGGATTCCGGGTTCAGGCCGGACGGAGGCTAGAACTGGAAACTGGTTTTTAACGGAATTTTAATAATATATCGCAGGCCCTGTTGCCTTGCGGATTGATTTTATATAGGATGTGCTCTTACTGTCTAGCAAGGATCTCCATCCATGAGTCAGGGCACTACCACCATACAGCGCCGTCGTGAAATCACGCCCCGGCTGACCATCAATATCGGCTCAAAGGTGTTGATGCGCTTTGGCCTGACAGCCGGCTCTTCGCAGGAGAGTTCGTCCGGAGAAATCCAGGCAGAGCTTGTTGGCCTGAGCCATTACGAATACCTGATTCTGCGCCTGCCGCCCATGCCGGGGCTGCTCTCCAAGCTGGCCATGGGCATCTCCATAAAAGTCCGCTTTATCCATGAAGGCACGGCTTGCCTTTTTGCCGCTGAAGTTCTGGCTTACGTGACCAAACCAGCGCTTCTGGTTTTTATTAGCTACCCGCAAAGCCTGGAGGCCCTGCCGCTGCGCCAGCATCGTCGCATAACTTGCGCTATTCCGGCCCTGATAAGATCCAGGGTGGGGGATCTTAAAGGAATTATCTGCGACTTGAGCAACGGCGGCTGTCGTCTGGTTCTGGATATGCGCGGGCAAAGCACGGCCCGGCAGCTTCAGGTGGGAGAAAACGCCGTGCTCCAGGCCTCCCTGAGTCCCGACGGAGCTCCCAACGCGGTATCCGCCACTTTGCGCAGCGTGGAAATGGAGCAGTTTCGCTTTGTTTCCGGAGTGTCCTTTGATTCCGCCGACGATCGCTTCTGGGCCTCCCTGGAGTCTTTTCTGGAAAGCGCCAGCAACCTGCTGTAATTTTTTTCCCGCTTGGATTTTGCCCCGGAATCGAATATTTTGATTCCCACACCATATCTTCCGGGGCCGCTTAAGTGTTTTCAGACTATCTCCGCTATTTTCCCGTGATTCTGGACGGGCTTGTATGGCCGCTTCTGCGGCTTCTGATCTTTATGTCCGTTGCGCTCCTGGTCGCCACCTTGCTGGAAGCCCTGCATTGGACCAGGCTGATGGCCCGGCTCAGTTCACCCCTGGCGCGCCTGGGCCGCCTGAATCAGGATTCCGCCGCCTCTTTCGCCCTGGCCTTTTTTTCCCCCGCCGCCTCCAACGCCCTTCTGGCCGAAGCCCATGCCAGGGGCCGCCTGAGCGCCAAAGAACTCGTGCTGGCCAATCTGCTGAACAGTTCCCCAACATTTCTGGTCCATCTGCCCACGCTGCTGTCCGTGGTGCTCTCCTTTCTGGGCGAGGCCGGGCTCGTCTACGTTACCCTGAGTTTTGCCGCCGCAAGCCTGCGTAGCGGCCTAACCCTGCTGTTCGGCCGTTTTTTGCTGCCTGCGGGGGAAAAGCAGGGGGGCTCCGCCTCCCCTCCCCCTTGGCGGAAGGGGCAACCACGCCATCAGGAACAACTTGCCGCCATTCTGCAAAAGGCAGTGGTGCGTTTTAAGAAGCGCCTGCTCAAAATGCTCAAATTCACTTTGCCCATCTATTGCCTGTTTTTTGTCCTGCATCAGGCGGGCGCTTTTGAGGTTGTGGAATCCTTTATGGCCGGACATTTGGATTGGTTGCCTTTTTTGAAGCCTGAAGCCGTCAGCGTGGTGGTTCTTTATCTTGCGGCGGAAGGCGGGGCCGCGCTTTCCGCCGCCGCGCCTTTGCTGCACGGAGCGGCCCTTGCTCAGCAGGAAGTCATTCTGGCCCTCTTGGTCGGCAATATCTTGTCTTCCCCCATGCGGGCCTTCCGGCATCAGTTCCCTTCTTATGCCGGCTATTATCCGCCGCGCCTGGCCTTTGCGCTGGTGTGTTCAAGCCAGGCTCTGCGCGCGGCCAGCCTGGCTTTTGTTGCCTTTATATATTATCTGGCGTACTTTTAACACGAATCGCAGTGTAAAAATTCTCTGGAGCAATAGGCGGAGGCGAGCTTGCCTCGCCGTTAAGCGACTATTTCATGCGCTAAATATTCTAAATACTCGCCAGCCAGCGATTACCCTCTCCCCAAAAAAGAAACCCCTTATGCCCGTAAATTTTTTCAGGATACTGTCAACATCGCTGCTTTGTCTGGTTCTGGCCGCCTGTGTGCCCCCGACGGCAAGGAGCAAAAAAGATTCCGCCGTATCGGCCGCGACCGGCGACTATTCCCTTTCCCGCGCGGATCCAGGCTATGTTTATTACCTTGAGCGCAAATCCATGCTCTGGAATGCCGGGGAGGACTCCCGCATTGTCTCCGGCAGCGATCTGGCCTGGCGACGTCCGGGCTATCCCGCCGATCCGGGAGGACTGGCCGGTATGGCGGACGTCTGGCTGTGGATTTCTCCGCAAAACCTGCTGGTGTACGGCCGCAAGTCGCCACTGGAGCAGCTTGCCGAGCCCGCGACCTGGATGCTCATGCGCCGCCTGGGTATAAAGGGACTTTATGTGGCCCCGGCCGCCGCTTCCGGGTTGCTTTGGTCCTATGACCGCAATCCTTACAGCGACGGCGAGGACGTCGTGCAGTACGATTTTTCGGAAAATGCGGGCAAAAAAGAGCATTTCCTCAGGCTCCTGCAAAGCGCCAATGCGGAAAAAAGCATCCTGGGCGGGGATCTTGCGCCCACGGCCCCCGGCATAGGGCCGGATTTTTTTCTGGCAGCTAGAGCGCATCGCGACTATCCGGGGGCTTTCTGCCTTATTGAGGTGCCGCGGGAACTGTGGCCCTTGTTGCCCAAAGTGGAAGGAGAATGGCAGGCGCAGCCTTTGGACAGGGTGCAGGAGCAGGATCTTTCCGCGAAAAAACTTTTGCCCCCGGCCATGCAGCAGGATTTTTTGCCCTTTGGACCGGATTACGGCTGGGCCGCCACAGGTGAGGTGCGCGGCGTGGACGGCAATCTGAAGCGGTGGGTGTACCGTTATTATGGCACACCCAAACGGCCGATCCTGAATTGGGAAGATCCGTCAGCCGCGGCCAGGCGTGTTGTTTCCGGCTCGGTAATCCGGCAGGCAGGCCTTTTGGGCAACGCGCTGGTCGGGTACAAAACGGCGCCGCTGCTGGGTTTGGACAGCGCCGCGGCGGATCTGGGCGGCGCGGCGCCGGGTTATGCGCCGGGAATGGAGGCCGCCCAGGCCATTGGCCGCGAGGCCCGGCGCTACGGGGCCTGGAGCTGGCAGCGCGACGTACTGCCCCTGAGTCTGGTTAAACAGTCCCTGGAAGACAATTCAGCGGATTTCATAACGGACAGCGCCCTGACCCCGGCTGCGGAGCACGCCCTTTTAAGCGGAGACTCCGAACTGCTGGACTTTATGCTGGATGAACTTCTTGCCCGAAAAATAGATCTGCGCCGCTTAGTCCATGCCTCCACCGGGCCTGAGGGGCTGGATTACGATTTGCCGCACCTGGCGGTTCTGGCCGGTGACTCAGACAATCCCAAGGCCGCCAGGGCCGGAGAACTCCGGAAAAAGGCCTTGGCCGAGGCCGAGTCTTTGGCCCTGACAGAGGGAGAGGATGAATCCCAGTTTTTGGGCGAGCGTTTGTACACCACTCCGGCCGGGTTGGCCGCCTTGGCCCTGGGCGCGGCGGATCCGGCCAAGGTCACGCCGGACTTGGCCCTGGAGGCCGGCAAAGGTCTGCGTGTCTTGATCACGTTCAAGGCCATGCTGCCTGGATTGCTGGTTTTATCCGGCCAGGATCTTGCCGGCTCGCTGCCGCTGAACTGGCGCTCCATGGAAGATTCCCCGGCCAAGTGGGACAAACGCCTGAGTTCGCGCGGCACCTATATGCTTTTTGCCAATGCGGAATCCATCAGCGTGAGCGCCCAAGGAGTGCCCAGAGCCAAAAGCATTCATGCCGCGCCTGACGTGCAAATGCACGCCCCGGGTTCTTTTGGGCAGTACCTGACCGGCCTGACAGCCTTGCGCGCCAAGTTGGAGATCTCCCGTGGGGTTTTTCTGGGCCGGCTGCCCACCGGCAGCCCTGGCGTCACCGCCACGGTGGTCAGACTGCCGGAAGGCAAGGGCTTTCTTTTGAGCGTATGCAATTTTTCGCGCAAAAAGACGGATCTGGCCCTGGACAACGAATCAATCCCGGAATTGCGCGAGCAATTGCGCAACCAGCGGATCGAGGAACTGCTGGCTGGCCACGCGGTAACAACCGGCGGCCGTACCTTGCGGCTATCTTTGGACGCGTGGGAAAGCGCGGCGCTTTTAGTGAAATGATAAACTCCGGCGCGGGCTCCGGCATGGGTGGCATTCAGCGCTCACCACGCCCCCGCGAGAGTTTTAAGGTTAATATATCCCTAATTCCGTTGGGCCGGCTACTGCGATCCGCCTGAACCGCCGCGTCCGCCGCCGGAGCGTCTTTCACCGCCGGAACGGCCTTCGCCCCGGCCGCCGGAATATCCCCCGCCTTCATTTCCCCGTTTTTGTCGAATGCCGCCGGGATCTCCGCGTCCTGGCGCATCTCCTCCGCCGGGCTGGCGAAATTCTCTTCCCGCTCCGTCTTGCGGCGGGGTGGGACGCATGCCGGCATCAGGACGTTGACCAGGTTGCGGAGCTGGCCGCACGCCTTGATCAGGACGGCGGTCCGGGCGCGGTCCGGGCTGAACGGCATCAGGACGCGGCCCTGGCGGTATGCCGTCCGGTCGCGGCCCGGGGCGAGGACTTGGCTGAACCCCATCGGGGCGCGAATCCGGGCGACGGTCTGGACGCATACCATCAGGACGCGGGCGTTGATCAGGCCGCGGTCCTGGGCCAATATCCGGACGGCGGTCCGGGCGTTGACCTGGGCCGAGATCCGGTCGCGGACCAGGCCGATGATCCGGCCTACCGCCGGGGTAATACCCTGGCTCAGGCCGGAAGCCGGGCGGCGGATTAAATCCGGGCCGGTGTCCGGTACCGGGGCGCGGGCCCGGAGGCGGACCATAATGCGGCCGTGGCGGCGGATATGGGGCGTAGCGGTAATGGTGATGATACGGCCTGTAAGAGCCCCAGTAAGGCGGCGGCCCCCACCAGCGGCTAGGGCCGAACCCCCAGCCGAAACTCAGGCCAAAGCCGGCCCCGCCCCAGTTGGAATAGCCAAAACCTATGCCCGCGCTCGGGTAGGCCGGGTATGCGTAATAAGGGCCGCCCGCCCAGGAGCGGTAATAAGCGGGGCCGCCCGCCAAAATCACCCCGGAGTATCCGGGCGCGTAGTTGAAAAAGACGTAGCGTGGCGTAACCTGGGCCACGCGTACGTAAGTGACGTAATACAGGGGCGAAGAGGCGGGAATGGCGTATATGGGCGCCGGAACGTAAGTAGCCACGGCCCAGGGGCCGACCAGGGCCGGGGACTCGTACCATACCCCCTGGCGCAAGGCCATCCAGGAGGAGGGGCTGACCTGGATTATCGGATCCGGCGCGTTATTAACGTAGTACAGGCTGGTGCCTTTAATGGGGCGTAGTTCCGGCGCGCCGGGCAGGTCCGCCTGGTAGGTCGCGGTCTGGCGGTCCACCCTGGCTTCACGCGCGTCAGGCCCGGAAACCCGCGCGTCTTCCTCCTGTCCGCCGGATTGGACGTTGCCGTCCGCTCCAGGTAAAAAATTCTTAAGGTATTTTTTATCCGAGCTGTCAGGAATATTCGCAAAATCTTTTGGCAGCGCCTCCGGCCGCACATAGTCCCAGGGACCGTTAAGATTGGCGGCGCTGAACCAGACCCCGGAAAGCAGCGTATAATAATGCCCGCTGGCCGGCTCCCGGAACAAATCGCCCCAGGCGTTTTTGGCGTACAGTAATTTTGTGCCTTTAAGCGGGACAAAAACCGGCGGGCCGTCCGTAACCACCAGTCCCTTTGGAGAATAGGTCACATAGACTTCCGGGGCCTTGCCTTTTAGCGCTTTCAGACTGGAAGGGACTCCCTTCTGATCCGGATTGCCTCTGAGCAGATCTGTGGAGCCGGATTGCTCGGCTATCCGCTCCAGCTCCGCCGCGTCCGGAGGTGTCGATTTGGCAATATCCCAGGGGCCGGCCAAGCTATCCGCTGTAAGATACCCGTCCAGAAAATGTAGGTAATAGCGGGCATTGTAGCGCAGCAACAGAACGTTGGTATTGACCACCTTTTCCAGGTCGCTGCTCGGAGGTTTGCTGAAGCGCGGCTCGCCGTCGATATAGATCATCAGGGCGGGCTTTTCCGAAAAGATGATTTCCGGTGTTTCCACAAACCAGGGGGGCTGCTGATCCGAAGGTCCGGCTCCGGCGGCCGTGGAGGCCCGCAAAAGCCCCAGAGACATGGTTTGCACCGACGGCCAGGCATGTTCGCGCATGGCGGCGTCAAAAACCGCTTCCCGCTCTGGCGCGGCCGGAAAGTCAGACCTGAAGGAGTTCAGATCCTTCAGGTACACCAGGCCTTCAGCCTCATTGACCAGACTGGCGGCATCCAGGTACAACGCCCCGAACACCGGGGCTTTATCCTGGACAAAGGTGGCGGCCAGTGGAAATTTAAGCCTGATCAGGCCGTTATCCCAGGATTCCACACTTGGCTGATACAAAACAGCCAGGATGCCGTCTGCCTTGATGCTGCGCGGCCACTCCGCGCCCTGAGCGGCCTGAACCGGGAGGCTGAAAAAGAACAGGCAGCATAGCGCGGCGACGAATGCCCGCGACCAGAAAACTCCAGCCGGCTTAAGCATATTCGCTCCTTCAAAAATCATAAATTACAGGCGTTAGCAGATAATCATCAAACGCGAGCCTGAAAGCGGGGTAAGGAACCCGGGGCAGGCTGTGCGGCCGGCATAAGATCGCAAAATTACTCTCGCCACTCAGGTATGAAGGCTTTTCTTGCGTTTATCGACGGACACCAAAGGATTATTTTGGGTAGTCCTTTTTTTAAATACTAATACATCCACGCCGCCTTTCAAGCGGAATATTTACGACAAAAAATGAAGCCCCCGCGGGTTTTTGCCGTCCGGGCCTTGACAAGGTCTGACCCGGCGGCTATACAGCGCTTCTTGCGTTGGGCTATCGTTCAATTGGCAGGACGACGGATTCTGACTCCGTTAATCTAGGTTCGAGTCCTAGTAGCCCAGCCAACGCAAATACCGCTTAGCGGACACGCGTCCCCATCGTCTAGCCGGCCCAGGACAACGGCCTTTCACGCCGTCGACAGGGGTTCAAATCCCCTTGGGGACGCCAAATTTGGGTATCAAGAAGAGCGGCAAGGTGTAAAAAGCCTTGCCGCTCTTGCTTTTTCCAAAGCAATTCAAATCCCCAAGTCCGGCCAAATCCAAGGTCATCCAAAAGATCCGTAGGTAT
>JAVBSC010000096.1:0-13761 GCA_031547305.1 Desulfovibrionaceae bacterium
GCTAACCGCAAGGAGGCAGCCGTCTACGGTAGGGCCGATGATTGGGGTGAAGTCGTAACAAGGTAGCCGTAGGGGAACCTGCGGCTGGATCACCTCCTTTACAACATCTTTCCCGACTCGCTATTTATTTGCCAAGGAACCAGGCAAAAAAGCCGCCCACATTGTGGGGCGGCTTTTTTGCGTTTACCCGGCTCGCGCTTGTTCCTTATATTTTTTCCATGCGCACTTTAACGTCCGCCGGCCTGGCGTAGTATGGCGCGGAAGAAACCACCAGGCCCGCTCCGGCGGCTGCGTATCCGGAGATGTTGTCCGCATTTATTCCGCCGGCTGCGGAAATCAGGCAGGCCGGGCATTCCCTGTGGGCCAGAGCCACGACTTCGCGGGCTTCCTCCAGGCTGAATTTGTCCAGTTGGAGAATGTCCGGAGAGCCTTTGACGGCCAGGCGGGCTTCGGCAAGGCTGTCCGCCTCCACAATGATCTTTTTTTCCGGCGCGGCGCGCTTCAGGCGGGCGATGTGCCCGGCAAAGTCCTCGGGGTTGTCGGTAAAACAGCGGTGGTTGGCGAAGAGCAGGATGGTTTCCGCCGTGCCGCCCCGGTGGATTATGCCTCCGCCGTGCAGCACCGCCGCATGGGCCAGGACTTTTGTGCCCGGCACGCTTTTGCGCGTGCAGGCCAGGCGCAGGTTCGGGTTTACGCTTTGCCCGGCCAGAACCATACGGGCCGTGCAGGCGGCCACCCCACTGGCCCATTCTATGATGTTCTGGCTGACTTTCCAGCCTAGGTGCAGCCTTTCCGCGCTGCCTTCGGCCACGATCAGCGGAGTGCCGGCCGCGCAGTCCTGTCCGTCGTCCTGGAGGCGCTCAACCTGAAGGCCGAGCTTTTGCAACAGGCGTTCCGCCACCGCCAGGCCGCTCGCCCTGGTGGTCTGGCGGAAGGAGTAAGACATGCGGCCGGGCCTCTTTCCAATTCCCAGGCCGCGCGTGGTCAAATCACCCAAATTTATGTCGTCCAGAAGCCAGGTGTCCAGTTGGTTGTCCGAATAGTAAAACATATGTACGCCTTTTTTTAGAGTATTTTTATTAATTATCCCTCAACCACGCGTCCCTGCCGGATATGCAGGCAGGATTCGGCCAGAGCCGCGATTTCCGCGGGTTCGTGCGATACCAGCAGGACGGCGAACCCGAAGTGGCGGCGCAAGTCCGAAAGCAAGACCCATAGGCGCTCGCGCAGGTTCCAGTCAAGGCTGGAAAAAGGTTCATCCAAAAGCAGAAGTCTGGGCGAGCCGATAATGGCCCGAGCCAGGGCCGCTCTTTGGCGTTCCCCGCCGGAGATCCTGTCCGGGTAAGTGCCGGCAAGCTTCTCCATGTCCAGCCTGGCCAGGATTTCACGCCGCGACGTTTTGTCGTCAGGCTGGCCGGCAGCGTATTGCGCCAGGCGCAGATTGCCCTCCACCGTGAGGTAGGGGAAAAGATAAAGCCGTTGGTTCAGGTAACGGAAGGGCCGCTGCCACGGAGTCAGCGTTTTGATGTCCTTTCCGTAGTAGAGTAGTTCGCCGCGATATTTTCTGGCGCCGGCGATTGCGTTCAGCAGGGTGGTCTTGCCGCTTCCCGAAGGGCCGGAAACAGCAAGGCAGCCGCCGTTTCCGAGCTTGAAAGAGATATTTTCCAGAACGCCGCAGCAGATGTTACGCGTCTCTAACATTGGCCTGTTCCGTTTTTTGAATCAGGTGCAGGAGCAGCAGCAAGGCGCAGCCAAGGGCAATCAGCAGCACGGCGCAAGCCACGGCCACCCGGAAGTCGCCGCTGGCTATGTTGAGATATACGGCCATGGGCAGGGTTTCCGTGCGCATGCGGGAGGCGCCGGCCAGCATCAGAGTGGCTCCGAACTCCCCCAGAGAGCGGGACAAGGCCAGGATGCATCCGCCCACAAGGGGGCGCCAGCACAGCGGGACTTCGACCAGGAAAAGCGTCTTCAGCGGCGAAAGCCCCAGGTTATAGGCCGTATCCACATAGTTTATGTCCACGGAGGCAAAAGCGGAAACGGCGCTGCGCGTGAGAATGGAGCTGGCCACGTATGTTTGGGCGATCACAACGCCCAGAGGCGAGAAAAGGCTGGCCGCGAAAGATGGGAAGAGCCCGCCCACCAGCCCCTGGCGGCCAAGAAGCAGCAAAAGCCCTATGCCCACCACCAGTGGCGGCATGACCAGAGGCAGATCCAAGGCCAGGTTCAGCCAGCGCTTGCCCGCGAAGTTGTGGCGGGCAAGCGCCCAGGCGGCCGGAACGGAAATCCCGGCCGCCAGCGCGAGCGAGGCAAGGGAGGTAAGCGTGGACATACGGACGGCGAAAAGGATTTCCGGATCGCCGAGGATGTTCGTTATGGTCAGCCAGTCCAGTCGGGCCAGAAGAGAGCCCAGGGAGCCGAAAATCGTGGCCAGCAGGAGAGCCAGCGGAATAAAAGCGAGTTTGGCCACGCTTATTTCGTCTGGTTGTCCAGGGGCAGGAAACCGGCCTCAATGAAAATTTTGACGTTCTCCGGCCTGGCAAAGTAATCGGCGAGCCGTCTGGCCTCGCCCGGATTTTCGCTGGTGCTCAGCGCGGCGATGACGCTTACCTCCTGCGGAGTGCCCTTTGGGGTGGGCAGAATAACCAGGTCGTCGTTTTTCACCGCGTCCGAATAACCGATGATGGCCGCGTCAACATCGTTGTTTTCCAGGTACATCAGCACCTGCTTTATGGTGGTGCCGCGTACTGCCACTTTGGCCCGCAGGGCGTCCCCGTGCCCGCTGGCGTTCAGCATGGCCTCGCCGGCCTTGCCCAGAGCGATGGCCTGGGGATCGCCCATGCCCAGGCGCAGGTCGCTCTTGGCCAGATCCGCGAAAGTTTTGATGCCTTCGGCCTTGCTCTTGAGCACGGCCATCACGGCGGTGTGCAGCACCAGCTTGTGCCGCACGAGCACCTCATTGTTTTTGGCGATGTCATCCACATAAGATTCAGAGCCGGACAGAAAAGCATCGCCTGCCTTTGTCGCGTTGAAGCGCGTCAAAAGCTGCCCCATGCCGGCGTACTCAACGGTCACCTTATTCCCGGTCTCCGCCTCGAATTTGCCGATTATCTTGTCCGCCGACGTTCTCAAGCCAGCCCCGGCGTACATGTGCAGTTCCGCGGCCAGGGCTGTTGATTGGGCAAAGGAAACGACAAGGATTACGGCAAGCGTAAGGCAGCTGATCATGGCTGGCTCCTGAGAAATTTGAATGTTTTATTGTTAAAGACGACATATAATATTTATACAATGCATTCAAGGAAAAAGAGGACGGAAAAGGCGCCCTTGCGAGCGCCTCAATGTTTTGCCGGAAAATTCAAGCGAATTTTACCAGTTTTCGCACAAAAGTTCGAAATGCGCCTGAGGGTGCGCGCAGGCCGGACACATATCCGGTGCGCCAACGCCTTCGTGGACATATCCGCAGTTGCGGCAGCGCCATTTTACGCGCGCTTCGCGTTTAAAGACGCGTCCTTCCCTGATGTTGGCGGCAAAGCCCAGAAAACGCCTTTCATGCCAGGCTTCAGCCTCCGCAATGGCCCGCATGACCGCGGCAACTTCCGAAAAGCCTTCGTCCGCCGCGATTTTGGCGAAGGACGGGTACATTTCCGTGTGCTCGTGATGCTCCCCGGCGGCGGATGCTATAAGGTTGGCTTCGGTCACAGCAATGACCCCCGCCGGAAAGGCCGCTTCTATCATCACCTCTCCGCCTTCAAGGAATTTGAACAGGCGTTTGGCGTGCTCTTTTTCCTGGTTGGCGGTTTCCTCAAAAACGTGCGAAATCTGCACAAAGCCTTCCGCCTTGGCCTTGCCGGCAAAAAAAGTATAGCGGTTGCGGGCCTGGGATTCGCCGGCAAAGGCGGTAAGAATATTTTTTTCGGTCTTGCTGCCTCTAAGTGATTTCATGGGATTCTCCTTTATGGTGTATGGTATTATTATATATGCCGAACTTAACTTTGCCACTATGATAATAAAAACAGGCGCCCCCTGCCAGGGGCGCCTGCGGCGGTGACTTTTCCGGTTTTTCCTTGAGCTGGCAAGGCCCGGATACTCGGTCTGTTGAGTGCGGTTAGTTAATGGTGTCCGATATTGGTGCGGCTTATCCGGTTATCAGTTGCAAAGCCATTCTGGGCATGGAGTTGGCCTGTGACAGCATGGCCACGCCCGCCTGGCTGAGAATCTGGTTGCGTACGAACTCCGTCATTTCCAGGGACACGTCCACGTCGGAAATCCGGGATTCAGCGGCCTGCAGGTTCTCTGCCTGAATCTGCAGGTTGCTGATGGTATTTTCCAGGCGGTTCTGCATGGCTCCAAGGCTGGCGCGAATCTTGTCCTTGGAGGTGATGGCCTTGTTGATCTTGTCCAGGGCCAGCTGCGCGGCGCCCTGGGTGGAAATGCTGTAGCCGTCGCCCGGGGCGGCCTGGTTGCCGAGGCCGAGGGCGGAGGCCGTGGAGTTGCCTATGCTGATGTAGTAGTAGTCCTCCGAACTGTCGTTGGCCGTTCCGAAGTGAACCTTCATCTGGCCGGTGGACTTCAGGGCATTGCCGTTGTGCACGGAGCTGGACAGGTTGCCGTTGAGCAGATACACGCCGTTGAAGTCCGTGGCGTTGGCGATTCGGGTTATTTCCGAAGCCATGGCCTGGTATTCGGACTCGATCATCAGGCGCTGGTCCGAACTGTAGGTGCCGGTGGCGGCCTGTTCGGCCAGTTCCTTCATACGGATGAGCTTTTCGTCGATAACGCCCAAGGCGCCGTCCGCGGTCTGAATCATGGAGATCGCGTCATTGGCGTTGCGCACGCCCTGGTTCAGGGCGGCTATGTCTGCCCGCATAAGTTCGCGGATGGCCAGGCCGGCGGCGTCGTCGGCCGCAGTGCCCACACGCAAGCCAGAAGACAGGCGGCGCACGGAAGTGGCGAGCGCGTCGTAAGACGTGCCCAGGTTGCGCGAGGCGTTCATCGCCATCATGTTATGGTTTATTATAAGAGCCATGACCATTCCTCCTTGAATAGGTCACATTGCACATTCCGAATATCCGGCTGTTTTTCGCCCTGCCTCCTCCAGCCGATAAAAGTTCCCGCTTGTGTGTCATTATCGGCCATATAGATTAAAACTTTAGAGGCTGCTTATAAAATACGCCTTTTGTCCAATAGTCTCGTCAAGCTCCCAAAAGCCCGCGCTCTGCCATTGGCGTAAAATACGTTATTTTACTCGGAAGCCGCTCCAGGTCGCTTTATTTGCGGCATCACGGCGGCCGCCTTTTTCCGCGGGCATTGCGCTGAATCGGGACGGGGTGTATACAGTCGCCTATGGATAAAAATGATCTGTTCGTTTTTTTGCATATCCCGCGTACCGGCGGCACCACGCTGAACAATATTTTTTCCGCCAATTTGCCTGGAAAAAGCGTCCTTTCCCTGTACAGCCGGGAAGATTTCGCCGCCCGGTCGCGTATTGCCGAACTGCTGCCTCAACTGCGCCTGGTGCAGGGGCATTTTTTGCACGACCAGTTGGTGGAAAATCTCACCCGGCTCCGCCTTACAAAAATAATCAGCTTCATCCGGCATCCGGTGGAGCGCCTGGTTTCCGAATACCTTTTTCTGAAAAACTGGCCCCATTCCCAAGTCTATGACCTCATCCGCGCGCAAAACCTGAGCTTTGCCGATTACATCAGCCTGGACACCAAGGAATTCCGCTACCGGACCAAAAACCTCATGACCAGGATATTTTCCCGCCTGCCTTTTGATGGTCCGCCCCCGTCCGAGGCCGTCCCCCTGGCCGTGGAGAACGCCGGAAGCTACGCCCTGATCGGCCTGACTGAATATTTTGACGAAAGCCTGCTTCTGCTGGGCGACCTGATGGGACTCGCCAATCTTTATTACGAACGCCAGAACGCCCTGGCCCAGAGCCTTAAGGAGGGCGTTTCCCAAGAAGACCGCGCCTTGGCCGCGGAATATAATCAGGCGGATCTTGAGCTTTATCGTATTTTAAAGGCAGACTTTGAAGCCAAGCTGGCCGCGCGGCCTTTTTTGTTCAGAGCTCGTCTGGCTAAGTTTAAAACCGTCAATGCCAAAATGAACAAGGTGATGGGCTTGATCAACGAGCGGGACGGGCTGGACAGGGGAGATATTCTTAATCCGAAGCGAGTGTGGGATTATGCCGGAGACTGAAATGCCGCCATTTGTGTCTGAAGCGTCCGGGGCGGGGACGCCATGACCACGACGCTCATCTTCACGCTGCTTGGCGCGGCCATGTTTCACGCCGTCTGGAACACCATCATCAAGGGTGGTTCCGACAAACTTATGGAAACGGTCATGAAGGCCTGCAGCAGCAGTTTGCTCGCCCTGTTCGTGCTGCCCTTCCTGCCGACTCCGGCTCCGGCCTCGTGGCCGTATCTTGCCGCGACTGTCTGCATCCATACGTTTTATTACCTGTTCCTGGCCAATGCGTACCGTGGGGCTGACATGAGCTACGCTTACACTTTGATGCGCGGCACCGCCCCCCTGCTGACCGCCCTGGTGACGGTCTTCATCTTGCACGACACTTTGTCCGCAGGAGGATGGCTTGGCGTGCTCCTGCTTTCCCTGGGCATTCTCATGCTCACCCTGGACTGCGCGCGCTGCGGCGTCTTCAATCCGTTGGCCACCGCGCTGGCCATGGGCAATGCCCTGGTCATCATGGGCTATACGGTGGTGGACGGTTCCGGGGTGAGGCTGGCCGGCCAGGCGGTATCGTATATTTTTTGGATGTTTTTTCTCAATATTTTGCCGCTGTTATTTTTTGTCCTGCTCCGCCGGAAGCTGGAATTTTTTCGCTATGTCCGGCGCCGTTGGAAGTTCGGGCTGGCCGGAGGCCTTTGCAGCAACGTGGCCTATGGCTTGTCCATATGGGCAATGAGCCGCGCGCCCATTTCTCTTGTGGCGGCTTTGCGCGAAACATCAGTCGTCTTCGGCATGCTCATGGCGGTGATTTTTCTGAAAGAACGGATGAGCGCCATAAAGATTTCGGCGGTGCTGCTGGTGCTTGCCGGGGCCATTTGTGTTAAGGTTCTGGCTTGAAAGCGGCGGAACGCCGCTTTGCCCGCGGCTTGGCGCGGAGTTGCCCGCCGCTGGTGCGCAACCGTAACTTTTTAAGAAGGTCAGGTGTTTAATGAGAGAACTTGAAGGGAAAAGGGCGGTTCTGCTGGTCGAACAGCTTTATAATGAGCAGGAGTTCTGGTATCCTAAAATACGTCTTCAGGAAGCCGGCGCCGTTGTCATGGTGGCCGGAACCGAAGGGAAAAAAGAATACCCCAGCAAGGTCGGCCTGCCGGCAAAATCCGATGTGGCTTTCGCGGATCTTAAAGCCGCTGACTTTGACGCGGTGATCATTCCAGGCGGTTTCGCACCGGATTTTATGCGCCGTTCCCCCGACTGCGTAAAATTTGTGCGCGAAATGTTCAGCCAGGGCAAGCTTGTAGCCTTTATCTGCCACGCCGGTTGGGTACCCATTTCCGCCGGTATTCTCAAAGGCAAAAAAGCCACCAGCTTTACGGCCATTAAAGACGACCTGGTCAACGCCGGCGTCGTCTGGCAAGACGCCGCCGTGGTGGAGGACGGCAACCTTATCTCCAGCCGCACCCCCTTGGACCTGCCGGACTTTATGCGCGCTGTGATCGCGTATTTGAAAAAATAGTTTTTGGGACGGAGTTTCCGGGAGCGGATCAATGAAATGGTCCAGGGGCCGGCCGTAATCCGGTTCCTGAACCATTTCACCGTCAATCCGCTCTAATGATGCCCGCAGCCGCCTTTACACAGGCCGTTGTCGCCAAAAACCGGCAGACGGCCTTCGGCGTAGCTGTGCACCGCCTGATCCACGGTTCCGTCGGCGCCGGCGAACAGCACCTGGATGCCGCTCTGCCGGAAGGCCTGCAAAGGACGCATGCCCATGCCGCCCGCCAGCATCACGGTCACGCCGTTATCCGCCAGGTAGCGTACCGGCGCGGTGCAGCCGCCCTGTTCGTGCGGCATGTTGGGTAGAATGGAGACTTCTTTGACGGAAGCGCCTTCCATCTCGACAATGGTGAAGACGTCGCAATGGCCGAAATGGGACATCAGCGCGGCGTCAAGACCGCCCGGATTGGCGGAAGGCACGGCAACTCGCGTGGACATGGATTACTCTCCTATAAGGCGGGGCGGCGCGGGCTGCTTCACGGCCCGGCTTTCCCGCGTGAAAATGGTTGTAAACAGGGAGCGTTAAAGAAAAACGTTCCCGCACGTATGCCGTTCGCGAAAACCCGGCGCTCACTCAAATGGACTCCAGGGGCAATATGCGCTCCTAGCTCTCAATGCGCAGGGCACAGCCCCGCACCAGAGCCTCCGCCACAATACGTCGCGCCTGGCGCGCAATGCGGCCGAAGGTGTGACGGGAAACCTTCATGAGCGCCGCACCCTCCTCCATGGAAAGTCCCTCCATATCGGCCAGGCGCAAGGCTTCCAGCTCTTCCGCGCGTAGTGTAAGCTCCTCCAGTTCCAGCAGGGGAACGCCCCGGGGCTTGAAGTAGGACACACGGGGCTCAAGGACAATGCAGCGCGGTTTGCGCGGACGGGGCATGAGGCATCCTTTCCGGCGGTCGAAGTGCCGGATTGTTTCGCTCAAATGAGCATAATCTTTTCCGGAAAAAGGTCAAGCGTGTAGTTGGGATTTGAGAGCAATTGACCGTAAAGATTATCCATGGCCCAGATCATGGTTTTCAACGGGATTACCCCCAGCATGCCGGCACCCCTGAAGAAAAAATAAAAAGGCATGGATTGCCGCGAAAGCGGGAATCCATGCCGTGGCTCTCTCAATTATCTAAGCGAGCCGCTTAAGCAACGTGTCTTTAATGGAATCTATGGAACCCTGACCATCCAGTTCAATGTATTTGTTTTTGCCCTGGCTGGCGAGGCTTTTGTAAAAGTAGGCGGCGGCCAGTGTGCCGGTTTTGGTATCGTAGTAAATATTATGGCGTTTATTGATGGCGGCTTCGTCCTGGTCGTCGGCGCGGGCGGAGAGGTTGCCGCCGCAAACGCGGCAGGCGTCGCCGTTAGGCTTGATGGTGTCGATGAAGATATTATTGGGGTGATTGTTGTCGTTGGCGCAGAGGCGGCGGCCCATGATGCGATTTTTAGCCACTTCGCGCGGCAGGAGGATTTCGATCACGTAGTCCAGCTTCAGTCCGGCCTCTTGCAGGGCTGCCCAGAGTTTTTCCGCCTGGACCATGTTACGGGGGAAGCCGTCCAGCAGCCAGCCGGTTTTGCCGGCGTTTTTCAGAGTTTCCAGGACCATGGGGATGGTGATGTCGTCCGGCACCAGATCGCCGCGATCGATATAGGCCTTGGCCTTTTTGCCAAGTTCCGTGCCGCCGCCGATGTGCTGGCGGAAAATCGCCCCGGACTCGATGTGCGCCACGTTGTACTTATTTTTGACCAACGCGCCCTGAGTGCCCTTGCCGCTTCCGTTAGGCCCGAAAATCAGGATGTTCACGCCGCTTCCTCCTAGTTATTATTTGCGCAAGCTGTATACCCGGCTGGAGTGGGTGTCAATTATGCGTGTGGGTAAGCATGAGCGGAAAAAAAGCCGGGTGGAGTGAGTTTCTCCGCCCGGCTTTACTTTTGCGGGTTACCCGCCCTTAATGCATAACGCCTTCCAGTTTTGCCTGGTAGGAGTCCAGAATATCCTTAACCGGCTTATCAGAAGTGATTATTTCCTGCACCGCGGTCATGACCAGGGTGCCGATCTTCACGTAGTTGGGGCCAAAGGGCAGGTTGACAAGGTGGGGCACCGCGTCCCTCAGGTTGTTCTGGCGTCCGGCGTCCTGGAAGCAGCCGGGGGCCACGGTGGCGTAGTCCTTGACCGGCGGAAGGAATCCGATGGGCTGATGGTACTTGGTAAGAGAAGACTTGCTGCCCACCAGGTACTCCACGAATTTTGCCGCGGCTTCCTTATGCTTGGTGCTGCGCAACACCACCAGGGCGTGATCGTCCGGTGCGGCGGCTATCTTGCCTGAAGGGCCTGTGGGCGTGGAGGTGGTGATCCAGGTCTGGTCGTAGACTTCATCCGTGACCTGCTTGTTGAAGGCTTTCATGTGGCCGCGATGAATGGGGCCGTCAAAGGCGAAGAGCACGCGACCGGCCGCATCCATTGGGCGGAATTCGCCAAAACGCTTGCCGGGCAGGGTATAGCCCTCCTTGACTATGCGGCGGAGCCATTCGCCAAAGGCCACCATGTTGTCGGTGTTGAATTTGACCGTCTTGCCTTTGATCGGTTCGTATTCAAAGGCATTCATAAAGGACCAGACATGGGAAAATCCCACGGTGCGGATGGTGGTATCCAGTTGCAGGCCGATAAGGTTGGGGATTTCCGCCTTGCCTTTTTTCATCATGGCTTCCATTTCATCCAGTGTCTTGGGAGGATTCTGATAGCCAAGCCGGCTCAGGAGCTTTTTGTTGTAGATCAGGGTCATGATGTTAGGGGCCCAGACCAGGGCGGCGTGCTTGTCGCCAATGCGCGCTTCTTCGTAAAATGCCGGGATCAGGCGATTCAGAAATTCTTTGCTGTACAGATCCTCGGCGGAATACAGCGCGCCCATGCTGTACACCACCACTGAATCGCCAATGGCCAGCTGGGCCACGTCCGGCGGGTTGCCGCCCATGATCATGACCATGAGCTGGTTTCGTATGTCACCGACTCCAACCGGGATATTCTTTATTTTTATGTCTGGATTCTCTTTTTCAAAATCATCAATGACCTTGTAGACGCTCTTCATGGTTTCTTCCGTGCTGGCCCAGTTCAGGAACTGGATGGTGACCGGCTCGGCGGCTCTGGCCATGCCGCCGGCGGCCAGAACAAGGGCCAGGGCAAAGGCAAGAATACGCACCTTGGACATATTAATGGACTCCGCATTAAAGGTTATGTTTGAAAGTTTAGATACGAAAAAGATGCCATATGCGGAAGATAGCACAAATGCGGTTGTCGTCACCGTGAAAGTTGTGGTGGCGGAGCTTTATTGAGGAATGCGCCTTTACGCGCCTGGGGGCGGGGCTGCGCGTCTTATTGGCGTGGGCCTGTGAAAACTACCCCGCCTTTAAGCACCAGCGCCTTTTTGCCGCCCGGAAACTGCACGCTTGCCCCGCCTCTGTTGGCCTTCCAGGCCGCGTCCAGGGCCAGCAGGTTACCCACAAGCGGCTGGCCCGGCCCCAGGGATTCCAGGGCCTCTTTGTACAGGCGCAGGCGCAGGGCTTTGGGCAGTTCGGCCAGGAATTCCCGTTCCAGTGTTTGTGCCGGCTCTTGTCCGGATGCGGTGTGGGTGTGCTTGTCCAGTAAATCCGTCCAGTAGGCTTCGTCCAGCCGGGCCAGGCGCCATAAATCCGCCACACGGTCCAGAAAAGAGGGGTTTTCCCGCAAAAACAGGGGGAGCATCTCCAGGCGCACCCGGTTGCGCAAGTAGGCCGGGTCAGCGTTCAGAGGATCGCGCAGCCAGTCCAGGCCAAGCAGGCTCAGGAAGGATTCGATATCCGCCCTGGGGGTGAGCAGCAGGGGACGGATGATTTTTTCCGACGCGTCCAGGCCGCGCATGCCGCCCAGGCCTGGCCAGCCGCTGCCGCGAATCAGGCGCATCAGCACATCTTCCGCCAGATCGTTGAGCTGATGCCCCTGGGCGATCCAGGCGGGTCCGTTCCCTTTGCGGATACGGCTGAAAAAATCCCAGCGCGCCCGGCGGCCGGCTTCTTCTTCCCCGCAATTCAAATCCCTGGCCAGGGCCGCCACATCCGTTCGGGTGGAATAATACGGCAGCTCCAGGGCCACGGCCAGCTTGCCGGCGGCTTCCGCCTCCAGGGCGGACTCAGTCCGCAGGCCGTGGTCAAGGTGGGCCAGAACCAGGGAAAATCCCAAACGGTCGCGCAAAACGTATAAAATCTGGAGCAGAGCCAGGGAATCCGCCCCACCGGAAAAAGCCAACAGCACGCTGGTTCCTTTAGCGGCAAATCCCTGGTCCCGCAAAAAGCGTTCCACGCGCAGACAAAAATGCGCGGCCCTCGGGGGCATCGCCCCCAGGGACCGCGCGATGTTCCGGCCGTTCAGGTTCATGGCTACAAAATATACCTGGATAAATCCGCGTCCTGGCGCACGTCTCTGAGCTGGCTTTGCACGTACTCGCTGTTCACGGTAACGCTCTGCCCATCCATGTCCGGAGCTTCAAAGGACAGCTCGGCCAGAATTTTCTCCATGATCGTGTAAAGCCGCCTGGCGCCGATATTTTCCGTCTGGCGGTTTGTTTCCTCCGCAAAAGCGGAGATTTCCTCCAGCGCGTCGCGGGTGAACTCCACTTTTACGCCTTCCGTGCCGAGCAGGGCGGAATACTGGCGGGTCAGCGCGTTGTGCGGCTCGGTAAGGATGCGTAAAAATTCGTCTTTGCCCAGGGGCATCAGTTCCACCCGCAAGGGGAAGCGGCCCTGGAGCTCCGGGATCAGGTCCGAAGGCTTGGTAAAATGAAACGCCCCGGCCGCGATGAACAGAATGTGATCCGTACGCAACATGCCGTACTTGGTGTTGACCACGCTGCCTTCCACTATGGGCAGAAGATCGCGTTGCACGCCCTCGCGGGAAACGTCAATGCCCTGGCGGCCCTGGCTGGTTCCGGCCACTTTGTCGATTTCGTCGATAAAGATGATTCCGGTTTGTTCCGCTCGTTCCCGGGCGATTTCAATGACCTTGTCATTGTCCACCAGGCGCTCCGACTCTTCCTGAAGCAGAATGCCGTACGCCTCGCGTATTTTCAGGCGCCGGCGTTTGCGCCGGGCGGGGAAAATCTTGCTGAACATGTCCTTGAACTGCGTTCCCGCCTGTTCCATGCCCGGCATGGCCATGATTTCCATCTGCGGCCCGGAGGTCTGCTCCACCTCCATCTCCACTTCCCTGTCATCCAGTTTTTTCTCATGCCAAAGGGCGCGCAGCTTCTCCCTGGTGGAGGAGCCGCCGGCATTGACAACGGCGGTCCTGCCGTCCGGGTAGGACGTGTAGTCCGCCGGCACCGGCGCGCCGGGCAACAGCAGATCCAGCAGGCGCTCTTCAGCCTTGCTCTCGGCCAGGCCGCGCACTCGCTCATTTTCTTCTTCCCGGACCAAAGACACGGCTATCTCCATCAAGTCCCGGATCATGGATTCCACGTCCCGGCCCACATAGCCCACTTCCGTGTACTTTGTGGCCTCCACCTTGATGAAGGGAGAGGCGCACAGCTTGGCCAGCCGCCTGGCAATTTCCGTTTTGCCGACTCCGGTCGGCCCCATCATGATGATGTTCTTGGGCGCCACTTCGTCGCGCAGGCTGGGATCCAGCTGCTGCCTCCGCCACCGGTTGCGCATGGCTATGGCCACCATGCGCTTGGCCTCCTGCTGGCCCACAATATATTTATCCAGTTCCGCCACAATTTCGCGCGGAGTCAACGTAGTGCTCATCAGCAAAGAGCTCCTTGAAAAAATTTAATTGGAAGTTGTCGATTCAATATTTGGGGCTCTGCCCACAACCTAGGCTTTTTCCTTGACTGCGGCGGCACGGATGCAAAATAAGCAAAGCTTATTTTGCGCCGTCTTATCGCGCCGAGGCGCTGGCGCGCCAGCGGCGCAGCCCATGGCGTCACAAGTTCGCCGCAACCCTTTCAGGCCGGCCGTGGGTGGTCCGGTGGGGGGCAAAACAGCCCGCCCGGAGGGGGG
>JAVBSC010000049.1:0-50010 GCA_031547305.1 Desulfovibrionaceae bacterium
AGCATCTGCAAAACCCGGCTGACCGTTCCCATTTCAAAAAGATCCCCCAGTGTCGGGTGATCCAGATCCGCGCTGCGCTGGGAAACCAGAAAAATCTGCTTGTCGTAATCCGCGATGGCGGTTTCCACCGCCTGGATTGAAGCGGCCCGGCCAACGAACATGGGCACTATGGAACGCGGAAACATAACCACTTCACGCAGCGGCATCAACGGCAGAAGTGACCTCGATGCATCATACTTTTTGTAGTCAGCGGACATGACGGCTCTCCACGCATTCAATAGTCTTGTTTATCTGTAGCATTTCAGTTGATAGAGTCTACTAACGTCAAAATACAAGTGTTTCAGCTTGCCGGTGAATAAAAATTTTCCCGCGTCCGCTCTGCGAGCAAACCGCGACATCGCCACTCCTGGCACGGTATTCCAAATTTTAAATGCCGTGAACGTTCGCAATAATGTTAAACTGCGGAAATAAATGAACTTTACGTCCACGCGACAATACGGAGCCACGGCATCCGCGAACGGCTGCTGCCATGTCTCCGTCAGAACATTTTTGAGTCACAATGTTCTACTCTATTGGAAGGCTCGCAAAATAAATATGCAAAAGGCTGTGACCAATGGTGAATTTGACTGTTGCCACTCGTTTATTCTGCAATTAGGCATTGGAGGACAAGTTGTCAATCGGCAAAAATATATCTTGAATATCATTTCATAAAACAGGAATACCCCGGTTTTATACTTGAAAAAGCAAAAACCGGGGCGGAGCTGTATATTGCGAATTCGCCGGCCGGGGAGCGTTTGAAAAGGCTCAGGCGCCGGCCGCATCCGTTTTAAGCGCGGCCGCGTCCTTGTCGTAAATGTACAGCGGGCTTTTGCCTTTTTCAATAACCGCCGCGTTAACCACGCATTCCTTGACTCCATGCTGATCCGGCAGGGAATACATGATATCCAGCATGGATTTTTCCAGCACATTGCGCAGGCCGCGCGCCCCGGTTTTACGCTCCATGGCCAGGGAGGCCACGGCTTTAAGGGCGTCCTGGGTAAAGCGCAGGGTCACCTTGTCCAGCTCAAAAAGCTTCTGGTACTGGCGCACCAAGGCGTTTTTGGGCTCGGTGAGCACGCGGATAAGGTCTTCCTCGCCAAGTTCCTCCACGTGGGTGACCACAGGAATTCGGCCCACGAATTCCGGAATCAGGCCGAACTTGACCAGATCGTTCGGATGGATGTTGGAGAGCGGATCTTTGCCGGCTGCCGCCGACTCGATTTTGGCCCCAAAGCCCATGGAGCGCCCGCGGCTGCGTTGCTCCACGATTTTGTCCAGGCCGATGAAGGCCCCGCCCAGAATGAACAGGATATTTGAGGTATCCATGCGGATATATTCCTGCTGCGGATGCTTGCGGCCGCCCTTGGGCGGAATGTTCGCTTCCGTGCCTTCGATTATTTTGAGCAGGGCCTGCTGCACTCCCTCGCCGGACACGTCGCGGGTAATCGACGGGCTGTCGCCCTTGCGGGAGATTTTATCGATTTCGTCTATATAGATGATTCCCTTGCCGGCGGATTCCAGATCGTAATCCGCGTTCTGGAGCAGCTGGACCAGGATGTTTTCCACATCCTCGCCCACGTAGCCGGCTTCGGTCAGGGTGGTGGCGTCCGCTATGGCGAAAGGCACCTTGAGGGTGCGGGCCAGGGTTTTAGCCAGAAGAGTTTTGCCGCTGCCGGAGGGCCCGACCAGCAGTATGTTGCTTTTTTCCAGCTCCACTTCACCGCCGATGGCCTTGGCGAAAAATACCCGCTTATAATGGTTGTGCACGGCCACGGCCAGGTTTTTCTTGGCCTGGGTCTGGCCGATGACGTATTCGTCCAGTTTGGCCTTTATTTCCGAAGGGCTTAAAAGACGCCCTTCTTCGCGCACTTCCTCAGCCGTCTGATCCAGCATGATATCGTTGCACAGTTCAATGCATTCGTCGCAAATGGCAACCGTGCCCGGACCGGCGATCAGCCGTTTGACCTGGTCTTCGCCCTTGTCGCAAAAAGAGCAGCGCAAGCCGCTGTGATTGATTGGTGGCATGTTGTTCTTTGCCATTATGTACCTGCCCGGCCGCTTCCACGGCGGCCTAACATTAATATGGTCCTATTTGGAATCCGAACTTGGCGTCAGATCGTTGCGGGAGGTCAGCACCTTGTCTATCAGACCGAACGCCGCCGCCTCGTCCGCGCCCATAAAATTGTCGCGCTCGGTGCGCTCAAATATTTCACGTTCTTCCCGGCCGCTGTGCCGGGCCATGATCTGGTTGAGCATTTCCTTTAAGCGCAGCACTTCTTTGGCCTGAATGTCAATGTCTGTGGCTTGCCCGCGGAATCCGCCGGACGGCTGGTGAATCATGATCCGGCTGTGCGGCAGGGCGTAGCGCATGCCCGGAGCGCCGGCGGCCAGAAGCAAGGCTCCCATGCTGGCGGCCTGGCCCAGGCAGAGCGTGGCCACCGGCGGGCTGACGTACTGCATGGTGTCGTAAATAGCCAGGCCGGCCGTAACCGATCCGCCAGGGGAATTTATGTACAGGTAGATTTCTTTTTCCGGATCCTCGGATTCCAAAAACAAAAGCTGGGCGCAAATCAGAGACGCCACATGATCGTCCACAGCTTCGCCCAGAAGGATAATCCGGTCTTTGAGGAGCCGCGAATAAATGTCGTAAGCCCGCTCAACCCGCCCGGTCGTCTCGATTACCATTGGTATGGGCATAAAAAATCCCCCGTCGCCGCACAGCCGGCGTCAGCCGGTTGTGCGCATTATATCGTCCGTTTTTTTTAAAAGTACAGGGCCAAATTTATCTTCGGCCGAAACGCCGCTGAATACATAAAACCGAAGCCGTGGATTCCCGCCTTTATCCGGCGCTCAGGCGCGGTTTTTTTAATATTAAGCATGAGCCCCGGACAGGTCAACCGTCCGGGGCCGCTTTGAATCGCCTTACGGTTTAGTTCCCTTCGTCCGGAACAGCTTCCGCCTTGGCCGGGGCCGCGGCTTCGCCCCGCTCCTCCAGCTTGCTGAAGTGGCCGGCCGGCACCTTGGCGATCCTGGCTTTGTCATAAATCGCGTTCATGGCCTTGTCCGCCAGCAGGCGGTCACGCAGGGCGAAGATCATGTCCCGTTCCTGGTACTGGGCCTTCAGGGCGTTGAAATCCTGCCCGGACTTGGCGGCCATCTCCCGAATCTGGGCGTCCACCTCGAATTCGTTTACCGAAAGGCCTTCCTTTTTGGCCGCGCTGAGCAGAAAAACCTGAACCCTGGCGAAATTTTCAGCTTCTTTGGCCGACTCGGCCTTGAGTTCGTCCATGTTCTTGCCGATAGAGGTCAGGCTTTTGCCCTGGCGCTGCAACCGGCTTTGCAAGTCCGCCAGAATGTTCGTCTGAAAAGCCCGGACCATGGATTCCGGCACGGGGAACTCCACCATCTTGAGCAGAGATTCCAGCATGCGCTGCTGCCCGGAGGAGCGGCACAAGTCAGCGCGCGTCTTCATATAAGATTCCCGGACGGTTTCCCGCATTTTTTCCAGGCTTTCAAAGTTGCCGGCCTTTTTGGCGAATTCCGCGTCCAACTCCGGCAGGTTGCGCTGCTCAATGGAATGCAGTTTAACTTTCATGGTCAGTGTTTTGCCCACAAAGTCCGGATTCACGAAGTCTTCCGGGAAGGTGATTTTGCCTTCCTTTTCCTCGCCGACCCTGACGGTTTTCACCAGGGCCTCAAAATCCTCCAGGGCCTGCCGATCCCCCAGGGGCATCTGCATGTTTTCCGCCTTGATGCCGGGCACGGGCTTGCCTTCGTCGTCAAAAGCGCTGAAATCAATGTTCACCAGGTCGCCGTCCACTGGCAGGCGGTCTTCTTCCACCTTGCTGTAGGTGGCCATGTTGCCGCGCACCCGCTCCAGCACCGCGTCCACTTCCGCCTCGTTCACTTCCGGCAGTTCTTCTTCCACCTCAAAGCCTTCATAGGCCGGCAGTTCGAATTCCGGCAGCACTTCAAAGGAAAAACTGTAGGCGAATTCCTTATCGCGCTCCAGTTCAGCGCCGTCGTATTGAATTCCGGAAATGGGCTCCGCCTTCAGTTCCCCAATGATCTGGTTGATGTGCACGTTCACCAGATCCGTGGTGGATTCCCGGTACACTTCCTTGCGGAAGCGGTTTTCCACGATCTGCGCGGGCACCTTGCCCTTGCGGAACCCGTCCAGGCTCACGTTGGTGCGGTACATGGCCAGGGTGGCGCCCAGAGAGGCGTTAACCTCTTCCGCCGGAACGGTGACGCTGACTTTCCTTTTTACCGGGGAGACATCTTCAACAGCGTATTGCATTGGAAAACCCTCTCAAAATTTGGGGATGACGCGCGCGGCCGGGGGGCTGCCCCGGCCAACGGCGAAATACTGCGAACAGTTTCAAAAAGAAGTCGCTTTAGTACAAACTGGTATTTTTAGAATAGTGCGGGTTTTTTGTAAAGCGGGAAAAAGCGTCAAAACAAGGCGCGTAAAAACGCCGTGACGTGGAAGCGCCGTGACTGAACGCATTCGCGCGCATGGCGCCGGTAACGCGTTACAGGCGGAACGGACCGCCCTGCCCGCCCGTCTCGCCAAAAACCTTATCCAGCCCCAGGTCGCGCAGCAGTTTGACTATGTGGCTGGTGCGGGTAAAGCCGAATTTCGTCAGAATGCCGTGGATCTGCTTTTTTACCGTGATGGGTTCCACCGAGCGAAACCTGGCCATCTGGGCGACCGTTTTATCCTGGAGCAACAGCCGCAGGATTTCCCGCTCGGAATAAGTAAGCGAAGCGATGGCGTGCACAAAGGGAGCGAGGTTTTCCTCCGAACGCCGCAATCTGGCGAATTCCGTGCGCAATACCGCCTGCAGCCTGGGTTCCAGGCTGGGCTTGCCGGCATGGGCGCCGCGGATATGCGCGAAAAGCACCTCCGGAGCCTCAGTCTTGATTATGTAATCAATCGCGCCGGCGGAAAGCGCGGCATAGACCAGTTCGTCCGTTTCATGGATGGTCAGGAAGATGATCCCCGCTTTGATTCCGGCCTGAAGGATCGCCTTCGTTGCCCGCGTTCCCGCGTGAATGTCCTCCATTTCCATGTCCATGAGGATGATGTCCGCCGGCGTGGCGTTCGCCAGTTCGACGATTTCCGCGCCTGTGGCGGCTTCCCCCACCACCGCCATGTCCGTCTGGGAGTTCAGTTTTTCCACAAGATCAGCGCGGATGATCGCGTAGTCCTCAGCTACAAGCAGCCTGATTTTCCCTTTGGCGATCATCCGCGTCATTCCCGTGTTCATCTCAAATCACGGTTGGAGGCAACTTTGAAGCTTCAGAGCTGTTGCCCCACAACTCCATCTGCGGCGGCCGCGCCAGCTCCTCGAAGCGGCTGACCAGCGCCACGTTGCGGGAGCGCTCCACCTGTTCCCGCTCCACGGCGCCGGCCTTCGGCAGATCGCTCCATTCCCCGCGCAGGGCGTTGGCCAGAGCCGGCCGCTCGCCAATCAGGTTATGTTGCTCGAACGGATCCGCCTCAACGTCGAACAAGGCGTCCCAGGCCTCGTACTTGTGGTATGTCTGCAACTTGAAGCGGCCTTGCCTGGCCATGCGGGCAAAGGTAAACCCGCCCGCGTCCGGGGCCAGCAGTTCCGCCGTCACGGTCCGGCCCTCCGCTTCCTTCGGGGAATCTCCGGCCAATATAGGCGCAAGGCTTTCCCCGTCCTGCGCCGTGGGCAGGGGCACCCCGGCCAGTCCGCACAGCGTCGGCCCCAGGTCGAGAACGCTTGTCGGCGCGTCCCAGCGCCGCCCCGGCGTCACGCCTTCACCGGCGAACAACAGGGGGATCTTCAACGACTTTTCATAAAAGGCGTCCTTGCCCACCAGGCCGCGCTCGCCGCACATGTCGCCATGATCCGAGAGATAGGCGAACACGCCCCTGCGCCCGGAGCGGGCCAGCCAATCATTGAAAGCGGCGCGCACCGCGCCCACCTGGCTGTCGATCCTTTCGACCATTCCGCAATAAGCGGCCCTTATTCTGACGGCCAGCGCCTCGTCAAACCCTTTGCCCGCCCGTTTGGCCAGCAGAGGGTTCATGTCCGCCGGGGGGCGGCAGCCAAAGGGCGCTTCAACCAGCGAAAGGTATTTTTTATACAAGTCCGGCGGCGCGACATAGGGAAAATGCGGCCCGTAGGTGCCTACAAGAACAAACTGCGGCTTATCGTGCGCTTTGGCCAGAAAGGCCAGGGCCGCCTCCACCACGTCCCGGTCGTAGTCCAGCACCGGGGAATCGCCGCCGCCGACAATCTCCGTGGCGCATTCGCCCCGGAAGGTATCCCGGTGCACCCCCCGGATTGCCCGCAAGCGCTCCAAAGGGCGGGCCCAAGTCATCGGCGTGGTGTCCCCGACCAGGCGGTTCAGGAACCCGTGCCGCTGATCCGGCCCGACAAAATGCATCCGGCCGACCAGTGTGGTCTCGTACCCGGCCGCCGCCAGCGCGTGAACAAAGGTGGCGTTGGTGCCGGGAAGCGTATCGTCATTGGTCAGGATTCCGGTGCGCGAGGGAAGCCGCCCGCTCAGCATGGCCATGCGCGCTGGCACGCACAAAGGGCAAGCCGTGTAGGCCTGTGTGAAGGACGCTCCTTCGCGGGCCATGGCCTCCAGGCTGGGCGTGCGCGCCGGGCCGCCCGTTAACGACGAGAGGAGCGGCGTGTGCTGGTCGCTCATGAAAACAAGAATATCCGGATGTTCCATAAAGAGGATCTCCCATATCTGGCCTTGCGGCCGTGAGCCGGACGGCCGGCGGCTACTTCCGGCCGCTTTTGTCCAGCGCTTCTTTCATCAGATCAGTGCGCACGAACTTGTTCACGTCGCCGGATTTCACTTTCCCGTCCTTGATGAAATAATCAAGCTGTTTTTGGTAAATGCCCAGCAACGAGCCGTCCTCAAGCATTTTTTTCTCCTGCGCGGCCGAATAGAAAATGAAGTTGTTTCGCGTCTTGTTGAAATCCTCGAACCGCTTGTCGTTAAACTCCGCCGCGCTCTTGATGCAGGCGTCGTAATTCTTGGCCATGTAATCATAGCAATCGTAAAGCCCCATAATGAACCGGACTATGGCCTCGCGGTTTTCGGCCGAATATTTTGGGGTTACGGCCCAACTGCCGGGGAAGGTGGTGATGTCCTGGAACTGGCTGGCTGAAGCCAGCTCGATCAGATTTTCGGGCCCGACTTTTTCCTGCACGTTTGTGGTATGGAAATCCCAGCAGGCGATGGCGTCCACCTGATTGGCGATAAAGGCCGCGACAGCGCCGGCCATATCCATATTGATCACCTTGATGTCGTCGCGGGAAAGGCCGGCCTTTTCCATGGCGAGCTTGAGGATTGTTTCGCCGGAGGTGCCCAGCTGCGTGGCGAAGGTTTTTCCTTTTAGATCCGCCAGAGTGTTTATTCCGGAATTTTTGCGCACGTAGATTCTTTCGGAGTTTGCGGTGAGGCAGAGCGAGATGATTTCAATCCTGCCGTCCGCCGCCATGGTATGCACGCCCTGGCCGATATAGCCGAGCTGGATGTCGCCGGAAACCATGGCCGCCACTTCCGGTGGGCCGGCGGTGAATTTGATCCATTCCACCTCCAGGCCGCGTTTGGCGAAAAAGCCGTTGCCCGGCAGGCGGTCCGCGCCCGCGGCGATGCTTCCGCCCAGGCCCGGATGGTGGGCGACGCGCACCTTGATCGGCTTGAGGGCCTCGCCGGCGAAGGCGCTGGAGACGATACAACAAACAGCTAACAGGGCCAGGACCGCTCTCATCAACTTTCGCATGCCATTCTCCTGAAGTTAAGAATATTCACGATGCATTGATTCGTCTGAAAAACCTTGCCGCCAAAACCGCATCCCGGACAACATCCCCGCGCCGGGCGACTTGAGGCCGCCAGGCGGCCACCGCACTGACGCGCTTACATTCCATAAACGGCTTACCTGCCGCCCTTACCCAGCGCCTCGCTCATCAAGTCAATGCGGACATACTTGTTCACGTCGCCGGATTTAACTTTTCCGTCCTTAATGAAGTAGTCGAGCTGCTTCTGGTAGATGGCCTTAAGCGAACCGTCCTCGAACATTTTTTTCTGCTCCGCGGGCGGGAAGAAAATCAGGGTATCGCGCGTTTTATTGAAATCCTCGAACGTTCTTCCGTTAAGCTCGGCCGCGCTTTTGATGGCGGCGTCGTAATCCTTTTGCCGGAAGTCGTAGCAGTCGTGGAGCGCCATTAGGAAGCGGACGATGGTCTCGCGGTTTTCGGCCGCGTATTTGGGAGTTACAGCCCAACTGCCCGGGAAAGAGGTGATGTTTTGGAACTGGTCGGTGGAGGCCAGCTCGATCAGGTTGTCGCGGCCGACCTTTTCCTGCACGTTTGTGGCGTGGATGTCCCAACAGGCGATCGCGTCCACCTGGTTGGCGATGAACGCCGCCACCGCTCCGCCCATGTCCATGTTGATCACCTTGACGTCCTCGCGAGTGAGGCCGGCCTTTTCCAGAGCAAGCTTCAGGATGGTTTCGCCGGAGGTGCCGAGCTGCGTGGCGATGGTTTTGCCTTTAAGGCCGGCCAGATCGCTTATGCCGGAATTTTTGCGCGTAAAGATTCTTTCGGCGTTGCCCAGGTGGCTGAGCGAGATAAGGTCAATCTTCCCCTCGGCGGCCAGAGTATGCGCGCCGTGCCCGATATAGCCGAACTGGATGTCGCCGGAAATCATCGCCGCCACTTCCGGCGGGCCGGCGGTGAATTTGATCCACTCCACGTCCAGGCCGCGCTTGGCGAAGAAGCCGTTGCCCGGTATGCGGTCCACGCCCGGCGCAAGGCTGCCGCCCAGCCCGGGGTGGTAGGCGACGCGCACCTTGATCGGCTTGGTCTCGCCGGCGAGCGCGCCGGATGCGATAAAACAGAAAACCAGCATAACCAGGGCTGTTTTAAGCGACTTTCCCATGATCTTCTCCTGGAGCAATTTGATTTGAAAAACGCTCTACTTGCGCAAAGCCAGGTATTCATTGTACACTTCAGACCAGACATGATTTTTGATCTCCGTATAGCGCGGACTCAGCTTGGTCTCCTGCGTTCTTGGATAGGGAATGTCCACTTCAACCACCTCTTTGATGCGGCCGGGACGGGCGCTCATGATGACTACACGCTGCGAAAGAATCACCGCCTCGTCAACGTCGTGGGTGATGAAGAAACAGGTTTTGCGTTCCCGTTCCCAGGTTTGCAGCAGCTCTGACTGCAACTGCGTTCTTGTTTGCGCGTCCAGAGCCCCGAAGGGCTCATCCATGAGCAACAGTGAAGGGTTCATGGCATAGGCCCTGGCTATGGCCACCCGCTGCTTCATGCCGCCGGACAATTCCTTGGGGTAGGCGTCCTTGAAATCATCCAGAGCCACCATGTTGATGTAGTGGTCCGTAATCCGCTTTATTTCCGCGTTCCCCAGGCCCTTGAGCCGAAGACCGAACTCGACGTTCTTGCGTACCGTGAGCCATGGAAACAACGCGTATTGCTGGAACACCACGCCGCGCTCCGGCCCCGGCCTTTCCACTTTTACGCCATCGACGATGATTTCGCCGGAGGTCGGCTTTTCCAGCCCGGCCATGATATTGAGAATGGTGGACTTGCCGCACCCGGACGGGCCGACGATGCAGACAAATTCGTTCTCGCGGATGCCGAGGCTGACGCCGTTGAGCGCGACCACCTCTCCCCGCGACGTGGCGAATATTTTTTTTACGTCGCGGACTTCCACCTTGAACCCGTCTAGGCGTTGCTGCGCGTTTCCTGCCATGCGGTCAGCCTCCTTTCAAGCAGAGTAATGCACTTGTCGAGCATTGTTCCCACAACGCCGATGATGATTATGCCCATCAGCACGATATCCATCTGGAAGTACATGCTCGCCTCCTGAATCATCTGCCCCAGGCCCACCTGCGCTCCGGTGAGCTCCGCGGCTATGAGCGTGGTGAGCGAGGACGCCAGGCCCAGACGCGCGCCGACCAGCACATAAGGAAGCGAGGCGGGAACAACCACCCGGAAGAAAATGTTAAGGTCGTTGGCCCCCAGAACCAGCGCGGCCTTGATCAGCGTGTTGTCCACGTTGCGAACGCCCTGGTAGATGTTGATGACCATGATCAGGAAAGAGCCGATAAAGATGACCGCTACCTTGGCCGACTCGCCCACGCCGAAGGCCACGATGATCAGGGTGATGTAGGAAATTGGCGGAATGCTTTTGACGAACTTGACCCAGGGTTCCAGAATGCGGCGTGCCGGCTCGTACCAGCCCATAAGGAAAGCCACGGGCAAAGAGCAGACTATGGCCAGCGAGAACCCGAGCAGCGACCTGTACAGGCTGGCCCAGATGTGGGTAAGCAATTTGCCGCTCTCCATCCCTTCGGCAAAGGCGTTCCAGACCTCAACCGGCGTGGCGAAGACGACATGCGCCGAAGAATGGGAAACAGAATACCACAGCGCGAATGCCGCGATCAGCGAAAGTGCGCTGTACATCAGGTTAATCGGATTTCTGCTCACGAGTTTTCCGTCCTCCGTATGTGGCCGGGTTCATGGAAAAAGTCCGGCCCCAGGGTTTCCAAAAAAAACGGCGGCTGAAACGGCGCGCAATAGGCGGAGGCGGCAAGTGAACGAAGGTATGCGCGAAGTGCCCGAACGCGCCGTGAACCAGAGGAATTACGTTTTACGCTTTCGTCAATGGTAACATACCGGCGGCAGGCGGGGCCAACAAGTGGCAAATTTTATTATACCCCAGCCAAGGTCCTTTCTTTTTCGGCTTCGGGTGATATAACCGCGCTGAAAGACCGGCGAAAGCTGGCTTTGCCTGGAGAGTGGATGATCGTCGCCATTTTCATACTCATATCAGCATCCCTGGCCGTATTCATCTTTATCGGCCGCCAACGGGAAACCGTCTGGCTGGCCGGCATTTATACGGGATTCATACTCATCAACATCGGGTTGATGCTGTATTACGCGAAGATGGGAGGGGTGAGCAGCAACGAGCAATTCCTGTTCTTCATTTTTCCGCAATTTCAGCGGTTTCTCCAGGATCTGCCCATCCCCCTGAACATAATTGCCGCCATAACCACTGTTGGGCAAAGCCTGTTTATTTATTTTACCCTTATTTTTTCTCTGGAAATAAGCGGCCTGCTTAACAGGAAATGGCTGTTCGCGCCGGCCGCGGTATTGCCGGCCTTAAATTTAATCATCTGCAACGCTGATTTTCTTCTTACGCTTAATGAGCAAACCCGCGATACCATGCTTTACGTCAGTTATACTGGCATGTTCGGCTATTTCACCCTCTCCCTGGCCTTCATGCTGCGTGAATACTTTGGGCACACCATAGCCTGGGTAAAAAAACAACTACGTTGGATCATTCTGTCCATCATCAATCTTATTGCGTACTATCTGATCTACTGCCAGCTCAACCCGCTCTACATAGTCTCGCAAAACGTCTATACGGAGATGATTTTTGGATTTCCTCTACAGTACCGGCTAAGGCTGTCGTTCGACATGTGGATCGTCTCCATCGTAATTCTGCTGGCCATCTACATCCTCGGGGTCATATCGCTCTACAAATACACTAAAATAACCATTGACATGAAGAAGGAAAACCTTTCCCTTGAACGCCAGATCGACACGGCAAGCATGGGGGTGCGCGTGTTCATTCACGGCATAAAGAACCGGCTGCTTTCCGAAAAAATCATCCTGGAGCGCCTCAAACGCTCACGGGGCGCGCCGGGCGAGGACGAGGAACACTACATTGGAGAGCTGGAAAAAATCAACGTCCAGATGACCGCGCACATCGACGCCCTGTACAATTCCTTCAAACTGAAAGCCATCAGCATGGTGCCGCACCGCGTCAGCCGTTTTGCCAGACCAATTCTGGACAAGTACCGGAACAGGTACCCGGAAATCCGGTTTGAACTGGTGATTGAAAAGGATTCGGCCTTCATGGCCGATATGAAATACCTGGGCGAGGCGGTGGAGAACATTATGAAAAATGCGGTGGAGGCGATCCAGGCGCGCTGGAACGGCCCCGGCGGCGCCATTACCGTCACGCTTAAGGCGAACAGCCGCTGGAGCGCCATTCGCGTGGACGACAACGGCGCGGGAATGAGCCGCGACAAGCTGGCGAAAATCTTCAAACCTTTCTTTACGGACAAAAAAACAGGCAGCAACTGGGGCATAGGGCTCAGCAGCGCCCAGCAGATCGTCAAACACCATTTCGGCAGAATTTACGCCGAAAGCCGGCCCGGTCAGGGAACGTTTTTTGTGGCGGCCTTTCCCCGCCTGCATCAGGATATTGAGGACGCGACGGATGAGGCAAATTCATTGTCAATGGAAAAGCCCTCCGGCGATTGACCGAAAGGCCCCACTATTGAATTCTGGTGCGAGAGGGGGGACTTGAACCCCCATGCGCGAAGGCGCCGGATCCTAAATCCGGTGCGTCTACCAATTCCGCCACTCTCGCGGGCCGCGAACGCGGGCGATGGTAAATAGCACCATTGTGGCGGGTTGGCAAGCGCGACCCGTTATTGATTCGCGGTGATTTCCTTGAACTTTCCTATTGTTTCTTCCTTGGCCCCGGCCAGCTTTATGTAGTCCAGCCGGACGGAGCGCCTTACGGCGTCTTCCGCCCTGGGCAGGGGCGTGCCCCGCGGCAGCAGCATGCCCCGGCGCACCGGAAGGGTGCCTTCGCTTACAATTATGGACTGCCCTTCTTCGGAAAGCAGAAAATCCATAAACTTCCTGGCGGACTCTTTGTTGGCGGAATCCTTAAAAATAGCCACCGGACTGGGGATGACCAGCATTTCATTAAAATAGGCCAAGCCTACCGGCGCGCCCTTGCGGATTTGATCCAGCACAATGTAATCAACGCCCAGGCCGGCGGCCAAAGCGCCTGAGGCCACATCCTCCACCACCCGTCCGGAATCCGGAATGACTCGCAAGCCATTTCGCTTAAGCTGCCGGATAAAATCCCAGCCAAAGGCTTCGGACAGCAGGTGGACCCCCATGTAAGCGGTGCCCGACAAGGCCGGATCCGCGAAACCGAATCCGCCGGCATAGTCCGTGGTGAGCAGATCCGCCCAATGTTTAGGGGCTTCCTTTATTTTGTCCGTATTGTAGACCACCCCCAGAGTGCCCAGGCGGGCCGGAGTGAAGGAGCCGTCAAAATCCGTGAACGGCATGAAAATTTCGGCGAGTTCCGGGGACCAGTATTTTTCCAGCAGGCCCTGCTGCTTGAGGTTGTAAAAATCCGGCACTTCGCTGGTCCAGATGACGTCCGCCCTGATCGCGCCAGCCCGGCGTTCGGCGGCCACGGCCTCCATAAGGCGGCCGGCGCCGGAGGAACGGTAGTCCACGGCGATATCCGGGTGCTTTTTTACAAAACCGTCCCGGAGCTTGCTGATGAGCGACTCCTTCATGGACGTGTACACCAGCAGCTTCTGCGCGGCCAGGGCCGGACAGGCCAGACCGCAAACCAACGAGGCCGCCACAAGCAGCGCGCTTAACCTTTTCACCGGTTCCCCCTTGGCTCCGTGGGACAGGCTATGCTGAAAGCTCAGCCCGACCGGGCATACATATCAGGTTCCCCGTGCAACCACAAGCCGCGGCGTTTTCCGCATCAGGGGACAATGCGCAGGCGCGCCGAAGGCTCCACGCATTCCACGACCTCCCCGACCGGCGCGGCCAAATCCCCGCCTTGCAAGAGCAGATCCACAGCCCGGCTGACCTGGTCCTTGGACACGGCCAGGAGCAGGCCGCCGGAAGTCTGGGCATCGAAAATAACGTCAACCAGCATGGGGTCCACGCCCGGTTCAACCAGGGTGAAGCACTCACGGTGCTTGCGATTGGAGTGGCTGCCCCCAGGCACAAGCCCGAAGCCGGCCAGTTCCAGAACCCCGGACATGAGCGGCAGGGCTGAAGCCCGGAGAACTATGCCTTTTTGCGAAGCTTCAGCCATTTCCAGGGCATGCCCGCCCAGGCCGAACCCGGTTATGTCCGTGGCCGCCGCCAGGCCCAGTTCCCGGATCACCCGGCCGGGGCCGGCGTTCAGGCGGGCGGCCTGGCGGCAAAGCTCCGCCTCCAGCGCGTCCGCGCCCTGCCAGTTCGCCTTGATGGCCGTGGCCAGAATCCCTGTGCCCAGGGCTTTAGTGAGAATTAGCGCGTCCCCGGTCCGCAGGCCGGAATTGCGGGCAAAGCGGCGCGGATCAACCAGCCCGGTCACGGACAGGCCGTACTTTATTTCCGCGTCCTCAATGCTGTGCCCGCCTGCCAGAACCGCCCCGGCCTCCATGACTTTTTCCGCCCCGCCCCGCAAAATCGCGCCGAGAATCTCCAAATCCAGGCTTTTGGCCGGAAAACAGACCAGATTCATGGCCGTCCACGGTTCGCCGCCCATGGCGTAGACGTCGGACAGCGCGTTGGCCGCGGCAATCTGGCCGAATATATAAGGATCGTTGACTATGGGTGTGAAAAAATCCACGGTCTGGACCAGGGCCTTGCCCTCCGGCACCAGCACCACGGCCGCGTCCTCGTTGTGTTCTGTTCCGGCCAGAAGCCGCTGGCCGGCCCGTTTGTCCGCCGGCAAAGACTTGAGCGCCCGCTCCAGGTCCCCTGGAGCCATTTTGGCGGCTCACCCGGCAGCTTTGGTTTTATCCACAAGAGTAACAGACATAGCGTTCCCGCCTGAAAGCGATGCTTTGGTTATTTGTTCCGCAAATGCGCGGTCTGCTTGATCAGGTAATCCCAGAAGGCTGACGCGGCCGGGAAAAAATCCCGCCTGGCGTTCATGACCGCGAAAAAGCGCCTGCGTACGCTGAAGCCGCTTATCTTCAATTCCAGCAGTTCGCCCCTTTTCAGGTGCGCGTCCACGGCCAGGCGCGAGGTCACGCTGACCCCCAGCCCGGCCCGCACATACTGCACGGCGGCCTGGGTGCTGTCCACCCCGAGCACCACGCGCAAAGTCCGTGGGTTGACGCCTTGCTTAAGCAAGGCGTCCTCAAAATGCCGCCTGGTGCCGGATTCCTCATCCCGGATAATCCAGGGCCAGGAAACAGCTTCGCCAAGACCGCACTCCACAGCGTCCGGCAAAGCGGAAAAATCAGGAGACGCGATGACCGCCAGTTCATCGTCCGCCAGTGTTTCAAATTTAAGATCCGGGTGTTCTTCCCTGGCCCCGACCACTCCCAGCATGAGCGAGCCGTCCAGAACCTTGCGGATGATCGTGCGGGACGGGCCCACGCTGAGCGACAGGCGCACCTGGGAATGCTCCTGGGCAAAAGCGGCCACCAGGCCGGGCAAAAGATGATTGGCCGGAATAGTGCTGCCGCCCAGCAGCAGATCTCCGGCCACTTCGTTGCGCAGGCGCCCTATTTCCGCCCTGGCCGCATCCAGTTCCGCAAAGGCCTGCCGCGCCCGGCGGTACAGAACCGTGCCGGCCGGGGTGGGCAGAATCGTGCGGCCCAGGCGGTCCAGCAAGGACACGCCGGTTTCCTGTTCCAGGGCCTGCACGTGCGCGCTGATGGTGGGCTGGGAAAGAAAAAGCACCTCGCCGGCTCTGGAAAAACTGCGCTGTTCATAGACCCGGCAAAAGGCTTCCAATTTTCTTAAATCGAACATGTCTATAATTTATATAGATAGCATCAATTTGGCAAGAGGGATCCTGTCCAAGATTTTAGATACCGCTTGCTTTTAACTATTGTCGAGTAGTACACTCTCTACTCCAAAATTTTTGGCGCGATTAATTTTGATATTGATTCTCAAGTAAATTTGAAGCATAAAGGGTTGATTATGAAAAACAACAGCATCATGATAATCTTTCTGGCCACCCTGCTGGCCTGCCCCGCCGCCGCCCTGGCCGCGGAGCCGCCGCTTAAGGTGCTGGTAAGCATTTTGCCGCAAAAATATTTTGTGGACCGCCTGGCCGGCGACCGGGCCGAAGTGACTGTATTGGTGCGGCCCGGCGTGGATCCGCACAGCTACGAGCCTTCCCCCAAGGTCATGCGCGAGGCGGCCGAAGCCCGGATTTACGTCATGTCCGGCCTGAACCTGGAAAAAGCCTGGTCCGGACGCATCCGGGCGCTTAATCCGGGCCTGGCCCTGGTTGAGCCGCGCCTTCCGGCGGAAGAGCCTGGAGAGTCCGGCCAGGAATTGCACGGGCACGACGCGCATGCCTGGCTGTCTCCGTCCCTGGCGCGCGCCGGCCTGCCGGATATATGCGCGGCCCTGATCAAAGCCAGGCCGGAGGACGCCGCGCTGTTCAAGGCTAACCTGAAAAAGCTGGATGCGGAAATAGCCGGGATGGACACGGATATCAGAAAGATCTTCGCCGGCATTCCCGCGGAGAAACGCGATTTCATCACTTTTCACCCGGCCTGGGGACTGTTCGCCAAGGATTACGGGCTCAGGGAAATATCCATTGAAACGGAAGGCAAGGAGCCAGGACCGCAGACTCTGGCGAAACTTGTTTCTTTTGCGCAAAAAGAAGGTATAAAGATCTTGTTTGTGGAGCCGCAGTTCCCCAAAAACGCGGCCACAGCAATTGCCGGAAGCGTTGGCGCGCGCCTGGAGACCGTGGATCCGCTGGCTTACGACTGGAGCGCCAATTTATTGCGTTGCGCCCGCCTGTTTGCTGAATCATTCACCAACAGGCGGTAAAGGAATTCCTTATTTAATGACCACTGAGCAGAAAAACCATCTCCCCGCTCTGGAACTGCGGGACGTAAGTTACGCCTACCACCCGGACAGCCAGGTGTTGGAAGGCGTGAGCATGACTGTGCGCAACGGGGACTTTCTGGCCGTGCTCGGCCCAAACGGCGGTGGCAAGACCACGCTGCTCAAGATCATGCTGGGCCTGCTCCGGCCGGACAAGGGCCAGGTTATGGTTTTTGGCCAAACGCCCCAGGCCAGCTGTCAGAACGTCGGCTATGTTCCGCAATTCGCCACCACCAACAGCGCTTTTCCCATCAGCGCCCTGGATCTGGTGCTTACCGGCGCGGCCAGGCGTTCCCGCCGGCACGGGGCTTTCTGGAAAACCGGACCGGCGGAGCGCGACCAGGCCAGGCGGCTGCTCATGGAAGTGGGCCTGCCAAACGAACAGAACAGGCCGTTCAACGCGCTTTCCGGCGGGCAGCGCCAGCGGGTTCTGGTGGCCAGGGCACTGATGGGGCGCGCCGCCCTGGCGGAAGACGAGCCTTTTTTGCTGTTGCTGGACGAACCCACCTCCAACATCGACCCCAAGGGCAAATTCTGCTTTTACGAATACCTGGGGGAATTGCGCGGCAAGCTCAGCATTGTCCTGGTCAGCCACGATCTTACGCTGGCTTCGCCGTTTTTCAGCGCCGTGGCCCTGGTCAACCGCACCCTGACCCTGGTGGATAAAATGCCGTCCGCCCAGGTTCTGGCCGAGCTTTTGGGCGCGCATGAACACGCCTGCCCGGTGGGGGATCTGCTCCAGCACGCGGAACAGTTTTCCCCGGACGAGAACAGGCTGGTTTAACATGGAGATGCTCAGTTATCAGTTTATGCAGAACGCCGTGCTGGCGGCTGTTCTGGCCGGTCTGGCCTGCGGGATTGTCGGGACTCTGGTGGTGATCAACCGCCTGGCTTTCCTGGCCGGCGGAGTGGCTCACGCCGCTTACGGCGGCATAGGCCTGGCTTTTGCCTTTGGCCTGCCGGTGCTGGCCTGCACCATCGGCTTTTCTCTGGCCGCCTCCCTGCTCATGGGCTGGGTGATTATAAGGGGGGCGGCCCAAAACGCGGCCAAGGACGAGTCTGATGCGGCCATAGGCGTGCTCTGGGCCTTTGGCATGGCCTTCGGGATCATCCTTATAGAACTCACCCCCGGTTACGCGGCGGATCTGATGGCTTTTCTCTTTGGCAGCATCCTGGCCGTGCCCCGGCCGGATCTGCTGGCCATGCTGTTTTTTGACCTGGCCCTTTTGCTGATCATTTGGCAGTTCCACCAGGGCCTGTGGGCCATTTCGCTGGATCGCGGCTTTGCGGAAGCCAGGGGACTGCCGGTGAACGCGCTGTTCCTGCTGCTGATCGCCCTGAGCGCCGTGGCCGTGGTCATGCTCATCCGGGTGGTCGGGCTTATTCTGGTTCTGGCTCTCTTGACCATTCCCCCGCAAATGGCCCGGCGCTTCTGCTCCGGCATGGCCGGAACCATGCTGGCCGCGTCCATGCTGGCCGTGCTCTTCTGCCTGGCCGGCCTGTTTCTGTCCTACTACCTGGACATCTCTTCCGGCTCGGTCATAATTGCCGTGGCCACCTGCGCTTATTTTCTGCAAATCCCGCTTTACGCCGGAGTGAAAAAGTTCTCGGCCGCCCGGCGCTGACCTGGCAAGATCCTTGCATAAAAACGGCAAAGCTGTTTTCCCGGCCGGTCCGGGAAAATTATTCCGCTTTGTTTTGCCGTAAGAAACTCAAGCTTTGCCCGGTTATGCCGATAAGGGCTTTAGACTTGCCGCCGGGCAAGGCCGACTCAAGGAGACTTTTTATATGCCCAGCCTGTTTAAAACCATGCTGCTGGCTTTATGCCTGCTCGCCGCCCCGGCCGCTTACGCGGCGCAACCGGCCCAACCCGCGCCACTGCCGGGCCAGCCGGACTTCGAGTCCGGCAGCGGCCTGGTCTACGACGATTTGCGCGCCAACATGCCCCTGGCTGTGGAGCCTGGCGGCGAAGCCACCTATAACGGCCAGCGCGTGGTCAGCCGCACGGTCACCAAGTTCGACCAGGGCATGGCCATTCCGGACGGAGCGGGCGGCGTAGTCGTGGCTCCGGGCAAAAACCGCCAGCCGGCCAACCCCAATTACGTGAACGCCAGGGAACTCAAGCTGAAGGTCCGGGAGCTGGCGGATCAGCTGATCGGCGGTTTGCGCGACCAATCCCTCAGCGGCGTTGTGGCCCTGCCCACATCTTTTGTCATGCAGGACGATTTTGAACGCACTTCGTCCTTTGGACGCTTCATTGCGGAACTGCTCTACTACGAGTTCAACCAGCGCGGCTTTCCTGTCAGGGAATACCGCCTGGACAACAAGATCAGCGTGCGGGACGATGGGGAGTTTTTGCTCTCCCGCGCCGTGGGCTCCTTGCCCACCGTGTCCGGCCAGGTCTACGTAATCGGCACCTATTACACGGACGGCACGACCATATTTGTGAACTCCCGGCTGATCCGCAAGGACGGCGCGGTGCTGCGCAGCGCCAATCTTGTGCTGGAATCCAACGCTCTGACCCGCCGCATGCTGGCCAATTCCGGAAAAAAAATCAAAAGCGGCAGCCTGGAGATTAAATCTTTTGAAAGCACCCGGCCCCAGGTCAGCGCGGATCCGGTGGATAGCGGCCTGGACATTCATTAGTCGCTGATGAAGGATAAATATTATGCCGCATAGAATATTGAATATCCTGCTGGCCGCCCTGCTCTGCCCGCCCCTGGCCGCTTGTTCCTGGTTCAACTCCGAACGGGGCAAGGTGCAGAATGCCGAGGTGGCTGTGGTGAACCAGCACCCGGACAGCGTCTGGAACCTTAAGATGGGGCGCGATTACGCGGCCGACGGCCGCTTCGAGCTGGCCAAGGAACACTACCTGCTGGCCCTGGCCGCCGCCCAGGACCCGGACATGCGCCGGATGCTCAACAACGAACTCCAAAGCGTGGATCTGATGATCCAGACCATGCGCTAGAGCGCCGGGGGGAAAAATACCGTGAAAAAACTGATTTTCATACTGATACTTCTGTTCGTACCTGTCTGCGCCATGGCCGGCACCATGCCCCAGGCAGCGGCTTCGCTGGGGCGCCAGCTCAACCGGCAGATGGCCGAGCATACCGGCAACGTGGACATGCCCGGCCACGGGACTTCCCTGATCATCACCACGCCGGTGAACATAAGCGATCTGGAGGAATCCATACCGCTGTCACTGCAAATGCAGGAAGAGCTGGCCGCCTGGTTTTCCCAGGCCGGCTATTCCATAAAGGAAATCCGCAAGGGCGGGGCGCTGTTGTTCCGCGAACGCGACGGCGAGCTGCTGCTGACCAGAAACCTGGATCTGCTCGGTTCAACAAAAGCGGAAAGCGCGGCCATAGTGGTGGGCACTTATATCATCACGCCGCAGAACATCCGTTTTAACATCCGGATGATGGAAACCGCTTCCAACGACGTGCTGGGCGCGGCCTCGGTAACCGTGCCCCTGAACGCGGAGCTGCGCGGCCTGCTGGGCGCGCGGGCCAGAACGCCTTATTTTATCGAGCCGTCCATAGTCAACAGACTGCCTTAGTGTCGCGGCTGTGAAATACATCGATACGCAACACTAAAATTCATATCAATGAATCTTAAAAAATTACATATCTCCTTTTGCCGGGTTATAATGGAAGCCAGAAGAACAGGCAGTGCAAAATTTAAGGAGATGTACCATAAATGCTGGAGCTATTTTTATTCCGGTTATCTTTGGCGCTGTCGGATTTGCCGCAATCTCCCGGATAAATTCGGAGAGGTCAAGAGCACTTAAATTTGTGAAAGCTTGGCAAGTGAAAACACGCCGAGCTTTCCAAAACACAACCTGAAAATCCGATACGGGCTATTGTTCTAATAAACTTTGCCACCCGCCTTCGCTCCTTTCCCACAAAATTTTTCATTTCCCTTGACGCGCCCCTGAACTGCGCTTACAAAGGTTCAGGAGCGGGGGAACCGCGCCGGATTATCCGGCATTATTTGTTAAATTTAAGCATGTTATAAAGAAAATATGAAGCAGGCGACAGAGCGTAACCAGCTCAAGGCCTTATCAGATACTGGAAAAAGGCGCTTTCACAGCAAAATGTGAAAGCGCCTTTTTCCTTGTGGCGAGGCGCAAATGCAACATGATGAAATAATTGAAATTATAGAAAAAACAGCACCGCTCCAAGCCGCCCTGCCCTGGGATAAATCCGGAATCCAGGTGGCTTCATTCAAAAAAGACGCCCGGCGCCTGGCTGTATTTTTAGATCCCACACTGGCGCAAATCCGTCGGGCCACTGACTGGGGTGCGGATTTCATCCTGGCTCATCATCCTTTTGGCATGACGCCGCGCTTTCCGGACAAGCCAGACGATTACCTGGCCGCCCTCAGCCTGCTTCTTGGCAAAGAGATTACCCTGTACAGCGCCCACACCTCGCTGGACGCCAACCCGCAAGGCCCGGCGGCCTGGCTGCCGGATGCCCTGGGCCTGCGAAACCGGGTAATCCTGGAGCGGAGTTTTCAAAACCAGGACGGACTCATTTACGGCTGCGGCCTGGCCGGGGATTTGCCAGCTCCCATGCCCTACGCGGATTTTTGCCGCCTGCTGGCGCAAAAGTCCGGCAAAGCGGGCTGGACCGGCTGCGGTCCCAGGCCGGCAACGATAAAACGCGCGGCCTGCTGCCCGGGGTCCGGCTCCAGTCTCATGGAAGCGGCCCGTGCGGCTGGAGCGGACGTGCTGATCACCGGGGACGTCAAATACCACAGCGCCCTGGAAGCGCCACTGCGTGTGCTGGATTTTGGCCACTTCCACCTGGAAGAGGAAATGATGCGCCGCTTTGCCGAACAGCTCAAAGCCGCCATGCCCCAACTGGAAGTGGAATATTTTTCCGCGGCCGATCCTTTGGCTCCAGAAGCATTTTGACGCGTAATTCAAATAAATATCTAACTTGAATATAATGGAGGATAAGCCCTTGAGCCTGTATCTTAAACAAATCGAACAACTGGTGGCCCTGCAAAAAGTGGATGACGAAATTTATGTTATCCGCAAGGATCTGAACAACGCCCCCAAGGAAATAGAAGGCCTGCGCTCCTCTTTTGCCCAGATGGAAGAACAGCGCAACAAGCTGCTGGAAAAAATCACCCATCTTCAGGAGCAGGAGCGCCGGGTGAATCAGGAAATTGAAGACGACGCCGCGCGCATAAAAAAAAGCAAGAACAAACTCATGATGGTGGGCAACAGCAAGGAATACCACGCCATGATGCGCGAAATGGATTCCATGGAGCGCAGCAACCGCACCAGGGAAGAAGAAAAAATGGCCCTGTCCGAGGAGCTGACCAGGCAAAACGAAGCCCTGGCGGCCTTGGAGGGCGAGTATTCCAATATCAAGGCGGATCTGGAAGTCAAGGAAGCCGGCCTGGCTGAACGCATGGACAAAGCCAAGAACACCCTGGTGGGGCTTGACGCCAGCCGCCGTGAAGCCGGCCAGGAAGTGCCGCTGCCCGTGCTTTCCCGCTATGAGTTCATCCGTGAACGCCTGGAACACCCGGTGATCGTGCCTGTGGAAAACGGCGTGTGCAGCGGCTGCCACATCTCCATTCCGCCGCAGAGCTACATTGAGTTGCAAAAGGGATCGCAAATTCTGTCCTGCCCCAACTGTCAGCGGCTGATTTACTGGAGCGAGCATTTTTGCGAATCTTAAGTTGTAGCCATCCGAACTGAAAAAGTTTATTTTTGAAGCAGGGAGCCGGACGGATTGGCGCCGCGCCCCACGCTGACGTAACAGTCAACGCGGGACGGGGAGGAAAGTCCGGGCTCCGCAGGGCAGAACGCTGGGTAACGCCCAGGGGGAGCGATCCCCGGAAAGCGCCACAGAAAACAAACCGCCGGTTCGCCGGTAAGGGTGAAACGGTGGGGCAAGAGCCCACCAGTTGTCGCGGCGACGCGGCAAGCTAGGCAAGCCCCGTTCGGAGCAAGACCAAATAGGGGAGCGTCACGAGGCCGGCCCGGCCCAGGCTCCCGGGTAGGTTGCTGGAGGCGGCGGGTAACCGTCGTCCTAGAGGAATGCCGATCACCCAGCGCCACTTTTACTTCTGCGGCCGGAAATATCGCCGGAACGTCAATGTAAACGTGAGCGCTGGACACAGAACCCGGCTTACAGTCCGGCTCCCTGTTTTGAAACCATCACAAGCAAAAACGGAAAAATATGCAGCTTTGGGCGATTATCCCGGCCGCCGGGCAAAGTTTACGTCTGGCCAAGGCCGGGCTGGGGGTACGCAAGCAGTTCCTGCTCTGGAGGGGCCGGCCGATGTTCTGGCACGCCGCCAAGGCGCTGAGCGTCCTGCCCTGGTTGCGTGGCCTGGTTTTTATTTTCCCGCCGGAGGATCTGGAAAGCGCCGAGGAGGCGCTGGCCGGACCGGCCGGCCGCGAGTTGGGCCTGCCCTGGCTGGCAGCGCCCGGTGGGGAAACTCGCAGGGATTCCGTGCGCCACGGCCTGGCCGCCCTGCCGCCGGCCTGCACGCACGTTCTGGTGCATGACGCGGCCCGCCCCTTTGCCGGACCGGAGCTGATCCTGCGCGTGGCCGAAGCCCTGAAAAAAGAAAACGTAACGGCCGTAATACCAGGCCTGGAGCTGGCGGACACCATCAAACTCACGGATGGGAACGGCCTGGTGCAATGCACACTGGAACGCGGCCGCCTGCGCGCCGCGCAAACTCCGCAGGGCTTCCGGACAGCGGAGCTAAAAGAAGCGCACCGCCTGGCCGTTGAACAGGGTTGGCAGGTTACGGACGACGCGGAGCTTATGGATCGCTGCGCAATTCCGGTGCTGGTTGTGCCGGGCGAGGCGAAAAACGTTAAACTCACCACTCCGGAGGATCTGAAATTGCTTCGGGAATCCTCCCCGGCTCCGCGTCCCTGCGTGGGCCTGGGCTATGACGTGCATCGCTACGGCGGCGGCCGCCCCTTTGTTCTGGGCGGAGTGCGCATACCCACGGAAATCACTTTAAGCGCGCATTCAGACGGCGACGTGCTGGCGCATGCCCTTATGGACGCCTTGCTGGGCTGCGTGGGGGCCGGAGACATCGGCGAAAAATTCCCGGATTCCAACCCGGCTTACGCGGGCATAAACAGTTGCATCCTGCTTTCGGAAGTGCTGGACCTGGTCTGGCGCAAGGGGTTGGAAATAACCAACGCGGATTTGACCGTGGTGGCACAGGAGCCGCGCATAGCGCCATTCAGGGAGCAAATCCGCAAAAACCTGGCCAAACTTTTACAGTTGCCGGAAGCGCGCGTTAATATTAAAGCAACGACCGAAGAACATCTGGGGTTTACAGGGCAAAAGCAAGGAGTAAAAGCCCTGGCCGCGGTCAGCGGCCTGCTGCGGGTGGCGGATGAGCCGCAAGACGCGCCTTTGGGGGAAGAATCTCTGAAAAAATCGTCCGATTAGTTTTTACCGCGCCATTCAGGCCGCCGGGCCTAAACCGGAATATCATTTCGATTCAGGAGCACCGCTTAAATGGCCTCTTCTCTTTCCGGCATTACAAAAGACACTTCGCAAGAGCAGAAAGACGCGACCAGGTTTCGCTGGCATAAACACTATGACGCCGGGGTGCCGCACTCTATGGATTATCCGATAGCCGCGCTTTATACCCTGCTGGACCAAGCGGCGGACAACTCGCCGCGGGATCTGGCCTGCGTGTTTCACAACTACAAAATCACTTACGCGGGAATGCGGCAAAAGGCGGAGATCATGGCCGCCAACCTGCGCCGGCACGGCCTGCAGCCCGGGGACAGGGTCATCGTCATGCTGCCCAACCTGCCCCAGACCATGATCGCGCTCTGGGGCGTTCTCAAGGCCGGGGGCATAGGCGTGATGAGCAACCCCCTGTACATGGAAAAGGAAATCCTGCACCAGGCCAGGGATTCCGGCGCGACCTTCCTGATAACCATTGACGCCCTCTGGGCCAAGGTTAACAACTTGCGTCCCCAGTTGGACATTCGCAAGTATTTTGTCACCTCCATCGCGGAATCCCTTAAATTCCCCCTTAACTTGCTGTACCGCCTGAAGGGCCTGCGAGAAAAATCCAGCCCGAAAGTCCGGTTTGACAACGATTCCGTTTTTCCCTTCGCCTCGCTGCTCAAGGGGAACGCCAGGCTTTCGCACCCCATTGCGGACCCGAAAAACACCGTGGCCCTGCTTCAGTATTCCGGCGGCACCACGGGCGTGCCCAAAGGGGTGATGCTTACCCACCACAACCTGATAGCCAACGTCTGCCAGGCCGTGCATTTTTTGCGCCTGACCAAAGGCGACCACAAATTTCTGGCCGTGCTGCCGTTTTTTCACGTCTACGGTCTGACCACCTGCCTGCTGCTGCCGGCCGTTGTCAGCGCCACGGTTTATCCCCTGCCGCGCTACATGCCCCAGGACGTGCTCCAGTCCATCACCCAAAATAAAATCAATATTCTGCCCGGCGCGCCTTCCGTATATATTTCTCTGCTCCAGCAAAAAAACATCACAAAATACGACCTTAGCCATGTCACGCACTGTATTTCCGGTTCCGCCCCCATGCCGGTTGAATACATAAGGCGCTTTCACGAGCAGGTGGGCGGCGCGCTGGTGGAAGGCTACGGCCTGACCGAGGCCTCGCCGATCACCCACCTGAACCCCATGGGCAATTCCCGCAAACCCGGCACAATCGGCATGCCCCTGCCGGACACGGAAGCCAGGATTGTGGACATGGACCTGGGAACCCTGGAACTGCCACCCGGCAAAGTGGGCGAGCTGATCGTCCGCGGGCCCCAGATTATGGCCGGCTACTGGAACAATCCGGACGAAACGGCCAACGCGGTGCGCAACGGCTGGCTGTACACCGGCGACATCGCCTCCATGGACGAGGACGGCTACTTCCAGATTGTGGACCGTAAAAAGGACATGATCATCGTGGGCGGCTACAACGTCTACCCAAGGGAAATAGATGAAGTGCTGCACGAACACCCGAAAGTCCGCGAAGCGGTCACCGTGGGCATATCCCACCCCACCAGGGGCGAAACCATCAAAGCCTACATCGTGCCCAAAGACGGCGTGACCCTGGATAAAACGGAAATCGTGGCCCATTGCCGCGCCAAGCTGGCTAACTTTAAAATTCCGCGCCAGATCGAATTCCGCAAGGAATTGCCCAAAACCATGGTCGGCAAAATCCTGCGCCGGACCCTGCGCAACGAGGAAGAGGAAAAGTTCAGCCGCTTGTCCGAGCAGGAGTTGATTAACGACTCCGAAAAGCATGACGTATAGTGTTTTACCTATAAAACAAGCCGCTTGTTGCTTTTTATAAAAAAACAGGGATAATATGCCCCAAAAGTATATTATTAATCTTGGGGACGATCAAAAATGTCCGATTCCGAACACGATAACCTGACCGGAACCTTTTTTAAGGTGCTGGAAGAACCGTTGCCCGCGCGCGGGAATGAATCCGATCCCTGCCGGCCTCTGGTCGGGCGCACCACTGACGGCAAGGCGGTCATGGCAAGATACCACGGAGAAATCGGCGCGCCCTGCCTGGGGGACTTCAAAAAAACCCTGGAAAACCTGCTCTCCGGCCAAACCGGCATATTGATCCTTGATTTCTTCTTTTTGTCCAGGCTCAGCCATTCGGCCGCCGGGGTGCTCGTATCCTTCGCGGCCGACGTGCTGGGCCGGGGCAAAAAGCTTTACCTGTACCGCGCCGGCCCGCAGGCGGAGCAACTCTTGAGCAAGCTGGCCATCAAGTACTTTTTTGATTTTTTGCAGAACGAAGACGATCTTATTGCTGTGTTCCCCTTGGACTACGCCGCATAGGAGAATTGAAATGCCTTATTACCTGCGGCACTATTTCGACCCGGATTTCAACCACCAGAAGCTCGCGCCGCAGCATTCGGCCGACGGTTCCGTGGATCATTATTACCTGGGGTACGTGCAAAACGTGGTGGCCGGACAGATGCTGGCCGAGCTGATCGATCTTGATCAGCACCCGGACCTGGCTGATTACGATCCCCGCTTCATCTATAAAGAACTGGTCTACCCCTGCGGACCGAACTGCTCCCCGCACCCCGGCAATCCCAACCGCATCATCGCCACGGCCAACGGCTACTGCTTTTACCTGGACGGGCTGATCACGGTCAAAAAACTTCTGAACATCCGGCGCGACGTGGATTTTCACACCGGCAACGTCATGTTTGTGGGCGACATCGCGGCGCATGGCGTAGTCCGGCCTGGCTTCACCGTGCAGGGCAACAACGTTCTGATCAAGCAGACCGTGGAAGGCGCGGTCATCAAAGCCCAACGGGACATCGTCTGTGAAGCCGGGGTCAACGGCGCCCAGGGCGGGCTTTTGGAAGCCGGCGGCAACATCCATCTGCCATTTTGCGAAAACGCCACCCTTCGGGCCAGGGGCAATATTCTTATTGAAGGGTCCTGCATGCACAGCACGATCCACGTGGGCGGCAGTCTGGTGGTCAAAGGTCGGTTGCAGGGCGGCACGGTTTATGCCAATAATCTGATTTATGTGGAAAAACAGTTGGGCGGCGAAAACACCATCACCAAAATCCTGATGGGCTACGATCCCTTTGAGTTCCTCACCCTACAGGGCTTAGAGGATGAAATCAAAAAGCTCCGGGACACCTTGCGGGAATTCGAGCGTATTTCCACCATAAGCCAGCGCCATGCCAAGGAGTACGAGCGGCGTATAGAAATGGCCACACTAAAGCTTAAAGTGGCCCACAAACGCCGCGGCGCGCTCTGGAAGAAATTTCACGAGGATGAACTTGGCACGCTGAATTGCCGCATTGTGGTCCCCGGCAAGCTCAACCCGGAAGTGGAGGTGGCCATTGCCAGGGCTTGGCTGCGGGTGAGTGACTATTACCATAATGTGAAGCTCCGCCTGGTGGACGATGACATCGAGTTGTCGTCCCCGGCCGCCTGACCAGCGCCATGCCGAATACCGCACAGCAATTGCGCCTGATCCTGGACAACGGCCGGCTTGCGGACGTCGGCCTCAACCTGAACGGCCGGGAAGTCCTTATGCTCGGCACGGCCGGACCGGGACGCGAGCGGGCCATCGTGCCGGCCTTTTCATCCAAACCCGAGGGCGGAAAATTCACGCCCGGCCATTTTTTGCCAGTGCTGTTGGGCGGCGGCCTGGGGTACGCGCTCTCCGGACTCGTCGCACAATTGCAAGCCGGTCTGGGCCGGAATTACGCCCTGGCCGTGGTGGACCGCGAAACGCGCATTCTGGAAGCTTCCAGGCTGCGCGAACGTTTCCCCCAGGCCAACATTGCCTGGATAAGCGCCGAATCGCCGCAGGAAGCCCTGCGCGAGCTCAGCATATGGCAGCAAAGCCACGGCGGCCTGCCGCTTTTTCCCATAGCCAATCCCTTTTACCTACGCCTGGACCGCGACTATTACAGCGCCGTCCGGGATGCGGCCCTGGCCAGCTCCCGCTTCGACTTCTGGGGCAGAACCAATTACCCGCGCTTTGCCTCCGAAAAGCCCCGCCTGCTGCTGCTAACCAGCAAATACTTCCTCATGGGCGAGGTTACGGCATCCTGCGACCGCCTGGGCCTGCCGCATCATCTGATCCAGGTGCCGGATTCAGAAGTCGGGCAAAACGAATTTGTGGAAGAGCTTTTAAGCGCCATACTCAAATTCCGGCCGGATTTTGTTCTGACCATCAATCACCTGGGCGTTGACCGCGAAGGCGTCCTGGCCGGCCTTTTGGAAAAGCTCCGCCTGCCCCTGGCCTCCTGGTTTGTGGATAACCCCCATCTGGTGCTCTACCTGTACGACCGCCTGGTCAGCCCGTGGACCGCAATTTTCACCTGGGATTCCGACAATATAGATTCCCTGCGCGCCATGGGCTTTGAGCACGTCTTTTATCTGCCCCTGGGCACGGACGTCACCCGCTTCGTCCCCGGCGTGGACCCGGCCCGGCAACCCGCCGCCTGGCGTTCCGAAGTCTCCTTTGTGGGCAATTCCATGCTCCACAAGGTTTTTCAGCGTATGGAGCGCAGCAGCCTGCCCCAGGCCTTGCTGGAAAGCTACCGGCAGGTGGCCGCCGGGTTCGCGGACAGCCAGGAGCGCTCGGTGCGCGACTTTTTAGCCCAAGCCCATCCCGCGCTTCTGCCCGCCTTTAACAGCCTGGGCACCCATGAGCAGCGCCTGGGCTACGAAACCATGCTCACCTGGGAGGCCACCCGCCAGTATCGCCTGGACTGCGTGCGCGCCACCCTGCCCCACAGTCCCCTGATCGTGGGCGACGACGGCTGGAAAATTTTGCTCAAGGACGAAGCCGGCCCCTGGCGCTACCACCCGGAACTCAACTATTATTCCGACCTGCCCAGGTTCTACCCCTGCTCGCTCATCAACTTCAACTGCACCAGCAAGCAGATGAAAGGCGCGGTCAACCAGCGCGTTTTTGACGTGCCGGCCACCGGTTCCTTCATTCTGACCGATTGGCGCGCCCAGATGGACAACCTTCTGGAGCCGGGGCGCGAAGTAGCCTGCTACCACAACCCGGAAGAAGCGCAAAACCTGCTCCGCCACTACCTGGACCACCCGGCCGAGCGCGCCCAAATCGCCCTGGCCGCCCGTAAACGCATCCTGGCCGAGCACAGCTACGAAGCCCGTCTGACAACGCTGTGCGGGGTGATGAAAAAAACTTTCAAGTAGCGAAAAAATTTCGATATGCATTGATCATGTCAGAAGAAGCCCAAAAACCCATACTTATACTGCAACTCCAGCGCCTGGGCGATCTGGTGCTGACCTATCCGTTGCTGGGCTGGCTGAATGGCGTGTTCCCAGGCCGGCCGCTCTGGGTGGTCGGCGAGGAGCGGTTCTATAGCGGCCTGATGTCCCTTTCCCCGGCCGCCACTTATTTCCCCTACAGCGAAGCGGTACGCCTGCGGCCTGGGCGCTACTCCCTGGTGCTCAACCTGAGTCCCAGGCCGGAAGCCGCCGCCCTGGCCGGCGGGCTGAACAGCGAAGCTCTGCTCGGCCCCTACCTGGCCAAGGACGGGGCCACGTATATACGGGGAAACTGGCAGCTTTACCGCGCATCGCTTACCAGCAACAACCGCCACAACCTCTTTCACTGGGCGGATTTAAACGCCCTGGACGTAATTCCCGGCCACAGCATTCTGCGCACCGCCTGGCCCGGCATTCAAAGCGCGTACAAATCTGGCGCGCCGGCCCGCATCGGGTTGTTTCTGGGCGCCAGCGCGCCGGAAAAACGCCCTGACGCGGAATTCTGGTCCCAACTGGCCAGAATCTTCCTGCGCCAGGGGCATAAACCTGTCCTGCTCGGCGGGCCGGGCGAAACGGACCTGGGGCGGGAAACCGCGCAAAAAGCCGGCGCCACGGCCATAGACTTGTGCGGCCGCTTCAGCGTCACCGAACTGGTGGACTTTATCCGCCGGCTGGATCTGTTCATCAGCCCGGATACCGGCCCCATGCACGTGGCCGTGTGGGCCGGCGCGCCAACGCTCAATCTCTCCCTTGGGCCGGTCAACCCCTGGGAAACCGGCCCCTTCGCGCCCGGGCACCATGTCCTGCGGTCCAACATAAGCTGCGTGGGCTGCTGGGAATGCGCGCAGAAATCGATCATCTGCAAGGAGCGCTTCAACCCGGCCAGAGCGGCCAGAGCGGCCAACGCCATTCTGGATGGCGGCCCGCCCGGACGCCTGCCGGGCCAGGAGCTTCTGCAAAGCGCCAGGGACAAATACGGCCTGTTCGACCTGGAATCCCTGGGGGGCGGCAAACCGGGCCGTCTGGCCGCCGCCCGCTTCTGGCAGAAATATTTCGGCTATGTTTTCGGCTTCATGCCGGAACAGGATTTTAAAGATGCCGCCTTGGCCCTGAATGATCACTCCCCCGCCCTGGCGCGGCTCATGCGCCGCAAACTCCCGGCCCTGGCCCACAGCCTGAGCGCGGCCGCTCTGGGCAAACCAACGCATGACCTGCACAGCCTGGACTACTGGCTGAACTTCCCCCCCATCCTGCGCCCCCTCTCCAGCTATCTGCAACTGCACCTGCAAAACAGCAAATTCAGCCGGCAAGGACTGCTGGAAGGATGCGGGCTGCTGGAGCGGCTGCTGAAGTAGCGCACCGCGCATTCCTTGCCCGGCACGATCTTTGTATCTGGTCCCGGCAAGGAGTCCAACCATGCAATTTTTGCCCGCTTCCGCTTCTGAAATATCTTCCGCCGCCGCTGAAATGCTTCAGCGGACCTTGCAGAGCAACCCGCCGGCAGCGGGGTTTACCGACCTGTTCGAGAATCTGGCCGAGTTTGATGAAAACAACATGCCCGGTCTGCCGGACGGCTTCCGCAAGCTGGCCGAGGAAAAAGACAAGCTGGCCAAGGAAGACCTGGAAGCGCTGGAAGAAGAACTGAGGCGCCGCGGCCTGGATCGGGCCAGTCTGGAAGTTCTGGGCGGTCTGTCCGGCCTTTCGTCCATGCCCAGCGTGGGCCAGATTGCCAACGCCATGCGCGGCGCGGGCAGGATCAGCGCCGGGCTGTCCGAGCAGGAAGGGTTGAATTTTCGGGCCGCCCTGCAAAAGCTGGGCTTTGGCGACGACGATATAGCGGAAATAAACGACTTGGCCGACCAGGGCAAGGGGGCCAAAATTCTTCAGGTCTTGGGCAAACGCCTGGACGGAGGCGACACCGCGACCCTGAACAAGGACGAATGCGCCGCCCTGCTGCGGAGCATGGATCTTTCGGAAAAAACCTCCCAGAAAGTTATGGGCTTTTTCCAAAGCGGCGACGAGCTGACCGTGGACAAGGCCGGTTTGCAGGCTCTGTTGAACAAGGCCAACAAAGAACTGGCCGCCAGGGAAAAGTCCACCCGGCTTCTGGCCGATGCTTCCACCGACGCCGTGGCCGCAATGCTCCAGCAGGGCCGTATCCGCAAAAAGAGCGACGCGGCGGCTGATAAGCGAATTGACGCCCGGAGCGGGCGCTCCGAAGCGCTTATGAAGGATTCCGCCACCGCCGAGGGCCAAGGCGCGCAAAAGCGCTCCGCCGAAGCCGTGGTGCTGGAGCGCAGCGCGGCCCAGGCCTCCGCCAATGCGGAACAGAACGCGGCGGATTCCGAAGCGGCCTTTGACGGCAACAAGCGGCGCGGCCGCCAGGGGTTTCTGGCCACCAGCCAGGATTTGCTGGAAGAAAAGACCGGAGCCGTGAGCGAAAAGAACAAGCCGTCCAGGGTGGAAAAAACGGAAACTCCGCTGTTCATCCCCCTGGAAAAATCTGCCTACCAGCAGGCCAGTAACGCCCAGGCCCAGCAGGCCGCCGCCCCGCGCGCCGACCAGGCCAAAATTTTCGCCCAGGTGGAACAGGCCGTGCTGCAAAACGCCACCCAGGGCAGCAAGCAACTGGTGCTGCGCATGGACCCGCCGGACCTGGGCCAGCTTACCTTAAGCGTTTCGGTAAACGGCAACGGCGAGCTCAAGGCGGTAATCCGCACGGAAAACACGGAAACCGCCTCCCTGCTCTCCGAGCAGTTGGACAAGCTGCGGGCCAGCCTGGAGGAACAGGGTTTTAAGGTGAACGAGTTGGAAGTGCGCTCCCAACTCAGCGGCGACAGCCAGAGCCAGACGGCCTGGAACGGCGAATCAGAGCATAACTTGCGGCAATCACTGGAAGATCAGGCGCGGCTGAGCCGCCTGGCCAGGATGCGCCAGGACTCCGGAGATACTTTGGCCCGGAACATGCAATCCTCTCCGGCAACGGAAAGATTTTCCCATGAGGGAATGCATTTAATCGCCTGAGGGCCAAATAAAGTTTTTAAGGGTAGAGCAAAATGAGCAGCACCGTATCGAGCATTCTGGGCCAGGACGCCACGCTTAACCAGGCGGCCACCAGCAAGACCGCGCAGGACAAGGACATGTTCCTTAAACTGCTGGTCGCGCAGCTCAGCCATCAGGACCCCCTGAACCCGGTGGAAGACAAGGAATTTGTGGCCCAGCTCGCCCAGTTTACCTCTGTGGAAGAATTGCAGAAGGTCAACACCAATCTGGAAAGCCAGATGAAGATGGCCGAAACGAATCAGCTTTCCAACGCGGTCAGTTTTGTGGGCCGGCGCGTGCTGGCCAACGGCGACACTGTTTCCAAGGTCGGCGACGAGTACATGACCCCCATGTTCTTCTCCAACGATGAAGCCCTGGAAAACTGCACCATCAACGTCATGCCCAAGGGCAGCACCACCATACTCTTCAGCAAAAGCTTCGGCGCTTACCTGCCGGGCGAGCACCCGGTCACGGGCAACGACGCGAACGTCGCCTACATGTGGGACGGCAAGGACTTCACCGGCAAGCCGGTGGCGGACGGCCTTTACGAGGTCTCCATCTCCGGAACCAACAAGGACGGCAAGGCCGTGCTTATCAAGAGCGAGGTCATGGGCGACGTCATGGGCGTGGAAATTATCGACGGCGTGAGCCACCTGCGCATGGCCGACTACAGCACGGTAAAGTTCACCGACGTCAGCCTGGTGGGCAGCGGTTCCAGCAGCGGCGGCTCCGGCGGCAAGAAAGACGATGAAACCGCCGGCGGCGCGGAAGGGTAATCCCCCCGCGCTGGCGGCAACAAATAGAGATCACAGCCAAATCATATAGATAGGAGTTTATCATGAGCCTTACAGCCAGTATGTGGACCAGCGTCTCCGGCCTTTTGACGCACGGGGAAAAAATGAACGTCATCGGCAACAACATCGCCAACGTGAACACCGTGGGCTTCAAGGGGTCGCGCATGGATTTCGCGGACTTCGTGCACCAGGACGTGGGCACCTTGAGCGGCACCAGCCAGGTGGGACGCGGCGTGACCATCGGCGCGATTTACGGCGACTTCAGCCAGGGCGCTTTTGAATCCTCCACTGAATCCACGGACATAGCCATTAGCGGCAACGGTTTTTACCGCGTGGTGCCAAAAGGCACCAACGACGCCTACTACACCAGGGCCGGCAACTTCCGTTTTGACGCGGAAGGCTACCTGGTGGACCCCAGCGGCAACGTGCTGCAAGGCTGGGAAATAGAAATGCCCACACCGTCCCTGGCCACCACCGCCGTACTGGCGCCGGCCGCCAGCGGCTCCCGCATCAAGGGCACAGGCGTGCCCAAAGACGTGCGCCTGGCCACCTTCAGTTGCGAGCCGCACCATACCAGCAACATAACTGAGGCCATCAACCTGGACTCAGCGCCGGGCAACGATAAAACCATAGACAAGACCAATCCGTTCGCGGCTATGTTCGGCAAGTGGGACACAGCGCCCGACCCTGTGAGCGGCAAGCTTGAAAAGCTGCCCATCGGCCAGGATTCCTACGCCTACCAGCAGAGCATAACCGTTTATGACGAAGGCGGCACGGCCCACGTGCTGACCATTTACTTCGACCAAGTCACGGACGAGCGCGATCCGGCGGGCGTGGCCGCCAACGACCCCCAGCCCATTGATAATATGGACAACGGAAAAAGGTACTGGGAATACATGGTCACCATGGACCCGGAAAGCGACTACCGCACCTTCGGCGCCAACGGGGCGGACCCGGTGAACCAGGCCAAGCGCGGCATCATCATGGCCGGCACCCTGACCTTTGACACCGGCGGCCAGCTTGTGGACCAGAGCGCCTTTGTGCCGACCTCCGGCGCCAACATGGGCAACCTGAGCACCTGGATCCAGGCCCCTATTTCCTCCAACGGCTATCCCATGTTCGCGCCCAACTTCACCGGCCGCGACAACGCCAGCCAGATCTGGGACGGCGGCAACCCGGTCAACGGCGTGAACCCGAATACCCTGGGACACCTGATCGAACTGGACCTTGGCCTGCGCAACAAGTCCAACACCTGGCAGAACCCGGTGGCCAATATGAGCGCCATCGGCAACGATGCGGCGGAAATTCCCGGATTCGGCACCAGCGCGGAACGCCAGGCCACAACCAGCACCAGCTTTGCCGGCAAAGGCACCCTGTTCTATGAACGCTTCGCCAAGCAGGACGGCTACACCTTCGGCGAGTTGCGCACCATCGCGGTGGATCAGGACGGCGTGCTCTCCGGCCGCTATTCCAACGGCGTGACCCTGGAACTCTACCAGATCACCCTGTACGACTTTCCCAGCAAAACAAACCTGCGGCGCGAAGGCAGCAACCTGTACACCCAGACCCGCGAATCCGGCGACCCCTCCAGCGGCGCGGCGGGCAGCGGCAGCTTCGGAGCCATTTACTCAAACTCCATTGAGCAGTCCAACGTGGACCTGGCCAGGGAATTCGTGCAGATGATCACCACGCAGCGCGGCTTCCAGGCCAACTCCAAATCCGTGACCACGGTGGACACCATGCTGGATACCGTCATCAATATGAAGAGATAGCCTTAAGTAAATAAGAACCGGCCCTGAAAAGGGCCGGGAAAAAATTTCCACATATGGCTCAGCCGGATAAAACCGGCGCAAAAAGGGAACGATTGGCTGCGTTCCCTTTTTTTACGCCTGGATGGTAGTTTATATACGCCTCCGGCGGCCAACGGGCCGCGCCCCTTAGAGCATTTTAACTTTAAGACTCTCGCTCCGGCGCTTAACGGCGAAACAGGTTTCGCCCACGCCCGCGCGGCGAACGGCGGTTCCCTCCGCCAGAGCGGATGAACATTTTCAATGTTAATCCGCTCTGGATTTTCACAATTCCATGACCTCCAGATCGTCCGGCACAAAGAGGTTGCCGCTGTAATAGCGCCGGCCTTCTTCAATATAGCGCGCCTTGCGGCCCGCCAGGTCCGAGTCCTCGGTATGCCAGAGCAGCAGGTTTTTCACCCCCAGGCGCTCGCCCAGTTCGCAGGCTTCTTTCACCGTACCGTGGTGTTTTTCGTGCGGCCTGAAGCGCTCCTTGTCCGCGTCCAGGCAAAAAGCCTCGCTGAGGAGCCAGTCGCTTCCGCGCACATACGGTTCGCAACGTTCGTTATACGGCTCGTCGCCCAGAAAGGACAATTTTTTCCCGCTGTTCAGGCGCAATGAGAAGCCGAACTGTTTTTCCTTGGTGGAGTGGATGTCGAAAAAAGTCGTCGGATAATTCAGGATTCGCCGGGTTTCGCCGTCCGCGACCGGAATAAAGAGAATGCGCTCGTCAAAGTGGCGGGTCATGTCCGGCACAATGGTCAGATCCGCCACGGTCCGGATGGCGCTGGAGAGTTCCGGGTGGCTGTACAGGCAAAAAGTTCCGTCATACTGTTTTCTGTTCATCAGGGTGGCCACAATGCGCAGCACCCAGACCATGCCGAAGATATGATCCGTGTGGCTGTGGCTCAAAAAGGCGTGATGGATTTTGGACAGGGGGACGCCCGCCTCCGCCGTCTGCCGCAAAATGCCGTTGCCGCCCCCGCCGTCCGCCAAAAAATACTCCGCGCCGTCAGAGAGCGCGAAGCAGGTGTTGTAACAGCGGGTGGCCGAGGCGTTGCCCGTGCCCAGAACAATCAGTTTATCCATAAATTCCTCAATTCATTTATCCGGCAACCTGGTTGCCAGCACTTTGTCTATTCTGTTGCCGTCCAGGTCCACCACTTCAAAGCGCCAGCCTTCCCATTCCGCCACGTCGCCGGTGCGCGGCATGCTGCCGATAAGCCACATGACCATGCCGCTCAGGGTGTTATAGCGGCCTTTGCTGCCGCCGGGAACGGTTTTAAGGCCCAGGCGGTCCCTGAGTTCCGGGATCGGAATAAAGCCGTCCAGGAGCCATGAGCCGTCCTCGCGCCGCACTGCCAGCAGGTCGTCCGGGTCCGGCGGCCGGAATTGCCCGGCCAGGGCCTCCATAACGTCCTGCAGGGTTATCAGGCCAACAACGTCGCCGTACTCGTCAATGACAAAGACCATTTGCGCTCCGGAATCCTTGAATTGCTCCAAAAGGCGCATGCCGGTGAGGGATTCCGGAACATAGGCGGCCGGCTGGAGGTGATTTTCCAGATCCAGGGGCTTGTCCAGCAGATGCTGCTTGAGCAGCCTTTTGGCGCTGACCACGCCCAGCACGGCGTGCAGGCCCCCACGGCAGACCGGAAAACGCGAATGCTCGGAGTCTATGAGTTTGGCGATGTTTTCTGCCGCTGGATCTTCCACGTCCAGCCAGACTATTTCTCCGCGCGGGGTCATCAGGGAGGCGATCTGCCGGTCGTCCAGGCGGAAAACATTCCGCAGCAGGTCGTGCTCGCGCTTTTCAATCAGTCCGGTCCGCGCGCCTTCGGTCAACACGGCCTGAATGTCCTCTTCGGTCAGATTCGCGCCGCTGTCGTCCCTTTTGCCCAGAAGGCGGAGGATGTTGTCCGTGGAAAACGACAGCAGGAGCACAAAAGGGTAGGAAAGCACGGCCAGCCAGGCTATGGGCCGGGCCATGCGCCTGGCTATGCCCTCGGCCCTGGACTGGCCGATACGCTTGGGCACCAGGTCGCCGAAGACGCTGGCGAAATCAGTGACCAGCACCACCACCAGGGTGGTGGCGGTGATCGCGGAGGTGGCCGGGGCAAGGCCGAATTTTTGGAGCTGTTCCGCGATGGGCGAGGACAAAGCGGCCTCGCCGGCTATACCGCTTAGAATCCCTATGGCGGTAATGCCTATCTGGACCGTGGACAAAAATCGGGTGGGTTTTTCCCCCAGTTCCAAAGCCAGCGCGGCCGCTTTGTCGCCGTTGCCGGCCAGGCGCCTCAGACGGCCGGGGCGCGCCGTGACCAGAGCTATTTCCGACATGGCGAAAACGCCGTTCAGAATCACCAGCATTACCAGTAAAAGAATGTCCACGGAATCCTCCGCTGAAAATATCCCGTCATATTGCTGACTTTTTAGCCGGGAAAAATTTTCCCCCCAGCCTGTTTTGACCTGCGAGATGATTTTTCTCTATTTTTAATTAGCTGATTTTGTTAATTTTAGTCGATTTGGCATCGCTATTGCTTAAGTTCTGGCAGTTAACAACCCTCAAGGAGGAACATACTATGTCTTTGGTCATAAACCACAACATGATGGCGATGAACGCCACCAGAAACCTGAACGACAGCTACAGCCGCCTGGCCACGTCAGTGCGCAGACTTTCATCCGGATTGCGCGTGGGCACAGCGGCGGACGACGCCGCCGGCCTGGCCATCCGCGAACTCATGCGGGCGGAAATAGCCGCCATGAACCAGGGCGTGCGCAACGCCAACGACGGCATCTCCATGCTCCAGACGGCTGACGGCGCCCTGCAGGTCATTGACGAAAAGCTGATCCGCATGAAAGAACTGGCCGAACAGGCCGCCACAGGCACTTACAACTCGGACCAGCGTCTGATGATCGAGTCCGAATACCAGGCCATGGCTTCGGAAATAACCCGAATCGCCAACTCCACCGACTTCAACGGCGTGTACCTGCTCAACGGCACCCTGTCCAGCAGCGTTCACGACGGCTCCGGTCTGGCCTCCACCGGCAAGATCAAGCTGCACTTCGGCACCGGCAACGACTCGGCCGAAGACTATTACTACGTAACCATGGGCAACGCCACAGCCTCGGCTCTGGGCCTCGGCAACCAGGCCGCCGAAGGCGCCGGATACTCCATATCCACGCAGCAGGCCGCCCAGCAGGCTTTGGACAAAATCAACCAGGCCATTATTTCCAAGGACAAGATTCGCGCCCACCTTGGCGCGGCTCAGAACCGCCTGGAAAACACCATCAGCAACCTGCAGATTCAGGCGGAAAACCTTCAGGCCGCCGAGTCGCGCATCTCTGACGTGGACGTGGCCACTGAAATGACGGAATTCGTGCGTAACCAGGTGATGACCCAGGCGGCCGTGGCCATGCTTTCGCAGGCCAACTCGCTGCCCAAGATGGCCCTGCAGCTCATTCAGGGCTAACAGTCCCCCCCCGGGGCTGACATCACGGGAGTCATCGGCCGCGCCTTAAAAGCGGCGGCCTGACCCCGGCGGGAAACTCCCGCATTGGCTGAGGCGACCAAAGACGGATAACCGGGGGGGGATAGTCCCCCCCCGGAAAGTCCTCCCTTTGAAGCGCGGAGGCCGCTGGAAAAAGACCCCGCACCTCAGGGTACGCGCCAGGATTTCGGCTTAAGAGCCGGGATCTCCCCTGCCGCCGGGCGACCGTGGCGGATGTGAAAACGGAATTCAGAATTTGGAAAAATCGGCCAAAGCCAGGCTGGCGACAAGCTGTTCCGCACGCTTTACGCTTGGGCCTTCCGACGTATATTCCCGCCCGTCCGGCAAAACAAGCCTGACGGCGAATATTTTGGCGTGCTCCGGTCCGCTGCTGCCGGAAAGATGATATTCCGGCCGGGCCTGGTAATGCTTTTGCGTCAGCTCCTGGAGCAGGCTCTTGCAGTCCTTGCCCCTGGGCTGCTCGTCCTCTTCAGGCCAGGACGCCGCAAACAAGCGCTCCACCACCTCGCAGGCCACGGCGAACCCGCCGTCCAGAAACACCGCGCCCAAAATAGCCTCAAAGGCATCGCTGAGCAACGAATCGCGCACCCGGCCGCCCTGGCTTTCCTCGCCCTTACCCAGCAACAGACAGTCTTCCAGCTTGATCCGCCGGGCTATGCCGGCCAGGCTGGGTTTGCTGACCAGTTTTGAGCGCATTGCCGTGAGACGGCCTTCCCGCGCTTCCGGAAACATCTGGTAAAGCTTGCGCGAAACGCAAAGCTCCAGCACGGCGTCCCCAAGAAATTCCAGGCGTTCGTTGTGCTCGCGCCGGCCTTCCTCCTCATTGGCGTAGGAGCTGTGCGTCAGCGCGTTTTCCAACAACTTGACTTGACTGAAGCCGTGCCCGATGTCATTCTGCAGGCGTTCAAACATATTGATCCTTATTCCCTTATCGCGAGAGTCCCATGCCCAGCACAGGATATTTGTCTTCGCTCTTTACGCCAAAGAACGTGGCGGTTGTGGGAGCTTCCGCCGCGCCGCACAAGATCGGCCACCTCGTGGTGAACAATCTGGTCAGCGCGGGTTTCACCGGCGGCATCTTCCCCATAAACCCGGCCGGCGGCCGCATTTGCGGCCTTGACGCCCTGCATTCCGTGGCGGACATACCGGCCGCCGCCCTGCCCCTGGATCTGGCCGTAATCTGCCTGCCGGCGCAAAAAGTGCCGGCCGCCCTGGAAGAATTGGCGGCCCTGCCCACCAGGGCGGTGACGATCATCAGCGCCGGCTTCAAGGAAACCGGCGGAGCGGGCGTTTTGCTGGAAGAAGAAGTCAAAAGTTTGGCAAAACGCCACAACATGGCCCTGCTCGGCCCCAACTGCATGGGGCTGGTGAACACCCGCGCCAATTTAAACTCTACCTTTGCCGAAGGCAAGGTAAACATGGGGAACATGGGCTTCTTCTCCCAGTCCGGCGCCCTGTGCGTGGCCATTTTCGACTGGGCAAGGGAGCAGAACATCGGGTTTTCCGTTTTTGTAAGCCTGGGCAACAAGGCTATTGTGGATGAATCGGACCTTTTGCTTTACCTGGCGGACGACCCGGACACCAAAGTCATTCTGGGCTACCTGGAAAGCGTGGAATCCGGGCAGCGCTTTTTGCAGAACGCCCACACAGCCACGCGCAAAAAACCCGTGGTGCTTTTGCGGGCCGGCCGCACCGCCGCCGGAGCCAGGGCGGCCTCTTCGCACACCGGGGCTCTGGCCGGGGCGGACATGGCTTATGAGGCCGCTTTTCGCCAGACCGGCATTATCCGGGCCGCGCGCATGGAGGATTTGTTCAACTTGGCCCAGGCCTTCGCCAGCCAACCCCTGCCCAAGGGCGACGGCGTGGCCGTGGTGACCAATTCAGGCGGCCCTGGCATAGTGGCCGCGGACGCCTGCGAAACCGCCGGCCTGCGCCTGGCCGGCCTGTCACAGGCCACGGTGGAAACGCTCAAGGAAATGCTGCCCTCTTACGCCGCCCTGTACAACCCGGTGGACGTAATAGGCGACGCCACGGCGGAGACCATCAGCCAGGCCGTGGACGTGGTGCTCCGGGACCAGGCGGTTTTTTCCCTGCTGGCGCTGGTGGCCCCCACGGCGCGCACGCCTGTGGAGGACGTGGCCCGACAGCTTCTGGCGGTCATTGCCCGCCATGACAAGCCGGTGTTCTGCTGCTTCATGGGCGGCCATGGAGTGGCCGAGGGACGCGGAATTATGCTGGAGGCCGGCGTGCCCTGCTATCAATTTCCTGAGCCCGCCATTGACGCTATTCAAGCCATGCACAAGCACAGCGCCTGGCGCAAAAAGCCCATGCCCGTGGAAGTGGCCTACCGCCGCGACTTGCACAGCGCAGAGCAGATCATCGTTAAAGCAAGGCAGGAAAACCAGCTTGAACTGGTGGAATACCAGGTGCAAGGCCTTTTGAAAGCTTACGAGATGCCCATGCTGGAATCCAAACTGGCCCGCACCAGCGACGAGGCCGTGCAAATAGCTAAGCAAATCGGTTACCCGGTGGCCCTGAAAATAGCTTCGCCGCAAATTTCCCACAAAACCGATGTTATGGGCGTGACTCTGGATCTGGCCACGCCGGAAGCCGTGCGCGCCGCATTTATAGACATAACCGCCCGGGCGGCCAGAATGCGCAAGGACGCCTACATTGCCGGCTGCCTGGTTCAGGCGATGTCGCCCAAAGGCGCGCGGGAAGTCATTGTCGGATTTAAACGGGATCTGCGCTTCGGCCCTCTGGTGCTTTTCGGCCTTGGCGGCATCCACGTGGAAGCCTTTAAAGACATTTCCTGCCGCCTGGCCCCGCTTTCTCTGGACGACGTGCATGACATGATCAGGGAGATCAAGGCCTTCCCCATACTGGCCGGCATGCGCGGGCAAAAGGCGGTAAAATTTACCGCCCTGGAGGACATTCTGCTGATCATGTCGCACCTGGCTCTGGATTTTCCAGAAATCCAGGAGGCGGAATGCAACCCGGTGCTGGCCTGGGAAAACGGCGCCCTGGTGGCGGATATGCGGGTCATATTGAGCCCGCCGCAGCGGGTTGTTCCAGATGCCACGGCCTAATCAACAATTAGAGAATTTTGACTCTGAGATTATACAATAAAAATTTCGGAAGCGGTACAGGACCAGCATGTAACAATGCAAGATTGCAAAAAAATAAACAATACGCTTCGCGTCTGCCGAGCAATTTCAAAGTGAACTTGCTCTAAAGCAACACATATATACGTTCTTAAGGAGCTGACCATGGCTATCCCCGGACTCTATATAGGTTCCACCGCGCCTTACGCCGGAAAAAACACCCTGAGCATCGGCCTGGGGCTGCGTTTTGAAAGAGACGGCCACAACCCGGGCTATATGAAGCCCGTGGGCACCATGCCATTTGAACGGGACGGCAAAATAGCGGACGAGGATTCCTGCTTTGTCCAGGATGTGCTGAACCGGAACGAGCCGACCGAACTGGTCACCCCGCTGGTGATCACCCAGGATTTCCGGGTCCGGGCCTTCAGTTCCCAGGTGGACACGGGCGTCCTGCTTGAAGGCATTAAAAAAGCCTATGCCGAGCTTTCCGCCAGGTACGACCTTATGCTGGTGGCCGGGGCCGGCAGCATGTTCTCCGGCCGCTACTGCCGCCTGGACGGCATAAGCCTGGTCCGGGAACTGGGCCTGAAGGCCCTGATCATCGATCGCCTGGACCAGGAACTGAACTATGACATACTGGTATCTCTGAAGGATTCTCTGGGCGACAGCCTGGCCGGCGTGATCATCAACGACATCCCGTCAAACTTTATGGATGAGGTGGAAGGGCTGATCAAGCCTTTTCTTGAGCGCAACAAAGTCCCGGTCCTGGGCATCATTCCCAGCGACCCGCTGATGGGGTCGGTGCGCGCCTCGGACCTGGCCGAATGTCTGGGCGGCCGCATGGTGGCTTCCCAAAACCGCTCTGAACGCATGGTGGAAAGCTTCCTTATAGGCTCCATGCAGGTGGAAAACTTCATGGCCTACTTCCGGCGCACCAGCAGTTCCGCGGTCATTGTGGGCGGCGACCGGGCGGACGTGCAGCTGGTGGCCATTGAAGGGGATTGCGCCTGCCTTATTCTGACAGGCAATCTTTACCCCAATGACATTATCCTCTCCAGGGCCGACTCCCTGAACGTGCCCATCATCATGGTGCGCGAAGACACCTACAGCGTGGCCAAAAAGATGGATCAACTGCTCAACCGGCACAAGCTGCGCGACATTCGCAAAATACGCCAGGCCGCCCAACTTGTGAGCTCTAACACGGATTTTCACGCCTTAAGCCAAGCTCTGGGGCTTAATTAAACGGCATGTCCAGGTTCCCCGCCGGCACTGCAAGGGCTGCCCTTCCCTGGGTGGCCCTTTTAGCGTTCATGTTCTTTGTGAACTACACGGACCGGGCCTCTCTGGGGCCCATTCTGGTGTATATAGAACAGGACTGGGGCCTGGACCACGCCCAGTCCGCCCGTCTTCTGCTCTTCATGTCCACAGGGTGCAGTTGCGGCATGTTTTTGTCCTCTTTTCTGGCCAGCCGGTTCAAGCCGCGCCGGATAGTGGCTTTTTCCGCCATCAGCGGCGGCATATTCCTGGCGGCCGTCCAGTTCGCCGGCGGCTACGCCACAGCGGCCCTGGCCCTGACCCTGTACGGCCTTTGCGCCGGGTTGTACTTCAACGCCGCCATGTCCGCGCTGACCAGCCTGGTGACCGCCTCCCTCTGGAGCTGGGCTGTTTCCATACACGAGCTGGCCCCCACCCTGAGCTTCATTCTGACCCCGCGCCTAGCCGACGGCCTGGCCTGGGCCGCCGGCTGGCGGACCGCTTTTTTGATCCTGGGCCTCTTTACCGTGGCGTCCGGAATCATGTTCTGGCTCCTGGGCCGGGGCGGCGACCAGCTAATTGACGTGCCCTCGGCGAGCGGCCTGCGCGAGCTGGCCAAATCTCCCATGCTCTGGCTTTTAACCTGGATTCTGGCTCTGGCCGCGGCCGGAGAGTTTGCCCCCTACAGCGTGCTGCCCCTGCACCTGACCTCTGACCGGGGTTTTACTCCGGCTTCGGCCGGCACCCTGCTCATGCAATCGCGCCTGGCCACACCACTGGCCGTGCTCCTGGGCGGCTGGACCGCCTCGCGCTTCGGCCACGCCAGGCTTCTGGCGTTTTCCTTCCTGCTGGAAGCCCTGGCCTCGTTTCTAATGGGCCTGCAATGGATGCCAGCCTTTCTTACCGGCATGTTCATCCAGCCCCTGGCCATCGCTTTTGCCTTCCCGGCGATTTTTTCCATGTTCGGACTGGCTTTTCCGGCCGGCCTGCTGCCCATGGCCCTGGCCGTGGCCGTTCCCCTGGGGTCCTATCTTGGCACCGGCGGGCTCACCGCGATTTTAGGCTACTGGGGCAAGCTTCTGAGCTTTAACGCCGGTTTTGTCATGCTCGGCGCGTTCTACCTTGCGACAACGCTTGTTACCCTGCATATTTTCCGCAAAAACCCGATTGCATCTATAGACCCTGCCAATACCCTCAAAAAAACATAGCACAAAAAACCAAAAAATAGCATGAAGTGCCATGTTTGAACAAACAGTCATGCCTAATCGCGCTTTTACCTTGTAACTATTCAATAATAACCATAATTTTCCCCATATTCTATTGACAGAAGCTATACTCAGCTTCTAAGCTTATTTGAGGCGTTATTACAGGTTCCACGTTTATTTCCTTCTATTCACTCACAAAATGCGCATACCAAACCAAGGAGGCAGGGATGGGTCTTAACAGACGCGACTTTGTCAAAATGTGTACGGGTACGGTGGCCGGCATCGGGATTTCCCAGATGTTCCACCCGGCCGTTTGCGAAGCCATTTCCGGCTCGCTCAACGGCTCCCGCCCGCCGGTGCTGTGGCTTCAGGGCCAGGGCTGCACCGGCTGTTCCGTTTCCCTTTTAAACAGCGTTCACCCCACCATCGCGGACGTGCTGCTCAAGGTCATCAGCCTGGAGTTTCACCCCACGGTAATGGCCTGGGAAGGTGAGCCGGCATTCCAGCACATGCTGAACATCGCCAAGGAATACAAAGGCAAGTTCTTCATCGTGGTGGAAGGCGCGGTTCCTGTGGAAGCGGACGGCAAGTACTGTGTGATCGGCGAAATCGCCCACAAGGAATACACCATCGCGGACACCCTCAAGGAAATCGGCCCGCAGGCCGCGGCCGTGCTGGCCGTGGGCACCTGCGCCGCCTACGGAGGCATTCCGGCCGCCCAGGGCAGCATTACCGGAGCCACGGCCGTTTCCAAATTCCTCGCCGACCAGGGCATAAAAACACCGGTGGTGAACATTCCCGGCTGCCCGCCGCATCCGGACTGGATAGTCGGCACACTTACCGTGGCTCTGGACGCCATAGGCAAGCTCGGCATGGAAGCCGGCCTGGCCGAAGTGGTGAAAGTGCTGGACAGCGACGGCCGCCCGAACCTGTTTTACGGCAACAACATTCACGAAAACTGTCCTTACCTGCCCCGCTACGATGACGGCAAAATGGCTCCCACCTTTACCCAGAAAAAAGACTGCCGCTACGACCTCGGCTGCAAGGGCCCGTCCACCATGGCGGACTGCTATGAGCGCAAGTGGAACGGCGGCGTCAACTGGTGTATTCAGAACGCCGTATGCATCGGCTGCGTGGAATCCGACTTCCCTGACGGCAAGTCGCCCTTCTACGAAGCCTGATCCCTTTTAGCCAACAAGTAAGGAGAAAAACATATGTCCGGTTGCACGCCAAAAGCAGCGCCCGGAGCCGTGGCAGGCCAGAAAAAAACCATCGCCATCGATCCGGTGACCAGAATTGAAGGTCACCTTAAGGCCGAAGTGGTGGTGGAAAACGGCAAGGTTGTCGAAGCCCACGTCTCCGGAGGCATGTTCCGCGGCTTTGAAAATATTCTGAAAGGACGCGATCCGCGCGATTCCTCGCAAATCGTCCAGCGCATCTGCGGCGTTTGCCCCACGGCCCACGCCACGGCTTCCTGCCTGGCCCTGGATCAGGCTTTCAAGGTTAAGGTTCCCGGCAACGGGCGCGTTACCCGCAACCTGATCTTCGCCTCCAACTATTTGCAGTCCCACATTCTGCACTTCTATCACCTGGCGGCCCAGGACTTTGTGCAGGGGCCGGACAGCGCGCCCTTTGTGCCGCGCTATAAGAATTCCGACCTGCGCCTGCCCGCCAACATAAACTCCGCCGCTGTGGACCAATACGTGGAAGCGCTGGAAGTGCGGCGCATCGCCCACGAAATGGTCGCCATGTTCGGCGGCCGCATGCCGCACGTCCAGGGAATGGTCGTGGGCGGCGCCACGGAAATACCCACCAAGGAAAAACTGGTGGAATACGCGGCCCGCTTCAAGAAAGTGCGCGCCTTTGTGGAAGAAAAATACCTGCCCACCGTGTACACCGTGGGCGCGGCCTACAAAGACCTGTTCTCCTGCGGACAGGGCCACAAGAACGCCATATGCTACGGCGCCTTCCCCCTGGATGACGCCGGCAAGTCCACAGCCTTCAAGCGCGGCGCCTACATAAACGGCCAGGACGTGGCCGTGGATACCACGCTGATCAAAGAGTACGTGAAGTACTCCTGGTTTGACGACTCCACCACCGGCCTGAACTACCGCAACGGAAAAACCGAACCCAAGTACGGCAAGGCCGGCGCCTACAGCTTCGTCAAAGCCCCGCGCTACAACGACAGCCCGGCGGAAGTGGGCCCCCTGGCCCGCATGTGGGTGACCAACCCGAACATCTCGCCCACCGGCAAAAAAATGCTCAAAGAGCACTTTGGCCTGGACGTCAAAAAGTTCCGGGACCTGGGCGAGGAAGCGGCTTTCTCCCTGATGGGCCGCCACGTGGCCAGAGCGGAGGAAACCTACTACATGCTCGGCTTCATTGAGCGCTGGCTCAAGGAAGTCGCCCCCGGCAAAGAAACCTACGCCAAGGCCGCCATTCCGGCCAGCGGCGAAGGCCTTGGCCTGACCGAAGCCCCGCGCGGCGCGCTCCTGCATTACATTAACATTCAGGAGTCCAAAATCGGCAATTACCAGATCATTCCGGCCACTATCTGGAACGCTTCCCCCAAGGACGACGCGGGCAAACGCGGCCCCATCGAGGAGGCCCTGATCGGCGTGCCGGTGGCCGATGCCGACAACCCCGTAAACGTGGCGAGGTTGATCCGCGCCTTTGACCCGTGACTGGGCTGCGCCGTGCACGTGCTGCACGCTGAATCCGGCAAAGTCACCGTGGTGGAATACAAGTAGAAAAAACAAGTGGGGGGGGCGCAAGCCCCCTCACTCGTTTTAGCAAACAACCTTGGCTGTCATGTATATATGACATACTTTTTATGCACGACAAAATAGGTGCATATGTCAGAATCAACCTTTACCATCCGGGTAGATGACCACCTTAAGTATGCCTTCACCGGGGCCGCGCATATTTCGGACCGGCGCGCGGTTGATCTGGGATTTTATGCGCGACTACGTGCAATCGGCAAGGGAGCGGCCGCGAAAGGCTCCTTGCCGCCAACGGAAAGCGGGCCTGATGGAACTCTCATGGACTGAACAGGCGGATGCGGACCTGACGAACACCGTTGACTTTATCGCCAGAGACAACGCGCAATCCGCCCTGGAGATGGAAGACAGATTAAAGAGGGGCCGGGGGGCTCATCCCCATCCCGTATGCGGGAAAGCCATGGCGTGTGCCTGGCACAAGGGAATTTCCGGCGCACGAGCATTGCTATTTGGTCCACACGGTCAAGACGGACACTATTTTCATCCTGTCTGTAGCGCATACTTGCCGCCAATGGCCCGACCGTTCATTTAGCCGGCAAAACTTCCTTTACAAAATCGTGGCCGTTCCAGTTGTAGTGAATCCGGTTATCCAACGGCACGTCCACTATGCCTTTGTCGCTCCAGAACACGGGCAGGGCTTCCAGGCGCTCGCCGTCCAGACAGATCATTATGCTGGGGTCCAACCCGGCCGGGAGTTTGCGTCCGGGAATAAAGAATTCGCCCACGCGCGGTTCTTCCGGCAGGGCCAGCGGCACCATGCGCCGCCTGATGTCAAAGCGCCAGAGCTCCAGAGCGCAGGAACCTTCGCCGCGCGCCCCGGCCGCCACTATAATGTCCCCGTTTTCCGCGTACAGGAGCTGGATGGTCACCTGAGTGTCGTTGAAAGGCCGGGAGGTGATGATCAGGGTGCTGTCGGTCTCCAGATCCACGCCCCAGAATTCTGTGACCCGTTTATCCAGCAGTTCGTATTTCTCAGCCTCGCTCAAGCCGGCCGGAGTGTTTTCAAAAATGGTGGCGGGCAGCAGGATGAGCATGTCGGCGGCCGTTGGCCAGACATGGATTCTTCCGATAAACGGCACCTTGCCGGATTCCTCGCCTTCCGCGGCCCAGGCCGCCGGGGCGAAACTCAGAAAAAAACACACGGCCATCAGACGAAATGCGAATACCGGGCGCATGGGGTGAACTCCTGAAAAAACAGAGAAATAAAAACCTTCCCGCAGCATGACGCTTTGATATTGCTCCCTTCCGCCATAAACTTCAAGAGTGATTAATACAGAGCCGCTTTTATTTTATGGCGCTTTATATTATAGCGGCTCCCATGAACATCTTCGCGCGAACTCTTGCCAGGGCGGCCGGCGCGCTCGCCGTTCCCGTCATCATACTGCTTTGCCTGTCGCCCTGCCCGGCCATGGCGGCCGACGACACCGATCCGCCGCTCAAGGATGCCCAGGAGAGCAAGAAGCGCAGTTTTTCAACAGGCACGGCTTTTTTTGACGATGCGGCCGCAAACGCCAACCTGTTTTATTTTCAGCGCTACCGGGCCAGGTACGCCCTGGGCGGCGAACGCTACCGGACCAATCTGGATCACGCCACGGCCGAAGCCGGGGCGGAATTTATTTCGGGGTTCATTGGGGGTGTTGCGGGGCTGGACTTCGGAGCCTTTGGAGCTGTGGATTTTTATAACCACGGCGCGCCGGACCACGAGATGAACTTCGTGCCCTGGCGCGATCCGTGGCACCCCAAGTGGGACCGCACCGACAACCTGGATGGGGCTTCCATATACAAGGCCAACCTTAAATTCAAAGCCGGACCGGTCTGGGGACGGGCCGGGTATTTTCAGCCCAGCGGGCCGAGCACGCTGGGCGTGAACTGGTCCCTTTACCCCGGAACCTACCTGGGCGGGGAAATCGGCGCGGATTTCGGGCCGCTTTCCATGTCCGCCGTGTATGCTTCGCAATACAAGGCCCCGTGGTATTCCGACACCTTCCGGTTTAAACAGAACGACGGCGAGACCGACGTGGACTATCTGTGGTCCGCCGGAGCCAGGTACGCTTTTCCGCAAGGCCTGATTCTGGAGGCGGCTTACGGCGAGTCCCAGGACTATCTGAAAAACGCCCACCTCAAGGGGCGCTATAAAACCGGGCTTGGCGAAGGCAGTCTGGAATTCGGCTACCAGCTTTACCTGATGTGGGACAGCGATAATTCCGGCTCCGTAAACGATAATTTTGACGGCACGGCGTACCAGCACTATCTGTTCGGCGTTTATTCCCTGCAAAACTGGACCCTGCGACTGGAAGGCACGTATACTCTGGCCCCGCAGGACAACCCGAACCAGCTCGGCTATTTCGCCTACCGCCTGACTGTGCCCAACGGCAGTTCCAAGGGCGCTTACGAAGCCTGGTGGGACGCCAGATCGGACTGGAACCACGACCGGGAGAAGGCGGTGTTTCTGGGGGTTTCCCGCAATCTGGACGACATTTTCATAAAAGGCTTCACTCTGGGCGCAGGCTACGCCCTCGGCTGGGACGGCAAGGCTTACGGATATTCGGAGCGCCTGCGCGAGGACGCCTGGACCTTTGACCTGAAATACACGGTGCGTGAAGGATTTTTAAAAAACGCCTGGGCTCAGTTGCATTTTACGATTTACCACAACTACACCAGCCTGCCGAGTTGGGTAGGCTTTAAAAATGCCTTCCAGGACGAGCGGGATCTGAAGTTCCTGGTTGGCATACCCTTCAGTTTGTAGCCAAACTTCCCCCTTGACCCGGCGGGGCAAGATTGGTTACTACCCCCTCACGCGCCTGTAGCTCAGTCGGATAGAGCAGCTGCCTTCTAACAAAGTGAACGGCAGCAAATTACGCCGAAAACGGGAACAAAAGGATTCAGGGCATAACCATATAATTTTCTTCAAAATGCGCCAGTAGCTCAGCCGGATAGAGCAGCAGCCTTCTAAGCTGCGGGCCGAGGGTTCGATTCCTTCCTGGCGCGCCATTTTTCAGGGA